>NZ_JBIKNQ010000105.1:0-5951 GCF_044358605.1 Ideonella sp.
CAGCTACGTCAACGGGGCGCAGTTCGACTGGCAATGGTTTGGCGACCCGAACGGCGGCTCTCGCAAGGTGGCCACAGCGCCCGCAGGCAGCTCGGTGTTTCGGGTGATGCCGGTGGTCTACCCCTCTGGCACCACGCTGACGGGCACCATCACCACCGATGGCAGCACCGGTGTCATTTCGGCCGCCAACATCACCGACTACCGGCTCAAGGTGCAAACCGTGAGCGAAGTGACATATCTGCGCACGGCCACGGGCGGCAACAGCAGCGTGCTGCCCAATACCAACGGGGTCAGCAGCGACGGCACGCAGTTGCTGGTGGCGCGCCCCGGCGGCTATCTGGGCTTTGGCGTGCCGCCTGTGGGCAGCCGGCGGGGCGAGGGCGCGGTGCTGGCCGACTTTGGCTCGGCAGCGCCCGCCAAAGGCCAAGCCGGTTACTTCAACCCTTTCACCCTGGAGTACAAGCCCCTGAAGTTCTCGGGCGGCCTGTACCCGGTGGCTCAACTCATTCCCTAAGCCGCGCTCTGCAAACGCCAGCCCATCAAGGAGGTCGGCATGTCTAAGGCCGTGCTGAATCAACTCGTCGACACCGTCAAGGCGGCCACGGCAGACCAACGCCCGCTGTGCATCCGTGGCAGTGGCAGCAAAGACGGCCGGGGCGGCCCGCCCGTGGGCGAGGTACTGGATGTGCGGCCGCTGTGCGGCATCTCGTCTTATGAGCCCACCGAGCTGGTGATCACTGCGCGGGCGGGCACACCCCTGCCAGAGCTGGAAGCGGCTTTGGCCGAGCGCCAGCAGTACTTGGCCTTTGAGCCCCCCCGCTTTGGCGGTGGCACCGTGGGCGGCATGGTGGCTGCGGGGCTGGCCGGCCCGGCGCGCGCCAGCGTGGGCAGCGTGCGCGACTATGTGCTGGGCGCCACGCTGCTGAATGGCCGTGGCGAGGTGATGAGCTTCGGCGGCCAGGTCATGAAGAACGTGGCGGGCTACGATGTTTCGCGCGTGCTGGCCGGCTCCATGGGCGTGCTGGGTGTGATCTGCGAGGTCTCGCTCAAGGTCTTGCCGCTGCCGCCCGCCAGCCTGACCCTGCGCTTCGACATGGACCAAACCAGCGCGCTGCGTCACCTCAACCAATGGGCGGGCGACCCGCTGCCGCTGAACGCCAGCGTGTGGTGGGACGACACCTTGGTGCTGCGCTTGCGCGGTGCCGCTGCGGCCGTCACATCTGCGGCGCGACGCCTGGGCGGCGAGCCCATCGCCGAAGACTTGGCCGCCCCGTTTTGGAACGGCCTGCGCGAGCAGACCGATGACTTTTTTGCCACGGCCCGCGACGCCGTGCGCGCCCAAGGCGCGAGCCTGTGGCGGCTGTCCGTCGCGCCCAGTGCGCCGCGCGTCTCCTTGGGCGGCGAGCACCTGATCGACCAGTTGGTGGAGTGGGGCGGCGGCCAGCGCTGGCTGCTGACCACGGCCAGTGCCACTGCCGTGCATGAAGCAGCCCAAGACGCCCGAGGCCACGCCCAACGCTGGTGGGGCGGCGACGGCGGTGCCGATGGCTTTGCGCCCTTGTCGGCCCCGCTGCTGCGCATCCACCGCGAGCTGAAGCGGGCCTTTGACCCCGCCGGCATCTTCAACCGTCAACGTCTACACCCGGAGTTGTGATGGAGCACGCGACCGAAGCCTCGATGCAGGCCTATTACGCAGAGCGGGCCCGCGAGTACGAGGCCGTCTATGCCAAACCTGAACGGCAGGCCGACCTGGCCGCCATCAAGGCCTGGCTGCCTGCCCAGTTTGCCGGGCGCCGAGTGCTGGAAGTGGCCACCGGCACCGGCTACTGGACACCCGCCGCCGCCGCACAAGCCGCCGAGTGGCTGGCCACCGACATCAACCCCGAGACCCTGGCCGTGGCCCGCGCCAAGGCCCTGCCGCCCTGCGTGCGCCTGCAAGAGGCCGATGCCTACACCCTGGATGGCGTGGCCAGCCATTTCGACGCCGCCTTCATCGGCTGCTGGTGGAGCCACATCCCCCTGCGCCGCCTGCCCGACTGGCTGGCCACCTTGCACAGCAAGCTGCAGCCCGGCGCCCGCGTGGTGCACCTGGACAACCAGTTTGTGCAGGCCAGCAGCTCGCCCATCACCCGCCAAGACGACGAAGGCAACACCTATCAAACCCGCCGCCTGAACGATGGCCGCAGCTTTGAAGTGCTGAAGAACTTCCCCAGCCCTGAAGCCGCCAAGACCTTGGCAGGCCCCCGCGCACGCGACGCGCAGTGGCACGACTTTCACCATTACTGGGTGCTGAGCTACACGCTGGCGCCGCAGGACTGACAGCGCATGCAAACCCATCTCGCCCCCGAGCACGCCCACACCGCCGACGGCCAAGCGGCTGAAGCCATTTTGCGCAAGTGCGTGCACTGCGGCTTTTGCACCGCCACCTGCCCCACCTACCAATTGCTGGGCGACGAGTTGGATGGCCCGCGTGGCCGCATCTACCTGATGAAGCAGGTGTTGGAAGGCGCCACCCCGACGCGCTCCACTCAGTTGCACCTGGACCGCTGCCTGACCTGCCGCAACTGCGAAACCACCTGCCCCAGTGGTGTGCAATACGGTGCGCTGGTGGAGATTGGCCGACGCTTGGTGGACGCCAAGGTCGAGCGCCCACGCACCGAACGCGCCGTGCGCTGGCTGCTGAAAGAAGGCCTGCCCTCGGCCGCCTTTGAGCCCGCGATGAAGCTGGGCCAAATGGTGCGCCCATTACTGCCTTCATCGCTGAAGGCCAAGGTGCCGCCCAAGGCCAGCAAAGAAGCCCATCGCTGGCCCACGCGGCACCATGAGCGCAAGGTGCTGATGCTGATGGGCTGCGTGCAGCCGGGCATGATGCCCAACATCAACTCCGCCACCGCACGGGTGCTGGACGCCGCTGGCATTCAAACCGTGGTGGCCGACGAGGCCGGCTGCTGCGGCGCCATCCGTGCCCACCTGGGCGACCAAGAAGGCGGCTTGAACGACATGCGTCGCAACATCGACGCCTGGTGGCCGCTGGTCCAAGGCCTGACCGCCCACGGCGCGGTCGAGGCCATCGTGATGAACGCCAGCGGCTGCGGCGCCACCGTCAAAGAGTATGGCCATGCCCTGGCCCATGACCCCGACTATGCCGACAAAGCCCAGCGCATCAGCGCGCTGACCAAAGACCTGAGCGAGCTGCTGCCTGAACTGGTGGCACCGCTGCAAAAAGCCCTGGCGGCCAAGCGCCACCGGGGTGAGGCACAGCCTGAAGCGGTGCCGCTGGCCTATCACCCGCCCTGCACCCTGCAACATGCACAGCGCCTTAAGGGCGGTGTGGAAGAACATTTAGCCAAGCTGGGTTTTGAAGTGCGCACCGCCAGCTGCGACAGCCATTTGTGCTGCGGCTCGGCCGGCACTTATTCGGTGCTGCAGCCCGAGATCTCGCTGCAACTGCGCGACCGCAAGCTCAAGGCCCTGGCCAGCGTGCCCGGCGAGACCATTGTCTCGGCCAATATCGGCTGCATCCAACACTTGCAAACCGGCAGCGAGCGCCCGGTGCGCCACTGGGTGGAAGTGTTGGACGACGCACTCACCGCAGCGCAAACCCTGAGCCCGCTGCGCGAGCCTGCCTCGCTGTGAGTGCACCGCTGCCCTGCCCTTGTGGCCGCAGCGATGGCACCGGGCGCCAAGCGCGGCCGCTCGCCTATGCCGACTGCTGCGGGCGCTGGCACCAGGGCCCCTTGGCGCTACAAGCACCCGATGCCGAGAGCCTGATGCGCTCGCGCTACAGCGCCTTTGTGCTGGACCTGCGGGACTACCTGCTGGCCACCTGGCACCCCGCCCACCGCCCTGCCACGCTGGAGCCGCCTGAGCCCGGTTTGCGCTGGCTGGGGCTGACGGTGAAGCGCCACACCGTCTTGGACGCGCAGCATGCAGAGGTTGAGTTTGTGGCGCTGAGCAAGCTGGGCGGGCGCGCCCACCGGCTGCACGAGATCAGCCGCTTTGAGCGCGACGCTGAAGGCCACTGGCTCTATCTGGACGGCCAGCACCGCTGATGCTTGACTCTTCCGTGGACATGGCCTGGGCCGACGCCGCGCACGCCGCTGGCCTGCCACTGCTGTGGGCGGACGAGCACTTGTGCGTGCTGCACAAGCCACCGGCCCTGTTGGTACACCGCAGCGAGCTGGACAACCGAGAGCAAGATTCGGTGATGGACCGCCTGCGTGCCTTGAGCACCGACTGGCTGGCCCCGGTGCACCGCTTAGACAAAGCCACCTCCGGCCTGCTGATGCTGGCCCGCAGCCCCGAGGCCGCACGCCAGATGGGGGCGCTGTTTGAAGCAGGTGGCGTGAGCAAGGCCTACCTGGGCTTGGTGCGCGGCTGGCCGGCTGAGCAGCAGCTGATTGACTACCCCTTGGCCCGCGACCCCGAGCTGCCCAGCACTGGCCAGCCTCACCTGGAAGCGCAAACCGAATGGCAGCGCTTGGCGCGGGTGGAGTGGCCTTTTGCGGTGGATGCACGCCATGCCAGCAGCCGCTATGCGCTGGTCTGCGCTCGGCCGCTGCAAGGCCGACGCCACCAAATCCGCCGCCATGCCAAGGCCATCAGCCACCCGCTGGTGGGGGACACCACCCACGGCAAAGCCCCGCACAACCATGCGGTGGCCCGCCACGTCGGCACGCCGCGCTTGTGGCTGCACGCTTGGGGGCTGCGCTTCGCCCACCCCTTTACAGCGCAGCCGCTGCGGCTGACAGCCCCGCCGGGGCCCGAGTGGCAGCAGTTATGCGCCAGCGGGCCTTGGCTGGACCCGCTGCCCGCGCTGGACACTCCCCTCTTCTGACCACCATGCATCACGGGCTTTGGGCCGCTGCGGCGTCCTACATCATCTGGGGCTTATTCCCGCTGTATTTTCATCAGCTGAGCAACGTCCCGTCGCTGGAGATCGTGGCCCACCGCTCGGTCTGGTCCCTGGTGTTTGTAGCCGGCGTATTGGCCGTGCAGCGCCGCTGGGCCTGGCTGCGCGAGGCACTGCGCCAGCCCAAGGTCTTGGGCACTTATGCGGCAGCCGCCCTGCTGCTGTCGAGCAACTGGCTGATCTATGTCTGGGCCGTCAACCACGGCCATGTGCTGGAGGCCAGCCTGGGGTACTTCATCAACCCGCTGGTGAATGTGCTGCTGGGCGTGCTGGTGCTGCACGAGCGGCCCCGCAAGCTGCAATGGTTGGCCCTGGGCGTGGCTGGTGCTGGCGTGGTCTGGATGGCCGTGGCCATGGGTACGCCTCCCTGGGTGGCGCTGGCCTTGGCCCTGAGCTTTGGCTTTTACGGTTTGATCAAAAAGATGGCGCCGCTGGGCTCGCTCGAAGGCTTGTCTTTGGAAACCCTGCTGCTGGCGCCCATCGCGGTGCCCGCCCTGCTGTGGCTGACGCTGCACAGCCCCGACGGCAGCCACAGCCCCAGCACCTGGGCCTGGCTGCTGGTGGCAGGGCCGCTCACGGCCATTCCGCTGCTGCTGTTTGGTTTTGGCGCCCAGCGGGTCAGCATGGGCACTTTGGGGCTGCTGCAATACCTGGCGCCCAGCCTGCAGTTTGTGCTGGGCTGGCTGGTGTTTCAAGAGCCCCTCAGCCCACAACGGCTGCTGGGCTTTGGGCTGATTTGGCTGGCGCTCAGCCTGTACAGCTGGGACTCTTGGCAAGCCTTTCGGCGCCGCGAAGGCTAGGGTCTGTTGACATACAAATCCTACCCGCGTGAGCCCTACAGGCCAGGCCAGTCTAGGCGCGCTGCGCCGCCCGCACCTCTGTGCGGGCAAGCGGCGCAACAACGAATGGCGTGGCCTGTAGGACTCACCCGTAGGGCAGGGCGTCCAAGGGCGCTGGCGGGTGTTGCTCTCCTTGCCCGGGCACCAGCCCGGGCTGCGGATTGCGCCTACTCCAGCGCCCTTGGACACTCCTGCGCGGG
>NZ_JBIKNQ010000025.1:0-60000 GCF_044358605.1 Ideonella sp.
ACAGCTTGAGGCCACTCTCACCAACTACGTCGACACCTACAACCATCGAATTCCTCAACGCGCCCTCAACCACTAGACCCCCATCGAGGCCCTGAAAAAATGGCACGCCTCACACCCCAAGCTCTTCACAAAACGTGTGAATGATCTCCCGGGGCTTGACACCTAGCCAGATGAGTCTCCTCGCATCGGGATCTCCCTTGATATATCGCCTATAAGCCGCTGCTAAAAATATTAATGCTTGAATTCCTGCGTTTGTCATCAATCCTTGAAGGCTGGATCCATAGATGATTTCTCCGAGGACGCAAGAAGGAATGACGCTGAAACCAACTATTCGCAGCCCATTTTCTATCCAGCGGGGCTCCTCATGAATGTTGAATAGATCAATAATTTGGAAATTGATGAGAATTAGAATTGTTGCAAGAAGGGTTGAAATAAATCTATTTATATAAATTCCACTCCATCCTCGCAGTGATTCGTCTACAAATAAATTGAAAACCAATATCCAGATGCAAGCGGTCAATATGATGCCGACTCTCTCCATATCGGAGCGCGATCGTCTCGCATAGATGCTGTAGGCATGGAATGTGAATGCAATGAACAACAGGCAGAAGATAGTTCCCGCGATCCATCCTTCTAGTCTGGCCAGTCGGTTGAGAGCAACGGCATCTATCAACTGCGGGTCAATCACAGCGGTGGCGATAGGCTCGAAGCGAACAAGCACGGAGTCCGTTGCATGCGGCCAGGGAATGACGACTCTTGGTGAATGAGTGCTACTTCCTTCAACCCTCGGCGCCGCTGCACCACCAGATGTCAGGTGTGTTGCTGAACCCGTCTGGGCATCGATGGACCAAGCCTCGTATCGGACAACGGGTGGGGCTCCGAAATAAACAAGACAATTTGACGCCTGGACGCACACCGCTGTCCGTGCTTGCAGCCACACCCAGCGCGGGCCTTTGGCCCACCCCAAAAACTCTGGGGCTTGGGTCACTTCACGAAAGCCTGCCCTGCTCTGCCATGCCTCCTCAGGGCTTGTAAATGGCAGATCCGATTCGAACGCCGTGACACCACCCGCCCCGAAACAGGTCGAAGACGTCTGGACAATGAAGCAAATCAGCAGGCAGCGTAGTGTTCGCAGCAAGAGGAGGCTCCTTCGACCAAGCTCGTTCAATTGGACTGAGCCAATCTGCTTGATGAAGATGGGGCGTGTGTTCAAGATATGGTTATTTCGTCGATCAAGCGCCGCTGTGTAGCGCAACTTTGCCGAACTGAGCCCCGCTGCTGAGCCTGTCCAGCGCCGCATGCACCTCGTCCAGCAGGTAGTGGCTGTCGATCACCGGCACCAAGGCGTGGTGCTGCACCCAGTCCAACAAGGTGCGGAACTCGCTCAGCGTGCCCAGGGTGGAGCCCATCACCTGCAACTGGCGGATGAACAGGCGGCGCAGGTCAGCGCCGGGCTGGTCGCCCGTGGTGGCGCCGCAGGTCACCAGGCGGCCGCCGCGGGCCAGGGCCTTCATGGCGATGGGCCAGACGGCGGCACCGACGTTTTCAAACACCACCTCCACGCCCTGGCCTTGGGTCAGGGCCAGTACCTCTTTGGCCTCCTGGCCGCTGCCCAACTGCACGGTGGCATCAGCGCCCAAGGCGCGGGCCTTCTCCAACTTGTGGGCGTCGCGCGAGCAGGCAATCACGCGGGCGCCCACGCTCTTGGCCAGTTGCAGCCCAGCCAGCGAGACGCCACCGCCGATGCCGAAGATCAGCACCGTCTCCCAGGGCTTGAGTTGTGCCTTGGTAAACAGCATGCGCCAAGCGGTGAGGTGGTTCACGCCCAGCGCTGCGGCCTGCACGGGGCTCAGATGCGGGGGGCGGGCAAAGACATTGCGTGCGGGCAGCGACACAAACTCGGCCAGTGTGCCGTCTCGGTGCTCACCCAGATAGCGGATCTGCGTGCAGAGCACGTCTTCGCCGCCCAGGCAGTAGGCGCAGTGGCCGCAGCTCACGCCGGGGTGCAGCACCACCGCGTCGCCGGGCTGCCACGGGCCCGCCCCAGGCGCCACCGCGTCGACCACCCCGGCGCCGTCCAGGCCCATGATCTGAGGCAGGCTGTGGGTGATGCCGGCACCGCTGTTGCGCATGTACAGGTCCACCTGATTGAGCGTGGAGGCCAGCAGGCGCACGCGCACCAGAGGCTGGCCTTGGGCATCGTGCAAAGGGGGCAGGGGGCCTTCACCCACGGTGACCACCTCATTGCCGCCGTGGCCGGTCAAATACGCTGCTTTCATGCGGAGCCTCCTTCAAAGTATTGCAGTGTCCAAGCTTGCCAGCATGCCCCGAAGCGCCGCTGTCAGCCTGCCTGCGCAAAGACCCGCGACAATAGCGCCATGTTCAGTTTCTTTCGCAAAAAATTTGGGTCGGCGCCGCCGCCCGCACCCGAAGCTGCAGCCGCACCTGCACCTGCGGCGGTGGATGCTCCGTCCGCGCCACCGGCAGCGCCTGCGGCAGGTGGTGCACCGTCTGAGGCTGTAGCCT
This sequence comes from Ideonella sp., assembly GCF_044358605.1. GTDB lineage: Bacteria > Pseudomonadota > Gammaproteobacteria > Burkholderiales > Burkholderiaceae_C > Ideonella. The sequence continues at coordinate 2,527 of NZ_JBIKNQ010000025.1, forward strand.
CCGTGTCGCAGTCTCCGGCGCTCGAGCCCCAGACGCCTGCGCCCACGCCAGCCCCTATCGCTGTGGCACCTGCCGTGGCGGACCCTCACGCCTTCACCCATGCGCCCGAGCCCACGGCCAAGCCGGAGCCCGCTGCGCGAGAAGGCTGGCTCAGCCGCCTGCGCAAGGGCTTGGCACGCACCGGCTCCAGCATTGCCCAGGTCTTCACCGGCACCAAGATCACCGACGAGCTCTATGAAGAGCTGGAAGCTGCGCTGCTGATGGCCGACACCGGCGTCAAAGCCACCGAGCACTTGCTGGAAGACTTAAAACGCCGGGTCAAAGAGGCCAAGGCCACCGACCCGGCCGCCGTCAAAGCCCTGTTGGCCGACGCCATCACCGAGCTCTTGGCCCCGCTGGAAAAGGCGCTGGTGGTGGGTGAACACCACCCCACCGTGATGATGGTGGTGGGCGTGAACGGCGCGGGCAAAACCACCAGCATCGGCAAGCTGACCAAGCACTTGGCCGAGAGCGACTGCAAGGTCTTGCTGGCCGCGGCCGACACCTTCCGCGCGGCCGCGCGCGAGCAACTGGGCGTGTGGGCCGACCGCAACCGCGTGGAGATCATCAGCCAAGAAGGCGGTGACCCGGCAGCCGTGACCTTTGATGCGGTGACCGCTGGCAAGGCGCGAGGCAGCGACGTGGTGATTGCCGACACCGCCGGGCGCCTGCCCACGCAGCTGCACCTGATGGAAGAGCTGAAGAAGATCAAGCGCGTGATCGGCAAGGCCGACACTACCGCGCCGCACCAAGTGCTGTTGGTGGTGGACGGCAACACCGGCCAAAACGCGTTGACGCAGGTGAAGGCTTTTGACGACGCCCTGGGCCTGACCGGCCTGATCGTGACCAAACTCGACGGCACCGCCAAAGGCGGCGTGCTGGCCGCCATCGCCCGCGAGCGGCCCCTGCCGGTCTACTTCATCGGCGTGGGCGAAAAACTCGAAGACCTGCAGACCTTCAAGGCGCGGGAGTTTGCGAAGGCGCTGTTGGATTGAGCTGGGGCAACGCTGGCTTAACTGAATGAGGATCACTGGATGCAGTAGTCCGAGCGCGAGCCTGTAACCTGCCCGGTCATCGTTGCACTCGACGTTCTCGACTCAAATGACACCCACGCTCGCCATCATTTACTTCTCTGGCACAGGCCACACTGCACAGTTGGCCGAGGCCATTCGCTCGGCGGCCTCTGCTCAGGTCACCGTTGAGCCGCACCGCATCGTCGGTACAGACATCGTGAACGGACGCTTCCGCTGCGACAAAGCTCTCGACATGATTGACGCCGCCGCCGGTGTGGTCTTCGGTTCCCCCACCTTTATGGGCGGCCCTGCGGCGGAATTCAAGGCCTTTGCGGATGCCACCAGTGATCGGTGGAGTACGCAAGCTTGGCGCAACAAAGTGGCGGCCGGATTCACTTCTGGCTCCTGCCCCAATGGTGACCAGAGCTACACGCTGAACTACTTTTCAGTCTTGGCGGCACAGCATGGGATGCTTTGGTGCAACTTGGACCTAGCTTGTGGCCACAATCCCTCAGGTTTGAACCGATTGGGCACACAGCTCGGCTTGGCCTCGCAGGGGAATGCGGGTGTGGTGCCAGAGAGTGATCTGCTCACGGCAGCACATCTGGGACGACGGGTTGCCGACCTGCTGGTACGTCTGAGCCGCTGACCTGGGCTCAGCCCCCCCCAAACCCCGGCGGCATCATCCCTTTCATGCCCTTCATGCCGCCCATTTTCTTCATCATTTTCATCAGGCCGCCGCCCTGCATCTTCTTCATCATGTCGCGCATCTGCTCAAACTGGGTGAGCATGCGGTTCACGTCTTGAATTTGCACGCCGGCACCGGAGGCGATGCGGCGCTTGCGGCTGGCTTTGCTCTTGCCCTCTAGCAGCAGCGCGGGTTGGCGGCGCTCTTTGGCCGTCATGGCGCTCAAAATGCCTTCCATGCGGCGCATGTCTTTCTCGGCCTTGTCCATGTCGCCTTGACCCGCCTTGGCCGCCATCTGCGCGGGCAGCTTGTCCATCAGGCTGGAGAGGCCGCCCATCTTCTTCATCTGGCTGATTTGCGACAGAAAATCGTTCAGGTCAAAGCCACCGCCGGACTTGAGCTTCTCCGCCATCTTGGTGGCGGCAGCCATGTCCACGCCCTTGGTGACTTCTTCCACCAGGGCCACGATGTCGCCCATGCCCAGCACGCGCCCGGCGTGGCGCTCGGCGTCAAACACCTCCAGGCCGTCGATCTTTTCAGAGACACCGGCAAACTTGATGGGCGCACCGGTGATCTGGCGCACCGAAAGCGCCGCACCGCCGCGTGAGTCGCCGTCGAGCTTGGTGAGGACAATGCCGGTCAGCGGCAGGGCTTCTTTAAAAGCCTTGGCGGTGTTGATGGCGTCTTGGCCCTGCATGGCGTCGACCACGAACAAGGTTTCGACCGGGTTCAGCGTGGCATGCAGCTCGCGGATCTCGGCCATCAATGCTTCGTCAATGGCCAAGCGGCCAGCCGTGTCCACCAGCAGCACATCAAAGTAATGGCGCTTGGCCCAGTCCAGCGCGGCCAGCGCAATGTCTTTGGGCCTTTGGTTGGGCTCGGAGGGGAACCATTCCGCCCCGGCTTGCTTGGTGACGGTCTTGAGCTGCTCGATGGCGGCGGGGCGGTAGACGTCGGCCGAGACGGTCAGCACCTTTTTCTTGCGCTTCTCGATCAGGTGCTTGGCGAGCTTGGCGGTGGTGGTGGTTTTACCCGCACCTTGCAGACCGGCCATCAGGATGATGGCGGGGGGTTGGGCGGCCAGGTTGATGTCGGAGATGCCCTCGCCCATGGTGGCGGCCAGCTCTTTGTGCACCACCGAGACCAGCACCTGGCCTGGGTTGAGTGAGCCGACCACCTCTTGGCCCAGGGCCTTTTCCTTCACGCGGGCGATGAAATCGCGCACCACGGGCAGGGCCACATCGGCCTCCAGCAAGGCCATGCGCACTTCGCGCAGCATGTCTTGCACATTGGTTTCGGTGATGCGGGCCTGGCCACGCATGGTCTTGACCAGGTGTGACAGGCGATCGGTGAGGGTGGTGGCCATATGAGAAAAGCGCTCCTTGGTGTGCCGGGCAGCAGCTCTGACGGCAAGGGCGCCGGTAAACTGTGCTCATGATTTTATCCGTTGACCCACTTCAAGCACCCGGTTTCGGGCTCACGGTGGTGGGCGCCTTGGCCTATCTGGTGGCGGCCCTGCCCGCACCCATCGAGCGCCGCTGGCCTGCTCAGGCCCTGGTGGCGGCTTGGGGCGTGCACGGTTTGGCCTTGCTGGCAGGCCTGGGCTTGGGGCGCTATGAAGGCTTGATGATTGGCTTTGCGCCGGCCTTGTCCTTCACCGTCTGGCTGGTAGTGGCGGTCTACGGTATTGAAAGCCGCTTGGTCCCGGTGCCCGGCGTGCGCAGGGTCTTGGCCCTGACCGCGATGGCCTTGATGGTGTTGGCGGTCTTGTTCCCCGGCGAGGTTCGGGCGGTGGCCCATTCGCGCTGGGCGCCGCTGCACTGGGTGCTGGGCCTGACGTCTTATGGCTTGTTTGGCGCAGCGGTCTTGCATGCCTTGCTGCTGGATGCAGCCGATCAGCGCATGCGAGACAAGCGGGCCATCGTCTCGACGGTGTATGGCATGCCGCTGCTCAAGCTGGAGCGCATGACCTTCCGCTTCGTCGAGGCAGGCTTTGTGGTACTAACGCTGGCGCTGGCGGTGGGCATGGCCTCTCCGAACTGGCGCTGGCTAGAGCACAAGACAGTGCTGTCGCTGCTGGGCTGGGCCACTTTCGCGGCCCTGATCATCGGGCGTGTGTGGCGGGGTTGGCGGGGCCGTCAAGCCACGCGCTGGCTCTACGCAGGCACTTTGCTGATGCTGCTGGCCTATATGGGCTCGCGCTTTGTGCTGGAAGTGCTGTTGCACAAAACACCGGGGTAATGGCATGGGTCGCTTCATATTGCTGCTGGCCGCTGTGGCCTTGGTCTGGTGGTGGCTCAGCAGCCGTCGCAAGGCGGTGCGCTCGGAAGATCCGGCCAAGAAGGCCCCGGTCGACCCTGCTGGGGCACGCCAGATGGTGTCCTGCGCCCACTGTGGGGTCCACTTGCCGCAAGCGGATGCGCTGTCTGATGCCGCCGCAGGGGTGTGGTACTGCTCTGAAGAGCACCGCCTCTTGGGGCCAGGCCCTGTGGAGAAACCTTGAGCAGGTCGCGGCCGGAGGCCGGCTCGTCTCGGGCTCGCCCTGGCAGCGAGGGTGAGTCTTGGTTTGCTGACTTGGGCATGCCCGCCGGTGTCGCCGGCGGGGATGACGAACCCTCGCTGATGACGCCGGATTGGGCCGACACCGGCGAAGGCCCCGAAGACAGCACGTTTTTGTCGCGTCAAGCTCGGCGACTGGTGCGCGCAGATGATTCTGCGCAGCGACGTGTGTATCGCACCTACCTGACTGCGCGTGCCGTCCTGGGGCTTGCTTTGCTCGCCACCCAGTTGGTGCTGATGTGGCTGTCTGGACGCGAACTGTCGTGGCTGCCCATGGTAGCCGGGGCTTACGCCTTGCAGGCCGGCTTGGCGTGGTGGCGTTGGGCCTATGTGGGGGACGGTCGTCAGCGCTCCTTGCGTCGCCTGCATTGGTGGGCCACCATCGGCGTGGATGTGGCGGCCTTTGGCGTCTTGCATTGGCTGGATCCTGGCTCTAGTCTGAATCATGCCGCTTTGTTGGTGCTGCCGGTTTTGATGGCTGGCGTGTTGAGCCCCCGCCTGCCCGCACTGGCAACGGCTTCAGCCGTGGCCTTGATGCTCTTGGCAGCGGCCTGGCAGCGGGGCATTGCGGGGGGCGGTGGCGATCTGCTGACCTTGCTGTCTCAGGCGGGCATGGCCGGCATTGGCATGTTTGTGATCGTGCTGGTGTCAGGGCAGATGGCCAGCCGTTTGGCCCGCGAAGAGCGCACCGCACGGGGCAGCTTGGAGTTGGCACGTCAACAGGCGGAACTGAACCGCCTCGTGATCGATGAAATGAGCGATGGCGTGCTGGTGGTGGATCGCCAATGTCGCGTTCGCTCCGCCAACCCTGCGGCACGCAAGCTGCTGGCCGAGCAAGGGCAGTGCCCGGTGCCACCGTTCTCTTTGCAAAGCGAAGACGGCTGGCGCAGCTTGGCCGAGGCCGTCAGCGCTGCCTACCGAGCGGGCCACTGGCCGCGTGACGGGGTGGATTTAGCGCTGTCATATGCCGGGGCTTCACCGCATTCGGTGCGGGTGCGGGCCCGCTTCACTCGCGGTCAGCGGGGCACGGTGTTGGCCACCGAGGGCGGTGGTGAAGTCTTGGCCGTGCTGTTTGTGGAAAAGCTGCGTGATGTCTTGGCGCGGCAACGTCAAGAGCGGCTGGTCGCCATGGGCCGCATCTCGGCCGGCATTGCGCACGAGATTCGCAACCCCTTGGCGGCCGTGGCTCAGGCCAATGCGCTGCTGCGCGAGGACGCTTTGCGGCCGGACCAAGAGCGCTTGCTGCGCATCGTGGCGGACAACGTGGAGCGGCTCAAGCGCATCGTGGATGACGTGATGGAGGCAGCCCCAGGCGGGCAAGCGCCTTCCAGAACGTTGGACTTGAACCAAGAGGTCAGCACCATCTGCGGCGAGTTCGCCCGCACGGTGGGCTTGGTCTTGGGGCACGAGTGCCGCCTGCGGGTGCAGATTCCGCTGGAGCCCACGGGCGCGGTCTTTGATGCCGACCACCTGCGCCGTGTCTTGGTCAACTTATTGGAAAACGCCCTGCGGCACTCGCGGGACATGGCCGGCTCGGTGCTGCTGTCCATCGAGTTGCTGGACGGGCCTTATGTGCGCTTGTCGGTGGCCAGTGACGGTGACCCGATTGGCCCCGAGGTCGAGGCGCATTTGTTTGAGCCCTTCCACTCCACCCGCAGTCGCGGCACGGGCTTGGGCCTCTACATTTGCCGACAGCTTTGCGAGCGCCATGGGGCCAGCATTGACTACATGCGGCGACCCGGAGCGCGTCACCCGAATGTGTTCCAAGTTGTGCTGCGGCGGGACTCTGTGGCCTCAGAAGGAAGACTCTACGTATGAACAGCGCAGCATCTGGCACCGGCGTGCTGGTGGTGGACGATGAACCCGATTTGTTGACGCTTTATGAGCTGACCCTGCTGCGTGAAGGCCATGAGGTGGAGACCGCCTCCACGGTGGCCGAGGCATGGGAAGCACTGCAAGGCAAGGTCTACAAGCTGGTCATCACCGACATGCGCTTGCCCGACGGCACGGGCATGGATTTGCTGAAGCGCTTGGAAGCTGCGCGGCGGCCTGAGCGCACGATTGTGATCACCGCTTATGGCTCCACCGAGAACGCGGTGGAGGCCTTGAAGGTGGGCGCCTTCGACTACCTGACCAAGCCGGTGGACTTGAAGCAGTTTCGCACCGTGGTGGCTGGGGCCATGGGGCAGGCCGCCACGCCGTTGCGCTCGGCGGTGGCTGGGCCGCTGGCGCCCTTGGCGCGCTTGGTCGGCCGCTCTGGCGCCATGCACAAAGTGCGCGAGTTGGTCGAGAAGGTGGCACGCAGCATGGCGCCCGCCCTGGTGCATGGTGAGTCGGGCACGGGCAAGGAATTGGTGGCCAGGGCCATTCACGATGCCAGCCCGCGCGCAGGCCAACCCTTTGTGGCGGTGAACTGCGGCGCCATCCCGGAGAACCTGCTGGAAGCCGAGTTCTTTGGCTACCGTAAAGGCTCATTCACCGGCGCCAATGAAGACCGCGATGGCTTCTTTCAGGCCGCACACGGCGGCACCTTGTTCTTGGATGAAATCGGCGATTTGCCCGCTGCCATGCAAAGCAAGCTGCTGCGCGTGATCCAAGAGCGGGCGGTGCGCCCGATTGGCGCGACTGCTGAGGCGTCTGTGAATGTTCGCATCGTCAGCGCCACCCACCGCGACCTGGCGCAAGAAGTGACGGCGGGACGCTTTCGCCAAGACTTGTTTTATCGCTTGAACGTCATTCGCATCGACGTGCCGCCGCTGCGTGATCGTCTGGATGACTTGGACGACATCACGGCGGCGCTGTTGGTGCGCATTGCCAAAGACGCGGGCTTGGTGCCTGCGCCCAGCCTCAGTGCCTCTGCGCGCCAACGTCTGGCGGCCTATGACTTCCCCGGCAATGTGCGCGAGCTGGAAAATCTCTTGCACCGTGCGGTGGCCATGTCGGCCAGCGAGGTCATCAGCGTGGATGACTTGGGCCTGCCCGATGCGGCCTTTGGTGACACCGTGGCCGAGGCCGATGTGTTGGCCGCTGAAGCAGCGTTGGGCAGCAGCCTGGGCTCCAACAAGGTGGTGTTGCCGTCTGAGGCAGAAGTATTGCCTCACGATTTAGCGGCGCATTTGGACGAGTTGGAGCGCAGCATTCTGCGGCGGGCCTTGGCGGCGCATGGTTTCAATCGCACGGCGGCAGGCGCCCGGCTGGGTCTGACGCTGCGGCAGATGCGCTATCGCATGGCGCGCCTGGGCATCACTGAAGGGGGTGATGGGGGCGTGGATCTGACGGCGCCTGAGTCGTGAACCACACTGAGTGGCATCAAGGTTGGTGGGCCAAGGCGCGGCGCCTGGATAGCCCCAACTTTGGCCCCAGGCCAGAAGGGATGGCGGTCTCGCTGGCGGTGATCCACTCCATCAGCCTGCCACCAGGGGTATTCGGTGGTGGTGAGGTCGAGGCCTTGTTCACCAATCAGCTGGATTGGGATGCCCATCCTTACTTCCAGGGTATTCGGGGCTTAGAGGTCTCCGCGCATTTCTTCATTCGTCGCGATGGCGAGTGTGTGCAGTTTGTGTCCACCCATGACCGGGCCTGGCATGCGGGTCGGTCCTGCTGGGCAGGGCGTGAGAACTGCAACGATTACTCGGTGGGCATTGAGTTGGAAGGCTTGGAAGGTGGGCGCTTTGAGTCCGTTCAACTGCACAGCCTGGTGAAAGTGCTCCGGGCTGTGGCGCAGATCCACACCTTGGACGCGGTGGTGGGCCATGAGCATGTGGCGCCAGGCCGCAAGGCGGACCCCGGGCCAGGCTTTGATTGGGCATGGCTGCGCCACCATTTGGCGTGGCCCGAAGTGACCATTGCGGCGGGCGAGGCCGACCAACGCTGAACTCGTCGGCGCCAAGCCTTGATTGACAAGGCTTGGCGGCGCAAAAGGGCTGGCAGAGGCCCGTCTTTTCAGGGCTCGCCGTACGCGATCAAGTTTTCATGCGGCCTGGCGCTCAGCTGCTCGCCGGGGTGTCGAGGCAGGCTGTGAGTTCTGCACTTGCAAATTGATGCGATCACGCTATCTGTAGTGCTTGAAAGGCCTCCTCCCCCCAGATATAGTGTGCCCTCGTGCTAATCATTGAGTTGAAAAAGCCGTTCATACACCCAGGTGTCTGAACCGCAGAACACCCAGCAGACCGGCAAAAGTCGGCGGCACCGGGGGGCTACCAGCCCATGTGCCACGGGAGTTTGAGTGTCAACCAAGGACTCGCTCAAGAACGCCAGGGAGGCGTGAACCATGCAAGAGGTTGCGGTGTCTGTTTGTCATGAGCGCGAGGTTTGTCAGAAGTCCGTCGCTACGGCTTTTGAGAACCACTGAACTTTTATCTATCTATCCAACCGAGGAAATCCATGCAAGCTGTTGTGTCCAGCACGACTGACGCTTTGGCGTCCGCCCGTTCTGTCCCTTCATCCGCCGCCACCTCGGGCGCGGTCACGGCCTATCAGGGCTATCAAATCATCCGCCGCAATGGCGCTGTGGTCTCGTTCGCGCCCGACAAAATCGCTGTCGCGCTGATGAAGGCTTTTTTGGCCGTCCATGGCACGCAAGGGGCCGCGTCGGCCAGCGTCCGTGAAACTGTGGATGCCTTGACCGAAACCGTGGTGCGCGCCTTGATGCGTTCGCGTCCGGGCGGTGGCACCTTCCACATTGAAGATGTGCAAGACCAGGTCGAATTGGGCCTGATGCGTGGCGGCCACCATGAAGTGGCGCGTGCCTACGTGTTGTACCGTGAGCGCCGCACCCAAGAGCGTGCCCGCCAAGCCAGTGCTGCACCTGCCGTGCCCTCGAATGCCTTGCATGTGCTGGACAAGGGTCAGCGCGTGGTGCTCGATGAAGCCCACCTCAAGGGCTTGATCGAGTCCGCTTGCGCGGGCTTGGGCGAAGACGTGAAGCCCGATCCCATCATTGCCGAGACGCTGCGCAATCTGTATGACGGCGTGCCCATTGACGAGGTGTACAAGGCCGCCATCTTGGCCGCCCGCACACTCATTGAGCGCGACCCGGCCTATACCCGTGCCACGGCACGCTTGTTGATGCACACCATCCGCCGCGAGATTCTGGGTGGTGAGGTCTTGCACGGCGAGATGCACATCCGCTACGCCCAGTACTTCCCTCAGTTCATCCAGAAGGGTGTGGATGCAGAACTGCTGGACGAAAAGCTGTTGCAGTTTGACCTGGCCAAGCTGGGTGCCGCGCTGCAAGCCGACCGCGACTTGCAGTTTGATTACCTGGGTCTGCAGACGCTGTTTGATCGCTACTTCTTGCACATCGAAGAAACCCGCATCGAGATGCCGCAGGCCTTCTTCATGCGCGTGGCCATGGGCTTGGCCTTGAATGAGACCAACCGCGAAGCGCGGGCGATCGAGTTCTACAACGTGCTGTCGACCTTTGACTTCATGTCCAGCACGCCCACGCTGTTCAACAGCGGCACGCGCCGCTCGCAGCTCTCAAGCTGCTACCTGACCACCGTGGCCGACGACCTGGACGGCATCTACGAGGCACTGAAAGAGAACGCGCTGCTCTCCAAGTTCGCAGGTGGCTTGGGGAATGACTGGACCAATGTTCGCGCCCTGGGCTCCTACATCAAGGGCACCAATGGCAAGAGCCAAGGTGTGGTGCCCTTCTTGAAGGTGGTGAACGACACGGCCGTGGCGGTGAACCAAGGCGGCAAGCGCAAGGGGGCCGTTTGCGCCTACCTGGAGACCTGGCACTTGGACATTGAAGAGTTCTTGGAGCTGCGCAAGAACACCGGCGATGACCGCCGCCGCACCCACGACATGAACACCGCGAACTGGATCCCGGATCTGTTCATGCGCCGTGTCATGGAAGGCGCGGACTGGACCTTGTTCTCGCCCTCGACCTGCCCTGATCTGCACGATCTGATCGGCGCGGAGTTCGAGCAAGCCTATTGCGCCTATGAGGCCAAGGCCGACCGTGGCGAGATCAAGCTGTTCAAGCGCATGCCTGCCAAAGACCTGTGGCGCAAGATGCTGTCCATGCTGTTCGAAACCGGCCACCCTTGGATCACCTTCAAGGACGCTTGCAATGTGCGCTCGCCTCAGCAGCACGTCGGTGTGGTGCACTCGTCCAACCTGTGCACCGAGATCACCCTCAACACCAACGACGAAGAAATCGCCGTGTGCAATCTGGGCTCGGTCAACATGTCCCAGCACTTGAAGGATGGTGCGATCGACCACGACAAGCTCAGCAAGACCATTGCCACGGCCATGCGCATGCTCGACAACGTCATCGACATCAACTACTACGCCGTCAAGAAGGCCAAGGACTCTAACCTCCGCCATCGTCCTGTGGGCTTGGGCATCATGGGCTTCCAAGATGCGCTCTATCAACTGCGCGTGCCCTACGCCAGCGCCGAAGCCGTCGAGTTTGCCGATCGCTCCATGGAAGCGGTGTGCTACTACGCGTATCAGGCGTCCAGCCAGTTGGCGGCTGAGCGCGGCACCTACTCGACCTACGAGGGCTCGCTGTGGCACCGTGGCATCCTGCCGCAAGACTCGCTGGACCTGTTGGCCAAGGCCCGCGGCGGTTATCTGGAAGTGGATCGCAGCAGCACTCTGAACTGGGATGCACTGCGCCAGCAGATTGCCCAGCATGGCATGCGCAACAGCAACTGTGTGGCGATCGCCCCCACGGCCACCATCTCCAACATCATTGGCGTAGATGCCTCCATCGAGCCGGCCTTCGGCAACCTGTCGGTCAAGTCCAACTTGTCGGGCGAGTTCACCGTGGTCAACGAATACCTGGTGCGTGACCTGAAGCGCTTGGGGCTGTGGGACAGCGTCATGGTGATGGACCTGAAGCACTATGACGGCTCGCTGCGTCGCATTGACCGCGTGCCCGAAGAGCTCAAGCGTCTCTACGCCACGGCTTTTGAAGTGGATGCAGTGTGGCTGGTGGAAGCAGCGTCACGTCGTCAGAAGTGGATCGACCAAGCGCAGTCGCTCAACATCTACATCTCTGGCGCGTCGGGCAAGAAGTTGGACGACACCTACAAGCTCGCTTGGCTGCGCGGCCTGAAGACCACCTACTACCTGCGCACCATGGCAGCCACTCATGCTGAGAAGTCCACCATCTCGAATGGCTCTCTGAATGCGGTGTCTTCTGGCGGCGGTGTGAGCGGTGTCTCTGCCGAAGGCTCGGTGCCTGCAACGGCCTCGGCTCCCGACGCCGCCCCCGCCACCGACATCAAGTTCTGCAGCATTGACAACCCTGACTGCGAGGCCTGCCAGTGAGATAGGCGTCCCAGGGTTGCGGCGCAGGCTCATATCGCGCAGCGATGTGAGCCGCAGCCACAACCCCGACTGCGAGGCCTGCCAGTAAACAGCTAACGCACAAATTGTGCGGATGATTCGATGATGCAGTGCTTGCAATGCGGTTAAAGCGATGCAAGCCTGCAACATCGACATTGATTCAAAGTCAAGAAGTGCTTGGTGTTTCGACACAACACTCCGATAATTCACAGCCATAGGAAACACGCACATGCTGGTCTGGGAAGACGACACACGTAACCCGTCAACACCTGTTCATCGCAGCGCGCCAGAACCCGTCACCGGGTCCCCCCTGAGCACGCGGCCAGCGGCACCGTCGGCGCCTTCTGCCGCCACCGCAGCACCTACTCTCCAATCCGTTCACGCCGCTCCTGCAGCATCCGTAGCCACGGCGCCTGTGGTCGCAGCGTCGGCTGCTGCCGCGCCCGTGGTGGATGGCAGTTCTCGCCGTGTCAATGCCGCCGACAAGCGCATCATCAACGGCCAGACGGACGTCAATCAATTGGTGCCGTTCAAGTACAAGTGGGCGTGGGAGAAATACCTCGCCACCTGTGCCAACCATTGGATGCCTCAAGAGGTGAACATGTCGCGTGACATCGCGACCTGGAAGGACCCCAACGGTTTGAGCGAAGACGAGCGCCGCATCATCAAGCGCAACCTCGGCTTCTTCGTGACGGCTGATTCGCTGGCGGCTAACAACATCGTGCTGGGCACTTATCGCCACATCACAGCCCCTGAAGCGCGGCAGTTCCTGTTGCGCCAAGCCTTTGAAGAGGCCATTCACACCCACGCCTACCAGTACATCGTCGAGTCTCTGGGCCTGGATGAAAGCGAGATCTTCAACGCCTATCACGAGGTGCAGTCCATCCGTGACAAGGACGAGTTCCTGATCCCGTTCATCGACGCGATCATGGACCCGCACTTCACCACCGGCACGCCCGAGACCGATCAGACGCTGTTGAAGTCCTTGATCGTCTTTGCCTGCCTGATGGAAGGCTTGTTCTTCTACGTGGGCTTTACGCAGATCTTGGCCCTGGGCCGCCAAAACAAGATGACCGGTGCCGCCGAGCAATACCAATACATCTTGCGCGACGAGTCCATGCACTGCAATTTCGGCATCGACCTGATCAACCAGATCAAGCTCGAGAACCCGCACCTTTGGACGGCCAGCTTCAAGGCCGAGATCAAGGCGCTGTTCGAGAAGGCTGTGGAGCTGGAGTATCGCTACGCCGAAGACACCATGCCGCGTGGTGTGTTGGGCCTGAACGCCTCCATGTTCAAGGGCTATCTGCGCTACATCGCTAATCGTCGTGCCACCCAAATCGGTTTGGAGCCACTCTTCCCGAACGAGGAAAACCCGTTCCCCTGGATGAGTGAAATGATCGACCTGAAGAAGGAACGTAACTTTTTTGAGACCCGCGTCATCGAGTACCAATCTGGTGGCGCATTGAGCTGGGATTGATCCCGAGAGCAGCGCGCTTCGGCGCGGCTCAAAGGCATAAGGCCTTCAGGCGATGAGCTTGAAGGCGGGCGGCCAAATCGCGGAACAGCGAGATGTCCTCCCTCTCAGTGTGAGAGATCAAGATCCTCGGCCCGAGTCGAGTGCTGGCAACAGAACCAGCGCCACGGGCCAGCCCCCATTCACCGCATCGGGGGCGCCCGAGTAGGAGTGAACCTGCCGGGAACACCCAGGTGCGGTGGATCGCCGGTCTGTATCGAGCAGGCTGGTGTGTTTCGTAACTTGATCAAGGAGTTTTGACATGGCAACTGCGAAGAAGGCCGCTCCGGCCAAGAAGGCTGCACCTGCAAAGAAGGCTGCCGCTGTGAAGAAGGCTGCACCGGCTAAGAAGGCTGCACCTGCGAAGAAGGCTGCACCGGCTAAGAAGGCTGCCGCTGTGAAGAAGGCTGCTCCTGCTAAGGCGGCTCCCAAGAAGGCAGCTCCTGCCAAGAAGGCTGCACCGGCTAAGAAGGCTGCACCGGCCAAGAAGGCTGCTCCTGCCAAGGCTGCCCCTACGAAGGCTGCCCCTAAGAAGGCTGCACCGGTCAAGAAGGCTGCTCCTGCTAAGGCTGCCCCTAAGAAGGCCGCTCCTGCCAAGGTCGCTAAGGCGGCTCCTGCTAAGAAGGCCACCAAGGCCGCAGCACCTGCCAAGAAGGCTGCTGCTAAGAAGCCTGCCGCTTCCAAGCCTGCCCCTGCGCCTGCTGCATCGGCTGCCAAGACCGCGTTGAGCCCGGCTGCTGCTTGGCCCTTCCCGACGGGCAACAAGCCCTAAAGCGCGCAAGCGCCTTTGAAACGCCCGGCTTCGGCCGGGCTTTTTTCTGCCCAACGCGGGCCCGTGCAGTGAGCTCTTCTTTCCCTTGCCTGCGAAGCAGTGGCAGCGCCTGCGTGCTGGACATCAGTGCTGTGCCGGGTGCCAAGCGCACCGAGGTGGTGGGCTTGCACGACGGCGCGCTGCGACTGCGCTTGGCCGCCCCACCTGTGGACGGCAAGGCCAACGACGAGATCGTGGCCTGGTTGGCCCAATCGCTGGGCTTGCCGAGGCGCGGCGTGCAGCTGCTGCGGGGCCCCACCAGTCGGCGCAAGCAAATTCAGATTGATGCGCCTGAGGCCGTGGTCAACGCATGGTTGAGCACCTTAGCCTTGGGCTTGACGTAGCCGCTCAGGCAGGCCTGTCAGAGGCCCAATGCAGCGCGATCGACGGCGTGGTTTTGGCCACCACGACAGGCAATCTTCAATGCGCCCAATTGGTTGCCCAAGGCCACGCATCGCGCTAAAGGCCACCCTTGTTCCAGCCCGAACAGCAGGGCACCTCGGAAGGCATCGCCGCAGCCGGTCGGATCCAGCACGTCGGCGGCCGCCACGCCGGGTACATGCATGCGTTGGCCCTGTTCCCACACATCACAGCCCTGGGCGCCCAAGGTCACCAGCACCCCCTTAAGGTGAGAGTTGGACAGCGCCTCTAGCGACAGGCCGGTGCGGTCGCACAGCATCTTGCCTTCGTAGTCATTGACGGCCACCCAAGTGGCCAGGGCGATGAACTGACGCAACTCCTCGCCGTTGAACATCGGCAGGCCTTGGCCGGGGTCAAAGACAAAAGGAATACCCGCAGCCGACAGGTCTTGTGCGCGACGCAGCATGGCGTCACGGCCGTCGGGCCCAATCAAGGCCAGACGAATGTCTGAGCGGGCGGGCAGCTTGATCTCGTGGGCATATTGCATGGCCCCCGGATGAAAGGCCGTGATCTGATTGTTGTCTGCGTCGGTGATGATCATGGCCTGTGCGGTGTAGCTCTCGGCCACTTCCAGCACCGCCGTGGTGTCGATGCCCAAGCCTCGCATGCGCGCCAAGTAATCGGCACCGTCATTCCCCAAGGCTGCAGCCACCACGGCCTGCCCGCCCAGAGCCTGCAAGGTGTAGGCGATATTGCCTGCGCAGCCCCCCCACTCTCGGCGCAAGGTCGGCACCAAGAACGAGACATTCAGGATATGGACCTGCTCGGGCAGGATCTGGTCGGCAAAGCGGCCGGGAAAGCTGGTGATGGTGTCGAAAGCCAGAGAGCCAGAGACAAGACAGGCCATGGTGTGTCGGCGATTGCCGCTCGCTTGGGGTTAGGGGTAAAACAACTCGGTCGAAAAGCCCGCCACCTTGAGCGAACCGACTTTCAGCAGGGTGTCTACACGCCACACGCCGTCCGGTCCGATGGCTGTTGGTGCCGTCTTCAACTCCTCGGGCAAGATCACTTTGCGCACCAAGGTTTGGCCGTTGCTGTCGCTGAACAGCAATTCCAGCGCAGGCAGTCGCACGGAGTGGCTGGCGGTATTGTGCAGATCAGCGGTGAAACGCAAGGTGTCGGCATAGGCCGTGCGTGTCAACTGGCTTTGATCTAGCACGATGCGCTCCAGGGCCCTGGGCGGCGAAATCTTGCAACCGAGCAACTGGCAAGAGGCCTGAAGCACAGGTGCGGTGAAGGGCCATTTGGCAGACAGCTCATCACGCCAGTGCACCATGACCTGTAGCATCAAGAGCAGGCTCAGTGCTGCTGTAGCGGTTCCCAGTACCGCACGAACGCCCGGGCGTTCCCAATGAGCGGCGCGCTCGACGCTGCGCATGAACTCTGGCTTGCGACGGCGTTTGCGCCGCCGGGTGCGAGGATCGTCGGGGTCCTTGAGTGTGCTGTTGCGGGGTGTCGCACCGTCGGCGCGGCTGCGCTCACGCCGCTTGCTTCGACGCCGCTTGGTTTGTGCAGCGGGGACGTCGCCTTCGGAGGAGGCTTGCCCGTCTTGCTCGGCAAACATCGAGGGAGACGTATCTTCGTAACGCGCATTCTCGGGGAGCGTGGCTGCAGCTGCAGCTGTAGCTGCAACTGCCGCAGGGGCAGCCAGCGGCTCGTCAGTGGTAACGAACTCTCCTTGAGCGGGTGGCTCCTGCGCAATACCCGCAAACTGTAGCGGCGGGGTCAGCGTCTCAGCTTCATCCTCGACAGTGACTTCAGGCACTGGCAAAGGCTCTTCCGTGGGAATGGGGCGCGCACTCGCAAAGTCCCAGGTGACTTCCGTTTGGGGCGGGGCACCTGTGGTCAAGGGGATGTCTGCTGGACCAGCGGCTGCGACAGGCGCAGCGCTCATCACCACCGTCGGCTCCGTCAGGTCAACGTCGGTGAACGGTGCGGGGCGCTGGCGCAGTGGCGTTTCAGGGGGCTGCTCAGGGACCGGCGGATGCAGGTCAAACAAAGAATGCAGCGCATTGAAGACCTCCTGGCAGTGGCCGCAGCGGACCCAGCCTTCGGAAATTTTCAATTGGTCTTGGACGACCTTGAATGTGGTGCTGCAAGCAGGGCAGCGCGTGGCCAGACTCATGCGCTGAATGATGCCATGCCGAGGTGGTGTCGCAGCGAATGAGGCGATGGAAGGCGTAACAACACCTTGCAGCGGGCGTTCCTCAGCCTTTCGCCAAGCGTTGACCCGTCATCAGGATCCAACCGTCGTCGGTGTTGCTCACCTCCAAGGCGATCCAGGGCGCGTAGGCTTGCTGCAATTCAGCCGCTTGTCGCTCCAAGATCCCCGCCAACACCAAATGCCCGCCCTCTGCCACATGGCCGCAGAGCACAGGCGCCAGCAACTTCAAGGGAATAGCCAGGATATTGGCCAGCACCAACGGGTACTCGCCTTGCGCCAAGTCGGGCAGCCCGACATTCAGCGTCACACCGTTGGCCTGAGCATTCAGGGCAGAAGATTCCACCGCCGCCGGGTCAATGTCCACGGCATCAATGTGTTGGCCGCCGTGCAGGCCAGCTCCAATGGCCAGAATGCCTGAGCCACAACCGTAGTCCAGCACGCGATTCCAGCTTGACGACAGCACAGGCGCCTGCTGGGCGATCCAGTTCAGGCACATGCGCGTGGTGGGGTGGGTGCCGGTGCCAAAGGCCAAGCCGGGGTCTAAGCGGATGACTGCGCGGGCCGCTTCGGGCACCTCATGCCAGGTGGGCACGATCCAAAACTCTGGCGTGATGGCCACCGGCGAGAACTGAGATTGCGTCAGGCGCACCCAGTCCTGTTCCACCACCGCGCTGAGCGCCTGCACGCCCAAGCCTTGAGCCCAATCTTGGGCCAGCAGCAGCGTGGCGGCCTCTTCAGCTTGCGCCTCGGTCTGGAACAGGGCCTTCAAGGTTGAGCGGTCCCAGCCTGCACGCGGGGGCGGCATGCCGGGCTCGCCAAACAAGGCGTGCTCGGCTTCGGTGTCGGCATCGGCGTCTTCCACCGACACAGACAGCGCCTCCAACTCGTTCATCAGGGCTTCAGAGACGGGCTCCACCAAGCTTTGGGGAGCGGTCAACAGCAGTTCAAACATCGGCACAGGCGAGTTCTCGGCTAAGGGCTCGGGGCGACGCCACGACAGGCCCTTCGCCCGTGTGGGCCAAAGGCTTGTCGCGCGCGGCATCAGCGGCGGTGTTGGCTGAGCCAGCCTTCCAGGTAGTGGATGCTGGTGCCGCCCAGCACAAACTTGGCATCGGCCATCAGTTCGCGGTGCAGCGGGATGTTGGTCTGAATGCCTTCCACCACCGTTTCGGACAAGGCGGTGCGCATACGGGCCAAGGCCTGCTCGCGGGTGTCGCCGTGGCAAATGATCTTGCCGATCATGCTGTCGTAGTTGGGCGGCACGAAGTAGTTGGTGTAGGCGTGAGAGTCCACGCGCACCCCCGGGCCACCCGGCGCATGCCAGGTGGTGATGCGGCCGGGCGAGGGCACAAACTTGTACGGGTCTTCGGCGTTGATGCGGCACTCAATCGCATGGCCACGCATCTCGATCTGGCGCTGGCTGAAGGGCAGCTTCTCGCCCGCGGCCACGCGGATCTGCATCTGCACGATGTCGATGCCGGTCACCATCTCCGTCACCGGATGCTCCACCTGCACGCGGGTGTTCATCTCGATGAAGTAGAACTCGCCGTTCTCAAACAGGAACTCGAAGGTACCCGCGCCGCGATAGCCAATCTTCTTGCAAGCCGCAGCGCAGCGGTCGCCGATCTTCTCGATCACGCGGCGAGGAATGCCGGGGGCTGGCGCCTCTTCGATGATCTTCTGGTGGCGGCGCTGCATGGAGCAGTCACGCTCGCCCAGCCAGACGGCATTGCGGTGCTCGTCAGCCAGGATCTGGATTTCCACATGGCGTGGGTTCTCCAGGAACTTCTCCATGTAGACCTGGGGGTTGCCGAAGGCCGCGCCGGCCTCAGAGCGGGTCATCTGCACCGCATTGATCAGCGCAGCCTCGGTGTGAACCACCCGCATACCCCGGCCACCGCCGCCGCCAGCGGCCTTGATGATGACGGGATAGCCCACCGCGCGGGCGATCTTGATGATCTCCTTGGGGTCCTCAGGCAAGGCGCCCTCAGAGCCCGGCACGCAGGGCACCCCCGACTTGATCATGGCCTGCTTGGCCGACACCTTGTCTCCCATCAGTCGGATGGACTCAGGGGTCGGGCCAATGAAGACGAAACCGCTTTGCTGCACGCGCTCGGCAAAGCCTGCGTTCTCCGACAAGAAGCCGTAGCCGGGGTGGATGGCTTCGGCGTCTGTGACCTCTGCCGTGGCGATGATGGCCGGCATATTGAGGTAGCTTAAGGCCGAAGGTGCCGGGCCAATACAGACGGCTTCTTCCGCCAGCTTCACGTACTTGGCGTCGCGGTCGGCCTCGGAGTAAACCACCACCGCCTTGATGCCCATCTCTTTACAGGCACGCTGAATGCGTAGGGCAATCTCCCCCCGATTCGCAATGAGAATTTTCTTAAACATGGGCGTGGACTGCTTATTCGATGATGAACAGCGGCTGTCCGAATTCCACGGCCTGACCGTTCTCGACCAAGATCTTGGTCACGGTGCCTGAGCAATCGGCCTCGATCTCGTTCATGATCTTCATGGCTTCGATGATGCACAGGGCCTCACCTTCCTTGACGGCGCTGCCCACGCTGACAAAGGGCTTCGCGCCCGGCGTGGCGGCGGTGTAGTAGGTGCCAACCATGGGCGACTTCACGACATGGCCGGTGGGCTCAGCAGCAGGAGCGGGTGCTGCGGGGGCGGCCTCTGCCACGGGTGTGGCGGTGCCGGCAACGGGCACCGGCGCCACAGCAGCCGGTGCGGCCATCAGCACGGGGGCGCCAGCCGACTTCACGATACGAACCTTGCCTTCGTTCTCGGTGATCTCGAGTTCCGAGATATTGGATTCAGAGACCAGGTCGATGAGGGTCTTGAGCTTACGCAGATCCATGGCGTTGACTTCTCCAGGGTGAGTAAAGCGCCCCTTTTAGCCTCAGAGTCACCCAGCCCGCCCCAGTGGGCTCGCAAGTGAGGGCGCCTTGTGGCCAGTGAGGGCCGGGGGCGCAAGAGGCTGCCCGAACAGATCGGGGCAGGGCATGCTTTCAGTTAATTAGCGATCAAGACTTCGCATTTTGCGCTCTTCAGGCGGTAAATGCTATCTTTTCCCCGGCTCATTGGTATGTGCTTGCAACTTTGCTTGCGGCGGGCGGAGAAAAGGTTTTGGTGCTTGTTCGGTTCGGAAGGGGTGGACTTTACGCGTTTTGGAAGAAGATGGCCACTTGGGCTCTCAAAAAACCCATCCAGGTGAGAAATCAGGGTTTGCGCGCGCATCGACGCTGAAACAGGCTGCGGCTTGCTGGGCTGGACGGGGGACGAGGGGCTGGTCAGCGGATTGCGGCAGCCCACTGGGATAATTCTGAGGCCGTCGTGGCTCCCATTTTTTGCTGCACGATCTGACCACTGCCGTTGAGCAAGACCGAGAAGGGCAGGCCACCGCTGGGGTTGCCCAGAGCGCGCACAAGGTTCAATCCCTCGACACCCACAATGCCGATGGGAAAGCTGACCGGCGTTTGAGTCAAGAACTGTTTGACGGCGTCCAACTGATCCAGGGCCAGCCCCAGCACTTGCCAACCCTCGGCGCTGTGTGCTTTGGCAAAGGCATCAAGTTCCGGCATTTCTTTGACACAAGGCGGGCACCAAGTGGCCCAAAAGTTCACCAACAGCGGGCGCCCGCGCAGGCTGACCAAGGGTAGCTTGGCGCCGCCGGGTGTTAGCACTTCCTGTCGCCACAGCAGGTCAGTCGCCTCTGGGGAGGCTGCTTCAAGCTGATAGCGCCGCCATGCCAAGCCGGCCCCTGCCAGCAAGGCCAGCAACCCCGCCCCGACTAACACGCCTCGACGGGCGGCGGGGGATTCGGGCGGTGGTGTGGGGGTTTCAGTCATCACAGGCTCTCCGGGTTACTCAACAAGCGGCGCAGGGCGGTCAGGTCACCCCGCCAACTGCGGCCACGGCTGTCAGGTTTGAGGGCACCGCGCAGCTCATCATGGTCGTGGACGATGAAATGCAGGGTCACGGTGTCGTTCAGGGCACGGCTGAACTCGGCCACGGTTAACACGCCCAGGCCATCATCGGCCTCGCCGCCGTGGCTTTCGACATCGACACCGGCATTGAGAAACGCTATCTCGGCCGATTTCGGGTCGTCCACGTACAAATCAATCAGCACCGCCGACAGGCGGGTGGCTGTGCCTCGCCAGACGGCACCGCCCAGATGCGGTCGAAACGCCTCCAGGCGCTCCATCCACACCCCGGCCATCTCCCGCAGGTGGCGCAGCTCGGTGGGCTGAGTCTCGGCACAGAACAGGCGCAGATAGTCCCAGACCTCATCTTCCACGGCCTCGTTGCTGGGCAATTCGGCGCTGCGGCCCTGGCGGCGGCCGAGGTCGCGGGCGGCTTTGCGCTTGGCGGCGGCATAGTCCATGCCTTCTTCCACCACCAGGCGGGCGGCCTGGGCTGCAATCTCGAAGGTGGCTTGTTCACTCATGGCAACTCCACAGAGGACATGCGGGCCACGATGGTCGCTGTTCGGCCATTCATATAGGCGGAGTAGGGTTGGCGCTGGAGCCGCTTAGGCGCAGGCAGCATGACCGCCAAGCGGGCGGCTTGCTCGGCCGACACCTTGGCCGCTGAGCTGCGGTAGTAATGCTGGCTGGCCGCCTCGGCACCAAAGATGCCTGAGCCGAACTCCACATGGTTCAAGTAAAGGGTCAGGATGCGCTGCTTGTCGAGCAGGCCTTCCAACATAAAGGCCAGGAGCATCTCTTGGCCTTTGCGGGCAAAGGTGCGCTCACTCGATAAAAAGAGATTCTTGGCCAACTGCTGGGTGATGGTAGAGCCCCCCACCACCTTGGCCTCTATCTTTTTGGCAGGCGCGGCGCCCCCTTTGGCGGCGGCCTGCGCCGCACGTTTGGCTTGCTGGGCTTGCAGACGCTCGGCGCGGGCCTCGGCCTTTTCATTGCGCGAGAGGGCGGCCTCAATCGCGTCCCACTCCACACCCGGGTGGTCGGCAAAGCCCGCGTCTTCACTGGCGATCACGGCTCGGCGCAGGTGCTTGGAGAGCTGATCAGCGGGCACCCATTCCTGGCTCCACCGAAACTCAGCCTCTTCGCCCAGCAGCCGCACCGCTTCGCTGCGCTGAAAGCTGGTGGAGGCGGGGTCGATGACGGCCATGGCGGCGACGCGCAGCAAGAACCAGAGTTGCAAGCTCAGGGCACAGATCAAGACCAGTGCCAGCAAACGGCCCACCTGGGCCCAGACCGGGTGAGCTTGGCGTGCGCTGCTCATGGTTGCGGCGGGGTGGCGCTCACGGCGGCACGCAAGTCGGCCAGGACCTGCGTCGTCTGGGGCCGCACGCCCCGCCACACCCAGAAGGCCTCGGCGGCTTGCTCCACCAGCATGCCCAGGCCGTCACGGGCTTGGGCGCCCTGTGCGCGTGCCCAGTCCAAAAAAGGCTGGGCGGCAGGCCCGTACATCATGTCCACGGCCAAGCTGCCCGGGGCCAGCACGCGGTCGGGCACGGGGATGGCACCGCCGCTCAGGCTGCTGGCGCTGCCGTTGATGACCACGTCATAGGCGGCCTCTACGTCGGCCAAACCACCGTGGCTCAGGCTCACGCCATGCTGGTCGCCCCAAGCCTGGTGGCTGTGGATCAGCGCCCGCGCTTTGTCGGGGCTGCGGTTCACCACGCGGAGTGCCGACGGCCTTGCGGCGATCAGTGGCCCCAGCACACCCGCAGCGGCGCCCCCGGCGCCAACCAACAACACCCGCGTTCCCTGCAGCGGGCGTTGGCCGTGCAGCTCGATGTCGCGCACCAAGCCGACGCCATCGGTGTTGTCGGCCCACCAGCCTTCCGCATCAAAGCGCAAGGTGTTGGCGGCCTGGGCCATCTGCGCACGCTCGCTCTGGCGCGGGCACAAGGCAAAGGCCTCGAACTTGAAGGGCACGGTGATGTTGCAGCCCGCTCCGCCCTCGGCGGCGAAACGCCTGACCGTGCCCACAAAGTCGTCCATGGGGGCGAGCACGCGCTCATAGCTCAGCACCTGCTGCGTGGCCTGAGCAAAGGCCGCATGAATCCAGGGGGAGCGGCTATGCGCAACGGGGTTGCCGAGCACGGCGTAGCGGTCCATCGGCTCAGTCTGATCAGCGTTCACGGGGCGGGGCGGCCCGAGCCACCCGCACTCAGCGAGGTCTCCAGGCCATCGTTGGCAGTGAATCGAAAGCGCGAAGTCACCACAATCTCATCCGCCTGATTGCGCATGGCAGCACTGAAGGGGCCAAAAGGCCCCGCCGCATGGACGATGGCCATGGCATGGCGATTGAGATGCTTGGACTTGGCCGGGCGGATGATCTCGGCCTCGATGACATCGCCCACCGCATTGATGGTGATGTTCATCGTCAATTCGCCATAGAGCTTTTGGCCCTGGTAAGTGGGGAAGTCGCGTGTGCCTCGGTCTTCAATCTTGCGGCGCAGATTGTCGTAATAGACGGCGTAGACCTCTTCACGCGTGGCGGGGCTGATGTAGCGCTTCTTGGGCCGGGCGTTTTCTTCGTTGATGCGCTTTTCGATCTCGGCCAGCATGCGCAGCATCTGGCGGCGGCGCTCCTCGCGCTGGCTTTCCTCAGGCGAGGGAATAGGCCGCATCGGGTCGGGCGGCG
The DNA here is from genome assembly GCF_044358605.1 of Ideonella sp. Classification (GTDB taxonomy): domain Bacteria; phylum Pseudomonadota; class Gammaproteobacteria; order Burkholderiales; family Burkholderiaceae_C; genus Ideonella. The sequence goes on from NZ_JBIKNQ010000025.1 coordinate 25,666, forward strand.
GCAGCAGGGCTACTTCGCGCCGAATCTGGGCCAGCAGTTGCTGCTGCACGTCCTGCATCTGGTCGATCTGGCGCTGGTGGGTGTCTTCGGCCGCATCGCCAAACTGCTCGACCATGGAGGGCGGCAGGGGCGACGTCGCCCGACCTTGGTCGGCCTCTCCGCCGCCCGCCAGCGTGGCCTGGGCAATCGCCTGCGCCTTGCTGTTGAGCGCTTCTTCGCTGCGGGCATTGACCAGAATCACCTCCATGGGCGTGTCCTGGAAGATGCGGTTGAAGCGCTCGGGGTCGACAAAGCGCACGGTCAACAAGGCGACGTGAACGAGCGCAGACAACACCACCGCCACGGACATGGGCGTCACGTTCGAGAAGGCAGCACGAAGGCGAGACATGGTCAGGTGCGGTCTCTCAAGGGGTGTTGGCGGGCGGCGCAGCCTCGGCGTCGACTGCGGGCTCGTCCACCGCAATGGCCAAGGCCAAGCCTTCGGGTGCGGCCTCGTCGTCGCCTTCGTCCTCGCTGCCCTCTGGCGACGCAGACGAGGTGTCCTCCAATGCCGTGACCAAGCTGGCGTGGACCTCCAAGGTCAGCAAGTCCAAGCCCGTGATGCGCACCCGCACGCGGGTGTTTCGCGGCAGCGGCTCGCAGCCCAGGGCTCTGAAGACCAAGGGCAGGGTGTCGGCCCGCACCAGGCCTTCCTTCATCACGGCGGCATCCAGCTCGGTCACGCCGTTTTGTTCCAGCCAGCGCATCGTCCAATAACGCTCAATGCCAGACTGGAAGCTGTTGTAGGCCGAGTAAGCGCCATCAAAGCCCGAAATGATGGAAAACAGCATCGCGTCCTTGGGCTTGAAGGGCGCGGCCAGCGCCGCCGTCTTGCCATGGCGGGCGCAGGCAATGATCTGCCACTGGTTCACCAAATCGACATAGCGACGCAGCGGTGAGGTGGCCCAGGTGTATTGCGACACGCCCATGCCGGCATGGGGCGCGGGCTTGACGCCCATGCGCACCTTCACGCCCGGCGCCAGGCTGGCTTGGCTGCGGTAGATGCCGGGCACGCCCAGCTCGCCCAGCCAGCCACCCCAGGTGCTGTTGGCCAGGATCATGGCTTCGGAGACGATCAAGTCCAGCGGTGCGCCACGGCGCCGCTCGCTGATGCGCACGGTCTCGTCACCTTGCGGCTCGTCGGGGCTGCTGCCGTCGGCCCGCTCCAGCTTGAAGCTGTAGTCCGGGCGGTTAAACAGCTCAGGCTTGCCGCGCACCACTTCGCGCGCGGCCTTCAAATGCTTGGCCAGGCGGTGGCAAAACGCCAACTCGGTGGCAAACGGGTAGTCGGCCGGGGCTTCACCGCTGAGCGAGGCTTCGGTGACAAAGGCATCCAGCTTGTCGTGACGCAAGTTGGCGGCGATGGGCACGCGCTCCAAGCGGGTCTCGCTGCTTCGAATGGCCAGCGTGGCTTCGTCCATGCGGACATACAGGCTGACGGCCGGGCAGTCACGTCCCTCAACCAGGGTGTAGGCTTGCACCACGGCGTCGGGCAGCATGGTGATCTTGCCGCCCGGCATATAAACCGTGGAGAGCCGTTCGCGCGCCACTTTGTCCAGCGGCGAGTCGGGCAACAAGGCCAGGCCCGGGGCCGCAATGTGCACGCCAAAAGTGATGGTGCCGCTGCCCAAACCGGTGACGGACAAGGCGTCGTCAATCTCGGTGGTTTGCGAATCGTCGATCGAGAAGGCCTGCACAGCGGCCAGGGGCAGCTCGTCGGTGATGGGCGGGGCCTCCCAAGCTGCAAAGCGGTGGCCTTTGGGGAAAACCTCGAACAAGAAGCGCCGCCAGTGGAACTGGTAGGGGCTGGTGATGGCACCGGCGTCTTTCAGCAGATCGAGCGGCGCGCGCTGGCTGCGGCGGGCCGCCTCGACCACGGCCTTGTACTCGGGGCCGTTCTTGTCGGGCTTGAACAAAATCTTGTAGAGCTGCTCGGCGACGGCGGGCGGGCAGCGGCCCTCCACCAGCGCTTGCGCCCAGGCTTCAATCTCCAGGGCTTGCTGCTGCTTGCGCTCAATGGCCAGCAGAGCGGCTTTGACGATGTCTTCCGGCGCCTTCTTGAACTGGCCTTTACCAGCGCGGCGGAAGTAATGCGGCGCCTCGAACAGACGGAACAGTGCGGCAGCTTGCTGCTCGACCGTGGCTTGCGCAGAGAAATACTCACGCGCCAGGTCGGCAAAGCCGAACTCGCCTTCGGGGGCAAACTCCCAGGCCAAGTCCAGGTCGATCTCTGGCGCCAGCGACTGCGCAGCGCTGATCAGCGCCGCGGGTGCGGGCTTGTCAAAGCGCAGCAGCACGTTCGCGGTTTTGACTTTGACGCGCTTGCCGGAATCCAGCTCGATCTGCATCGAGCTGTCGGCTTCAGACATCACACGGCCGGCCAGGAATTTGCCAGCGTCATCGTAGAGGGCATACATCACCGGCGGATTGTCGCCGATTGGGGTCCCTCATTCGTGAAACAGGGTGTGATGCATCACCGCTCAGGGCAGGGGGATGACACTGGCATTGAGCGAGCCGACGGTGCGGTCGAAGCGCCATTGCTTTTTGGTCGCCGCCTCCACCAGCAGCGTGACGGTGCCGCGACACGCCGGGCCGCTGTGGCTGAGGGTGACTTTGCCCTGGGTATTGGTCTTGCCCGTCACGGTTTGGTTCAGACCATAGCTGTCCAGATAGCGGCCTTTGACGGTGACCGCGGCCTGAGGGTTACCCGCCGCATCCGTCACCGTGGCGACGGTCTGGACTTTCTGGCGCGCTTTGGGGGTGCAGGAGCCTGGCGCTGCGGGGTCACTGATGAAGGTGCTGCTGATGCTCAAGGGGCCGACCCGCAAGCAGGCGCCGGTGCAAGGGGCAGCGTCAACCGCACGGGCCAGTCGAGTCACCGTGCCCAGCGTGACGGCCACCACATGACGGCCTTGGGCATCTCGCCCTGCTGTCGAGAGCAGACCCACCGAGCTGTAAGCCGGTGAGAGCTGCCCCTGCAGTGCTTGAGGTTGGCCGCTGGGGCCTTGCGCCAAGATGGCGCCACCCAGCCCAGAGCCCAACACCGTGGCGTCGGCTTCCAGGCTGCTGACCCCGAGGTTGTGCAGGGGCAGCGCTGCTCCCAGGGCTTGCCATTGCTGGCTGGCTTCCAGCCAGCGGTGCATCCCCCCCAGGCTGCTGGAAGAGGCGGTGGTCAAGAGCACGCCTGCCAGGTCGCCGCTGTCGTTGATGCGCAAGGACTGCCCGGTGGGGGCGCGGTAGCCGGTAGGTGGCGCTGGCAGGCTGGAGACGGTACTGGGGTCACCCAAGCGGTAGCGGTGCTCATCGGCCACCACCCAGCCTTGCGGGCTGATGCGCCAGGGGCGGCTGGCCGGATAGCCCTGGACGCTCAAGTCTGTCAGGCCGCTGGCGGCCGTCCACACAAAGGGCTTGGTACTGACAAAAGGGGTGAGGGCATAGCCGATCACCCGTTCCTGGGCATCGACGCCGGTCGCGGCCGATTGGGCCAGCCCCAGCAGGCCGAGCTCTTGGAGTGCATAGCTTGTGCCGGTCCATTGCCAGACCACGGCTTTGGCATTGGAGCCATAGTCGGTCAGCAAGCCCACCACCATGCCGCTGGGTGAGAGAGCCGCCGGGGCGGCGTACAGGCTGGCTTGCGTGGGCAGGCGCAAGGACTGGCCGTCACGCCATACTGCGGGCAGGGTTTCGGGCGCACACTGCGTGGGGTTACCGCAGGGCCAGGTTTGCTGATAGCCCAGGATGTGCCCCTGGGCATTCACGCTGATGGGCGAGGCGTTGGCGTCCACCAAGTCCAGCACCAGGGTTTGGGCGCTGGCTGCGCTGGCACACCAGAACAAGCTCAAGCCATAAGCTAAGCGGGTCAAAGCGGGCGTGATGGGGTGGGACATGGAGTCTCCGATTCATAAATGTGCAAATTGCACGTATGAATCATGCCCCAGTTCCTAGGCTTGGACTAGCGCGCTTATCGGGGGAGTTGTTTCAAACGGTGAGTCCGCCAGACACCTCAATCACCGCCCCATTGACATAGCTGGCTTCGTCACTGGCCAAAAAGGCATAGACATTGGCGATCTCCTCCGGCTGGCCCAGGCGGCGCAGGGGCACTTCGGCGCACATTTCCTGTAGCACTTTGTCGGGGATGGTCGACAGGATGGGTGTCTCCACGAAGCCCGGGGCGACGGCATTGACCCGCACACCCTTGGGACCCAATTCGCGGCTCCAGGTCTTGGTGAAGCCGATGACGCCGAATTTAGCGGCGGCATAGTTGGTCTGGCCAAAGTTGCCGTAAATGCCCACCACACTGGAGGCGTTCAAGATCACGCCGCTGCCTTGCAGGACCATGGTGTCGGCCACGGCTTGGGCGCAGTGAAACACGCCGCGTAGGTTGACATCAATGACGGCATCAAACTGCTCCAGGGTCATCTTTTGCAAGCGGGCGTCGCGGGTGATGCCGGCGTTGTTGACCAGCACATCAATGCGGCCGTGCAACGCCTTGACGGCCGCCACCATGGCGTCCACCTGGTCGCGCTGGGTGACATCAACGGTATGGCCTTCGGCTTGGGCGCCTAAGGCGCGGCATTGCGCCACGGCGGCGGCCACGGCTTCGGCTTGGCGGTCGCAGACGATGACCACGGCGCCCTCGCGGGAAAACTTCAAAGCGGTGGCCAGGCCAATGCCTTGGGCGGCCCCGGTGACGATGGCAATCTTGTGGGCGAGTCTCATGGTGTCAGTTCCAGAAAGTTCATGACAAAGGGCAGATGGTCTTCAAAGTCGGAGAGGGCGTGGTCGCCGCCCTCGAGCAGGCGAATCTGGGCGCCTTGATAGCGGGCGCTCATTTCGCGCCAATCTAGCAACTCGTCGCCCTTGGCGATGACGGCCGCATAACGCCCAGGCTCAGCCAGCGCAGGGGCTTGCATGGCGATTAACTCGTCCACATGCTGGGGCAAGAAATCGAAGGCGGTGGCCGGGTCGTGCCAGTGAGTGTGGTGGCCAATGTGCTGGGCCAAATCGCGCTCGGGGTGGATGGCAGGGTTCAGCACCACAGCCTGGCAGCCGCGCTGCTCGGCCAAGACCGTGGCATAAAAGCCGCCCAGCGAGCTGCCCATGACAGCCATGCTGGCCGTGGGCCAGGCCGCCACACCGTGGCGAATCAATGCCATGGCCTGGGCCGGAGAGGGCGGCAACTGAGGCAGCCACAAGGTCAGGTCAGGGTGGTGTTGCGCCAGCCATCTCGCCACGATTTGGGCTTTGGCAGAGCGGGGTGAAGAGCGAAATCCGTGCAGGTACAGCAAATGGGTTAAAGCCATGCGCTCAGTTTACGGGAGGGATTCCGGATTGACGCCGCGCAGGGGCTGACGCACAGTCTGGGCAGTGCGTTGTCCCCCCAAAGACTTCGCCCAGTGGCGCTCATCCAGTGCCCTGTCTGGTTTGAACCCGCCACGGATCTGGCGGGTTTGTTGTTTGTCCCAGCATTTTTAAGTCATGCCACAACACTCCTTGTCTCGCCCCCGCTCGTTTGCGTTGACGGCCTTGGCCGCTTCTTTGATGTGGGCCGCCGCCAGCAGCGCTTGGGCGCAAAAGCCGCCTGCGCCCCCAGCCGCAGCGGCGTCGGGGGCGGCAGCGCCTGCCGCTAGGCCCCCGGCCGACCCCACCGCCCCCAAGCCCTTTGCGGACGTGATCAAAGACGCCAAACAGCAGGACGGTTATTTGCCGGTGTGGCGCAAGGATGACAAGGTTTGGCTGGAGATCCCCGAGGCGGTGATGGGCCAGGACTTGATGTTCACGGCCAACGTCAGTCAATCGATCGGGGAGCGCGGTCTCTACGCCAGCCAGATGGGACCGGACTGGGTGGTTCAGTTCCGACGTGTGGGCAATGCCCTGCAATTGGTGGCCCGCAATATGGCCTACCGAGCCGGGGAAGATGCCGCCACCAAGGCCTCGGTGCAACAGGCGTTCTCGGACAGCCTCTTGGCGGCGGCACCTGTGGCCAGTGCGCCGCATCCTGAGCGCAAGTCGGTGCTGGTCGATGCCAGCTTTTTGCTTTCCGACATCATGGGCTACAGCACACGCATTGAATATGCGTTCCGCCTGCCCTATGGCTTTGACCGCAGCAACTCGAACATCGAAAAGGCGCGGGCCGATGCTGAGCTCACCACCCTCAATGTGCGCATGCACTTTGCGACGCCGAAGCTGCCTGCACCGCCGATGACGCCCAGCCCTGTGCCCATGCCGCCGCCGCCCAAAACCACCCCCGATGCGCGCAGCTTTTTTGTGGGTGTGGTCTACAGCTTTGCACCCCTGCCCAAAGTGGCCATGGCGCCCCGCCTCGCGGACCCTCGGTTGGGCCATTTCACCGAAGCCTTCACGGATTTCAGTGGTGACATGAAGCCCAATCAGCGGGTGCACTACATCACCCGCTGGCGCATGGAAAAGAAAGACCCCAAGGCAGCGGTGTCAGAGCCTGTCAAGCCCATCACGTTCTGGCTCGATCGCAACATCCCAGTCCGATACCGCGCCTCTGTGGAGGCGGGTGTACTGGAGTGGAACAAGGCCTTTGAAAAAATCGGCTTCAAGAATGCGCTGGTGGCGAAGCAACAGCCCGACGATGCGGACTTTGACACCCTGGACGCCAGCCATGCCTCTATCCGCTGGTTTGTGGGCGCCGATGTGGGCTTTGCCATTGGCCCCTCTAAGGCAGACCCACGCTCGGGCGAGATTTTGGATGCCGACATTGGCATGAGCGATGTCTTTGCCCGAGGCTCGCGCCGATTGGTGGTCGAGGACTTGGCCTCTACCAGCGATCAGCGCTTGGCGAACCTGATGAACCAACATCGCGAGGGCCAAACCTGTACCTATGCCCACGAGGCTGCAGGCGAATTGCAGATGGCTCTTGATTTGCTGGAAGCCCGTGGCGACGTAGCTCCTGACAGCCCTGAGGCCGAAGCCATCGTGCAGCAGGTCATCAAAGACACCATCATGCATGAGGTAGGTCACACCCTGGGCCTGAAGCACAACTTCAAGGCCTCCACCACCATCACGCGAGAGCAATTGCGCAGCAAGTCCTTCACTGAGGCTCGGGGTATCTCCGGCTCGGTGATGGATTACAACGCCTACAACCTCTCGCTGCGCGGTGAAGCCCCCTCCACACTGAACAACACCACCTTAGGCCCCTACGATTACTGGGCCATTGAGTACGCCTACAAGCCGGTGGATGCGCAGAATGAAGCGGCCGAGTTGGCGCGCATTGCCGCTCGCAGCACCGAACCCGCCCTGGCATTTGCCGACGATGCCGATGCGGATGGCCCGGCCGGTGTGGACCCGACGGTCAACCGCTTTGACTTGGGGGATGACCCGCTGGCTTGGTACCAACGCCGCCTGAGTCTCTCGCGCGAGCTGTGGCAGCGTGTGCAGGCGCGTACCCCCAAGGTGGGTGATGACCCACTGCGGACGCGTCGCGTGCTGAGCAGCGGCTTCCGGCAGTTGATGGTCATGCCCGACTTGGTCAGCAAATACGTGGGCGGACTCTACATCGTGCGCGAGTTGCCTGGGCCGAGCCAGTCCATTTACAAGCCTGTAGAAACCGCGCGCCAGCGTGAAGCGCTGAAGTTCATCACGGACGCCTTCTTCAAGGTCGACAGCTTCAGCTTCCGCCCAGAGTTCCTGGCCCAAGCCGGCCCAGATTACGTCGAATGGGACCGCTCCGGCCCGATCAGCATTCCGGATACCGTACTGCAATTGCAGACGCGTACGCTGGACCGGCTGATGGCTGCAGGTACCGCGCGCCGTGTGCTGGACCAAACCGCTTATCTGCCTGAAGCACAACGCAAGAGTGCACTGGGTTTGGCCGAGGTCTATGGCACGGTGCAAAGCGCGGTGTGGGCTGAGCTTAAGGGCAGTGGCGAGGTGGACCGCATGCGCCGCAACTTGCAGCGTGAGCACCTGAAGCGCGTGCAAGGCCTGTTGACCCGCACCGACGCCAGCATGCCGGCCGACGCCGTCAGTCTGGTGCGCTGGCATGCCGAGCGCTTGCAAAGCGATCTGCGCGGCGCCTTGGGCAAACCAGGCTTGTCGGTGGACACCCGAGCCCACCTGCAAGAAAGCCTGGGCCGCCTGACCGAAAGCCTGCGCGCCACCATGCAGCGCAGTTGAGCGCTTGAAAGGGCAGGGAGGCTGCGGTGCGCGGCCTCCTGACCCTTGCTTAGGTGGGGGTGTGAGCCAAGGCAGCCAGCAGCTTGTCGTGGATGCCGCCAAAGCCGCCATTGCTCATGCACAGCACATGGTCGCCAGGTCGGGCGGCCTTGACGACGGCGGCGATGAGTTTGTCCAGCGTGTCGCAAACCACGGCCTGTGGCCCCATGGGGCTGAGGGCTTGGGCGGCGTCCCAGCCCAGGTTGGCGCTGTGGCAAAACGCCAGGTCCGCCTCTTCCAAAGACCACGGTAGTTGGGCCTTCATTTGGCCCAGCTTCATGGTGTTGGAGCGCGGCTCAAACACCGCCAGGATGCGGGCATGGCCCACTTTACGGCGCAGGCCGTTGACGGTGGTGCGGATGGCGGTGGGGTGGTGGGCAAAGTCGTCGTAGACGGTGACGCCACCGGCCTCACCGCGCTGCTCAAGGCGGCGGCGCACGTTCTGGAATGTGGCCAAAGCGGCGGCGCTTTGCTCTGGGCTGACGCCCACATGCTCGGCCGCTGCGATGGCTGCCAGGGCATTGAGTTGGTTGTGTTCGCCCAGCATCTCCCATTCCACGCGGGCAATCTTCATGGCGCCGCGCAGCACGTCAAAGGCATGCGGCTCACCGCGGGCGCGCAGGGTGCCGGGCTCTTCTTTGCGGGCGCCAAAGCGCACCACTTCGCTCCAGCAGCCGCGTTGCAGCACGCGCTGCAAACTCTCTTCACGCGCGTTGACCACCAAGCGGCCTTGGGCGGGCACGGCGCGCACCAAATGGTGGAACTGGGTTTCGATGGCGGCCAGGTCGGCAAAGATGTCGGCGTGGTCGAACTCCAGGTTGTTCAGGATCGCCGTGCGCGGGCGGTAGTGCACAAACTTGGAGCGCTTGTCGAAAAACGCGGTGTCGTACTCGTCGGCCTCAATCACAAAGCTTGAGCCTTCGCCCAAGCGGGCCGACACCTGGAAGTTCTGCGGCACGCCGCCTACAAGGAAGCCCGGCTTCAGGCCCGCGTGTTCCAAGATCCAGGCCAGCATGGAGGTGGTCGTGGTCTTGCCATGCGTGCCCGCCACCGCCAAGACATGGCGGCCTTGCAGCACATGCTCGGCCAGCCACTGCGGGCCGCTGATGTAAGGCAGACCGGCATTGAGCACGGCTTCCATCAGCGGGTTGCCCCGTGTGACCACATTGCCAATGACGTAGAGGTCTGGCTGCAGCGCGGTCTGCTCAGCCCCGTAGCCCTCGATGAGGTCAATGCCCAAGGCTCTGAGCTGATCGCTCATCGGTGGGTAGACGTTGGCATCGCAGCCGGTCACACGGTGGCCGGCTTCGCGGGCCAGAGCGGCCAGGCCGCCCATGAAGGTGCCGCAGATTCCGAGGATATGAATGTGCATGGTGTCCCTGCAAAAACGTTCAGCAGCTCAGGGTCTGCATGCCCACCCATTCGTCGCCGGGCATCACGGTGACGGGCTCGCGCACACAGGCGGCTTCAACGCACAACATCTGCGTCCAATCAGCATCAGGCATGTCCGACAGTGCGGCCGCGCCTTCAGCGCCGGGGTTCCAGACCACCACGTCTTCAAAGCCACTGAGTTGCAGATCGACACGACGACCCAGCTCGCGCAGCACCAAGGGCTGGCCCTGGTGGCGGTAGATGCGGTCGATGGGGCCGATCACGCTCACCACATCACCCCACTGCTGGTGAAACTCACCCTTGAGGCAATCTTCGTAGTGGCAGGTTTGCAGGCCTTCCAACTGGGCCTTGAGCACGTCATTGCAGCGCAAATAGGTGTGCAAGGCCGCAGTGAAATCCAGCGGGGTGTCGCCCGTGTTGGTCACCGCCAGCTCAATCTCCAGCGTGTTGGCGACCACTGAGAAAGTCAGCTCCAGCGAGAAGGGCTGCGGCCAGATGGCCAAGGTTTCTTCGGTGCTGTCAAAGCGCAGCACGCCCAAGGCATGGCCACCGCGCACCACCGACTCCACGGGCGTCCAAGCCCGTGTGCGGACCAAGCCATGGCGCGGCAAGGGGCCGCGCTCATTGAACTGCGGAAAGATCACCGGCATGCCGCCCCGCACCGAGGCTCCGGCGCCATAGCGGGCGGTGGGCGAGAGGTAAAGCTGCTCACCTTGGCCCAGCGGCACCCACGACACCAAGTGCCCGCCATGCAGCAGAACAATCGCGGTGGAGCCATCGGGTGCGCGCAGGCGCAGGGCCTCTTGGCCTTGGAAATCGACAAGCTTGAGGTCAGACATGGGGGTCATCAAAAAAGGCCGATCCGCCTGACCGGTGAACCCGGTCAGGCCTGGACTTGAGCGTGCTCACAGGCTGGCAAAAGACTCGCGCGCAGCGGCCAAGGTGGCTGCAATGTCAGCGTCGCTGTGGGCGGCCGAAACAAAGCCAGCTTCATACAGGGCGGGGGCCAAGTAGACCCCGCGATCCAGCATGGCGTGGAAAAAGCGGTTGAAGCGTTCTTTGTCGGTGGCCATCACGGTGGCGTAGTTCTGCGGCAGGCTGTCGGTGAAGAAGAAGCCGAACATGCCGCCTTCGCTATCACTGCTCCAGGCCACGCCGGCGTCTTTGGCGGCAGCGTCCAAGCCTTGACGCAGGGTTTGGGTCTTGGCGGACAGGCCTTCAAAAAAGCCAGGCTTGGTGATCTCGCGCAGCGTGGCCAAGCCACAGGCTGTGGCCACGGGGTTGCCCGACAAAGTGCCAGCTTGGTAGACACCGCCCAGTGGCGCCAGGTTCTGCATGATCTTGCGTGAGCTGCCAAAGGCCGCCAGCGGCATGCCGCCGCCGATGACTTTGCCGAAGACCGAGATGTCCGGCGCAAAGCCGGGCAGGGCGCGCGCGTAAACGCTCTGGGCCGAGCCCAACGCCACGCGGAAGCCGGTCATCACCTCGTCGAAGACGAAGAGCGCACCGTACTGATCGCACAACTCGCGGATGCGTTTCACAAAGGGCACACTGGCGCGCACAAAGTTCATATTGCCCGCGATGGGCTCGATCATCACGCAGGCAATCTCGCTGCCCTGGGTTTGGAAGGCGGCTTCGATCTGCTCAATATTGTTGTACTCGAGCACCAGGGTGTGCTGCACCACTTCAGGCGGCACACCTGCGCTGGTGGGGTGGCCGAAGGTGGCCAGGCCCGAACCCGCCTTGACCAGCAGGGCGTCGGCATGGCCGTGATAGCAGCCTTCAAACTTGATGATCTTGCTGCGGCCAGTGGCGCCACGCGCCAGGCGGATGGCGGTCATGCCGGCTTCGGTGCCGGAGCTGACCAAGCGCACCTGCTCGATGCTGGGGACTTGGGCGATGATGGCCTCGGCCAGCTCGACCTCGCGCTCGGTGGGGGCGCCAAAGCTGAAGCCTTCGCGGGCGGCGGCCTGCACCGCCTCCAACACGGCGGGGTGGCCGTGGCCCAGGATCATCGGGCCCCAGGAGCCGATGTAGTCGATGTAACGCTGGCCCTCGGCATCCCACATATAGGGGCCTTCGGCCCGCGCGATAAAGCGGGGGGTGCCGCCGACGGCACGGAACGCACGCACGGGCGAATTAACGCCGCCAGGGATGGACTGCTGTGCCCGCTCAAACAACTGCACATTAGTGGACACGGCGAGGGCCTCCAGGGGGAAGATTGGCAAGTTCACCGCCTTCGGGGGCGGCATCGTCATCAGGCAAGGGCAGGCCATCGGGGCCGAGCATCAGCTCTTCGTCCTCCGGTGGCAGGGCCCAGAAAAAGCGATCGGGCACCACATTGCCCATGCCGGGCCTGAAGCCGGCGTCCAGGCTTTGGTCCAAGAACTGCAGGGCTTCGCCCACAGCGGCTTGTAGCTCACTGCCGACGGCCAGCAGCGAGGCCAGGGCCGACGACAAGGTGTCGCCCGCACCGATGAAGCTGACCTCGAACAGCTCGAATTTTTCGCCCGTCAAAGCGCCTTGGGCCGAGGCCAGCACGTTGTCGATGAACTGGTTCTGGCCTTTGTTGACCGACTTATTGGGCAGCATCACGCCGGTCACCAGCACAAAGGGCGCGCCGTGTTCGGCGGCGGCCACCGCCAGCTCGCGCGGCGAGGCCGGGCGGTCAGCGTCCCAGTCGGGCAGCAGAAAGTCGGTCAGGGTCTTGTGGTTACCGACCAGCACGGCGCTGGCGGGCAAGATCAGTTCTCTGAAGGCGTCCAGATAGCTCTGCTGCTCATCGTCTTCCATCCAAGAAAGATTGGGCAGGTAAGACACCAGGGGCAGCTCGGCATAGTCCGACAACACCTCGGCCACGGCGCTGACGTTCTCAGCCGAGCCCAAGAAACCCACCTTGAAGCCCGAGGCCGTCACGTCCTCCAAGACGCTGCGGGCTTGCTCGACGATGGCGTCGGCGTCGATGACATGCTGGTCAAAGACCTCGGCGGTGTCGCGCATCAAAACACTGGTGACCACCGGCAAGGGGTGGGCGCCCATGGCAGAGATGGTGGAGATGTCACCGCTCAGGCCGCTCGCGCCAGACGGGTCGCTGGCATTGAAGCTCATCACGCAGGCGGGCGGTGCTTGATCTTGGATCAGCTCCTGGGCGCCATCGGCGCTGGGGATGGGGGCTGTGGTCATGAGAGAAGGGCCGGTTGGAGGAAGGTGTCGTCGAGTCGAGGCAATGAGCCGGCCGGAACGGGCTAAGCAGTCGTAGTTTGTAGCATCTGTTCCTATAAACCCTTGGCAGTGCGCCCTGGGCCGTGGCTACAATCAACGACGATTGTAGTGACCTGGTGAAACCGACCGTGAGCGAATCTCGAACCTGGATGTGCCTGATTTGTGGATGGATCTACGACGAGGCTGCGGGCGACCCCGAGCATGGCATAGCAGCGGGTACGGCCTGGGCGGATGTGCCTATGAATTGGACCTGCCCTGAGTGCGGCGCCCGCAAGGAAGACTTCGAAATGGTTGAAATCTAGCCCCAAGCCTGCTTTCAAACCCCATTAAAACAAAACACGATGCACCGCCACCGTTGGGAAGGTTGAAGTGAGTGAACCCCATCCTTCGGATCTCTCGTCCCCTATTCGGGTGCTGGTGATCGACGACAGCAACACCATCCGCCGCAGCGCGGAGATCTTCTTGCGCCAGGCTGGCCATGAAGTGATCTTGGCTGACGATGGCTTTGATGCCCTGGCCAAGGTCAACGATCATCAGCCGCAACTGATTTTTTGCGACATCCTGATGCCGCGCCTCGACGGCTATCAAACCTGCGCCATCATCAAGCGCAACCCGCGCTTTGCCCAGGTGCCCGTCATCATGCTGTCCTCCAAAGACGGCGTGTTTGACAAGGCGCGCGGCCGCATGGTGGGCTCGGACGATTACCTCACCAAGCCCTTTACCAAGGAACAGTTGCTGCGCGTGGTGACCCAGTTTGGCGCTGTGGCTGCTTGAGCCGTAGGCCCTTGGGCTTGTTTGATTCCCTGTATTTCGCGATACCCCCGGTATCTCCGAGGATTTAGCCATGACCATCCGCAACATCCTGTTGGTTGACGATTCCAAGACCGAGTTGCATTACCTCAGTGGCCTGCTCACTCAGCATGGCTATGCTGTGCGCACGGCCGAGACTGGCGATGAAGCCATGCGTTTGTTGTCTGAGGCCAAGCCGGACCTGATCCTGATGGACGTGGTGATGCCTGGCAAGAATGGTTTTCAGCTGACGCGCTCTATCACCCGGGACCCGCGCTACGCCGATGTGCCGGTGATCATGTGCACCAGCAAGTCTCAAGAGACCGACCGCGTCTGGGGCTTGCGTCAAGGTGCACGGGACTATGTGGTCAAGCCTGTCCAGGCCGAAGATTTGGTCTCCAAAATCAATGCGCTGGGCTGACGCTTCAACTTTGAACCCGACTGTTCCGCACCATGGCCAATAAGGACGCTCTCAGAGACCTGCAAGTTCGCTTGGCCAACCGGCTGCGCGAAGCCCGTGAGCAACCGCGCCAGGTGGGCTGGTTGGCGGTGGAGTGCGGCGGCAATGGTTTGCTGATGCCGCTGGCCCAGGCGGGTGAAATCCACCCCGTGGGCCGCATCACCGCCGTGCCCCATGCCAAGCCTTGGTTGGCTGGCGTCGCGAATTTGCGGGGCGAACTGTATGCCGTCGTGGATTTGCCCCTGTTTTTGGGTTTGCAAGAGGGGGGGAGGAATCCAGGCCCCACTCAAGGTCAGTTGGTGGCCCTGAATGCCTCCTTGAATTTGAATGCCGCACTGCGGGTCGACCGATTGGTGGGCTTGCGCGATCCCGAGCACATGACGGTGGAGCACAGCGACGCTCCCCGTCCCGGCTTTGTGTCGGCAGGCTGGCGCGATGCCCAAGGCCGGCTGTGGCAGGCCTTGGACCTGGCCCAGATGGCCAACGACCCCGCCTTCTTGGACGTGGCTCACCGGCCCCAGGCGTCCACGATCAAGCAGTAAGAGGATGACATGAGTCTGATTGACCGATTCCGAGGCGCCCAGCGTCCCCAGGCCGATGCCGGCTCCAAAGCCGCTGCACCGCTGCCAACAGCCCTGAAGCCAGACGGAGCTGATCCCGAGGTAGACCTCCTGCTGAGCCAAATCGACGAGCGTCTGGGTCATGCGACCGAGCAGGGCGATTCTGACTTGGCAGAGAGCGACATGATCGTCTCGCGCTTTGTCACCGACGAAGAGTTGGATGCGGCCACAGCCAAACCGGGTGCCGCTGCTGCTGCAGCAGCAGCGACGGCGAGCGGCGCCTTGGATGACGCAGTGACCTTGCCTTTGCTGGGACACCGGCCCGTGGCCCAGCACCAACGAGTGCTGCTGGCCTTGGTGGTGGCGGGTGTAGTGGGGGTGGTGGCGATTGGCGCTATGGCGCTTTCTGCCAGCAGCCAGCAAGCAGGCCAATTGACGGCCACCGGCCAAGCCTTGATGCAGTCACAACGCTTGGCCAAGTCGGTGTCTCAGGCCTTGGTGGGCAACCCCGCGGCCTTCCCGGAAGTCAAAGACAGCAGCTCGGTGCTGGTGCGCAACATCAAGGGCCTGGATGCGGGCGGTGATGGCATTGCCTCTATTTCTGGCAGCGCGCGTGATGCGCTCACGGGTTTGCTGCCCATGCTGGAGCGTGCTGAGAAGCGCTCGGCCGACGTGCTCAGCCAACAGGACACCCTGACCAATGTGGGTCAGGCGCTGCGCCAGATCAACCGTCAATCGTCTGACTTGCTCGAAGTTGCTGAGACGGTGTCTTCGCTGAAGCTGCAAAGCGGCGCGTCGGCGGCCGAGTTGTCTGCCGTCGGCCAGTTGGTGATGTTGACCCAGCGTATCGGCAAGAGCGCAAACGAGTTCCTGACCCTGGAAGGCGTGAGCCCCGAGGCGGTGTTCTTGTTGGGCAAAGACTTGAACACCTTCCGGGAGATCACCGACGGCCTGCTCAAGGGCAATGCCGACTTGCGCCTGCCGGGCACCCGTGACGCCGCCACCCGCGAGCGGCTGGAGCAGCTCTCTACCTTGTACGAGCAGACTCGCAAGCAGGCCAGCACCATCTTGGGTAGCTTGCAGGGCTTGGCCGCTGCACGTGAAGCCCAGTCCGGCATCGTGGCCGACAGCGAACCGCTGCGCAAAGGCCTAGAGCAGGTGCAGGAAGACCTGCAGTCGGCCAGCGGCCTAGGCGTGTTGCGGGGTGTGGCGCTGCTGTTGGCTGCAGTCTTGGCAGTCGCCGGCGGCTTGGGCTTGTTGAGGCTGTATGTCTTCAACCAGGCCTTGCGTGCCCGTCAAGCGGAGGAGGTGGCCAACAAGGCCGAGGCCCAAGAGCGTGACGCCAAGCGCGTCAATGACGCCAACCAGGCTGCGATTTTGCGCTTGATGAACGAGTTGCAGACCGTGGCCGAAGGCGATTTGACCCACCAAGCCACGGTGACCGAGGACATCACGGGCGCGATTGCCGACTCGGTGAACTACACCGTGGAAGAGCTGCGAACCCTGGTGGCCCAGGTGCAGAACGCGGTGGCGCGGGTGACCGACACCACAACGCAGGTGGAAGCGACGTCCACCGAGCTGCTGGCGGCATCCTCTGAACAACTGCGTGAGATTCTGGAAACCGGTGAGTCAGTGCTGAAGATGGCCTCGCGAATCAACGAGGTGTCGGCCCAAGCCCAGCAAACAGCGCAGGTGGCGCGGCAATCCTTGGCAGTGTCGGACACAGGCCGCAAGGCGGTGAGCGATACCATCGATGGCATGAACCAGTTGCGCGAGCACATCCAAGAAACCGCCAAGCGCATCAAGCGCCTGGGCGAGTCCTCGCAAGAGATTGGCGAAATCACCGAGCTGATTTCAGACATTACTGAGCAGACCAACGTGCTGGCGCTGAACGCCGCCATTCAGGCCGCGTCTGCCGGTGAAGCCGGCCGAGGCTTCTCGGTGGTGGCGGAAGAAGTGCAGCGCCTGGCGGAACGCTCGGGCGATGCGACCCGGCAGATTGCTGCACTGGTCAAGACCATTCAGACCGACACCCAAGACGCGGTGGCCGCCATGGAGCAATCCACGCAAGGGGTGGTGCAGAACGCCAAGCTGAGCGATGCGGCTGGCAGCGCGCTGGGCGACATTGACCGCGTGACGCGGCGCCTCTCAGAGCTGATTGAGCAGATTTCCAGCGAGGCGCGGCGTGAGGCCGAGTCTGCTAACGTGGTGGCTGCCAACATCCAGCACATCTTTGCGGTGACGGAGCAAACCGGAGACGGTACCCGCTCGACCGCGCAAATGGTGCATGAGCTGGCTCGTACCGCCGACGAATTGCGTCGCTCGGTTGATCGTTTCAAGATCGCTTGATCGCGCGGATGGTTTTGAATGTCCCTGGATCACACCACCCCTGATGCCGCCAGCACCGCTGGCCAAGCGTCGGCGCCAGTCGGCGACCTGAGCGCCCTGGCCTGGGTGCATGATGAACTCCGGCGCACCCTGGAAGGTGCCCAGAAGACTTTGCGTCGCGCGCTGCGCGAGTCCACCAGCCGCGCGGCCAGCCTGAGCCCAGGTGCCGACGGGCAAGCGCCTTTGATGCTGCAGGCCCGGGTGCAGTTGCACCAAGTGGTCGGCGCACTGGAGATGATCGGCCTGCCGGCCGCCGCGCGTTTTGTGCACGGCTATGAAATGGCCGTGCAGCGGCTGGCCCAGTTGCCCAACAGCTTCGACACCGATGCCCTGGCCACGCTGGAACGTGCGGGCTATGTGGTGATGGACTATCTGCGTCGCCAACTGGCGGGGCAGGACATCTCCCCCTTGGCCCTCTTTCCCTCGTACCAGCAAGTGATGACGCTGGCGGGTGTGCAACGGGCCCACCCGGCAGACCTGTGCACGGTGGTGGTCAACACCGCAGAGCCTGCTGAGCTAGCGCCTACCGCAGCCCCCTTGACGGCGGGCGTGGATGCTCGCGCCATCATGGAGCGTGAGCTGCTGGCCAGCTTGCGCGGCCGCAACGGCATGGCGCCCTTGCAGCGCATGAGTGATCTGTGCGCCAGCTTGGCCGCTGGTGCTCAGGGCCGACTGGCCGAGGTCTGGCACTTGGCCTCGGCCTTTTTTGAAGCGCAAGCCTCCGGGCGTTTGGCGGCAGATGACTTCAGCCGTCGCATGGCCTCGCGTTTGTTGGCCCAGCTCCGTGCCTCTGAGCGCGGTGTGACCGACACCCCCGACACGCTGATCCAGGACCTGCGCTTTTTCTGCGCCCGGGCTGCGTCGGACGGCCAGGGTACCGCACCGCGCCTGAGTCAGGTGCGGCAGGCCTTGTCACTGCCGGAGTTGTCGCAGCTGGATTACGCCCAGAGCCCGCTGGGGCGCTTTGACCCCGCGCTGCTGCCGCTGGCCAAACGGCGTGTGGCGGCCTTCCGGGAGTCTTGGTCGGCGCTGTCGTCTGGCGACGCCAGCACTGCAGGGCAGGTCAATGAGCAAGCGGCCTTGGTGGCCGAGTCGGTGCGCCAGCTCTATCCCGATGGTGAGCAGTTGGCTCAGGCTTTGCGCGCTGCCGTGGCCTCACCCAGCCGGCCGCAAGGCGGCCCGCGCCCCGAGGTGGCGATGGAGGTTGCGACGGCCCTGCTGTGCGTGGACTCCTCGCTGGACGAAATGGATTTGGATGAGCCGCAGCTGGGTCAACGCGTCAAGCGTTTGGCAGCGCGTCTTGACCAAGTGGCCTCGGGCAAAGAACCCGCGCCCATTGAGCCGTGGATGGAGACGCTTTACCGTGAGGTGTCCGACCGCCAAACCATGGGCAGTGTTGTTCAAGAGCTGCGCGCCTCACTGGCCGAGGTGGAGCAGCAGCTCGACCGCTTCCACCGCCAGCCGCAAGATCGCGACCCGCTGTTCATGGTGCCGGGTCAGCTGGCCTCCATGCGCGGGGTGCTGTCGGTGCTGGGCTTGGATCATGCGGCACAGGCTGTGCAACACATGCGCGACGACGTCGACCGCATTGCCGCCTCGCCTGAACATCAAGTCACCATTGACGCCCGTTTGGCCGACAACCTGGGCGGCCTGTCTTTCCTGATCGACATGCTGGCCGTGCAGCCGCAGTTGGCCAAGTCACTGTTCCGCTTTGATGCCGACACCGGCAGCTTCACTGCCTTGATGGGCCGCGCCACCGTGGCCACGCCTGTGGCCTCCGGCGCCGTGGACCCGACGCTGCAGGCCAGCTTGGCCTCGGTGGCGGAGGAGGCCCTGTGGGGCCAAACCACGCACGACGACTTGGCCCGCTCCCTGGAAGGCGTCGCCCAGCAGGCCATGGCAGCTGATGCGCCGGCGCTGGCCCAGGCCGTCACCCGCGCCCACGAGGCGCTGGCCGATGCCCATGAAGGCGCTGGCAAAGAGGCGGCGCGGGCCTCCATTGGCGAATCCATCGGCCAGATCGCCACGGCACAAAGCGCCCCGGTGGCCAACACGGTAGTTTCGGCCCCCTTGGTCGACGCCGACATGCGTGAGGTCTTCATTGAAGAAGCGCGTGAAGTGTTGGCGCTGGCGGGCGAGTCTCTGCAGACCCTGTCGGCGCAGCCCCGAGACCTGGGCGCCATGACGTCCTTGCGCCGCACCTTCCACACCCTCAAAGGCAGCGCCCGCATGGTGGCCTTGGGCGATCTGGGCGAAGCCGCTTGGGCCTATGAGCAACTGCTGAGTGCGCGTTTGGCTGAGGCCGTGATCGAGGCCGATGCCGTGATGCGCGAGTTTGCCGCGCGCGCCGTGGCCGACTTGTCGGGGTGGGTCGATGCCATTGCGCTGTCGCCGCAAGCCGCCTGGGATGCGTCCGCCTTGATTGCCGAGGCCCATCTGCTGCGCGATACGGCCGGGCAAGTGTCTGACGAAGCCCGCGCTGCGCCGCAACCGCCGGTGCTCACCAGCTCCATTGATGAGGACCTGTCCGAAGACGAAGTCACCCACTATGCAGAGCTGGACGTCGGCCCCTCGCCAGCGGCAGCGGCATCCATGGTCTTGCCCTCGTCACTGCTGGCGCTGGATCTCGACCTCAGTCATGACGGTGAGCCCCCGCCTGCGCCCACGACGGCGCCTCAGGCCTTGGACCATGTCAGCGACACCCAGCCAGGGGCTCTGGAGGGTGAACCCCGGTCTGAGCCACAGGCTGAGGCTGTTCAGGGGCTGGCGGCTGCCGACGCGGGCGTTGATCTCGAGTTGGACTTTTCTCTGCCTGAGGTGGCTGCCGAAGAGCCCGAGGCCGCTCAAACGGCGTTGGTCGAGCCTGTTGCCCAACCGCCTGTGCACGTGCCGCCCACCCTGACGCTGGTGGAAGCGCCTAGGCCGCCCCCCGATGACACTGAGGCGCACACGCCACTGCCAGAAGACGACGCAGATCGCTTCAAGATCGTGGGCCATTTGCGGGTTCCGATTGGCCTGTTCAATGTCTTCTTGAACGAGGCGGACGAGCAGTCTCGCCGCTTGGGCGTCGAGTTGGCTGAATGGTCCTTGGAGCATCATCAGCCGGTGCCAGAGTCTTCGGAAGCCTTGGCGCACTCCTTGGCGGGCAACTCGGCCACTGTGGGTTACAGCGATTTGTCGGCCTTGGCGCGACGCTTGGAGCATGCGCTCCAGCGCTCCCGCACGCGGGGGCGGGGCAGCGAAGCTGAAGCCCAACTGTTTGTCGACGTCGGCGATGAAATCCGACGCTTGTTGCATCAGTTTGCGGCAGGCTTTTTGCGTGCTGCGTCGCCCGAGTTGTTGCAGCGCTTGGAGGCGCATGAAGCGCATGAGGCCAAGCTGCCGCATGCGGCCGCGCCCGCAGCGGCACCGGTGGTGCCGACAATTGCGCTGGGTGAGATGCGCTATGCCGCGCTCACTGACGACCCGACCGAATTGGTGCCGCACAAGCCGGATCCCACCTCAGCCCATGCCGAGCCCGGTGGCCTGGCCGCACTGAGTGATGTTCTGGAGTCGCAGGACGACCTAGATCCGGTGCTGTGGCCGGTGTTTGCCGAGGAAGGTGAAGAACTGCTGCCGGTGTTGGCGCAGGAGTTGCGCCACTGGGAGGCTGCTCCGGCAGAGCGTGCTGCGCCTCTGGCCGCCATGCGCGCCTTGCACACCTTCAAGGGAGGGGCTCGCTTGGCGGGCGCCATGGCCTTGGGTGAGTTGGCGCACCGCTTGGAGTCCTCTTTTGAGCATGTGCTGGCCCACCTGCCCGCATCGGCAGAAGGGCTCTCGGCGCTTGCGCTGGGTGTAGACCGTCTGGACGAGCATTTCCAGACCTTGTCAGCACGCGCGGCTGGCCCCGCTCCTTCACCGGTGCCGCCTTCAGTGCAAGCAGTGCCTTCACTTGCGCCTGCGTCGGCCGAACCGGCAGCCGCAGCTGTTGACGAACCGACCAAGCCTGCCCAGGCGGCAGCCGCGCCTGCAGCAGAGGTCGTACCGGTTCTGGCCACCGCACAGGCGGCGCCGGATTGGAGCCGCTTCTTGGGCGAAGAGGCCTTGCGCGGCCCCGAACCTGTGGCTGGCCAGCGTGCAGAGCCTGCAGCGGCTGTGGGGACAGTGCGCGTCCGAGTGCCGCTGCTGGACCGCATGGTGAGCCATGCGGGTGAGGTGAGTGCAGCGCGAGCCCGCATTGACAGCGAGTTAGGCCAGATGCGTCAGGGCCTCAAAGAGCTGACTGAAAACTTGGATCGCTTGCGTCGCCAGTTGCGAGATTTGGAGATCCAAGCCGAGACCCAAATGGCCTCGCGCATGGAAGCCGCCCGCGCGGCTCAGCAGACCTTTGACCCGCTGGAAATGGACCGCTTCACGCGGGTGCAAGAGTTGACCCGCATGTTGGCCGAGTCGGTCAACGACGTGGGCACGGTTCAGCGCACTTTGCAGCAATCTATCCAGGTGGCAGAAGACCAGTTGGCGCAACAGGCGCGTCTGGCGCGCGACCTGCAAGACGACTTGCTGCGCGCGCGCATGGTGGAGTTCGACACGCTCTCCGAGCGCCTCTACCGCGTGGTGCGTCAGGCCGCCAAAGAAACGGGCAAGCAGGTGCGCCTGAACTTGGCGGGTGGCACCACTGAGGTGGATCGCGGCGTGCTGGACCGCATGGCCCCCGCGTTTGAGCACCTGCTGCGCAATGCAGTGGTTCACGGCATCGAGCCGACCGCGCTGCGTGAAGCCACCGGCAAAGACGCGGTAGGCACCATCGACTTGCGCCTGCGCCAGGTGGGCAATGAAGTGCAAATCGAAGTACGAGACGACGGCGCCGGTTTGGACTTGGTGCGGATCGCCGAGCGTGCGCGTCGTACCGGCGTGCTCTCCGCCGAAGCCAAGCCGACCGAGGCTGAATTGGCCGGCATGATCTTCCGCTCGGGCTTCACCACCTCCGAAGAGGTGACGGAGTTGGCCGGTCGCGGTGTGGGCATGGATGTGGTGCGCGCCGAGGTCACCTCTTTGGGCGGCCGTATCGACACCGCCAGCGCGACAGGCCGTGGTACGGCCTTCCAACTGGTGCTGCCGCTGACCACGGCCGTCACCCAGGTGGTGGTGCTGAATTGCGATGACTTGGTGGTGGCGGTGCCATCCAATCTGGTCGAGCGGGTGATGCGCACGCCGGTGCAAGAGGTGGAAGCCGCTTATCGGGATGGCGTGATGCGCATTGGCGAAGACACCTTGCCCTTCTTCTGGATGGGCGGGCTGCTGGAGCATGGCGGGCGTGGTGCCCTGGAGGGCAAGACGGCCTCCATCGTCGTGGCGCGCAGCGCCTCCCAGCGTGTCGCCCTGCATGTGGGTCAAGTCTTGGGCAACCAGGAAGTCGTGGTCAAGAACTTGGGCCCGCAGTTGGCGCGCTTGCCGGCCCTCTCCGGCTTGTCCATGCTGCCTGACGGCCAGACCGTGCTGATCTACAACCCGGTGGCCTTGGCGGCGATTTACGGCGCACAGGCGCGGGATCGCATGCGTCAGTCTGATGCCATGACGGTGGAAGCCGCCGCGGCCGAAGGGCGCGAAATGGCCAT
The DNA here is from genome assembly GCF_044358605.1 of Ideonella sp. Classification (GTDB taxonomy): domain Bacteria; phylum Pseudomonadota; class Gammaproteobacteria; order Burkholderiales; family Burkholderiaceae_C; genus Ideonella. The sequence continues at coordinate 48,294 of NZ_JBIKNQ010000025.1, forward strand.
GCCGCTGGCCACCTTGGTGATGGTGGTGGACGACTCGCTCACGGTGCGTCGCGTCACCCAGCGCTTGCTACAGCGTGAGGGTTACCGCGTGCAACTGGCCAAAGATGGTCTTGAAGCCTTGGAGTTGCTGGGCAGTGAAAAACCCGCCGTGGTGCTCAGTGACATTGAAATGCCGCGCATGGACGGGTTTGACCTGCTGCGCAATTTGCGCGCTGATGCTCGCTTGCGCGACCTGCCGGTGGTGATGATCACCTCGCGCATCGCTCAGCGGCACCATGACCTCGCCATGACATTGGGCGCTAACGAATACCTCGGAAAGCCGTATGATGAGCAGGCCCTGCTGAATTTGGTGCGTGGATTTGTGGATGCCGCGCACGGCCTCGGCGAGAAGGGTTTGACGGAGTCTGGCGCAGATGCCCGAAATCATTGATCAACTGGCCGAGTTGACCGGCCTGCGGGACCGCGACACCTTGGATGTCAGCTTGGCGCTGGCACTGCGCGACTTACTGGCTCCGGAATTGGTGGCTGTCCACCGAGTGGTGGGCGAATTGGGTGACGAGCGTTGGCAAACCCGGGCTCGGCTAGCGCCGACGGATGTGACGGCCACTGCCGACACCACCTACTTCGACAATGGCTCGCTGCCTGCGCTGGGTGAACAGCCTGCTTGGCAGGAATGCCTGCTCAATAACCATACAGTGTGTGTTGCGGGAAGCCCCAGCATCACCTTGTTTGCGATGCCCGCAGAGTCCGGTGCATCGGGCGTGGTGGAGGTACATACCCAACAGCCACTCCACGAAGACATGGTTCGGCTGGTCAACGGGGTACTGCGCATTTATCGCAATGTCCATGCGCTGCTGGACTACAGCGAACGCGACACCCTGACAGGCTTGCTCAACCGCAAGAGCTTTGACGAAACCTTCTACAAGATGGTGGCTTTGGGCATGCAGGCGGCCCAACAAGTGGACGTTGCTGACCCTGAGCGTCGCATGGCAGTGCCGGTGCGCTATTGGCTGGGTGTGATGGACATTGACCACTTCAAACTGGTCAACGATACCTTTGGCCATCTGATCGGTGATGAAGTCTTGCTGCTGCTGTCGCGGGTGATGCGCGGCTGCTTCCGCCACAGTGACCGTCTCTACCGCTTCGGTGGCGAGGAGTTTGTGGTGCTGCTACGCTGCCCCACCGAGGAAGATGCCCATGCAGCCATGGAGCGTTTCCGCATTGCCGTGCGGGAGTACAAATTCCCGCAGGTCAACCACGTCACCATCAGCGTGGGCTTTACCGACTTGCGCCCCGGCGACACGCCGAGCTCAGCCGTGGAGCGAGCGGACAAGGCGGTCTACCATGCCAAGCATCATGGCCGCGACCAGGTCTGCAGCCACTCGGCCTTGGTGTCCGAGGGCTTGGTGGCCCAAGACAACCGCGACAGCGACGTCGAGTTCTTCTGAACCTCGGGCTGGGTCGGGGCGAGCCCTGCAGGCCCCTTAGGTCTTGGCCTTAGCCACCCCAAATCGTTCCAGCGTTTGTTTGCGCGCCTCGTCATGGTCGACGATGGGTTCGGGGTAATCCTGACCCAGCACCACACCGGCTTCCACCAATTCCATCGGTTTGGCGCGCCAAGGCGCGTGGATGGCCGGGGCGGGCAGGGCGGCGAGTTGGGGCAAGTAGCGCTTGATGAACTTGCCCTCCGGGTCAAACTTTTCGCTTTGCGACACGGGGTTGAAGATGCGGAAATAGGGTTGCGCATCACAGCCGGTCGAGGCCGCCCATTGCCAGCCACCGTTGTTAGCCGCAAGATCGAAGTCGTTCAAGTGCTGCGCAAACCAGGCTTCACCTCGGCGCCAATCTAGCCCCAGGTCCTTGACCAAAAAACAGGCCGTCACCATGCGCAGCCGGTTGTGCATATAGCCCGTCTTGCGCAACTGCAGCATGCCCGCATCCACCAACGGGTAGCCGGTGCGGCCCTCGCACCAGGATGCAAAGCGGGCGTCGGCCAGCTTGCCATGCTCCCACTTGATGGCGTCGTACTCGGGCTTGAAGGCATGGCCCACCACGCGAGGGTGATGGTGCAGGATCTGGTGATAGAAATCGCGCCAGATCAGTTCCGACAGCCACACCTCCGCCCCACGCGAGCCGGCCTGGGTGCGTTGCCAGGCCTCACGCGCGCAGCGGCGGATGGAGACGGTGCCAAAGCGCAGATGCACGCCCAGGTAGCTGGGCGCCTTGATGGCCGGAAAATCGCGTCCCTGGCCGTAGTGGTCGATACGCTCCAGAAACTCAGCCAGCATGGCGTGACCGCCCGAAGCCCCTAGCCCCAAGCGCAATTGGGCCAGGCCCGCAGGCTCGAAGCCCAGATCGGCCAGCGTTGGCACGGGCTGGCGCAGCGAGGGCGGCAGGGCTGCGAGGCGCTCCAAGTAGCGCTCCACCGGCCAAGCGGAAAGATAGAACGGGCTGATCTTCTTCAGCCAGGCATTCTTGTAAGGCGTGAAGACGCTGTAAGGGTTGCCGCTCAGCGTCAGCACTTCGTCGCGCTCAAAGATCACATGGTCTTTGACGGTGTGCAGCACGATGCCTTTGTCGGCCAGCGCACCGCGTACCCTGGCGTCGCGAGCCAAAGCGGCAGGCTCGGCGTCGTGGCTGGCATAAACGGCTTGGACACCCAGAGCCGTCGCCAGCCGCACGATCTCGTCCACAGCCGAGCCGTAGCGCACGATCAGGCCCGCCTCGGCCGTACCATGGCCCTCAGCCACGCTGCGCAACTCGGCGTCCAGAGCCAGCACGCTGGCATGGATGAACTCGACACGCCGGTCGGCCTTGGGCAGCGGCGCCAGAATGTCCGTGTCGAACACAAAGCAGCAGTGCACCTGTCGCGCAGCCTTGAGCGCGGCAAACAGTGCGGCGTTGTCTTCCAGGCGCAAGTCGCGCCGCAGCCAGACCAAGGCGTGAGACAGCAGGGAAGCAGTGGGTGAAGACATGGTGGGGAGTGTGGCGCAGAAGGTCAGCCTTTAGAATAGCCCCATGTCCAGCGACGGTATCAATCTCACCAATCAGTTTCTGATCGCCATGCCCGGCATGGCCGATGAACAGTTCAGCGGCTCTGTGGTTTATCTCTGCGAGCACAGCGACAAAGGCGCATTGGGCTTGGTCATCAACAAGCCCACCGACATCACGCTGGAAGGCTTGTTCGACAAGGTGGACCTGTCGCTGGAGCGCCCAGACTTAATCAGTCAGCCCGTCTTCTACGGCGGCCCGGTGCAGACCGAGCGCGGCTTTGTGCTGCATGACGCCCCGGCTCATGACGGTGCGGCCTTCATGTCCACGCTCCAAGTACCCGGTGGCTTGGCCATGACCACCAGCAAAGACGTGCTGGAAGCCATCTCCAAAGGCGATGGCCCCAAGCGCGTTCTGGTGACCCTGGGCTACAGCGGCTGGTCCGCCGGCCAGTTGGAAGAAGAAATCGGCCGCAATGGCTGGTTGACCGTCGAAGCCACCCCTGAGGTGATCTTCGACACGCCGATCGCCCAACGCTACGAACGCGCCCTGGGCCTGCTGGGCTTCGACCCGCGCATGCTCTCGCAAGAAGTGGGGCATGCATGAGCCCGCAGAGCCGCCTCAAGGGCGAGTGGCCCCCTCGGGGGGCGGCGCGCAGCGCCCGGGGGCATGCATGAGCGCTGTAAAGCGCCCCGTGCCTGCTTCCGCCGCTTCCTTTTTGGCTTTTGACTTTGGCACTCTGCGGGTGGGCGTGGCCCAAGGCTCGCGCTTTTTGGCGCAGGGCCAAGCCTTGCGCACCATCGCCACCCAAGGTGATGCGCGTTTTGCCGCCATTGCCAGCCTGATCAAAGAATGGCAGCCCGATGCCTTGGTGGTGGGTGTGCCCTTTCACCCGGATGGCGCCGAGCACGACAATACCCGCCGCGCCCGCCGCTTCGTCAACCAGTTGACTGGCCGCTTTGGCTTGCCCGTGTTTGAGGTGGATGAGCGCTACACCACCACCGAGGCGCTGGCTGCGGGGGCCAAAGATGCCGATGCCGCCTCGGCGGTGCTGATCCTCGATCAATTTTTCCGAGAGCTTGGACTATGAGTACCCTAACCCTGGACGCCGAAGCCCTCTATGCTGAGTTGCTGCGCGGCGTGCGGCCGCTGATGACCCCTGAAACTGTCTTGGTGGGCGTGTGGTCGGGTGGCGCCTGGCTGGCCGAGCGCCTGCAGGCGGACCTGGGCCTGGCCGGCACGCCCGGCGTGATCAGCAGCACCCTGCACCGCGATGACTTTGGCGCGCGTGGGCTGGCCTCGGGCACCGACGCCACGCACTTGCCCTTTGCCATTGAGGGCGCTCACATCCTCTTGGTGGACGATGTGCTGTTCACGGGCCGCACCATCCGCGCGGTGCTCAATGAGCTGTATGACTACGGCCGCCCCGCCAGCGTGCAGTTGGCGGTGCTGGTGGACCGTGGTGGGCGAGAGCTGCCGATTGCCGCGGCCTTGGCCGCTGCCCGAGTGGTATTGCCGGCCGCTCAGCGCCTGTCACTGAGCCGCGCTGAGGGTGGCGCGCTGACTTTCAACCTTAACGAGGAGCACTGAGCCCATGCTCTCCCGACGACACCCCCAACTCAACAGCCACGGCGAGCTGATTCACCTGCTGTCCATCGAGGGCCTGCCCAAGGCCGTGCTGACCCACATCCTCGACACCGCTGGCACCTTTCTGTCGGTGAATGACCGTGAGGTCAAGAAGGTGCCGCTGCTGCGCGGCAAAAGCGTGTTCAACCTGTTCTTCGAGAACAGCACCCGCACCCGCACCACCTTTGAGATTGCCGCCAAGCGCCTGAGCGCCGACGTGATCAACCTGGACATTGCCAAGAGCAGTGCCGCCAAGGGCGAGAGCCTGCTGGACACGATTGCCAACCTGAGCGCCATGCACGCCGATATGTTTGTCGTGCGGCACTCCGAGAGCGGCGCGCCTTATCTGATCGCCCAGCATTGCGCACCGCATGTCCATGTGGTGAACGCGGGCGACGGCCGCCATGCCCACCCCACCCAAGGGCTGCTGGACATGTATACCATCCGGCACTTCAAGAAGGACTTCAGCCAGCTCAGCGTGGCCATCGTGGGCGACATCGTGCACTCGCGCGTGGCCCGCTCGGACATCCATGCGCTGACCACGCTGGGCGTGCCGGATATCCGCGCCGTCGGACCCAAGACGCTGGTGCCAGGCGATCTGCGCGAGATGGGCGTGCGCGTTTGCCACGACATGCGCGAAGGCATCAAAGACGCCGACGTGATCATCATGCTGCGCTTGCAAAACGAGCGCATGAGCGGCGCCATGCTGCCCTCGGCCGGTGAGTTCTTCAAAACCTACGGCCTGACCGACGACAAGTTGGCGCTGGCCAAGCCGGATGCCATCGTCATGCACCCCGGCCCCATCAACCGGGGTGTGGAGATTGCCTCGGCCGTGGCCGATGGTGGCCACAGCGTGATCCTGCCGCAGGTGACGTTTGGCATCGCCGTGCGCATGGCGGTGATGTCCATCATTGCCGGCAACGAAGCTTGAGCGAACAAGACCATGAAAATCCTGATCCAGAACGGCCGTGTGGTCGATCCGGCGACCGGTCGCGACGAAGTGGCCGATGTGGCCATCGCCGCCGGGCGCATCCTCAGCATCGGCCGCGTCTCGCCCGATTTCAAGCCTAGCCAAACCATTGACGCCAGCGGCTGCGTGGTGGCCCCGGGCTTGGTGGACCTGTCCGCCCGCCTGCGTGAGCCGGGCCACGAGCATGAAGGCATGTTGGAGAGCGAGCTCAATGCGGCAGCCGCCGGTGGAGTGACCAGCTTGGTGTGCCCGCCCGACACCGACCCGACGCTGGACGAGCCGGGCTTGGTGGACATGCTGAAGTTCCGGGCCCGCAAGCTCAGCCTGTGTCGCCTCTTCCCCCTGGGCGCGCTGACCAAGGGCTTGGCCGGTGAAGCCCTGACCGAGATGGCCGAGCTGACCGAATCGGGCTGCGTGGGCTTTTCTCAAGCCGAAGCCCCGGTGCGCGACACCGTGGTGCTGATGCGCGCGCTGCAGTACGCGGCCACGCATGGCTACACCGTGTGGCTGCGGCCTCAGGATGCGTGGCTGGGTAAGGGCGTGGCGGCGAGTGGCTCGGTGGCCACGCGCTTGGGGCTCTCCGGCGTGCCGGTGGCGGCGGAGACGATTGCCTTGCACACGATTCTGGAGCTGGTGCGCATCACTGGCGCGCGGGTTCATCTCTGCCGCCTGTCCAGCGCCGCCGGGGTGGCGCTGGTGCGCCGTGCCAAAGCCGAAGGCCTGCCCATCACCGCTGACGTCAGCATCAACTCGCTGCACCTGACGGATGTGGACATCGGCTTCTTCCAATCGGCCATGCGCCTGACCCCACCGCTGCGCCAAGCCGCTGATCGCGATGCCTTGCGGGCGGCCCTGGCCGACGGCACGCTGGATGCGCTGGTGTCAGACCACACCCCGGTGGACGAAGACGCCAAGACTTTGCCCTTTGGTGAGGCCGAGCCTGGCGCCACCGGCTTGGAATTGCTGTTGAGCATGACGCTGAAGTGGGGCCAAGACGCGGGCCTGAGCACGGCGCAGACTTTGGCGCGCATCACCTGCGAGCCCGTTCGGGTGCTGGGCGACGCGCTGGGTTCACTGGCCAGCAGCGCCGGTCGCCTGACCGAAGGCGGCGTGGCGGATGTCTGCGTGTTCGACCCTGCCGCCATTTGGCAGGTCACGCCGGCCGCCCTGCGCAGCCAGGGCAAGCACACGCCGTTTGACTTCAGCGTCACGGGCACCGCCTTGCCGGGCAAGGTCCGCACCACCTTGGTGGCGGGCTCGGTGGCTTATCAGGCCGCATGAGCGCTTTGGGCTTTCAACAGCGTTTCAAGGCAGGGCTGACAACGTGCTGAACTTGGCTCGTGTGCTGTGGCGCATCCTGCGCCTCACTCTGCATTTGTTCACCGGCATGGCGGTGGTGGCGTGGCGCTTCCCGGCTTGGTCAGCGCAACAGCGTGCCGACTATGTGCGGGCCTGGAGCCTCGGCACGCTGCGGGTGGCGGGTTTGGGCTTTAGTGTGCAAGGGCAGCCCCGAGGGCATGGCACCTTGTTGATCGCCAACCATGTCTCGTGGCTGGATATTCCGGCCTTGCATGCAGCCTGCCCCGAGGCTCGCTTTGTGGCCAAGGCCGACATGCTGCGCTGGCCCTTGCTGGGCTGGTTGGCTCGCAGCATTGGCACGGTGTTCATCGAGCGGGAGCGCAAGCGCGATGCGATGCGGGTGGTCCACCACGTGGCCGAGACCCTGCAGCAAGGCGGCACGGTGGCCGTCTTCCCAGAAGGCACGACCGGCCCCGGCCCGCAAATGCTGCCTGTACATGCCAATTTGCTGCAAGCGGCGATTGCGGTCGAGGCGCCCATCCAGTCCGCCGTGCTTCGCTTCTACAGCCCCACCGAACGCTTTGCGACGGCGGCTCAGTTCATTGGCGACACCACCTTGCTGGCCAGTGTCTGGCGCGTGCTCAGTGCGCGCGGACTGAGCGTAGAGGTGGTGGTGCTGCCCGCCCAAGCCACGGCGCATGCAGACCGCCGCGCCTTGGCCGCCCACCTGCAGCAAGAGATGCAGGCGGTGTTGGATCGTGCTTAAGCCTTAGGCCTTGCCTTGGCTCGCGACAGCCGCTGCCGCTTTGGCCGCCGCTTCCGCATCACCCAGGTAGTAGCGCTTGATGGGCTTGAGGTTGGCGTCCAACTCATAGACCATGGGAATGCCGTTGGGGATGTTCACGCCCACGATGTCGGCATCACCAATGTCGTCCAGATACTTCACCAAGGCGCGGATCGAGTTGCCGTGAGCGGCAATCACCAAACGCTGGCCCGAGCGGATGGCTGGGGCCAGGGTCTCGTTCCAGAAGGGGATCACCCGCGCGACCGTGTCTTTCAGGCACTCGGTCAGCGGCACATCGTTGGGGTTCAGGGCAGCGTAGCGCGGGTCGCGCCGCTCGCTGCGGCTGTCGCTGGCCTCGAGTGCGGGCGGCGGGGTGTCGTAGCTGCGGCGCCAGACCAGCACTTGCTCTTCGCCGTATTGCTTGGCCATGTCGGCTTTATTCAAGCCCTGCAAGGCACCATAGTGGCGCTCGTTCAGATGCCAGTCCTTGACCACCGGCAACCAGGTGCGGTCCATGGCGTCCAGGCAGTGCCAGAGCGTCCAGATGGCGCGCTTCAACACGGAGGTGTAGGCCACATCGAATTCATAGCCTTCAGCCTTGAGCAAGGCGCCAGCGGCTTTGGCTTGGGCGACGCCGGTCTCGGTCAGTTCGACATCGGTCCAGCCGGTGAAGCGGTTTTCAAGGTTCCAGGTGGATTCGCCGTGACGGATCAGAACAAGCTTGTACATGGTGGAAGCGCGGACCCAAGGGTCGCAGGTGGAAGAGGGGGGATGTGCCAAGCGAGGTCCTTGGCGCCGGGCCGAATTCTATAATCCGCCCTTTCTCCGCTCTGACACACCTTCCCATGCTTTCCTTCTTGCTTGAAAACTGGTCGCTCGTGGCCGTGGCCCTGGTTTCTGGGGGCCTGCTGATGTGGCCCATGTTGGTGGGCGGCGTCGGTGCTGGCGTGCCTCCGAATGAGGCTGTACGCCTGATGAACCGCGAGAAAGCGGTGGTGATCGACGTGTGTGAGTCGGCTGAGTTTGAGGCCGGCCACATCACCGGTGCGCGCAGCATTCCGCTGGCCAAGCTCGAAGGCGCCAAAGAATTGCCCAGCAACAAGAACCTGCCCTTGGTCGTGGTCTGCGCCAGCGGCATGCGCTCACGGCGCGCCGTGGCTCAACTGCGCAAGGCGGGCTACGAGAAAGTCAACGCTCTGGCCGGTGGCATGAAGGCCTGGCGTGAGGCGGGCCTGCCGGTAGAGACGGGCGCTCGCTGAGCAAGCCCGCGCTTGCAGCCGGGTCTTGTGACCGGGCTGACAATCCGGCCCCTGCCCAACCCACGGAAAGAGAATCCTCATGAGCGCCGTTGTGATGTACACCACGCAAGTCTGCCCTTACTGCGTGCGCGCCAAAGCGCTGCTGCAGCAGCGTGGCGTGGCGGCTATTCAAGAGGTGCGTGTGGATTTGGACCCAGTACAGCGTGACCACATGATCGCCATCACGGGCCGGCGTACTGTGCCGCAAATCTTCATTGGTGATACCCATGTGGGCGGCTGCGATGACCTGATCGCTCTCGACCAAAAAGGCGGCTTGCTGCCCCTGCTGCAGGCCTGACTCACACCCCTTGATGTGGGGTGAACACGGAGCCAGAGGGGCTCTGTCGCTGCGTGATAATGCTGAAGTGCCGCCCGCGTTGCTTGAGGGACGCGGGCTTTTTATTTTTACGTTGAGTACGCATCATGGCCGAACAAGATCAGTCCCCCGTGTTTCAGTTGCAGCGCATGTACCTGAAGGATTTGTCGCTGGAGCAACCGAATTCGCCGCAAATCTTGTTGGAGCAGGCCCAGCCTCAGGTGGACATCCAGTTGGGCATGGCAGCTGAAGCCATTGCTGAGGGCGTGTTTGAAGCCTCGGTGACCGCCACCGTGACCACCAAGGTCGGTGACCGCACCATGTTCTTGATCGAGGCCAAGCAAGCCGGCATCTTTGAGATCCGCAACTTCCCTGACGATCAAGTCCAAGCCATCTTGGGCGTGGTCTGCCCGCAGACCATTTACCCCTACTTGCGCGCCATCGTGTCGGATGTCTGCACCCGAGCAGGCTTCCCGCCTATTCTGCTGGCTGAAGTCAACTTCCAAGCCATGTTTGAAGCCCAGCAGCAGGCTCAAGCCGGTAACGGCGCTAACTGAGCTGTTTGACGACCATGCGGGTGGCCGTTTTGGGCGCCGGCGCCTGGGGCACCGCGTTGGCGGTCGCTGCGGCCCAGCGCCATGAAGTGCTGTTGTGGGCGCGAGATGCTGCACAGGCTGAGGCCATGCGCACGGCGCGCCGCAACACCCGCTATTTGCCTGAGGCAGCGTGGCCCGAAGCCTTGCAGGTGACGGCCGATCACGCTGCGGCCGTGGCCCATGGGCGCGGTGGCTTGATCATCATCGGCACCCCCATGTCGGCTTTGCGCGGCACCTTGGCCCAGCTGGATGCGGGCTGTCGGGTGCTGTGGTTGTGCAAGGGCTTTGAGGCCTCGAGCGGCATGCTCGGGCACCAGATTGCGGAACAGGTGCAGCCCGGCATGGCTGCGGGTGTGTTGTCTGGCCCGAGCTTTGCCCAAGAGGTGGCACAAGGTTTGCCCACCGCTCTGGTGGCCGCCAGCCCCGACCAAGGCTTGGCCGACGCTGCGGTCGAGGCCTTTCATCACGGTTCTTTGCGTGTCTACACCTCGCCCGACCCGGTGGGGGTCGAAGTGGGTGGGGCGGTCAAGAACGTGCTGGCCATTGCCACCGGCATTGCGGATGGCCTCGGTCTGGGCTTGAATGCCCGTGCCGCCTTGATCACCCGGGGTTTGGCCGAAATGACTCGCCTGGGCGTGGCTTTGGGCGCTCAGCCCGCCACCTTCATGGGCTTGGCCGGTTTGGGCGACTTGGTGCTGACCGCAACGGGTGATCTCTCACGCAATCGGCGCGTGGGGTTGTTGCTGGCGCAGGGCCGCAGCTTGGCCGATACCTTGGCCACTTTGGGCCACGTGGCTGAAGGCGTTTACAGTGCCGCCACCGTGGTCGCCACGGCGCAGCGCTTGAAGGTCGAGATGCCGTTGACCTTTGCTGTGCAGGATGTCTTGACGGGTCGGTTAAGCCCGCGAGCGGCTGTCGGGCAGTTGATGCAGCGAGAGGCCCGCTCAGAGGGCGTTTAGCTCAGGCAGGTGCTCACGCGCCGCCTTCCCAACCACATTGGCGCCAGGCGTCAAACACCGCCACGGCCACGGCATTGCTGAGGTTCAGGCTGCGCTGACCTTCGCGCATGGGCAGGCGCACCCTTTGCGTGGTCGGAAATTGATCGCGCAGTGCCGGCGGCAGACCTGCTGTCTCTTGCCCGAAGACCAGCGTGTCGCCCGCTTGCCAGCGCATCTCACCCAGCAGTCGGCTGCCTTTGGTGGTGAAGGCAAACATCCGCGAAGCGTCAGGCTGCTCTGCCGCCAAAAAAGCCTCCCAACTGGCATGGCGGCGCACGGGCGCGTACTCGTGGTAATCCAAGCCTGCGCGCCGCAGGTGCTTGTCATCCATGTCGAAGCCCAGGGGCTCGATCAGGTGCAAGCTGCAGCCGGTATTGGCCGCCAAGCGGATGATGTTGCCGGTATTCGGCGGGATCTCAGGCTGAACCAGAACGATGCGAAACATGCGTGGCATTGTCGCTGGAGTCTGCCGCCTTGGGCAGTGGTGTGCGGGCCAGCAACCAGAGGCTGACACTGGCAGCGCCGCCTTCTAGGGCGGCCACGCAGGCGGCTTGGCAGGTGGCCCCCGTGGTCATGACATCGTCAATCAAGGCGATGTGCATGCCTGCGACTTGGCGGCCGAGAAGGGGGGCCGGCATGAAGGCGCCCTGTAAATTGAGGTGACGCGCCTGCTGGTCCAGGGCCAGTTGGTGCTCGGTGCTGCGCCAACGGGTCAATGCGTCGGCGGTGGCAGGCAAGCCCAATTGGCGGCCCAGCGCCTGCGCCAACAGCCAGGATTGATTGAAGCCCCGACTGCGTAAGCGTTGCTCGTGCAGTGGCAGGGCTACCA
>NZ_JBIKNQ010000080.1:0-18172 GCF_044358605.1 Ideonella sp.
GGCATCTTGCTCTTGTCGCCGCGCAGCATGTCACCCGTGTGCTTGAGCCATTCTTTGTCGGCTTCGGTCATCACGTTCTCGCGCCACAGCTTGGAGAACAGCAGCGCGAAGGACAGGCACATCAACACGCCCAAGAAGGGATGCAGGATGCGCGCCCAGGAGCCGCCGCCAAACAAATGGCTCAAGAAGAACAGGCTGGGGTGGAAGAAGGCCAGACCCGACAGACCGGCCGCAAAGAACAACAAGGCGATGGCCCAGTGGTTCATGCGTTCGGCGTCGGCGTAGCGCGTCAAGGTTTTTGCAGTCATGTTGGCTTCTCCTTCAGGCCTTGGTCGATGCGTCGGAGTCTTCATCAGACTTCTCTTCAATCGGCCCGACCTTCATGTAGTGGAAGAAGCCCGCCACCACCGCGCCCACCATGCCGGCCACCGCCAAGGGTTTGGCAATGCCCTTCCACAGCGACACCAAGGGGCTGATGCTCGGGTTGGCAGGCAGGCCCACCAACTCGGGCTTATCAGCATGCTTAAGCACGTACATGACGTGCGTGCCGCCCACGCCTTGCGGGTTGTAAAGCCCGGCGTTTTCAAAGCCGCGCTCTTTCAACTCACCGGCCCGCTTTTCGCCATACGCCACCATGTCCGACTTGGTGCCAAAACCGATCGCCCCGGTGGGGCAGGTCTTGACGCAAGCCGGCTCCAGGCCCACACCGACGCGGTCCGAACACAAGGTGCACTTGTACGCCTTGCTGTCCTTCTCGCTGATGCGGGGCACGTCGAAGGGGCAACCCTTGACGCAGTAGCCGCAGCCGATGCAGTTCTCGGAGATGAAGTCGACGATGCCGTTGGCATGTTTGACGATGGCCCCCGGCGACGGGCAGGCTTTGAGGCAGCCCGGGTCTTCGCAGTGCATGCAGCCGTCCTTGCGGATCAGCCACTCTAGGTTGCCGGGCTTGGGCTCCACCTCGAAGAACCGCATCAGGGTCCAGGAGTTGGGCGTCAGGTCGGCAGGGTTGTCATAGACGCCGATGTTCTCGCCGACCTCATCGCGCAGATCGTTCCAGTTCATGCAGGCGACTTGGCAAGCTTTGCAGCCAATGCACTTGGATTCGTCGATCAGCTTGGCCACTTGGGGCTGCTGCCGCACCGACGGGCTGGGGGTGGTGGTGGCCGAGCGTGCGACCACGTCTTGTGATTGCAGGCTCATGCTTTCTCCAGGTTGACCAAGAAGGCTTTGAACTCCGGTGTCTGGGAGTTCGCGTCACCCACAAAGGGGGTCAGCGCATTCGCCAGATAGCCGTTTTGCGCCACGCCCTTGAAGCCCCAGTGAATGGGGATACCGACGTGGTGCACCTTCTTGCCGTTGACGTCCAGAGCCTTGATGCGCTTGGTCACCACACAAGCCGCAACGACCTCGCCCCGGTTGGAGCGAACGCGCACCTTGTCACCTTGCTTGATGCCCTTTTCTTTGGCCAGCTCTTCGCCGATCTCCACAAACGCGGCAGGTTGAACCACCGAGTTGCTGAGTGAGTGCTTGGTCCAGTAGTGGAAGTGCTCGGTCAAGCGGTAGGTGGTAGCGGCGTAAGGGAACTCCTCCTTCTTGCCAAAGGCCTCCATGTCGCCCTTGTAGACGCGGGCCGCAGGGTTGCTGGTGGCCTTAGGCGTATTGGGGTGCATGAGGTTGACACCGACGGGCGTTTCAAACGGCTCGTAGTGCTCGGGGAAGGGGCCTTCAGCCATGCCCACGGCGTGCAGACGTGCCACACCTTCCGGGTTCATGATGAAGGCGCCCACGCCCTGCTCGGGTGCGGCATCCGGGCGCATGTCAGGCACGTCGGCCCCACCCGCCCAAGACGTGCCATTCCACGCCAAGTACTTGCGCGATGGATCCCAGGGCTTGCCATCTTTGTCCGCGCTGGCGCGGTTGTAGATGATGCGGCGGTTGGCCGGCCACGCGAAGCCCCAGTTGCCGAACACGCCCAGGCCCGTGGGGTCTGAGTTGTCGCGGCGCGCGGTGAGGTTGCCGGCTTGGCTGAAGCAGCCGGAGTAGATCCAGTTGCCGCAAGACGTGGAGCCGTCATCACGCAATTGCGCAAAGCCGCCCAGTTGCTCACCAGCCTTGGCCAAGACCACCGGCGGTGCGGTCGGGTTCTTGGGGTCGGGCGGAGCGATCACATCGGCCAAAGCTTTACCGTTGATCTCCCTCAGGACCTCAATGGGGTTGGGCACATTGGCGTTCAGATAGGGCCAGCTCAGGGCCGCGACGGGCTCCGGCAAGGTGCCGCCGTCTTTGGCATACATGCCACGCAGCTTCTGGAACAAGCGGGCCATGATCTCGAGGTCGGTCTTGGCTTCACCGGGTGGGTCAACCGCCTTGTCCTTCCAGGAGATGACCCGGCTGGAGTTGGTGAAGGTGCCTGGCTCTTCGGCAAAGCAGCTGGTCGGAAAGCGGAACACCTCGGTGGGGATCTTGCTGGGATCCACATCGTTGAGTGCGCCGTAGTTCTTCCAGAACTCACTGGTTTCGGTTTCCAGTGGGTCCATGATGACCAGGTACTTCAGCTTGGTCAGCGCCGCAGACAGCTTTTTCTTGTTGGGCACTGCCGCCAGGGGGTTGAAGCCCTGACAGATAAAGCCGTTCATCTTGCCGTTGTGCATGCGCTCGAACATGGCCAGCACGTCATAGCCGGTGTCACGCTTGGGCAGCCAGTCGTAGCAGAAGTCGTTTTCCTTGGTCGCAGCCGCACCGTAGTACGCCTTCATCAGGCTGGTGTGCCACTTGGGGAAGTTCTGCGTGAAGGCCATCTGATTGGCGCGCAAGGGCTTGCCCGTGCGTGCAGCCAGATAAGTGGCACGGTCGACATCGGCGTCGCCGGGTGCGCTCATATAGCCTGAGAGCACCTCGGAATAGGCGCAGATGTCGGTGATGCCCTGCACATTGGCGTGGCCGCGCAGCGCATTGATGCCGCCACCCGGACGACCCATATTGCCCAGCAGCAACTGGATCATGGCCATGGTGCGGATGTTCTGCGAGCCCACCGAGTGCTGTGTCCAGCCCAGGGCGTAGCAGATGGTCATCACCTTGTCTTTGGCAGACGTGGCGGCGATGTGCTCGCAGACCTTCAAGAACGCGTCTTGCGGTGTGCCCGTGATCTTGCTGACCAGCTCCGGCGTGTAGCGGCTGTAGTGCAACTTCATCTGCTGGAACACGCACAGCGGATCCTGCAGGCTGTCATCGACCTTGACGAAACCGTCGTCGCCCAATTGGTAACCCCAGCTGGCCTTGTTGTACGAGCGCTTGGCCTCGTCATAGCCGCTAAAGAAGCCACTGTCGAACTTGAAGTCCGGCTTGAGCAAGAAGGTGGCATCGGTGTTGAGCTTGACGTAATCGTGATGGATCTTGTCTTTGCTCAGGAGGTAGTTGATGACGCCGCCCAGGAAGGCGATGTCCGTGCCCACGCGAATGGGGGCGTAGTAGTCCGCCACGGCGGCAGAGCGGGTGAAACGCGGGTCAACGACCAGCAGCTTCGCCTTGCGCTGTTGCATGGCTTCGACGACCCAGCGGAAACCCACAGGGTGTGCTTCGGCGGCATTGCCACCCATGATCAGGACGAGATCGGCATTCTTGATATCAGTCCAAGAATTGGTCATCGCTCCGCGACCGAAAGTCGGGCCCAGACTGGACACCGTCGGTGCGTGTCAGATGCGTGCTTGAGTGTCCAGGGTGACTAGCCCCAAACCGCGCGCAATCTTGACGCTTACATAACCAGATTCGTTGGAAGATGCAGAAGAGATCAACAGGCCCGTGGTGTTCCAGCGATTGACCGTGACACCTTTGTCGTTGGTCTTGATCAGGTTGGCATCACGGTCGGCCTTCATGTGGGTGGCGACCCGCGTCAGCGCGTCTTCCCAAGACAGGCGCTTCCACTCATTGGTGCCAGCCTCGCGCACCTGCGGGAACTTGACGCGATCCTTGCTCTGGATCATGTCCACCAAGCCTGCGCCCTTGGGGCACAGTGAGCCACGGTTCACCGGATGATCCGGGTCACCTTCGATGTGGATGATGCTGGGTTTGACGTTTTTCGCCTTGTCACCCAAGGTGTACATGACGACGCCACAGCTGACCGAGCAATACGGGCAGGTGCTGCGCGTCTCGGTGGTCCGAGCCAGTTTGAAGTTGCGGGTCTGTGCCAGCGCCGATGTCGGCGAGAACCCCAACGCCACCAAGCTGGATCCCACCAGCCCGGCTCCACTGACCCGGAAGAAATGTCTCCGGTTCATGTCCATGTTATTGACTTCTCCATAGCAAAACCGCCTGCGTCACGGCAGAGCAGCCTGCATTGGCGCCTATGAGCGTGACGACGCCAATAAGAAAGTTTGCTTATGAACAGCGTTGCAGAGGTTCGGAAAACAGTCGCCACAGCGCCAAGGGCGCCTGCGCCAAGCCCTGTGACACGGCCGTTTCAGACCAAGCTGACATGAGCATTTCAAGTTCACCAACCCGGCTTGGGCAGTCTCCATCAGACGACTTGAAGCGCGTGAGTCCCTCTGGCCACCACCTCACCCACCACCGCAGCGGCCTCAAAGCCTTGGGCGCGGAAGGTGGCCAGCACGGCTTCCACCGTGTCTGGTGCACAGGCCACCAGCAGGCCGCCGCTGGTTTGCGGGTCGGTCAGGAGGGCGCGGTCCAGGTCAGTGAGCGCGGCGCCCAAGGCCACGTCGCTGCCATACCCAGCCCAGTTGCGCCCGGAAGCTCCCGTAACGCAACCCTGCTCAGCCAAGGCCCGCACACCCGCCAGCAGCGGCACTTGGGCCCAATCCAGACGCACGGTGTGGCCGCTGCCGCGCGCCATCTCCAGCGCGTGCCCCGCCAGGCCAAAGCCCGTGACATCCGTCAGCGCATGCACGCCGGGCAAGGCGGCCAAGGCCGGGCCGGGCGTATTGAGCCGCGTGGTGGTGGCGATCATCTGCGCATAGCCCGCGTCGTCGAGCTTGCACTTTTTGAGCGCGGCGGACATCACCCCCACACCCAAGGCCTTGCCCAGCACCAGCACGTCGCCCACCTGCGCATCGGCATTGCGCTTGATGCGGCTGGGGTGCACCAGCCCCAGCGCGACCAAGCCGTAGATGGGCTCGACGGAGTCGATGGTGTGGCCGCCAGCAATGGGGATGCCCGCCGCCTTGCACACCGACGCACCGCCGTCCAGGATGCGGCCGATCGTGGCTGTAGACAGCACGTTGATGGGCATGCCCACCAGCGCCAGCGCCATGATGGGCGTGCCGCCCATGGCATAGACATCGCTGATGGCATTGGTGGCGGCGATGCGGCCAAAGTCAAAGGCATCGTCCACGATGGGCATGAAGAAGTCGGTGGTGGCAATCAGCGCCTGCTCGTCGTTGAGCTTGTAGACCGCCGCATCGTCCGAGGTCTCTATGCCCACCAACAGCTCAGGCGGCAAGGCCATGCCTGCCGTGCCCCGCAGGATGTCGCTGAGCACGCCGGGGGCAATCTTGCAGCCACAGCCGCCGCCGTGAGAGAGCGAAGTGAGTTTGGGTTCAGGAGTGCTCATACAGTCAGTCGTGTCTCAGGGCATTCATCAAGGGCGGCAGCATAACCGCAAGCCCTGCAAGGGCTGGCGGCGAGGGCGTGCACAATTGGGGCATGTCAGTCCCAGGCTCTCCCTCTCGCGGCGTTCATCTGCAGTACACCTTCCAGCCCGAAGGTCAGCGTGGCGCCGACGTTCAAAACCCTTTGTTCGATTTGTTGTCGGCAGTCCGCCAGCACGGCTCCATCCAGCATGCGGCCGTGGCCATGGGCGCGTCGTATCGCCATGTGTGGGGCGCTTTGAAGCACTGGCAAGAGGTGATGGGCCAGCCGCTGGTGACCTGGACCCAGGGCCAGCCCGCTCGGCTCACCCCCTTTGCCGAGCGCCTGCTGTGGGCCGAAACCCGTGCCCGCGCCCGGCTGACCCCACACATTGAAGCCCTGCGCGCCGAATTAGAGCGCGTGTTGGCCGAGGCCCTGGATGGCAGCCAACAGGTCTTGACCATTTACGCCAGCCACGACCTGGCCCTGCCCGGCCTGCGCGAACGCGCCAGCACCGAGCACCGCTTGCACATCGACCTGAAGTTTGCCGGCAGCATGGACGCCCTGCGCGCCCTGGCCGAGGGCCGCTGCGTGGTGGCGGGCTTTCATGTGCCGCCACTGGAGAACAGCAGCAATGTCTTTGCCCAAGGCCTGAAGCCGCTGCTGCAGCCAGGTAAGCACAAGCTCATCGGCTGCACCCGCCGCACCCAGGGCCTGATGGTGGCCAAGGGCAACCCGCTGAAGCTGCGCAACCTGCCCGACCTGGCCCACCATGATGCGCGCTTCATCAACCGCCAGACTGGCTCCGGCACCCGCTTGTTGACCGACCACCTGCTGGCCCAGGCCAACGTGGCGCCGCACCTGATCAACAACTATTTCGGCCCCACCGAAGACAGCCACATGGCCGTGGCCGCCGCTTTGGCCGCTGGCGTGGGCGATGTGGGCATGGGCCTGGAAGCCACTGCCAAAGCCTTTGGCCTGGACTTTGTGCCGCTGATGGAGGAAGACTATTTCCTCGTCTGCCTCAAAGACGCGCTGGAGCACCCTGCGGTACAAAAGCTCTGCGAGGTCTTGCACGCCCCCACCTGGGCCCATGTCCTTGAAGACTTGCCGGGCTACGAACGCGCTGACAGTGGCGATGTGCTTTCACTCACACGCGCTCTGCCCTGGTGGGATTTCAAAGCGCCCAGCAAACCGGCGGCTAAGGCTGCGCCAAAGAAGCGCAGCCCTTCAGCACCCTCTAAATAGAGCGGAACAACTGCTGGTACGAGACTGGCCGCTGCACACGGGCCTTGATGCGTGCTGCATCGGCATGAGCCGGGTTGATGAGGGCCACCCACTCTTCGGGCACGATGACGGAGGGCACGAGCAGAACAGCGCTGCTGCCCGAGGCCAGCCACTGTGCCCCTACCGTGACGCTGGAGAGGCCTGCCGGTATCGCGGCCCAGGCGGGGGGCAGATGCTCTGGGGGCAATTCTTCACGACGCTTCCACACATCCTCGGGCACGTCGATGCGCACCAAAAATCGGTTCAGCGGCCAGCCACCAGGGTCCAGGTGCGCGGCAGTCTCCAGCACCGCCATGGCGATGGTGGGCGCCGCATACACCACGGCCTGTTGTTCCTCGTTCCAACGGCCTGGGCTGATGGCCGCACCTTTGCCGGAGAGGTCGTGTGCGGGGTATTGGCGGGTCTCGGCGGCAATGCGCCAGAGCATCACTGGTAGGCCCCGCTGTGGATGGCCCCGAGCAAGCGCGTGACGACCTTGAGGCCTGTGGGCGTGTCCAGCAGATCAGCGGGCTTGCGGCCGCCCAGGGCGGGCTGCGGCCGCTCTAGCCACTGGCCCAACCACTTGGCCGAATCAAAACCTTCGGCCTCTGCCGCCGTGGACTGCGCCAACATGTCTTGGGCCATGCCCAGCAGCCGCGCCATGCCCAATGCAGCCTGCCCGCCGCTGCCGCTGACCACATCGCCCGCCGCCGACTTTTTCTCGGCCGTGGCTTTGGGCACACCCAAGATGGTGAACATGCGAGCAGCCGGTATTTCCATGCGGCGCGAGAGATCTTTGAGCAAGCCCCCCGCCACCCCATGACGCTCGGTCGCCACCAGTTGCAGCGGTGTGGCCACGGCCAGCTGCTGCACAAAGTCGTCCACGCCTTTAGTAGGGTGATAAACCAAAATCTGCGTGCCCGCTACTGAGCGGTCGTCCAGCGTGAAGCGCGGCAGCGGCTCTCGCGCCGCCAATGGCGCTGGAGTGGCATGGGATGAAGCTGCAGCGGCTTTGCTACGGCCGCGAAGGGGTGCCGTGCGGGCTGCGGCTTTAAGGGCGCGAGCAGGGGTCGAAGCCATGGCGTGTCTTTCGTCCATTTTGAGACTCAGTTTAGCCTCAAATGGGATGGATCAGCAAGTGTGTGAGTTGGCTTGCTGTGGGTTTGTTTGCTCTGGTTGGCTTGAGGGAGGTGTGACGTGTGGCGTGCGGAAGGTGCAGCGTGCGCTGACGCAGGCCGTGGCCCGGGGCTCATGTCCCGGTGGTCGGCTGCGCCGACTACCCTCAGTGCTCGGTCCAGGGCGTGCGCCGTCAAACTCCCTCCGCTCGGCTGCGCCTCGCTATGGTCAAACAGTGACGGCGAGCATGTTCTTGAAGCGCGCGAGTACGCGCGCCACGCCCTTCCCCTGCGCGCCTCGGCACCTCAAAATCGCCCCAGGCCACGGCCTGCGCCAGCGCAGGTCCGTCGTTGGTGGCCTGTCAGTCCCCACCTTGCCCGGCCCATCCCGGCTATTCTCAGAATGTCGCACTCAACCAGTCCCAAGCTATGCGCATCATTGTCACCAAGCCAAACCCATCGTGGCCGGATGACTTTCTGGTCGAGTCCGAGCGGATTCGCAAGGCACTTGGCTATGCGGTTGTAGCCGTCCATCACATCGGTAGTACCGCCATCAGAGAAATCTTCGCCAAACCGGTTATCGACATACTGTTGGTCGTCACAGACCTCCAATCTCTCGACCAGTCCGAGCTATCAATGATCAACCTCGGGTATGAGGCCAAGGGCGAGTTCGGGATTCCTCGTCGGCGTTACTTCAGGCGGAACTCCGACGCAGGCGTTCGCACGCATCAGGTCCATGCCTTCCAGCTTGGCAGTCCTCACATCGAGCGTCACCTTGCCTTCCGGGACTACATGAACTCAAATCCGGCCGCCGCACTTGCCTACAGCGATCTCAAACAACAGCTTGCTCTGGCTCACCCAACCGATATGTCAGCCTACATGGACGGCAAGGACGCCTTCGTGAAGCAGCATGAGGCCATCGCGCTGAAAGTGGTGCGGACGGAGCGAGGCTCTTTGTAGAGCGTGAGTCGAGTGACCTCTGGCTGCTGTGGGTTGTGGGCATTTCTATGGTTTGATTTGCGGGTGTTGGAGCGCGCGCTGGCACAGGCCGTGGCCCGGGGCTCATGTCCCGGTGGTCGGCTGCGCCGACTTCCCTCTGTGCTCGGTCAAGGGCGTTCGCCGTCAAACTCCCTCCGCTCGCTATGTTCAAACAGTGACGGCGAGCATATTCTTGAAGCGCGTGAATACACGCGCCACGCCCTTCCCCTGCGCGCCTCGGCACCTCAAAATCGCCCCGGGCCACGGCCTGCGCCAGCGCATGTGGGATGCTGGTTACCTACACGAATCGCGGGATACTCTGTGCTGGCAAGCGACACAGCTTCTCGGGTGCCAGTTGCTTTCCCACACAATCAAGTCACACATCGCCATGAATCCCGCGCAAACAGTTCAGTTGTACGTTCAAAGTTGTGTCGAACTGGAGGGCAATCCAGATGCCGCCATCGTTGGGGCAATGGAGCAGCGCGGATGCCCAGTTGATCTCGCAATTGAGGCAACCCGCTACGCGCCCATCGCGTTCGCTCGTCAATTCCTCGATGGAATGGGCATCATGTTTTCGGACGAATTTCTCGTACTTTCCTCCAAGGGCGAGATAGAAGAGCGCGGCACTCTTTCCAGCCACCCTCTGTATCAAGAAGCGCTTCGTGTAGCGCCATCAATCATGTCGAAGCAGTTGATTAACACGGTGATATTTCGATCATCCGAGGCAAACGCTGTCAACAATGCCCTGAACGCTGGCTCAAAGCCAGAGAACCTTCGGCTCGCACCGGTGTTGATATTCAATGGTCAACCGACTGAAGAAGGTCTCCTTGAGGCGCAGCGACTAACGACATCATTTTTACAAGCAAAGCCGACGGCCAAGACCAACACTGCAAAGCAGTGGTGGCGATTGTGGTGAGCAAGATTGCCAGTTTTCCACTCATAAAGTAGATCGCATATGGCACACCCAATCGCTCGCTCCCTGGTGCAATTTGTGACCGCTACCGTTTTGGTCGCGACGATGCTCATTGGTTATGGTTGGTTCACTGAGTCGCAGGCAAAAGCTCGCGCGCGGGAGTTTTGCGAAGGCATCAGAGTTGGAGAGCCTGCTGCGCCTCTGCTTGAACGCGCATACGCCGCAGGCGCTGATCAAGAGCAAACCCACTGGTTTCGGGCAGAAACAGACGAAGCCGAGCTTTCTGTCACCTTCACTGGAGCAACACCATTTTCACGGCACATTTGCTCCATTCGTGGAGCCGATTTTGTTAAGGAATCTCGATATGCATACCTGGATTGAGTGACCCACCAAAAAAGGATAGTCCGCTCTGAACTGCAACAAAAGGATGAGCAGGGTGGGATAACTCGCGAGATCATTGATGCCGCCTGACTCGGTCGCTCGCGACACCCCACCACCCGCCCTGGCGCGGGGTGGGCTCCAGGGCGATTTGAGAGGCGCTGAGGAGCGCAGGGATGGGCTGGGGCGCGCGCAGCGCGCATCAATGTCTGACTCGCAGCAGATGATTGAGCGTAACGAACGCAGTGAGTGGAGCGAGTTCTGCAGCGCCCAGCCCGGACCGAGCACCGCAAGGGAGTCGGCACAGCCGACCGCCTCTCGCATGAGCCCTGGGGCCTACCCCGCGACAGGGCATGACAGGCTACCAACGGTGACAGGTCGGGCTAGTGGACTCCCGGTCCTTCGACAAGCTCAGGACGAACGGTAGTTGTCTCCAGGGTCGCGACTCATGCCCCACTCGCAGTGCTACAGGCTACCTCCCCCGCTTCAACACCTCACGCTCATAAACCGGATAGAGGTGCGCCACATTCCGTGTGTATTCGGTGCTGAAGGCGGCCCAGCCCTTGAACTCCTCGGGCACGGGGGTGCGCAGCAGCTCGTTCATCTCCAGGCCTTGCTCGGCGGCCTTTTTGAAGTGTCCGTCCAGCCACTGCAAATAACGTCGGGTTTGAGCGATACCTTCGGCGCCTTGGTGAACCGGCCCGTGGCTGGGCACCACCGTGCGCAGGCCCAGCGCTTCCAGCGCTTTCAGGCTCTCCAACCAAGGGCCGACCTTGGCGTGGGGGGTGGTCGGGATGCGCGTGGCAAACACCAGGCCGCCCACAAAGGCCACGCCGCTTTGCTTGTCGATCAGCACCACGTCGGAGTCGGTGTGGCCCGTCCATTCGCGCAGTTCAAACTCACGCTGGCCCACCTTCCAGCTGCGGGCCTGGCCGCCTGAGGGGATCTCCCAGTCCACGGTGGGCGCCAAGGTCTTGGTGTCCTTCATCCAGTCGCCACACAGGCGGTAGAGATTGTCTTCATAGGCGCTGGCTTCGCGGGCCACACCGGCGCGGGTGACGGGCGTGGCCAGGCGGGGCACATCGGCAAAGGCTTGGTGGCCCAGGAAATAGTCGGGATGCAGATTGAGCTGCACCACCTTGATGACGGGCTCGGGCGTGGTGCGCGCAATCAGGGCCCGCAGCTGCTCGCCTTGTCGTTTGCTCACGCCGGTGTTGATGACGACCACGCCCTTGCCCGTGGCGATGAAGCCGATGTTGATGATGTTGCAGCCGTTTTGCACGGTGAAGTCGGCATTGGCGCCCTCCACCACCCACACGCCTGGGGCCAAGGCACGGGCCTTCAGGCCGTAATCAAGGCGACCCACATCGACGATAGGCTCGGCCGGGGTGGCCGCACCCGCCGCCGCCACAACACCCAAGGCCAAGACTGAACCCAAGGCCAAAGAAGTGAACACGCGCATCATGCTCACTCCAACTTGCTGGCAATGCGGTTGCCATTGTTGTCACTGCCCACCACAAACACGCCGCCATCGGGCGGCGTGGCAAAGTCGAAAGAGAACACCGGGTTCTCGCTGACGGGCTCAAAGCTCAGCAAGCGGGCCAGTTCACGATCTTTGCCGTCGCGCACCGAGAGCTTGTTGACATAGAAGGCCGGAATGCCGCCCACCAAGCCGGTGTCTTGAGGGTGCATCACCCGCACACGCAAGCGGGAAATCGAGGCCTCGGCATTGCCAGGCGCAGACGTGAACAGGCGCCCGCTGACCTCGCCCAAGGTTTGGGTCCAGGTGCCATCTTTGCGGGTGGCGCCACTCACCGTGCAGCCGCCGCCCGCGCTGTCCACCCAGGTGCCGCCCACATGCCACAGGCCGTCTTGCGTTTGCACGGCGGCGCGCACGGGCGAGGCCTGCTCTAGCTTGAAACGAAAGGCAATGGCGGGCAAGGCGGTGAGGGGCTGGTACTCCAGCACTTTGCGGATGGGGTTGCGGTCGACCAACAGCACCATGCGCTGAACAGGCCCGAGCGCTGGATCCACCTTGACGCTGATGGGCACGTTCATCGGGTCTTCGGCGAAGGCCGGGCCTAACACCTGGACGCGGGTGTCAAACACGGCGCGGCCACCGCCCAGAAACTCTTTGCGCATGTCTGCCCAGGGCAGAGAGCGGTAAGGGTCGCCCTCGAACGCGTCCGCCGGGGCGGCTGTCGCCGCTTTGGTGGGGGCGGCCGTGGCCGACAAGGCCGGCGCTGCCAGCAGCGCTAGCAGCGCCGACGCAGCTATCGATTGAATAAATCGCGAGTCTTTCACCACTGCCCCTTTTGTCTCAGAGCCCATTCACCCAACGCACGCCCACCCACACCGAGCGGGGGGCGCCTGCCTCGAAGAAGCGGCCATTGCCGTCGCCTACGATGACACTGCCAGCGTAGACCCGATCGGCCAGGTTGTCGATGCGCGCGGTCAATTCCAGGCGTTGGGCTTGGCCCAGCTTCCACTGCTGGCTCCAGCGCAGCGCTGCCAGGCCGTAGCCTGGGGCAAAGTCGCTGTTGCTGTCGTTCACCGCCACACGGCCCACGCCGCGCGCTTCCAGCGCGAACTCGCCCCAAGCGCTGTCGCGCCAGGCCAATTCAGCCCAGGCGCTGCGGCCCTGGGTGCCGGCAATGCGGTTGCCTGCGGGCACGTCCACCGTTGGTGTGGTGCAGGGGGTGCCCGCACAGGCCTTGAAGGCATCGCTGTAGGTGGCGTCCAGCCAGGTCAGTGCGGCCTGGGTGCGCCAGCCCCGAGTGGGCTCCCAGCGGCCAGAGAGCTCCAAGCCCCGGCGTTGGGTGGCGCCCACGTTCTGGAAGGTAGACCGGCCACCGCTGTTGCTGAGCGTGGCCAATTCATCGGAGACGCGGGTGTCAAACACCACGGCATCCACCGCCAAGGCGGGCTCGCGGTACTTCAGCCCCAATTCCAACTGGCGGCTGGTTTGGGGCTTGAGCGCCGTGTTGAAGCCTGCGCTGCCATCGGGCTTGTAGGCCAGCTCGCCCAAGGTCGGGGCCTCAAAACCACGCGCCGCACTGGCATGCACCTGCAGGCTGCGCGAGCCGTCTTTGAGGGCCTGCCAGCGCACGCCCGCCACCGGGTTGGTGTAGCTGAAGCTCAAGTCGCCGGAGTCGTCGCCATTGCTGAGGTAAGCATCCCGCGCACTCATGCGGACCTTGCCGCTGCGCACCCCAGCGCTGGCCACCCAATCAGGGCTGAAGGCCCATTCGGCCTGGGTGTAGACATCGCGGCTGGTGGCGGTGTTTTGCTCGTCGCGCCGCAGCTTGCCTGTCACGCCCAGCACTTGGCTGGCGCCCGTGCCGGTGAAGTTCTCGTAGCCTCGGCGGTCATCGCGCTGGCGCTCTTGGGCCACGCCGGTCACCAGTTCCACCGGGCCTAAGCCCCAGCGCAATCGGGCATCCACACCGCTGTAGGCGCGGTCAAAGTCCACCACGCCGCCGCCGTGGCGCGGGTTGGCCTGGGTGGCCGCTGGAATGGCCTGCCATTGCGTGACGCTGCGATCACCGCTGTAGACGGCCACTTGGCCCTCGCGCAACACGCCGCCCAGCGTGTCCGCGCTAAAGAGGTGGCGCCAGCTCACCCCGGCTTGGGTTTGGCGGGCCGTCTTGCGGGTGTTGAATTGCGTGGCTTGACTTGCCGTCTGGTAGGGGTTGGCGTTGAAGTCGGCGCGCGTCAGGCCCAGCGGGTCGTCAGCGGGCTGGTCGTAGCTGCCAAGTTGCAGAACCACGCGGTCGGTCTCGTTCTGCCAGCCCAGGCGGGCTTGGCCCAGGTCACGCTGGGCGGCGCTGTGCGGCCTGAAGCCTTCGACCTCCATGTGGGCGGCGCTGAGGCGTGCATCAAAGCCCTGGCCCAAGGCCAAACCCACCGAGCCGCGCACTTGCCTCAAACCAAAGCTGCCAGCATCGACGCCCACTTCCAGCTCGCTGGTCTTGACGGGCGCCCCCACCAAGGCGATGACACCGCCCGAGCTGTTGCCATAGAGCACCGAGAAAGGCCCGCGCAGCACCTCAATGCGCTGCGCCCCGGCCAAGTCGAAATGCGCCACCTGGCCTTGGCCGTCGGGGCCAGAGGCCGGGATGCCGTCGGCCACCAAGCGCAGGCCTCGTACGCCAAAGGCCGCACGGGCGCCGAAGCCGCGCGAGCTGATCTGCAGGTCTTGGGCATAGTTGCCGCGGTTGTTGACCACCACGCCCGGCACTTGGCTCATGGCTTCACTGAGGTTGATCAGGGGGCCAGAGCGGCGCAGGGCCTCGCGATCCACCACGGTGATGGCGAACGGCGCGTCTTGCACGCGTTGCGGCGTCAACGAACCGGTGACAACCACCTCTTCGGTCGGTGTCACCACGCTTTGGGCCTGCGTGCCCGCCGCGCAAGCCACAGCACTGGCCGCAGCCAGCGTGTGCAGCCTGAGCCAACGGCGGGGATCATTCAAACGGGTCATGAGTGTCCTAGGTTCAAACCGGAGCGGTTGGGCTGACTTCGCCCAGCATGGCCGCTATCAAACCGCCTTGGCCCGAGGGCAGCCAGATGGCACAAACCCCGGCGAGCGGCCCGGGCACTGCGCCATAAAGTGACATACCGCCGGGCGGCAGGAGCGGATGGACCTACCCGCCCCGTGCCGGGTGCTTGCGCGGGTAAGCCCTGTGTCCGCCAACGGCACAGAGGGCTACCGTGCCCAGCACCTATAACAAACTTGATGGAGTCTTCATCGTGTCCTCAACGCCACACCTTAGCCCCTCACTCACCCTGCTGCGCCGCACTTGGCCCGCCTGGGCCGCCCTCTCCGCACTCAGCTTGGTGGGTTGCGCCTCTGCCGACCCGGACCCCGTGGAAGAACAGGCCTGCCTGCAGGTCTCTAGTGCCGGCGCCGTTTACAACCCCGGCGCCCCGGGCGAAGGCGGCGCCCCTGAGATCCCCACCGGCTTTGCCAGCAAAAAGAACGTGACGGCCCGCAGTTTCATGGTGGTGGCCGCCAACCCGCTGGCCACCAAGGCCGGTTGCGATGTGCTGAAAAACGGCGGCAGCGCTGTTGATGCGGCCATTGCCACCCAGATGGTGCTGAACATCGTGGAGCCGCAATCGTCGGGCATTGGCGGTGGCGCCTTCATGCTGCATTACGACGCGGCCAAGAAGAGCGTGGTGGCCTATGACGGCCGCGAGACGGCCCCTGCCGCTGCCACCGAGAACTACCTGCGCTGGGTGAGCGACACCAACCCCACCACGCCCCTGCCCAATGCGCGCTCGTCGGGCCGCTCCATCGGCACACCGGGCGTGATGCGCATGTTGGAGCTGGCCCATAAAGACGCGGGCGTGCTGCCCTGGAAGGACTTGTTCAGCCCGGCCATCACCATCGCCACTGAGGGTTTCAAGGTCAGCCCGCGCATGTCCAGCTCCATCGCCAGCGTGGAGGCCAGCCTGCAGCGCGACCCCGAAGCCCGCGCCTATTTCCTGGACGCCAACGGCAAGGCCTGGCCCAGCGGCACTTTGCTCAAGTCTCCCGCCTTGGCCAGCACCTTTGGCACGCTCGCCAACCAGGGTGCGGGCGCCTTCTACAGCGGCGCATTGGCCCAAGACATGGTCGATGAGATCGCCGACACCACGGGCGGCATCACCCCCGGCCAAACCACGCTGGCGGACCTCACCGCCTATCAAGCCAAAAAGCGCGAGGCCGTGTGCATCACCTACCGCAGCAAGGTGGTGTGCGGCATGCCCCCACCCTCCTCCGGCGGCTTGGCGGTGGCGCAAGCCCTGGGCATTTTGGAAACCTACAACTTGGCCGCCTTCCCACCCAGCGCCCTGGACGATAACGGCGGCAAGCCCAGCGTGACCGGGGTTCACTTGGTCTCCGAAGCCCTGCGTCTGGCCTATGCCGACCGGGATAAGTACGTGGCCGACGCCGACTTTGTGCCCCTGCCCGGCGGCTCAGCCGCCGCCATGCTGGACAAAACCTATCTGCGCCAGCGCGCCTCGCTGATCAGCCTCTCACGCAGCATGGGCACGGCCCAGCCCGGCACCTTCCCAGGCACCGCCGGGGGCGTGCACCCGCCCGCCCGCGACAACGGCACCACCCACCTCAGCGTGGTGGACCGCCAAGGCAATGTGGTGAGCATGACCACCACCATCGAGAGCGGCTTTGGCTCCTTCCACATGACCAAAGGCGGCTTTTTGCTGAACAACCAGCTCACGGACTTTTCAGCCGCTGCGGCGGACGCCCAAGGCGTGCCCATTGCCAACCGCCTGCAACCCGGCAAGCGCCCTCGCAGTTCCATGGCACCGACCTTGGTGTTTGAGGCCCAAGCCAACGGCAGCCGGGGTGACTTTGTGATGGCCACTGGCTCTCCCGGTGGGGCCACCATCATCCAGTACACCACCAAGACCCTGGTGGGCGTGCTGGACTGGGGCCTGAACGCTCAGCAAGCCACTTCGATGATCAACTTCGGTGCGGCCAACACAGCCACCACCAATGTGGGCGGCGAGCACCCCAATGTGGACCTGGCGAACGGCAGCGCCAATGATGCATTGGTCAGCGGCCTACGCGGCCTGGGCCACACGGTCAGCACGGCGGCGCTCTCCAGCGGCGTGTCCACCATCGTGCGGCGCAAAGACAGCACAGGCGCCCTGGTGCTGGACGGCGGGGCTGACCCGAGGCGTGAGGGGGTGGTGTTGGGGAATGTGGTGCGGTAGGGCACATCTACCATTCGGCGCCTCAGCATCACCCTGCCCAATGAAATGGCGGAATCCCTTCATACCAAAGTTCGGGCAGGCCAATACGCGAGCGAAAGCGCGGTGATCCAGGAGAGCCTGCGTGCGCTTCTCGCTCGTGACCGCGCCATCGACAACAGGCTGCACCATCAAGTGGGTCAAGCCTTTGACGGCCTCCAATCCGACCCTTCACGTGCGCTTACCGTGGATCAGGTTAGGAGACGACTGGCGGAAGAGCAGAAGAGACACGGCGCGTAGATCAGTCGATGGCAAACCTGTGGGCAACATGAGCGACCAAGTGCCCCAGTGAACGCTCGAACCAAGGCCAGGGTGCCGTACTCGTCACCGCTGGCTTGGGCGAATTCTTCGGGAATGAGTGGAATGTTCATCTCAAACATTCCTGGTGCTTTCACGGCAGAATTTTTTGAGCGAAGGCTCAGCACCGATGCTCGGTCTTGAGGATCTTCACCACATCTTCCACGGCATACAGCATCTCGGCAAATCCCATGTCCAGGGACTCGAATTCACCTGCTGCATACCGCCCGAGGATGATGTCATTCAGACGGTCTATATCCTGCCTCCCCCCGTCCACCAATTCCTGCAGATATTCCAACTGGGCTTTGCAGCTTTGCAGGGGTTGTGAGTTTGGATGGGTTTGAAGCAGAAAGAGGCAGCGGGCGTAGGCTTGAAGGATAGGGAGTAAACAGGACATTTAGGTCGCGTGAGAAGAGGAGCGGCCGATGAAATTTGCTCTGGATAACCTGGAAAACCAATTTGAAAGCTGAACAGATATCTCCCGCAGTATCTAGCCAACCCTTCCCATCGAGGACCAGAGTTCTTCACGAGCTCTCGCCTCGTTGTCAACAAGCTACCCCATATTGACGTGGCGGACGGCTCGCAGCCGTTCCGCTAGAGCAGCTTGAATGGCGTCACTTGCCACCACTTCCTTCTCCATCTGATCTACGAAGCAGTCCTTTACGTCCTGCGGCAACGCAGCCCAGAGCTCGATATCTTCCACCCGGCCCCCAAAGAACGGGAGTGCAAACCAGAAGAACTCAGTGGTCGTATATGTCAAGCCCCGGGAGATCATTCACACGTTTTGTGAAGAGCTTGGGGTGTGAGGCGTGCCATTTTTTCAGGGCCTCGATGGGGGTCTGGTGGTTGAGGGCGCGTTGAGGAATTCGATGGTTGTAGG
>NZ_JBIKNQ010000106.1:0-5773 GCF_044358605.1 Ideonella sp.
GTGCTGGACGAGACCAAAGCCTTGCTGCAAAAGCAGGCCAACGCGGGCCAGAAATCAGCCGTGATGGATGGCACCGCCTTGCACCGGGTGTATGAACGTATTGCCGATGCGCTCAAGCGCCTGATAGAGGGCGAGGGCTCGCGGTTTTGCAACTCTGCCCGTGAGTTGGGCTCCTTGCGCAGCGACGCATTTAAGCGCGTGAAGAGCTTGGCTGATGACAACCTGCAAGCCTGCAGCAAGGCCTATCAAAACTGTTTAGTGAATCCCGTCAGCGGCCAACTCAACCCAGCGGTGGAAGGCCCATTGCTGGCCCAGCAAGCACAGGTATTGCAAGACTTGCAAACGCAGCATCGGAGCGACAAGGATGCCAAGAGCCTGAAGAGTGCCGAAGGCGTCTTGAACGAGTTGCTCCGTGAGAGTGCAGATGCGCACCACACCCTTGTTGACCTGCACGGGCAAATTCCGAATCGGGCTTATGGCCACTACAAGGAAGCAGCACAAGAGTTGATGGCGCTGGCCAAGGACGCCAACGACCCCAGACTCAAAAGCAGCCTAGAGGCACTGAGCCGAGGCAATTTTTTAACCTCTCACCACATTCTCTACAACCAGACCACAGAGCTGAAGAACAAACTGGTGCAGGCCCAGGCGCAGAGTTATGCACCTGAGTTGGCGGGAGACAGCATGTCTTCGGCCAAGACCATTGACGCCAAGTTCGCGATGGGCGCCTTCCCCACCCTGCTGGCACCAGACACGGGCAACTACTGGTCGGCAGGCGGGGGTGTCAGCCTGAGCCGCAATCTCTCGGTGGGCAAGGATGAAGACGGCTCTTTCAATTACTCCACCGGGGTGGGTATTGGGCTGGAGTTCGCACCCATGGTGAATTTTGGGCAGAGCAATGACCGCTTTTTTTCCCTCGGCGTCAAAGCGAAGATCGGGCTCAACGCGGGCTACCACTATGAGTCGGCCAATGGCCTGTCTTCGGCAGCGGCCGTGGTGTCCGAGTCCACAGACCCCGCCAGCACAAAGTTCGACAAATCGGCCGAGAAGAACGTGGCGCAGTTTGTGGGACAGTATGTGGACAGCGCCAATGCCTCCACGGGCGCTGTGACCCAAGGTCTTCGGAACCTTGGCAATGTGCCCAACTATGTCTTTGACGAGTTCAGGGGCAAGTCCGACTTGGAGAAGCTGGGTAAAGAGGCCAATCACTCGCAGGCGTGCGCCAAAGTCGCCCGGGGGCACAGTGACTACGTGGCGCAGCAGTTGGACGCCTTGAAAGACCAGAACAAGTTGGCAAGCGTGCTCAAGTATCTGGATGCGGTGGGGAGGAGCCTGACGCCAACGCGGGCCCCCTCATTGATGACCACGCCCACCGTTAACCTTAAAGCGGACGTGGTGTCGATCAGCGGTAGTGTGGAGGCCAATGCCAAGGTGGCCTTGGTGGCCAGCAACCAAGTGAACGATGCCGTGTTCGAGAAAGACGTGCTGCAGCAGTTTGGCTTTGCCGTCGGCGGCGGCATCAAGGTGGAGGGTAAATACACCTGGATGGATGCCGCCAAGGTGGGCACAGCTGGCGACATCATCAATGGCCTGAGCGGCGCCAAGATGAACGGCAAAGCATTGGCAGGTGGCATCGACAGCGTGTTGAAGAAGATGCCCTTTGGCGAAACGTATGTGAAGTCCTTCCAGAAAGACTGGTCGCGGGAGAATGACTTTGAGGCCGCACAGACGAATATCAGCCAAGCGCTGAAGACCTTGAGCAAAGACTATGCGAGTTTCGTCAAAGAAGCCACGGTGATCGGCGCCCGTTTGTCTGCTGTGCTGGACCGAGACACCGAGCGCCTGAACAAACCGGCCTGGGAAGCCTCGGTCCAAACCCTGGGCGAGAAACTGAACACCATGGCCAAGCTTTTGTCACCTGAAGGCTTGGATGACATTGCGGGGGCGGCCGAGCTGTTCTCGGAAGATACGCTGCGAAAGAGCCCCGGGGACCTGCGTGAGAAGCTGACCCAACTGACGTTTGGTGTGGTTGGGCATAGGCATGCCGCCCTCTCTGTAGCGTGCTCTGCGAATTCGGAAGGCGTGCGGCGACTGATTGAGCTGGCCCCAAGCGACGAGGCGGCGCGCTCCGAACGTGCCGATGCCATGCTGAAGCTGGCCGTTGGCCATGAGGAATTGAGCCAGACCATGGCCAAGGTGGGCATTGAAACCATGAACGGTGCGGATGTGCTGACGGCTGGCCCAGTGCGGCAAGCAGGCTTGGGATGGAAGCGGGCGGATGGCGCCATCACAATCAGTTTCAATGTCACCATCGACTTGGCCGCACGGAGGGTGAGTAACCCTACGGCTACAGTAAGTAATAAAAAGGGTGGCCAAAACATTGTTGGCGTGAACAGCAAGTCCATGGCCGGCAACTCCTTGAACGTTGGCTTTGAGGTGACGGGCAAGCACTTTGACCGCACCCACCACAATGCTTTGCGGCATGGCGACTACTCGCAGTGGAGTGCCTCTTTGTCAATCTCAGTCTCTGGGGCCGTGGCGCAGCATGGCACCTTGGTGGCCGAGCGCTTGGTCGGGCTGGTGAAAAACAGCTTGAAAGACAAATTGGGCACGGACGGCGAAGCGCCAGAGATGACAGCAGACGAAGAAGCAAGGCTGAAGTGGCAGTTCTCTAAGGCGATTGCTGATGCCGTCGATAAAGGGGCCAATGCGCTAACGCTGGACATCACCCGAACCAACCACCGAGGCAAGCTGGTGTATGACCAAGTGGCGGTCACAGGCAAGAACAGCATGGGCTTGACGATTCCCATCGTTATCCCCCCAGCGCCGTGGTCGGTGTCGGTGGGCGCCAATTATTCGGAGTCGAACCGCACCGGATTGCTGCCTACGTTTGGTGACTCGCTGTTGGGGCACACCTTGTTCCGCGACAAGCTCAGCCTGCTCGATAAGCTCAAGGAAACCGATGCTCTGAAGCGCTATGCGGACAAGCAATCTTCCGACGTAGTCGCACCCGAGAAGTGGACCTTCACCCCGGAGGAGCGCGCGCTGCTTAGCGAGGCGATTTTCTCGCGGGCTGACCGCAACTTTATGGACATGCTGAGTGACACCCAACAAGCGGTCCCAGCCTTGGTGCAGGGGCGTCAAATTGTGAAGTCGATGGAGGCGTTCCGTCAGTTGAGCAAAAACGAGGGTTTGCCTGAGAACGATGATAATTTGGCGCGCATGAGAGATGTTTTAGGCACCACCAGGGAGCATTTGCAACAGTTGGACGTGCTGACCGAAGGCCAGCACAAGCTGCAATCCCAATATGGCAGCAAACTCTCACCGCAGAGTCTCCAGACCATGAGTGCAGCCGATATGTCTGCTGCGCTGGAGAAAGTGCGCCACACGCTGAATAGAGAGGTGTTCGACAAGGCGGAGTTGAAGATGCTTTTGGACGAGCGCTGCAGCGACCGCAATTTCGAGCGCTTTGTGAACTGGGCAAGCAAGGGCCTGGTGGTGGCCGACGCGGGCGAGCCACCTTCACGCGCCTTGCAGAGCGAGAGCGCCGACGGCAAAGGCTTGAAGGGGCTGATGGAACAGCGGGACAAGGTGTTCGGCCAAACGGCCGAAGCCCGCGAAAAGTTCTTCTTGGACGGCCAGGGGCGCAACCTGTTTGCCAAGTATGTGGAGTTGGTGGACCTGGCCCGGGACGTGAACAACGAAGTGGCCAACTCCACGCCGGTGAACCCAGACAAGCAAATGGGCTATGTGCTGCAGAAGGTGCCTTTTATCAAGCCCAAGGTAGGCTGAGTGCCTTCTGCGAAGCCGTAGTCCGTGGCAGGCTCAAGTCCGCTGCATAACTGCCCTGATGGTTGCCAAAGGCGGGGCCGATGCTTCGGACTCAGCACCTAGTCTTCGCTTTACAGCGGGCCAATGCGGTAGCGCTCCCTATGATTTGGTTGTCAAAAGTTTGCACGCAACTTGAGTGACACCCGCCAGTCCGGCGAACTATGAATCAAGTGGAGTTTTATTGATATGAACGGATCAGGTAGTAGCAGCGTCAGCAGCAACAGCAGTCGCATTAACAGCAGCCAAGTACACCCGACTGGCCAAAACGAGGCAAAGGAGCCGGGATCCCCCTCGAATCGTTCACGGTCGGAGCATGAGCTCGGGCAAAATTCGGGCGAGAGGCCTCGTGTAGTGTTCGGGATGCCGCCCCCACGAGCAGAGTCTAGTGAACCAAATGAGCGCTCTGCTGGGCTCAACTACTTCGACTTTGAGGGGGTCGCAGACATGGAGCCGGTGTCAGGCGAGTCACTCCCACCTGTGAACGATCCATTGTTTTGGACAAGGGAACCGTCCAACAATAGCAACTTTCGCGCGCAAATCCAGGCACGTGCAGCTCAACGCCCGTACGTAGGTGACATCGATTGGCCTCCAGGTGATGTACGAAGCGGCACCCGTACGGTGAGTCGGGGCCACAATGTGCCCTCCCTCAGCGGTGACGACAATGTCACTCAAAGGCCTCAGAATCAGCCGCCTGCCAACTGCAAGGGTGACACTGGCTTGCCAACGAAGCGGCACCACCCTGACGACAGCGACGACGATGAATTTGGAGGCAGTGGTTTTGTTGAGTTAAACGACCAAATCCAACGCAACTTGGAACTGGCGGCGCGCCTCAACATGACCTGAATCCGTGAGTGATTTTGTGGGCTTTGTTGGGCTTTGTTGCACAAACCCGCAGAAGGACGAGCTGACCCCAACCCCAGGCGGAGTTATGCCACAGGCACCGTCACGGGGCAGCCAAGCTGAGTGAAGCGGTTGAGCAAGGCAACACGCACATGCAACTCCACCACTTGGCGCGCAAAGGCTCGGGCCATCACACGCTCGCCCAGCCGCTTGAAGCAGCGCATTGTTGTCTCCACAAGGCTGCGGCGGTGGTAGCCACTCCACTGCTTCCACAGCGACAGCCAAAGCGCTTGCAGGCCCGAGCAGCCTCGTTGCGGCAGGGTTCTCCAGCCGACGCGGACTTCCAAAGCTTGGCATTGCGCCCAGTTCGTCGTTATATACCGTTGCTCACCGCTCTTCTTCACCTTCATCCGCCTGCGCTGTCAGATCGCCCGAGGCGATTTGCGCAAAAACCATTTTTGATTTTAATAATTATGTACATACCAACCGGACAGAAGCAGTCTTTCACTGTCAACCAAAACCACCCAGACGAAAGCTCGCCCCCCCCGAACAAAGAGCATCATTTTTCCCCATTGCATATTCAGCCCCCTCATCTCCAATTGACCAGCGGATCAAGGCACCCAGCAAGCAAGGCACCCCCCATGAAAATATAGAAATCAAACTCACAAAACCCTCCTTCGATGCAATTAATACCCTTCATCGAAATACTGATTTGATATCTGATTTTGACAAGCACTGCAGGCAATCCACTAATGCAACTTTAATGAAGTATCGAAAATTCATAACGGATGAGATGGGCAAACACAAAAAAGATCCCCAATTCACAAAAAGGGCTGAAGATATTCTTCACTCCCACCTCGATATCGTACTCGACAGGAAAGACAGAAAAATTGAGCATAGTACTAACAGGCTGCTGAAATACCAGCCGGTTCTGATGGTCGAGCGAGACGCAGAGAGGACAATCTGAGCATCCGATTTGAGAGAGAGCTATGCGCGGAGCCGACACCTTCACCGAGAGCCTGTTCACCATGCGCAAGCTGGAGGATTTCGTGCCTGCACAGCACCCGCTGCGCGAGATTCGCAGAACGGCCAACGCCGCGCTAGA
>NZ_JBIKNQ010000026.1:0-59005 GCF_044358605.1 Ideonella sp.
TGATGAACAGGCTCTCGGTGAAGGTGTCGGCGCCGCGCATAGGTCTCTCTCAGATCGGGATGCTCACATTGTCCTCGCTGCGCCTCGCTCGACCATCACAACCGGTCGGTATTTCAGCAGCCTGCTAAGTGCTTGCGCTCGACCAGAATCTTCCAGTCGGATAAGTCCTTCAGAAGGTGTCGAATGCCCTCTTCGGGGACGCCCTTGGTTGAAACCGTAAGAACGTGGTCATCGGCCACAAGGCCAGAGCCACTTCGGAAGAGCTCGATGAGGGCAATGGCTTTGGTCAGAGCAACATGACGGTCGGTGCCCTTGGCCTCAGCACGCTCAACGGCCTCGCAGGCCTGAGCCCAGCGATGCCCGTCAGGCGATGCGAGGATGGAAGGCTCCAGGTTTGCGCGTAGATAGTCCCAGTAGTCCTCCGGCCCGTACATCGAGTTCCACTCAGCGTGGTAACCGTTGAGGTGCTCGATGAAGCCGAGGGGCTCGCGCGATGCCAAAAAGCCAAACGTACTCCGTTCGTTCTGACCGAACTTGCGTCTGGAGATTGGCCCCAGCAACGACGCGGTGACAGGGTGCAACGGCCAGCAGGCGGCAAGCGACTCGCCGAGTGAGTCCGGTGTGCCGGCTCGGCGAGCTTTGATGGCGTCCGCAATGCGATGTGCGAACCTTCGAGCTTGCGTGAGGTCGGGACCGTCGTCAACTTTAATGGCCTTACCAACCAACTCGACCACCTCATCTGCACCGGCTATCAGCGGGATGTCGAGGTAGCGACCTTGTACCTTGGACCATTCGTCGCGAGCTTCTCGACCAAGTCGAGAGGCGTATGCGTCGAACGCTTGATGCAGGATACCAACGACAACCAGCTTCTTCGAGCAGCGACTTGCAGCCTCAGCCAGTTCTTGGAAGAACCCGATGTCACTCCCCTCCAAAGCGGTGGCTTCCAACAGCTTCCCTAGCTCATCTATGACCACAAGCACGCCGTTAGGGTGGCGCTCCGCTTCTTCAACCAGCTCGGCAACAATGTCGACGTTCTTGCGGCGCCCAGTGCCAAAGCCACGGGCTTCAGCCAACGCAGCGCCCAACTCAATGCGGACGTCTGCTCGCTTGCCGACTACCGGCACAACCAGCCATCCGTCGCCCTTCGTGCTGAAAGCGCGGTTGACCAGGCTACCTTCCGTCAGACCAAGCACCTGTTTGGCCTTGGCTCGCACCTTGGGCTGACTGCTTACCAACGAGCAGAGCGTCAAGGCCAGGGAGCTCTTCCCCCCGCCGTACGGGCCCGTCCAAGTGAACGCTCTTTGGTTGGTCTCGACAATTTGCCGAGCCATGTTTTCAAGAAGTGACCTCGCGGTACCTTGGCAAATGTAGCCAGACAACGCGTCTTCACGCCCAAGATCGGTGTCCAGACGAACTGAGCGAAGGAACTGTCGAGAAATGTTGACGACATCCGACAGCTTTCGCTGCTCTGCGCCCGCGGCGCGAACAGCCTTAGACATAGGCGGTCTCCAACATCTTGTACTTGTAGTCTCGTAGGCTGCTCAGGGCCGGGCCTTTACGCGTGACCTGTCGAATGCCGGCTTGCTCAACCCATTGAAGGTTGCCCTTAGACAAAGCTTCTAGCGCGATGAGTCGGTCAGCTACGGCGTTCTCATCGAGCTTGAAGACGCGCCCCGGTGAGCCGAAGTCATGCGCCACCCTGTCGAAGTCCATCACGGAACCGGCGTGCGGCATCCGGCTCCAGTAGTCCAGCAGGGCGTAGGCAAATACTCCATCGGGAAGCGACTTCTTCGCACCCCTTCGGAACTCAAAGGTTCCCTTGGCGTTCTGCTGAATCAGACCGAGCTCGCCAAGCAGCGGTTCGCTCATTTCTTCCGGGGAGTCGCCTCCAAGCCGTGGCACGTAGCTCCGGATGCAACACTCGACATCGCGCTTCAAGGTCGCCATGGAGATGCGCAACTTGTATTCGTCCTTGAACACGGTCAAGGCCTTGACGAGATGTTCGCGGTCGAACACCTGCTGAACCACATGGTTGTACAGGTACCACCACGTGGTTGTCTTCTCCGGGGTGCTCGCCAACATCCAGTGAACTAGCCACGTAGTGGCCGGGCTCTCGCAATAGTGGTCTAAACCACGCTCGGGGTCGAACAGGAAGTGGCCTAGCTCGCTTGCAGCGTAGCCATCTTCTTCATCGACAATTCCGCAGGCGGTCGCCCAGAACCGAATCGCCATAGCCATATTCTTCCCGACGCCAAAGCGCACGATTGCGTCTTCGCCAGAGAACACGGAGCGTTGTGCAGGCTCGCCGGCCTCGGCCACAGCGTCATAGGCTTTGCGCAGCCAGAGCTGACGCAGTGGGAAGGTCTCGTGACCCGAGAACTGCGGTTGGTGGTTGTCTTTAAGTAGGAGCTCGGTCATACGGCTCCTAGTTTAACTGGACGACACCACCAGTCACGACAGGATGGTTGGGCAGAACCCGTAATTCAGGCTCGGCCGGATAACTGACCGGCAACGCCTCAAATCAAGCCACTACAGCTATGCCTGAGCTGTACGGCGGTATGGGGCTCACAGTTAGCTCCACACGGCAAAGTTTGCTGGACAGATAATCAAATGTAATTTATCCAGAAATTTTCAAGTTGGAATTTTGGGTGTGAATTTATACCGTCTAGATGGATGCAGCTGAGAAGAGAACGTTGTCGCGCGAAACGAGGCACGGGCGCCAAGGTCATGTGAGCCGATTAGCAAACACCTCCAGCATGCCCCGGTTCGCTATGCATGATTTAAGTTCGCTGGTGCCAGATCAATAGCAGCTCCACGCTCTCCCTTTGTTCACGACCGCATAGCGCTCTCTCGCGCAACATTATTGACTGTTTTGCGCGTAATACTTGGTAAAAGGCAGAACAACTGCGTCAAGATGTACATTAATGGCCCGGGTCATTGGCGAAAATCATTCCAAACTACCAGCGTGTGGGCACTGTGCAATCCATGACGACGCCCAGCAAACATTCACCGCAGCCCAACAATTCACAGCTCCATCTCTGTACAAGGCAATCGTTAACCATTCGTAGTTGCAATGGCACTCAGGCCGCTCGGGCCCGGAGACTCTCCCCAGGGTGCGGTTGGTGGAACGGTTAAGGTCATTCGTCATCGTCGGGCGTGCTCAGCAAGGAGTTCAACACCGCCCGACCTTCGGGCCAATCGCCCAGGCCTGAGTCGCCGTTGAGGTGGCCCAAGGGGCCTAGCTCCAAGGCGGCGGCACCCCAGGCGGTGGCCATGGCGTGGCCGCGCTCGGGGGCGCAAAACGGGTCGTCGCTGCTGATCAGGGCCACTGCCGCAAACGGC
This sequence comes from Ideonella sp., assembly GCF_044358605.1. Classification (GTDB taxonomy): domain Bacteria; phylum Pseudomonadota; class Gammaproteobacteria; order Burkholderiales; family Burkholderiaceae_C; genus Ideonella. The sequence continues at coordinate 3,343 of NZ_JBIKNQ010000026.1, forward strand.
AAGGGCTGGCGAATGATGGGGCGCCAGGTGGCGATCTGCGGCGGGGTGTCGTCGCGCTCAACATCGGGCGGAGCCACCAACAAGGCGGCCTGCACCCGCGCCGTGTGGCGGGAGTGCGCCGCCCAGGCCGCCACCAACTGGCAGCCCAAGCTGTGGGCCACCAGCACCACCGGGCCGGGCTGGGCCAGCAGAGCTTCATCGAGCTGCATCATCCAGTCGCCGCGCTTGGGCCATATCCAATCATCTTGCAGCACGCGCTGGTCGCCATACAGCACCTCCCAGCGGCTTTGCCAATGGGTGGGGCCGGAGTTCTGCCAGCCAGGTAAGAGCAGGACGCGAGGGGCGGTGTTTGTCATGATCAGGTGGGTGGCATGCCGTATGCTGCGAGGATGTTGGAATTGTTGCTGAAGGAAGCGTCATGACGGTGAAGGTGTATGTGGATGGTCAAGAAGGCACGACGGGCCTGCGCATCCATGAGGTGTTGGCCGAGCGCGGCGATGTGGAGGTGCTGCGCATTGCGCCCGAGTTGCGCAAAGACCCGGCCGAGCGCGCGCGCCTGCTGAACGCCGCCGACGTGGCCTTTTTGTGCCTGCCCGACGCCGCCTCGCGGGAAGCTGCGGCCATGATCACCAACCCCAACACCTGCCTGATCGACGCCAGCACCGCCCACCGCACGGTGCCGGGCTGGGTCTACGGCCTGCCCGAGCTGTGCGCGGGCCAGCGCGCGGCGATCCGTGCCGCCAAGCGCATTGCCAACCCCGGCTGCCATGCGACGGCCTTCATCGTGCTGATGCGGCCACTGGTCGACGCCGGGCTGATCGCGCCCGACACGCCCGTCTCGGCCACCTCGCTGACGGGTTATTCGGGCGGCGGCAAGAAGATGATCGAGCAGTACGAAGCTGGTGGCGACCCGGTGCTGCAAGCGCCCCGCCCTTATGGCCTGACCCTGGGCCACAAGCACCTGCCCGAGATGATGGTGCAGACCGGCCTGGCGCAACCCCCGGTGTTCATGCCCGTGGTCGGTCCGTTCTATAAGGGTTTAGGCGTCAGTGTGCCCTTACATCTTTCTCAATTTGCGACGGGCACCACGCCCGAGAAGATCCAGGCCGCTTACGAGCGCCACTATGCGGGCGAGCGTTTTGTTCGGGTCATGCCGCTGTCGGACGCAGCCACGCTGGAAGGCGGCTTCTTTGATGTGCAGGCCTGCAACGACACCAACCGCATCGACCTGTTTGTGTTTGCCAGCGCCACCCAAGTGCTGCTGATGGCCCGCGAAGACAACCTCGGCAAGGGCGCCAGCGGCGCGGCCGTGCAGTGCATGAATGTGCACCTGGGGCTGGACGAAGGGCTGGGGCTCTGAGAGCACCGGGGCGCAGCGCCCAGCAAAAAAGGGGTCCCAGCGGGACCCCTTCGTCATGTGGCCAGCGTGCAGCGTGGGTGCTTCAGCGCGGCAGCAAAATGCGGTTTTCACGCTCGGGGCCACGCAGCACGCCGCCCTTGGGTGCGGCATTGCCGGCTGCTTTGGGTGCTGCACGGCCCAGGGCCGGGTTGCAGACACCCTTGTCTACGCGGTAGAGCGCAGCGGCCAGTTGGCCCTCGGCCGGGTCGCCCAAGGCGCGGCTGAAATCATCATTGGCGGGGCAGGTAGGGGCAAAGCCGTCGGCATAGTCGCCAAAGCCTTTGGCGTTGGTGCCCTTGAACTCGATGGGGAAGTAAGAGATGCCGCAGTTGTCTTTGGCTCTGAAGCCATAGGGCTTGCCGCAGGTGGTGTCACCGATCAGCACCACTTCCACATTCACGCCACGCAGACCGTTGATGATGGCCTCGCTGGCCGAGCAGGTACCGGGGCTGGTCAGCACAAACACCCGGCCCAGGTTGAGGGTGGGCAAGGGTTCTTGCCTCGGGCACTGGAAGTTGGCATCCAGATAGCAAGACGTGTTGAAGAAGGGGGTCTTCGCGCTATCGGCATTGGTATCTGCCGTGCGCTTGCTGTTGTACTGGAACTGCTCAAACACTTGGCCAGACGTGCGGCTGGCCCCCGCCACCATATAGGCCAAGCTGCTTGCAATGTAGACATAGCCGCCACCGTTGTAGCGCAAGTCCAGCACCAGGTCTTGGACGGCCGAGTCGCGCAGGGTGTTGACGGCCGTGATGAGCTGCCCCTCGGCGCTGGCAATGTGGGCGTTGAAGAGGATGTAGCCCACGCGGCGCCCATCGCCCGTGGTCAGGACCTTGGTGTTGGGCACCGGGGTGCTGACAACGGTGGCGCTGGTCAGCTTAACGTTGCGCGTGCCGCCCGTCACGGGTGCAAAGACAAAGCTGTGTGGGCTGCCACTCGCACTCGGGAATAGCGCGGCATTGAGCGCTACTACGCCGGCCTCGCTGTTGACGTCGGCGCTCACACCATCCGTGGACACCAAAGCGTCCCCTCGTCGAACCCCGGCCAAATCGGCGGGTGAGTTGGGCTCCACAAAGGCGACCTTCAAGCCACGCGGTGGCGTGGGCGAGGAGAAATACCACTCGATACCATAGCCCGCCGACGAGCCACTCTGAGAGCGGTCATTCCAAGCTTTGGTAGGGTAGGTGAAGCTGAACTCGTCCTTGCGCTTCCCAGAGGCGGTGAAGAGCGGCGTCTTGAGCGCACGAAAGTACGCGTCCAGGGACTCCTCCACTTTCGATGTGTCGCTGTAGGCGGGGGCGTCGGCGTTGACAGCGGGGATCTCTTCCCACCACAGATAGGCCTGCTCCATATAGGACTTTGCCCAGGCCTTTTCGCCCGCCAGCGTGCCCACCGTGGTGGCGCTGGTCGCGTCTGCACGGTAGGGGTTGGTGGGAGCACAGCTCTGCGCCACGGCCGACGGAGGTGGGCTGGGGACAGGGGCGACTGGGGCCACCGGGCTGGGGCTAGGGCTGGTTCCCAGCACTTGATCGCCCGCGTTGCTGCCCCCTCCGCCGCAGGCGGCCAGCACCAAGGTGGCTGCAAACATCAAGCCCAAATGGGCTTTGCGTAGTTCTAGGCGTGCGGACGGTGTGTCGGCCATGTTCAGGGCTCCCAAATGATGCCACCCTGACGTGTCTGCTTTAGCCCGCACATCACTTGAGGGGCGCCAGAAGCCTAGGGCGAGCCGGTACTTTGTTGAGCGCCTATTCTCGCCTGCGCTCCGCATCACTGGGCTGGGACAGTCCCTGGCCCCCCCAAAAAGTGCGCTGAATCTTGAGCCAAGCTTGATCAAGCCGCCCGCTGCCCCTCGCGCTGAACCATTTCTTTGGCGAACTCCACAAAGGCTTGCGCGCCTTTGGAGGCGGGGTCAAACACCACGCCGGGCAAGCCGTAGCTGGGCGCCTCCGCCAGGCGCACATTGCGTGGGATCACGGTGTTGAACACCTTGTCGCCGAAGTGGGCCTTGAGCTGGTCGCTGACCTGGGTTTGCAGGGTGATGCGGGGGTCGAACATCACACGCAGCAGGCCGATGAGCTGCAGGTCGCGGTTGAGGTTGGCATGCACCTGCTTGATGGTGTTGACCAGGTCCGTCAGGCCTTCGAGCGCAAAGTACTCGCACTGCATGGGCACGATCACGCCATGCGCGCTGCACAGGCCATTGAGCGTGAGCATGCTGAGCGAAGGCGGGCAGTCGATGAGCACGAAGTCGTATTCGGCCTCGGCCACTTTGAGGGCACGGCGCAGACGCTCGTTGCGATGCTCCAGGCCCACCAATTCGACCTCGGCGCCCGCAAGCTCACGGTTGGCGCCCAGCACGTCGTAGCCACCCTTCTCGGCCCGCACCCGGGCTTCGGCCACTGTGGAGGTTTCGAGCAGCACGTCGTAGACCGTGGCTTCCAGGGTGCGCTTGTCCACGCCCGAGCCCATAGTGGCATTGCCCTGCGGGTCCAGGTCGACCAGCAAGACGCGCTGGCCGACTTGCGCCAGACCGGCGGCCAGGTTCACACAGGAGGTCGTCTTACCGACGCCGCCTTTTTGGTTGGCTATGCAAAAGATCCGGGAGGCCATGGCTGAAGAGTCCGTTGAACCTAGTAGCGGCGGTTGGACACGGTCGGGCGTGCCCTGATGGAGTGCGCTCACCAGACCGGGTGGCGAGCACGCAAGGCATTGTCGCCGCTGCGCAGGCCCGCGCGAGTGCGGGTCAACGTCAATCGCGCAGCAAGCGCACGCCAAAACCCACCAAGAACAGGCCGGCCAGGCGCTCCAGCCAGCGGGCGACGGTGCGATGCGGCCTCACCTTCTCGGCCACCGCCTGCGCAAAGGCGCAGAGCAGCAAGCAGTAGGCCGCGGTGATGGCGGCGATGGTGACGGCCATCACCGCAAAGGTGGGCAGGCCCAGGTGGTGAGCCGGGTCAATGAACAAGGGGAAGAAGGCCATGTAGAACACGATGGCCTTGGGGTTGAGCACGGTGATCAACAAGGCTTGGCGGAAGTAATGGCGCGGCTCGATGTGGATGGGGCTGGCCGAGCCCTCCCCTCGGGCGAACATCAGCTTCAGGCCGATCCAGGCCAGATAGGCCGCCCCTGCCCAGCGCACCGCCTCAAACACCGCCGGATATGCCGCCAGCAGCGCCGCCACCCCAGCCACCGCCAACCACAGCAAGACCTGATCGCCGACGATGATGCCCAAGGTCGCCGCCGCACCCGCCTTGAAGCCGCCCTTGGCCGTGGAGGTCAGCAGGGCAAAGGTGCCGGGGCCGGGCAAGGCCAAGAACAGCAAGACGGCGCTGCAGAAGGTGCCGTAGTCCGCAATGCCCATGAAGGGGCCGAAGAAGCCTGTGGGGAACATAGACATCCTGTGGATAAGCGTGTGGGCAACTGCTGTATAGCGCGTGGATGGGCTGGGGATGTACTGTGGGCAAACCCGCTGCGTCAGCGCGGCCGCATCCAGACCAAGCAGCGCTCGGCGTCCAGCTGTGGCACGTTGAGGTGTTCCACGTGAAACACCTCCGCCGCCACGGCTGACTTTTCATCGTCGGTGAGCCGTGCCTTCATCGCGCACCAAACCCCAGCCGGCGCCAGCAGGTGGGTGGTCAGAGAGACAAAGTCTTGCAGCGAAGCAAAAGCGCGCGAGGTGATCATGTCGTAGCCCGGGCCTTCCAGGGTCTCGACGCGGGCGTGCAGGGCTTGCAGGTTCTTCAGGCCCAACTCTGCCGCCACTTGGCGAATGAAACTGGCCTTCTTACCCACCGTGTCGACACAGGCGACCTGCCACTGGGGGTGCAAGATGGCCAGCACCACGCCTGGCAGGCCGCCACCGCTACCCACATCCAGAATGCGCGGCGCTGGCAGCGCGGCCAGCGCGCGAGCCATGGGCGTCACCACCGCCAGGCAGTCCAGCAGATGCTGCACCAGCATCTCTTCAGGGCGGCGCACCGCCGTCAGGTTGTAGACCTTGTTCCAGCGGCCCAGCAGGTCGAGGTAGGCCAGCAACTGGGCTTGCGTGGCCTCAGGCACGCTGAGCCCCAAGGCCGCCAAGCCCTGGCTGAGGCCCGCGTGCTGAGGGTGAAGAGGCAATGTGGAGGATTCAGTCATGGCGTGGTGTTCCCGCCCTCACAGCGTGGGCGCGAAGGGATCGGGGAGTGGCACTGGCAGGCGCCCCCGCCCGACCGTGCGGCATGGGCTGCACAGGCAGATCAGGGCGCCTATGCCGGAGGCTGACGAGGGTGTTGTGGGGCTCATTCATGCCGCTGCGGGGTCTGCCGCAGCAGCAACAGCAGCAGGGCTGGCTGCCGCGTCAGCAAAGCCAGGGAAGCGCTTTTTCTTCAGGTGGACCAAGAGCAGCGAGACCGCGGCGGGGGTCACCCCCGAGATGCGCGCGGCCTGCCCCAGGGTCTCGGGGCGCTGGCGGCTGAGCTTCTGGCGCACCTCATGGCTGAGGGCCGTGACCTGGGCATAGTCCAGGTCGGCGGGCAGCTTCAGGTGCTCAAAGGCCAAAGCGCGGCCCACCTCTTCCACCTGCTTGTCGATATAGCCGGCGTATTTGGTGGCAATCTCGACCTGCTCGATCACCGCCTGGGCCAGGTCCGCACCCAGCGCAGTCACCAGTGTTTCACGTGAAACACCGGCCTCGGGGCGGGCGATGGCGGCAATCTCGGCCACGGTGTCGAAGCTGATGCCGGGGCGGCGCAGCAGGTCCGCTAGGGTGTATTCATGCTCAATGGCCTTGCCCAGAGTGCGCTCGGCCTGCTCGGCCGGCAGAACAGCCGGGTGCACCCAGGTCGACTTCAAGCGCTCTGTTTCACGTGAAACAGCGTCCCGCTTGCGGTTGAAGGCCTCCCAGCGGGCATCGTCCACCAAGCCCAGCTCGCGACCCAGCTCGGTCAGGCGGGCATCGGCGTTGTCCTCGCGGAGCTGCAAGCGGAACTCCGCCCGGCTGGTGAACATGCGGTAGGGCTCGGTCACGCCCTTGGTGATCAGGTCGTCCACCAGCACGCCCAGGTAGGCTTGGTCTCGGCGCAGGCTCAAAGCGGGCTTGCCTTGGGTTTGCAGCGCAGCGTTGACGCCCGCAAACAAGCCTTGGGCCGCCGCTTCTTCGTAGCCGGTGGTGCCGTTGATCTGCCCAGCAAAGAACAGGCCTTGGATGGCCCGGGTCTCAAAGCTGGCCTTCAGCTCGCGGGGGTCGAAGTAGTCGTACTCAATGGCATAGCCGGGCCGCAAGATGTGGGCGTTGGCCAGGCCCGGCATGCTGCGCACCGCCGCCAACTGGATGTCAAAAGGCAGCGAGGTGGAGATGCCGTTGGGGTAGAACTCGTGGGTCGTCAGGCCCTCTGGCTCCAAGAAGATCTGGTGCGAGTCTTTGTCGGCAAAGCGGTTGATCTTGTCTTCGATGCTGGGGCAATAGCGCGGCCCCACGCCTTCGATCACGCCGGTGAACATGGGGCTGCGGTCAAAGCCGCTGCGGATGATCTCGTGCGTGCGCTCGTTGGTGTGGGTGATCCAGCAAGGCAATTGGCGCGGGTGCATGGCCGCGTGGCCCATGAAGCTGAACACCGGCACCGGGTCCAGGTCGCCCGGCTGCTCGATGAGCTGGCTGTAGTCCATGGAGCGGCCGTCAATACGCGGCGGCGTGCCGGTCTTGAGCCGCCCCTGCGGCAGCTTCAGCTCCTTGAGCCGGGCCGACAGCGTGACCGCCGGCGGGTCTCCGGCCCGGCCCCCGGCGTGATTTTGCAGGCCCACATGGATGCGGCCATCCAAGAAGGTGCCCGCTGTCAGCACCACCGCCCGGGCCTTGAACTGAATGCCGACCTGGGTGACGGCGCCCACCACGCGGTCGCCCTCGACCATCAGGTCGTCCACGGCCTGTTGGAAGAGCCACAGATTGGGCTGGTTTTCGAGCATACGGCGGATGGCCGCCTTGTACATCACCCGATCCGCCTGGGCGCGGGTGGCGCGCACCGCCGGGCCTTTGCTGCCGTTGAGGATGCGAAATTGAATGCCCGCCTCGTCAGTGGCCAGGGCCATGGCACCGCCCAAGGCGTCCACCTCTTTGACCAAATGGCCCTTGCCTATGCCCCCGATGGACGGGTTGCAGCTCATCTGCCCCAGGGTCTCGATGTTGTGGCTCAGCAGCAGCGTGGCGCAGCCCATGCGCGCCGCCGCCAAAGCGGCCTCGGTGCCGGCATGGCCGCCGCCCACAACAATCACATCAAACTCTTTGGGGTACAGCACGGGTGTGCTCCAGACAATGCCCGGCGCACGAGGCGGCACACAGCCCCCAAGGCACCAAGCTGGACAGGGAAACGGGGCGGGCAAAGTGCCCGACCGGAGGGTTCGGTCAACTCGGTCGCAGGCGCACTGGCCCGGCGAACCCCTGATTTTACGAAGCCTGCCATCTCCCTGGGGCGGCAATATGCGACCGAGCGGCTGTTCCACGTGAAACAATTCAAGAATGCAATGCCGCCCCCGCTGCGCCGCCTGCTGCACGGCACCGTCCATCAGCAGCCCCATCCCCGGCATGCCCCACGGCAAGCCGGCGGGTGTGCGCTGCGTGCAGCTCAACGCCCAAGATCAGTGCCAGATTTTTGGGCAGCCGGAGCGCCCCGCCGTGTGCGCCTCTTTGCAGCCCAGTGTGGCCATGTGTGGTGACAGCCGCGAAGCCGCTATGCTCTGGCTGACCGACTTGGAACACGCCACACAACCCCGCCGCCCGCACCCATGACCGCCACCCCCGACCTGCTGGCCCGCTTGCTGCCGCTCTACCCTGCGTTGTCGCAACTGCCCGCCGCCGTGCTGCAGGAGGTTTTGGCCCAGCATGTGATGCCCATCCAAGCCCCCGCAGGCACGGTGCTGTTTGACGAAGGCTCGCCCTGCCAAGGCTTTCCGATGGTGCTGTCGGGCGACATCAAGGTGGCGCGCGGCTCACCCCAAGGGCGTTCGCTGGAGTTGTATCGGGTCACGCCAGGCGAGGTCTGCGTCGCCTCCACGTCTTGCCTCTTTGGTCACCAGTCCTTCTCGGTGCACGGCATCACGGCCTCGGCCACCGAGTTGCTGCTGATCGACAAAGTCGGCTTTGAGCGCTGGGTGTCTGAGCCCGCTTTTCGGGCCTTCGTGTTCGGGGTGTTTGGTGACCGCCTGGCCGACCTGATGGCCCTGGCCGAGGCCGTGGCCTTTCAGCGACTGGACCAACGCTTGGCCTCCTGCTTGCTGGGGCGCGGCAGCTCCATCACCACCACCCACCAGGCCTTGGCGGATGAACTGGGCACGGTGCGCGAGATGGTGACCCGCCTGCTCAAGCGCTTTGAGCAAGCCGGCTGGCTGCAGCTGGGGCGCGAGCGCATCACCGTCTTGGATGCCAAGGCCTTGCGTGACTTGGCCCAGGGCGCTATGTGACTGGGGTCACAGACGGTCGGCTGATCTCGGCGCACAGTACGTCCATCGCCTGCTGCGTTGGCAGGCTTCACACCGAGGAGTACTCCATGAAGCTGAATGTTGGCGGCATCGACCGCATCGCCCGTATCGCCGTTGGCGTCATCCTGATCGCTTTGACCCTGATGGGCACCATTGGTGTCTGGGGCTGGGTCGGCGTGGTGCCACTCTTGACCGGCCTGACCCGCTTCTGCCCGCTCTACCCCATGCTGGGCTTCAACACCTGCCCCATGAAGCAAGAGTAATCGCTAACTTTCCTGCTTGGCATTGACTGGCCGAACTGGCCGGTCCTCCCGCACCACGCCCCCCACCAGCACGATCACTCGGTCGGCGCTGGCAATGGTCTCAGGCCGGTGCGCCACGATGATGCGGGTCAGCTTGAGTGCGGCCACCGCCGCGTTCACGGCCCGCTCGCGCTCCACGTCCAGCGCGCTGGTGGCTTCGTCCAACAGCAGCACGCTGGGCCGCCGGTACAGCGCCCGCGCCAGCAGCACCCGCTGCTTTTGCCCCGCCGACAAGACCGTGCCCATATCGCCCACCAAGGTGGCGTAGCCCATGGGCATGGCCAGGATCTCGTCGTGCACCGAGGCCCGTTGGGCGCATTCCTGCACCCACGCCGGGTCGGCATCCGGCGCAAAAAAGCTGATGTTGTCGGCCACCGAGCCGGCAAACAAAGGCTCCTCTTGCAGCACCGCCCCGACCCGCTGCCGCCAAGCCTTGGCGCCAAGCTGAGCCAGGGGCTGGCCGTCCACCACCAACTCGCCTTGGGTGGGCGCATGAATACCCAACAAGAGTTTGAGCAAGGTGGTCTTGCCGCCACCCGACGGCCCGGCAATGGCCACCGACTCCCCAGGCTGCACCTCAAAGCTCACCCCACGCAACACCTCGGGCTCCAGGTCGGAATAGCGAAAGTGCACGTCGCTCAGCTTCAACGCGCCCGCCATCTCCCCTTCTGCGGGCTTGGCCCCCCAAGCCACCGGCTCGTCGGCCTCTGGCGCCGTCAACACAATGTCGGACAGCCGCTCCGCCTGCAGCCGCACCAGGCGCAGCTCATTGACCTTGTCGATCAAGGCCGAGGTGCGCTGTGCGAACACATCTTGGTAGGCCATGAAAGCGAACAACATGCCCACCGACAGGCGCTGGTCCATCACCAACAAAGCGCCCAGCCAGATCACGCCCACCCGCTCCAGCCCAAACAGCACCCGATGCGCCACCGCCAAGGCCAGCTCCAGCTTGCGCACCGTGAGCCCGGCGTTCATGGCCTCGACCACCAAGTTCATGAAGCCCGACTGCCGCAAGGCCTCGGCATTGAAGAGCTTGATGGCACTCATGCCGCGTAAGGATTCCAAAAAGTGGCTAGACCGTTTGGCCTCGTGGATCAAGGCCTCTTGGGCAGCCTCGCGCAGAGGCCGCCACAACAGCGCGCGCAGCAAGGCATACAGCAGCACCGCCCCTACCGCCAAGCTGGCCAGCAGCGGGCTGTAGACCAGCATCAGCACCAGGGTCAGCAGCACCATCACGCCGTCGATCAGGCCTTCGGCAAAGGCGCCGGTCAGCTTGTCTTGGATCTGCTGAACTGCGCCAAAACGCGACCAGACATCGCCGGTGTGGCGGCGCTCAAACCAGGCCATGGGCAAACGCAGCAAATGAGCGAACACTTGGCCCATCCACTGCAATTGCAGCGTGGCAGACAAGTGCAACACCGCCCAGGAACGCCCAGCCGCTGTCAGGCCCTGGATCAGCACCAAGAGCCCAAAACCCACCGCCAACGTGGGCAGCAACTGGCGCTCGCCACTGACCAGGACCCCATCGACCACCCACTGCATGAAAAACGGCGACAGCATCACAAACAGCTCGAGCGCCAGGGCCAGCATGAGCACCTGCGTCAGGGCACGCCGCAAGCCCGTCACAGGCCCCAGCAAAGCCCGCAGGCGCACGGGCTGGCGCTCATCCCTGCTGCGAAAGCTGGGGGTAGGGGTGAACTCCAGCACCACACCCGTGAAATGCGGCGACAACTCCGCCGGGCTCAAGCGCCGAATACCGCGCGCAGGGTCATGCACCGTCAGCTCATCGCCCTTGACGCTGACCAGCACCACAAAGTGGTTCAGGTCCCAATGCAAGATACAGGGCAATTTGAGCTGAGGCAGATGCGACAACTCCGCCCGCAAGGCCCGCGGCGCCAGGCCCAGGCTCTGGCCCATCTGAGCCAGGTCGGCCGCCGTGCAGCCCTTCATCGAGAGTCGAAAGCGCGCCCGCATGGCGGGCAGGTCCACGCGCAAGCCATGCGCGCTGGCCATCATGGCCAAACAGGCCAAGCCGCACTCGGCCGCCTCGGTTTGCAACACCATCGGCACCGCAGGGCGGCGCCAACCGAGATTCAAGCGGGAGGGGTCGGCGGCAGACAAGGTCATGGCGTCCTCATCGCTTAGCCCAGGCCAAGATCGGCTCAAACAGCCATTCGTACAAGCGACGCTGCTCCAGCACCACGTCAGCCTCTAACTGCATGCCTGCACGCAGCGGGCGCTCTGCACCCGCGCCCGCCAGAGGCGTCTGGCTCAAGGCCACGGTGATGCGATAGAGCGGCTCGGCCGCCGCGCCGCGCCCCAGCCCTGCCACCTGGGCCAGCTCGGTGGTCTGCGCCGGCGCCTGTGCCACCGCCGACACCTGGCCCGGCAGCCAGCCAAACTTTTGGTGAGGATAGGCTTGTACGCGCAACTTCACGGCTTGGCCCACGCGCACAAAGCCCAAAGCGCTAGAGGGTGCATAGAGATGGGCCACCAAGGGCTCGCCTTCGGGCGTTAGGGTCAGCACGGCTGCTTCGGGAGACACCGCTTGGCCCCGGCTCGCATGCACGGCTGAGAGCGTGCCGGCCACCGGCGCTTGGACGGCGACACGGCGCGGCGCTTGGCTGCCGCTTTCTCGGGTGGCCAGTTCGGCCAGCTCGCCTTGCTCGCGCTCCAACTCACCCAAGCGTTGGGCGGTGAGCAGCGGCAACTGGCGGGTTTGGGCTTCCAGCGCAGCGATCTCCGCATCCAGCGCCTCGCGCTGGCGGGCGATCGCCGCGCCCTCCGCCCTACTGCTCAGTAGCTCCCCTGTTTTTTCTTGAACCTGTGCTGCTGAAACAAACTGCTCCGCAACCAGTGCCTCGAGCCGCGCCACCGCCCGCTCTGCCAAAGCCTGCCGCTGCTGCTGCAGAGCTGACTGAGTGGCCAACACGGCAGCTTCGCGGCGGGCAGCCGCCAAGCGCTGCGCCAACCCTTTGGACTGTTCGAGCAGCAGCATCTGCGACTGCTTGCTCGCTTCGTCCAAGCTACGGCGCCGAGCCTCAAAACTCTGCCGCAGCCCCAACGACGTCGCCTCGCCCCATTGGGGAGAAGCGACCTCCAGCGTGAACAGCGCTGCCCCTTGGGCCACACGCTGTCCTTCCTCGACCTCTACCGCCAGCAATCGCCCGGCCACTGGTGGCACCACCCGAACCCAGCCCTTCTGCGGCACCACCAGCCCACCTAAACGCGTGGTACGTGGCAGCTCCCCTAGAAAAAGAAAGGTGCTGACGGCGACAAGCGTCGCCAGCACCCCGAAGGTCAGCCAAGCCAAGCCCAGAGGCTGCATCACATGGATGGAGCCTAGCCAGGCCTGACGCTGGCTGTGGAGGGATTCGGGACGGAAAAAACTCATAGCGGCGCGCTCCGGCTGCAAGCAGCCCGCGCCGACGCAAACCCATTACCAGCCGCGATACGGCAGCGAATCGTTGCCGCCGCTGCTCCAGCCGCGATAGGGCAGCTCGGTGCTCCCACCGTTAGCCGCCGACAGGCCTCCGGCCGCGAATCGCAGGGCCGCCATGTCCAGTTCGACCAGTTCTGCGCCAGTCGACACGACGGTAGCGGTCGTGAAGGAGGGTTGTGCATGAATGTGGGTGACTTGATACATAGGGGCCTCGGATCTTCAGGAGCGCAGCAAATCCTGCGTGTCGCCATTGGAGCGCCAATCGCGAAGCCCTCACACTGTCAACTCTGACAGGTGTCTGGTTTTACCGGATCAAGCCCAAACGCATGGCCTTGAGCACCGCTTGGTGCTTGCTGACGGCACCGAGCTTCTGCATGGCATTCTGCAAATGCAGCACAGCCGTACGCTCGCTGATGGACAGAATGGCCCCCGTCTCCCAGGCGGTCTTGCCTTCCATGGTCCAACTGAGGCATTCCAACTCGCGCCGAGTCAAGGAGGGCTTTTGAACTTGCGCCTCCACCGGCAAAAACAGCCGAGAGGCGGCCTCCTGCGCGTGCACCGCAAACAACTGCAACGACGCCACCATGCGGGTCAAGTTGCCTGGGCTCTTGGGCAAGCGACGATCGCGGTCAACACCCATCACAAAGTGACGCCCTTCCGGCATGTGCAGGGCCAAGGCAATGCCGGTGCGATAGCCATAGGCCGCCTGCTCCTCCCAGTGGTCACCCAAGCCTTGATCCACGTAGGTGGACTGATCCCAGATGATGGGCACGGTGCCACGCTTGCAATGCTGCATCACGGGGTCGCGGCGAAAAGACTCGCTCAAGCCAGCGCTGGCCTCTTGCCAAGCCAGAGGCATGTTATCAACGTTAAAGAATTCAGAACGTGTCAGGGAATGATCGATCACGGTCATGGCCGACACATATTGAAACCCCAGATCATTGGCAAACCGAATGATCTCGTCCTTGAACTCCACCTGGCTCTTCACCGCCATGATGGCCTGGAAGCTTGGGCTCAACATGACCAAGGCCCCAAGCCCAGTCCCTCATCGAGAGACTCAGCTCGGGCTTTATCCCTGACAGGGTTTACAGCTAGCAAGCACACGACGTCTTCTCCAAACTTCAGGCCATGCAGAGATCCGCAAGCACCTCTATGCCCGCTAGTACCGCATTGACCATGCCACCTCCCTGGTCGCTCTATTCTTGGCCGACCGTATTTTGTCAGGCAAATACTAAACGCCGATTACGATTTGTTCACCTAGGGTCGTGCGTTACTTTTGCCGCAGATGGTCAACATCCCACAAGTGGGCAGACCTTGTGGGCTCAACAAGGTGATACCCCGGGCGCCGGACTGGCCTGGGATTGGGTGCAGATCGGTTCGGGCGTGTTGGCCATGGCCAACCCCATGTGCGTGGTGACCAATCTGCGTTTGGTGGGTGAGCGCGGCGAGGTGCTCTCCGTCAACGAAGCCGCGCTCTACTACAACCGCATGGTCTGCGCCCTGCCCTGGCAGGACGAAGTCTGGCGCCTGCTGAAAGCCGCTTGAGGCCGCTTACTTCACGGCTGCCCGTGAGAGCTGCCGAGCCACATACCCCAGGGCCAATGCGGCAATCACCACGCTCATCGCTGCGGGAATGAGGTAGTCCATCACCCCCATCGCTTCGCCGCGCAGCACCCGCCCCATCAGCGTGAACTGGGCCAGTACCGGCACGGTCAAGTGCCAGGGCTGCTCACCCTCCTGGTTGAACATGGCCAACATGGGCAAGAAGGACACCAGCGTCAGCATCACGGCCGCATTGGCCTGCGCCTCTTTGAAGCTCTTGCAGCGGATGGCCAGCGCCATCAACATCGCGGCCAGCGCCCCCACCAGCGGGGTCAGCACCGCCAAGAAACCGGCCAACTCCACCCAGCCATAGCGGAACATGGCCGCCAGGGTCTCGCTGCGCAGCAGCCACTGGCCCGGCAAAAAGCTTAAGCAACCTAACGCGCCGATGAGCCAACCAATGGCAGCCACCGCACCCCACTTGCCGGCCACCAAGGTGAAGCGCCCGGTCGGGTTCATCAGCAAGGGCTCCAAAGAGCCGCGTTCGCGCTCTCCGGCGGTGGTGTCCAGCGCAGCCGCTAGGCAGCCGTAGAGCACCGCCATCAAGATGAAGAAGGGCAACATGCCCGTCAGTTGAGCTGCTCGGGCCGAGGCATTGGAGAGATCGCGCTCTTGCACCGCCATGGCTTGCAAACTGCCCGGGGCCATACCCCGCGTCGAGATGCGCAGCATGCTCTGCTCTTGGTTGAAGCCCTGCAAAACGCGCGTTAGGCGGCCCACACTGGCTTGGGCGCGCTGATTCGCACTGGCGGTAACCAGCTCCACCACCGGCACCTCACCGGCCGCCAACTCGGCTTCAAAGGTCTCGCCGACCACCAGCACCGGGTCACCCAACTTGTTGTCTTTGAGCTGTTTTTCAAAGTCGGCTGGCGCTTCGGTCAGCGTGAAGGTTTGGCGCTCCAGATAGTTGCGCAAGGTGGGCGCATGCTGCAGCCCCATCACCACCATCTCGCGGGCATCGGCCCGCTTCTCGATATTGCCAATCATGGTGGACAGCAACACCAGCACCAGCGGGCCCATGGCCACCGAACTGATGAGCACAGTGAACAGGGTGCGGCGGTCGCGCAGTGCGTCCACCAACTCTTTGACCAAGACAATCCAAAAGCGTGACATCACTGAACCCCCCCAAGGTCGGGGCGGCCCGGCGTTGTCCGCACAGCCTCCCGCGCCAATTGCAAGCCGGCCGCGCGCCGCTCTTCAGCGGTGAAGGCCAGGCCAATGAAAGCTTCTTCAAAATCGTGCTCACCGGCGCGCTGCAGCAGGTCGGGCACCGTGCCTTCGGCCACGGTGCGGCCATGCGAGATCACCACCACCTGGTCGCACAAGCGCTCTACCTCCTGCATGATGTGCGAGGAGAACACGATGCACTTGCCCTCCTCATCGCGCAGCCGCCGCAGGGCCTCGCGCAAGGCGCGGGTGGCCAGCACATCCAAGCCGTTGGTGGGTTCGTCCAAGATGATGTTGGCCGGGTCATGCACCAACGCGCGCGCCAGCGCGGTCTTCATGCGCTCACCCTGGCTGAAGCCCTCGGTACGTCTGTCCAGCAGGGGCTTCATTTCCAGCAACGTAGCCAAATGCTCGGCCCGGGCTGCTGCGGCCGCAGCGCTCAAACCATGCAAGCGCCCGAAGTAGACAATGTTCTCGCGCGCCGTCAAGCGGGGGTAGAGCCCACGGGCGTCTGACAGCGCCCCCAAGCGGGCCAAGGCGCGCTGCGGCTCGGCCGCCACATGAATGCCATCCACGCGCACCTCGCCTTCATCCGGGGCGATGAGCCCGGCCACCATGCGCAGCGAGGTGGTCTTGCCGGCACCGTTGGGGCCCAACAGCCCGGTGATCTGGCCATTGGCTGCGCGCCAACTCACGCCGTTGACGGCCTGCACGGTTTGGGCCTTTTTGCCGCTGCCTTGCACAAAGCGCTTGCTCAAGCTGCTGACTTCAATCATCGCTGGACTCCTGGGGTGCTGCTAGCAGTCACGGGGGGCACGCGGGGCTGCACCGGCGCAAAGGCCGGCGGGCGAGGCAGCTTCTCGGCACAGGTGGCGCCTTTGGGGCCTGAGGCCACGTCCTCTAGCGCCGTGCTGGCGGACTCGGTGTCCACAAAGCGGAACACCGCGTCGCGCACACACCCCAAGCTCAAGGTACCGTGCCCCGCTTGCGGGATCACCACATGGCGGGCCTGGGCCCCCAGAGCCTTGCTGACGCGCTCGCCATGGCGCGGCGGCGTGGCTGGGTCAGCCCCGCCCGACAGCAGCAAGGTCGGCACGTTCACAGGCGGCAAGGTGTAGAAGGCCGCAGGCGGCGTGCCCACGGTGAGGCCAGCGCAGGCCTCTTTGTACTGGCGCAGCGCGCCGTCCCCAAAGTCTGCGGACAGCTGCTCAGTCACCGAGCCCAAGCGCGGCATGTCCTCGGCACAGACCACGGCGAAGTGCATGCCCATGGCCAAGCCCATGCCGCGCGGCCCGGTCATGGCCGACACCAAGCCCACCAAGGGCGTGAAGCGACCGGCCTTGGCCTCGGTGATGGCATAGGGCAAGCCAGAGGCCAAGACGGGTGTGTAGTGCGGCACCCGCGCCCATTGCGCGATCTGGTCGCGGGTCAGTGTCATCAGCTCTTCGCGCCCGGTGATCGGGTGCAGCACGCGTGCTTCTTTGGGCAACTCGGCGAGCAAGCCCTTCCAATCCGCCCGCAAGCGCGGGTAGAGCGCTGCGCAACGGGTATCGGCTTCGCAATCGGCCAGCATCTTGTCCATCGCGGCCTGGGCATCGGCGGCAAAGGTGGCCGGCAAGACCATGTCAGGCGGTGCCACTCCGTCCAGCACAGCGCGCCGCACCTGCTGGGGAAACTGGCGCAGATACTCCAGCACGGCACGGGTGCCATAGGAGCTGCCAACGATGTTGACCTTGTCATAGCCCAAGGCAGCCCGCACGGCATCGGCATCCGCCATCGCAATGCTCGTGGTGTAGTGGCGCAGGTCGCCATGCGGCAGGGCGGTCAAGGTCTTCACACACGCCTGCCACAGCTCCTTTTGGCGGTCCATTTGCAGGCTCTTGGCCAAAGGCTCGCCGGGCGACTCCTCGGCGCACTTCAGCGGAGCGCTGCGGCCCGTGCCACGCTGGTCGATCAAGACCACATCACGCCGATTGCCAAAGCGCGAGAGCATGTGGCTGATGGGCTGGGCCAGCTCAATCGCACTCTGCCCTGGCCCACCCGCAAAAAACAACACCGGGTCCGGCTTCTTGACCCGAGCCACGGCGGGCAGCACGGCCACGTGGATGTCAATCTGCGTGCCCTGGGGCTGGGCCGGGTCCAGCGGGCGCTTGAGCACGCCACAGCGGGCATCATGTTCCACCCCACGCAAGCGGCACGGCTTGAGGGTCAGGGTGGGCGGCTGGGCGGCTTGAGCGGCGGCGGCACCCAAGGTGGCCACCAGCGCCAGTCCGCGCAGAAGATGAGGAAGGGAAGAAGGCTGTGTCATGGCCGCGATTCTGACCGCCCGCTGGCCTTCTTGCCGCCGCTCGCGAGTGAATGGCCCCTGGGGTGGGATGAACTGCGGCCCACACCGCCTGAGCTGAACAGCATGCCCGCGCCTGCGACAAACCACTTCAGCGCCTTTGCACGCCGTCAACGAAAACCCTGCGCTCTGCTAGGGACTTGCGGTGGCAGCATCATGCTTTCTTTCTACACCACCTCACGATCCCTCTATGAAGCTCTACTACAGCACCGGCGCTTGCTCACTCTCCCCTCACATTGCCCTGCTTGAGGCAGGTTTGCCCTTCGACTTGATCTTGGCTTCCACCAAAACCAAGAAGCTGGCCGACGGCACCGACTACCTGACCATCAATGCCCGTGGCCAAGTGCCACTGCTGGAGTTGGACAACGGCGAGCGCCTGACCGAAGGCCCTGCCATCGTGCAATACATTGCAGACCAAGCCCCCGCGTCCGGCCTGGCCCCGGCCGCCGGCACCCTCGCCCGCTACCGCTTGATGGAGATGCTCAACTTCATCACCAGCGAGTTGCACAAAGGCTTCTCGCCCTTGTTCAACCCCGCCATGCCCGACGAAGCCAAGGCCATTGCCCGCGACAAGCTGGCTGGCAACTTTGCGTGGCTGGACAGCCAGCTTGAAGGCAAGACCTGGCTGCTGGGCGAGACCTTCACCGTGGCCGACGGCTACCTTTTCACCGTCAGCAACTGGGCTCGTCTGGTCGGCGTGGACTTGGCCCCCTATGCCCGCCTGAACGCCCTGCGCGAGCGCATCGCCGCCCGTCCGGCCGTGCAAGCCGCCATGAAGGCCGAAGGCCTGATCAAGTAAGCGCTTGGCGCCACCCACTCCAAAGCAAAGAGGCCCCGTGGGGCCTCTTTGTCATGGGGGCGGTCCTCATGCGGAGAGCCGCCAAAGCACTTGAGGTCAGGGCTTCAGGTGCTTGCCGAAGAAGGCTTCCATGGCCTCATAGAACTCGAAGCGGTTTTCCTCGTTGCGGAAGCCGTGGCCCTCGTTGTCCTTGACGATGTACTGCACCGTCACGCCCCGCTTCTTCAAGGCCTCGACCATCTGGTCGCTCTCGGCCTTGTTGACGCGCGGGTCCTTAGCCCCTTGGGCCACCAGCAGCGGCGTCTTGATCTTGTCGGCATGCAGCGCCGGTGAGGTGGCGGTCAGTCGGGCGTTATCTTTGGGGTCATCCGGGTTGCCCACCATGGCGTACATCTGCTGGCGGAAAGGCTCACAGTAGGGCGGGATGGTCTTCATGAAGGTGAAGAGGTTGGCCACGCCGACATAGTCCACCGCTGCCGCATACAGGTCCGGCGTGAAGGTGATGCCCGCCAGCGTGGCATAACCGCCGTAGCTGCCGCCATAGATGCCCAAGCGCTTGGGGTCGGCAATGCCTTGCTTGATCAGCCATTGCGCGCCGTCGGTGACATCGTCCTGCATCTTCAAGCCCCACTGGCCGAAGCTGGCTTCCCAGAACTTGCGGCCATAGCCGGTCGAGCCCCGGAAGTTCATCTGCAGCACGCAATAGCCGCGGTTGGCCAGGAACTGCACCTCGGGGTTGAAGCCCCACATATCACGCGCCCAGGGGCCACCATGTGGGTTGACGACGCAGGCCAGGTTCTTGGCCGGCCGGCCCACCGGCAAGGTCAGGTAGCCGGGGATCTCCAGCCCGTCACGCGCGGTGTAGCGGATGGGCTTCATCACCGCCATTTGGGCTTCCGGCAGCTTGGGGTTGAGCACCGCCAGCTTGTCCAAGGTGCCCGCCTTGGCATCAAACAAATAGCGGGTGCCTGTGGTGCGGTCGTTGTAGGCCGCGATGATGAACTTGTCTTCTGCACGGGTGCCCGCCTGCACATCAATCTGGTAGCCCGGCAGGCGCTTCTTCAGTGTGTCCATCAGCGCGGCTGTCTTGGCATCAAACACATGCCGGCCGGGCAAGTCATCCGCGTACTCGGCCGTGGTCAGCACCTTGCGCAGCTTGGAATAGGTAGCGCCACCCAGGTCCACCTTGGGGTGTTCCCACACCACTTGTTCCGCCTCAGGCTTGGCCGGGTCCCATTTCACCAAGGCCTTGAGGTCGCGGCCCCGGTTGGAGAGCAGGAACACCTGCTTGTTGTCGAAGTCAAAAAACAGCGGCTGAACCTCAGTGCGGAAATCGGTTTCGATGACCGTCTTAAAAGGTTCGGCTTCTGTCGCGCGGTAGAGGATCTTGTTGTTCACGCCGTCAGAGGCCACCGCCATCCGCACCTTGCCTTGGTGGTCGGTCACCCAGCCCAGCACATTGCCCGGGTTGCTGGCCACCAGAGTCTCGGCGCCGGTGCGCACATGCACGCGGTAGAGGTCCATGGCCTGCTTGTCGCGCTTGTTGTGCTGCACCAGCACATGGTCGGGGTCTTCCTCCAGGTTGTCGACAATCTCGGCGCGAGCACCATCGTGCGGTGTGAGGTCCACCACCTTGCCTGTGGTCACATCCACCGCCACGACGTGGAAGTTTTCGTCGCCACCAAAATCCTTCTGGTAAAGCAAGGTGCTGCCGCCCTTCCAGAAGTAGTTGTTGATGTCGCGCGCACTCTCGCGCGTCATCTGCTTGGGCGCACCAGTGGGCTTGCTGCCCTCCAGGGCCTGCACAAAGATATTCATGCGAGGGGTCGCGCCGCCGTCACCCACTGCGGGCTGCATCCATGACAGCCAACGGCCATCGTCACTCACCCGGAAATAGGCCTGGGCGGGGTTGGCAAAGAAGTCCCTGAGCGGGAAGAGCACCGTGGGCACACTCGGCTTGGGCGGCGACACCGCCTGCGCCAAGCCCGGCACCCAGGCCGCCACGGCCACCATGACGGCAGCCACACCCGAAGCGCCCATGGGCGCCTGCGTACGAGATTTCATGCACACCTCCGAGAATCTAAAGCTCGGATGCTGACAGGACGGCAAGCGCTTTGCCACCCCTCATGCGACCAACTGCAGTTTCGGCGGAATGAGTTGCCGCCTACTCCACCACCTGCACACCGCGCCCAAAGGCCACCCGGCCTTTGATCTCGGAGGCGGCCTCGGTCGGCTCTGGGTAGAACCACACCAGGTCAGTGCCCATCTCGCCGTTCACAAACAAGCTCATGTAATGCGCCTGCCCCTTCCACGCACAGCCCGTACGGTGGTTGCTGAAAGTGGTGTACTCCTTGCGTAGCGAGGCCTCCGGGAAGTAGTGGTTGCCCTCCACCACCACGGTGTCCTCACTCTCGGCGATGGTCACGCCCTGCCAAATGGCTTTCATGGTTCATTCAACCTTTGTGTTGCTAGTGTGGAGCCTCAAGCCTTGATCACGCCTTCACACACCGCCTTCTGCCCACCCTCGGTGGGCAACTTGGCGCAGACGGGGGTGATCTGTTGGCGCAAGCGCTGGATCACGTCCTTATGCTCGCCCTTGCCATTCCAGGTGGCCAGCTTCTGGCCCACGCGCTGCAAAGAGCGGGCACTGCGCTCATAAAACGCGCCTTGCTGGTTGGCGGCTTCGGTGATGAGCTGGCTGGCCGTTTGCTCAATGCGCTTGGCGTCTTGCGGTGCCATGTCGACCAAGGCACTCAGGTAGCTGGAGCCCCACTGCAAGCGGGTCGCCGGGCCTTCGCTCTTGGTGAAGGCCTGGCTGTACCAATCCAGCGCTTCTGCCGTGCGGCCTTGCCTTTTGGCATTGCCGCCCAACTGGCTCATCAGGTAGTAGGGAGAGTGACTCTTGCTCAGGTTGGCCTTGAGCAAAGCATCGGACTCCTTCCACAAACCGGCCTGGCCCAACAAGTGGGCGGCCGACGTGATGACCGCCTGGCGCTCATAGCCATCGGTGATCTCTGCATCCGCCTTGCTCACCTCGGTTCTGACCTGCTGCGTCAAGGCGTCGGCCAGCTTGGGCTGCACCGTGTCTTTGGGCAGGTCGATGCGAGCCAGCGCCACCCGGCCGATCAATGCAGACATACGGTCGGAGCGCGACAGGCTCTTGTCTGCCTGTAGGCGCTGCAAGGCTGCGTCAAAGGCGTCCACCATTTGTTTGCGCTCGGCACCGGCCTCAGGAGCCAGTCCCTTGACGATATCGGCCGCCGCATTCACGACAACATCCATCTGGGCGCGGCTGGCCACAGGGTCCGCCAACATCTTGCGAACCCTTTCGCGCAAAGCAGCGTCAGGTTTGACGCCCTTGCCTTGGTCGCTTTCCGCCAGAGACTTCAACAGCAAACGCATGGCCGTGTCGGCCTCGGCTGGCGGGCAAGCGGCCGAGAGCTGGGCCAGCAAGCCCGGGCGCTCAGGTGCGGGCACCAGTTGGGCTTCATCGGTGTCCCAGGAGTAAAAGGCCAGCATGCGCCACTCATTGGCAGTGACGGGTTTGCCCGCACGCGCCTCGGCCAACACCGTCTTGACGGGCCGCCCGCCCGCCAAGCCCATCTGCAGCACATTCATCACCATGGGGGCGTCCACCTCGCCAGGCAAGCGGGTGATCTCGGCACCGTCTGGGCTGAACAGAATCATCGTGGGATAGCCCCGCACCTTGAAGCGCGCGCCCAGCTTTTGCGCCCCTGGCAAGTCACCGTCAATGTTCACCGCCACAAAATGCTTGGCACGGTCCGCAAAGTCTTGGCGGTTGAACAAGGTGGCCTTGAGCTGGTTGCAAGGCGGGCACCACTTAGCGCCCCAGTACACCAGCACCGGCTTCTTCTCGGCCTTGCCTTGGGCAAAGGCTTTTTCGATGTCGGCATCACCCGCCGCCGCCAACCAGTTGATGGTGCTGGAAGGCGCGCTATAGCCCGCCGGGGCAGCCGCTTGAACCTGTGGGGCATAAGCCCCCGCGCAAAGCGCGACCCCCAGGGCCACGGCAGACAGTGTGAACGAAGCGGTGCGGGTCAGCATGACAGTCTCCTTGATCAGGCGCAGACAGTGGCACAAAGGGTAGTGGCCCTGACTGAGAACAAGCTGGGATTGTGCGGCCAAGTGGGTCCCCTGTTTTTGACCGGCCCCTATCTCGAAGCCTGGGGATTCCCCGAGGCCGCCCCAGATGCGGCATCATCCCCACCTTATCGCTCAGCGCCCGACCCCAAGCCTATGCACGCTCTCGCCACCCTTGCTACAGCCCTGTCCTTGTCGGCCGGCCTCTTCACTTCGGCGTGGGCCAATCCGGCCGCGGCCGACTGGCAACGCTGCCGCCAAGTCAGCGAGGCCGCCGCGCGCTTGGCGTGCTACGACAAACTGGCCGACATGGCCGTTGCACAGCCTGCCGCCCCTGTGGCCGCTGCGGCGCCTGCTGTCCCTCCCCCTGTCAAAACCCCCACCGAGCGCTTCGGCCTGGAACAAAAGGCCGCTCAAGAAGGCGCCGCCGACACCATCACCAGCGTGCTGCCCGGCGACTTCGAAGGTTGGGACGCCAAAACCAAGTTCACCTTGGCCAACGGGCAGGTTTGGCAGGTCACTGATGGCAGCCGCGCGTATTGGCCCGCCAAGAGCCCCAAAGTCACCATTCGTCGCGGGGTTTTAGGGGCCTTTTACTTGCAAGTCGAGGGACTGAACACCACCGCCAAGGTCAAGCGCCTGCAGTGAACCCCAAGGGGTCCAGACGATTGACCCGGCGCACTGCCGCTTTTCTCCCCTTTCTCGGCACCAGGTTCGCACAGACTGCGCGAACCTTGCCGCTGCCCTGCTGGCAGCGGGCACGCGCTACCGAAAGGAATGAAGGCGATGGACGCGACCAACACCCCGACCCGAATCTCAACCCGGGCAGACCGACTGATGAGTGTGGCCCTCTTGGTCTCCACGGTGATTGCCGTGGCAACGGGCTGGCACTTCAATCAGCTCAATCTTGCCTTGCTGGTGGGCTTGCCGCTGCTGGCCGTGGGCTTGGCCGTGGCCCAAGTCTTTCCGGGAAGCCTAGCCTCCCGCCTGACGCTGGCCGCCACCCTGATGAGCAGTGTGGCCTTGCACATCCAACTGGCACGCGGCATTGTGGAGTTCCACTTCGGCGTGTTCGTGGTGCTGGCTTTTCTGCTGTCCTACCGCGATTGGCGCCCCTTGCTGCTGGGCGCAGGGCTGATTGCGGTGCACCACATTGCCTTCGACCGCCTGCAAGCTGCGGGCTACGGCACTTACTGCCTCACCCAGCCCGACTTCGCCCGCGTCTTGGCCCACGCCGGCTACGTGGTTGCCCAAACGGCCTTCGAGATCTACATGGCGGTGCTGCTGCGCCGGGATGCCACCCAGGGCGACGAGCTCAGCCTGCTGGTGAGCAAGGTCCAGACCGACGCTCACATCAGCCTGGATGTGCGTGACATTGACACCAGCACCCGCGCAGCCACCGCCCTCAAGCAAGCCCTGCTGCAACTGCATGGCTCGATGGCCGCGGTGCACCAAAGCATTGGCAGCATTCAATCGGCCTCCGCCGAGATCGCGGGTGGTAACGCCGATTTGAGCCATCGCACCGAACAAGCCGCTGGCCATCTGCAACAAACCTCGTCCTCCGTGGTGGAGCTGACCAGCACCGTCAAGCAAACCGCCGAGTCTGCGCGCACCGCCAATGACCTGGCCGCCAATGCCGCACAGGTGGCCGAACGTGGCGGTGAAGTGGTGGCTGCCGTGGTCACCACCATGCAAGACATCCAGCAAAGCTCCCGCAAGATTGGCGACATCATCGGGGTCATTGACGGCATTGCCTTCCAGACCAACATCCTGGCCTTGAATGCCGCGGTGGAAGCCGCCCGCGCGGGGGAGCAAGGTCGCGGCTTTGCGGTAGTGGCCGGTGAGGTTCGCTCCCTGGCGCAGCGCTCGGCAGAGGCGGCGCGGGAGATCAAATCCCTCATCAGCGCCAGTGTCGAAAAGGTGGAGAGCGGCACCCGCTTGGTTCAAGATGCCGGCACCACCATGACCGACATCGTGGGTTCAGTCCAGCGTGTCTCGCACATCATCAGCGAGATCACCGCCGCCACCGGCGAACAGCGTGATGGCCTGGTCTTGGTGAATGACGCCGTGCATCAACTGGATGCCGTGACCCAACAAAATGCGGCCTTGGTCGAGCAGAGTGCAGCGGCCGCAGAAAGCCTGAAATCCCAAGCCAACCATTTGGTGCAGGCGGTGTCTTCGATACGCATCTGAAGCCGCTCGCGGCGGTAGCATGCCGCCATGAGCACCATCTTCGGCACGCAAGAAACCCCCAGCCACCGCCGCCCGGTGGCTTGGTATTCACCCCCGGTGCTGTGGCAGGCGGGGCGTGAGCTGCTGCAGTCCGCCAGTTTTCAGCGCAATCTGGATAGGCGCGAGACCTTCTCGCCGGTGCTGCAGCCGCTGGACTTTTCTGAGCGCAGCGCTAGCCAAGCCGAACCCTTTTGGTTCGACTTCATGTCCGACACCGGCGACGGCGGCAATGCGACCTTCACCGTGGCGCAGGCGCTGCTCAAGCGCGAGTTAGAGGTGAGCACCGGCATGGGCGGTGCAGATAGGCTCACTTTGCCTGAGGGCGAGTTGCTGATTTTGGGCGGTGATTTGGCCTACCCCACGGCCAGCCCCGAGGAATACCAGTACCGCTTCATCGAACCCTTCGCCCTGGCCCGAGACCCACAGAGCCGTTTTGTGCGCCATGACCCTGACGGCACCGCCACGGCGACACCCGGCCCGCACAAGTTCATGGCTGGCATTCCGCAAAACCACGACTGGTTTGATTCGGCCTCCACGTTTTGCCGTTACTTCGTCAACTACGACAAGGGCGCCGTTAACGGCGCGCGCACACCGCAGCGCCAAACCTGGTTTGCAGCCCGACTACCGCAGGGCTTTTGGTTCCTCGGGCTGGACTTTGCCTTGGTGGGCGACATCGACCGCCAGCAACTTGAAGCCTTCATGGCCCTGCTCAATCCCGGACGCGACGAGGGCATCCGAAAGGGCGACGATGTGCTGCTGCTCTACCCTGAGCCCTTCTGGACCCGGCCCCTGGGCGACGGCGCCTCTGCCGGCTACCCCAAGCGCTACCAGCGCCTAGAAGCCGCCATCGAAGCAGCAGGCGCGCACATCCGCCTGCGCTTGGCCGGCGACCTGCACCACTATGCCCGCGAGACGTTGGCCCGCGACCCGCTGACCCAGCGTGACAGCCATCTCGTCACCTGCGGCCTAGGCGGCGCCTTTGCCCACCCCACCCATTGCCAAGACGTGCAGGCGCCCAAGGTGCTGAACCGCGAGCCCGAGCCCCATGCCGTCAGCCCCGACTTGCAACAGCGCGTCCGCGCTGGGCGGGTGGACACCGCAGACCCCAAGCTGCCGCGGTTTGAGCCCCAGGCCGTGTGGCCCAGTGCCGCCGCCAGCCGCCAACACGCCTGGGCCAACCTCTGGGCCTTGTTTCGCATCGGCTTCAGCCGCTCACCTTTTAAGTTAGGGTTTGGCAAAACCCTGGACGAGCTTTGGAACTCCAACTTCGGCTTTGCGCTGTGCCTGGGTGTGATTTATGGGCTCAACGCCTATGTCAACTCAGGCGTGTTCCAGGCGAGCTTCGCCCAAGACGGCTTTGCGCCCATGGCCACTTTGCCCTTTGGAGATGCCGCCGTACTGTGGCTCAAAGCCATGGTCTTCAGCCCCTTTGCGGCCTTCATCAATATGGGCTTGCTGGGGGCTTGCGTGCGCATAGCCTGGGAGGGCCCCGGCCCCCAAGCCTGGCGCGTCATCAGCGGCCTGCTGCACGGCATGGCGCATGGCTTTTTGATCTTTGCGCTCTATTGGCTGAGCTGCGTGGGCCTGCAGCACGCTGGGCTAGAAGCCCTGGGCGTCAAAGACACTGTCGGCCAGTGGCTGCCCGGGCCCTGGCTGGCCACCGCTGCCGCCCTGGCCACCTGGGTCAGTGTCGGGCTGATGGGCGTGTTGGCCGGAGGGCTGCTGTTTGGCGGGTACTTAGCACTGATGTGCGGCGCTTTCGCCCAACTGCCTAACAACGCCTTTGGCTCGCTGGCCATTGCCGACTACAAAGGCTTTATGCGCTTTCGGCTCACCGAAGCGAGACTGGAAGTGTTTCTGATTGGCCTGGACAAAGTGCCCCAGCGCCCCAGCTTCAACGACCCCCTGCCCACAGGCTGGCGGGTCGTTGACCGCTTTGTGATCAAGAAGTAGGCGCCACCGCCACAAAGGGCCGCACGCCGATCAGGGCCGCATGGCCCCACATGGCAAACACGGCCCAAGCACCCGCGCCAATGGCCACGGTCAAAGACGTGGCCACTGCCGACGGGGCCTGGGCTGTGGCCACAGGTTCACGCCGCCGTGCCGAGCGAAAACACAGGATGGACCACACCAAAAAGCCGCCGAACAAGAGCAAATCGGCCAAGGTGTTGTTGGCCAAAAGGTGTGACAAGGCCCACACCTTAACGCCCAAAATCATGGGATGTTGCAGCCTCACTTTCAGCGCATTGCGCGGCACATAGGCAGCCACCAGCAACACAAAGGACAGCAGGGTCAGCAAGGCTGCGAAATGGCGCGTCCAAGTTGGCGTGTCCCACAGCACCACGGGCGCCTGTCGGGCTTGACCATAACCCCAAATGATCAGTCCTAAACCCACCGCCGAGACCACCGAGTAAATGCCCTTCCAAGCGTTCTCACCCATCGCGGCTCGTCTTGCAGTGCGCCAGTCTTCCGCAAAGATGCGCACCGAGTGAATGCCAAGAAACAGCACAAGGCCCAAGATCAATGCCTGCATAAACGCTTTCAAGGGTCGTAAAAACCATGATCTTAGCGAGAGCGGCTAGGCCAGCCTCCCGGCTTGCCATTACAAAGCGTCAGGGTACTGGCAAAGCTGCAGTTCATTACCTGCGGGGTCCAGCAGAGTGGCCACCAGGCCACCCCAAGCCTCTTGCTTTGGCGGTGAGGTGAACACCACGCCGCCGTTCTTCAGTCTGTCAAAGTCCTGTGCGAGCTGGCTCACTTTGAAGGACAGGCCCGTGAAGCGGCCCACCAAGGCCAGGTCATCAGGCGGTGCATCCGCCGCGACCGGCTCCACCACCAGTTGGCAGGCGCCCGCGTCATAGACGCAGTAACCCATCTCTGGGCTACCAAACTTCAGCGCCAAGCCAAGCTTGTTCGCATAGAACCCATGCGCGCCGCTGAGGTCGCTCACAAACACCCGGGCTGTATTCAACATCATGGTCGTCTAAGCCTTCTCATCTGTGTCAGGGCTTGCCGATATAGACCAAGCCCAATGTTGCGGTCACGCCCATGCGCCTTTCGGTCAATGGGCTGGCAGCGGCTGGGCCGAGTAAATAGGAGGCGCCAAGTGCAGCACCCGCGCGCCAATGTGGCGCAATGCGCCATGTCAGGCCTGCACCGGCACGGGCATCATGCCAACCTCCCGAGGGCTGATACACCGGCCATGGGCTGCTGGTGCCCGGCGGAATACCGTGAAAGCTGTTCATGTAGGTGGCATCTGCCGCCACCACACCCACTCCAGCGTTCCAGCGCCAAGCCGGGGCCAAGGCACCACCCCGCCCAATGTCCAAGCTCAGCACGGAGCCGCCCTTTTTGTTGGCAATGTCGGTGCTCAGGTTCAGGGCTGCGCGAGTGTCTTCGCTCACCATGTATTCACCCAACAGCCTCAATCTCAGCGTTGAGTCGACATCTGGCAGCCCCCTCAACTCGGGCGCGCTGCTGGACTTTCTCCCTCTATCCAACCTTAGCGCCGCATCAAAGCGCCACTTGCCCAACTGGCCCAGCTCCATGCTGGCCCCGGGCAGCGTGCCCTGACCACCACTGCGCTCAATCAATGAAGCCCGCGAGTTCGACAACCTGAACCGCCCATACTGAAGGCCAAACACGGGCATCAGTGTGGCTCCTTGGTCTGCACTGCCCCAATAGCTTGGCCCCAAGATCAGTGCCAAGCCCACTTGATAGTCAAACTTTGGGGGCTGGCTTGGCGTGGGCTGCGGGGGTTCTGGGGTGGGGTTGCCCTGCTCCACCGTCGCTGTCGCCGGGCCAGACGCCGCGCTGGCAGCAGTGGGTGGGGCTTGCGCCAAAGCCGCAGCACTCAGCCCAGCGGTCAGCGCCAAGGCCCCGGTCATTCGCAGAAGACGTGGGGCGGCGAGGCCGATGCTGTCGCTTGGCATGCTGGGCGACACAGAGAACAGGTGGCTCATGGATTGAGTGGTGTGCGCGAAAGGCCTGATCTTATGAACAACCCGGCTTGGCAAGCCTTAAGCCCGCTGCCAACATGGGGGTACATCCCGATCAGCCTAGACCAAGGAATGGAATGACCATGCGTTTGTCCCACAAAGTTGCCATCGTCACCGGCTCCGCCAGCGGTTTTGGTGCAGAAATTGCCCGCCAATACATCGCCCAGGGCGCCTCTGTCGTGCTGGCCGACATCAACGAGGAAGGCGCCAAAGCCCTGGCCTTGGAGCTGGGCCCGCAAGCCTTGGCCGTGCGCTGTGATGTGACCCTGCGTGCGGATATCGACGCCGCCGTGGCCGCCACTTTGGCGCATTTCAAGCGCTTGGACATCGTGGTTAACAACGCCGGCTGGACCCACCGTAACCAGCCCCTCCTGCAAGTCGACGAAGCCACCTTTGACAAGGTCTACGCCATCAACGTCAAGTCTATCTTCCACATGACCCATGCCGTGGTGCCGCTGATGCGCGAGGCCAAGGGTGGCGTCATCATCAACATTGGCTCCACCGCCGGCATCCGGCCCCGGCCGGGCCTGACTTGGTACAACGGCTCCAAGGGCGCGGTCAACGTCTTGTCCAAATCCATGGCGGCCGAACTCGGGCCCGACCAGATCCGCGTCAACTGCATCTGCCCGGTGATGGGCGTCACCGCCCTGCTCGAGTCCTTCATGGGCCTGCCCGACACCCCCGAGAACCGCCAAAAGTTCCAGGCCAACATCCCCCTGGGCCGTCTCTCCACCCCCAACGACGTGGCCCAAGCCGCCGTCTTCTTGGCCAGTGACGAGGCCTCCTTCATCACGGGTGTGGAGTTTCCGGTGGATGGGGGGCGCTGCGTTTAAGGGCTTGAAGGCGTCTCACCATGGGTCGCCCCCGCCAAACGCCTGACGCACGCGACACGCACCCTCGCCGAGCATTCTTCAGACGCTCCGGTGGCGCAGCCCTGGCCATGGCCGCTGGTTTTCCTGCGCTGGGCTTGCCGGCGAGCACCAGCAACACCGTGTTTGCGCATGGCGTGGCCAGCGGTGACCCGCTGAGTGACCGCGTCATCCTCTGGACGCGCGTCAGCCCCACGCGGCTGGACCGCCCTGCGCGAGGAACCTGGCTGGTGGCCCGCGACACAGCGCTTCAAGACATCGTGCGCAGTGGCAGCTTTGCCTCCAAGCCAGAGCAAGACTTCACCGTCAAGATCGACGCCACTGGCTTGCAGCCAGGTCAGACCTACTACTACCAGTTCAAGCACTCAGGAACGGCGTCTCCCATAGGCCGTACGCGAACACTGCCCGTGGGTGCAGTCGACAGGCTGCGCTGTGCCGTGGTGAGTTGTTCCAACTTCGCTGCGGGCTACTTCAATGCCTACGCCCGCTTGGCAGAGCGGGCCGATCTGGACCTGGTCATTCACCTGGGCGACTACCTTTACGAGTACGGCAGCGGCCAGTACGGCTCGGTACGCGCGTGCGAGCCCGGCACCGAGTTGCTCAGCTTGTCCGACTATCGCCAGCGCCACGCCCAGTACAAGCGCGACGCTGATGCGCAAGCCATGCACCGACAACACCCTGTGGTGGCGATCTGGGATGACCACGAGATGGCCAACGATGCCTGGCAAGGCGGCGCCCAAAATCACACCGAGGGCCTTGAAGGCCCTTGGTCCGCCAGAAAGGATGCAGCACTACAGGCCTATCTCGAATGGATGCCCGTTCGCCAAGTCGATAGAACGGACCCGAGCAAAAGCCAACGCAGCTTGGCTTTTGGCGACCTGATCAGCTTGATTTTGTTGGAAGGGCGACTCAGCGCGCGCAGCCAACAACTAGAAGCCACTATTCCCACCCTGCTGGGACCGGCGTTTGCCCAAACCGATGCCTTTGCCGACCCCAACCGCAGCCTCTTGGGCACCAGCCAAGAAAGCTGGCTGACCAAACAGCTGCGCCGAACGGGCACACGCTGGAAGATGCTGGGCCAGGGCGTGATGTTCGCCCAGCTCAAAGCCGTGGGCGACACCTTGGCCCAAGGCGGCGGACTATTCTTGAACAGCGACCAATGGGACGGCTATCAACCCGCTCGTGACCGCCTGTACAAAGTGATCCGCGGCCAAGACGGCGGCAAGCCCGTGCGCAACCTAGTGGTGCTGACGGGCGACATCCACAGCTCCTGGGCCGCAGACCTGTGCCAAGACCCCAACAACCCCGACCTGAGCAGCGGTGGCTACGACCCCAGCAGTGGCCAGGGTGCTGTGGCGGTGGAGTTCGTCGGCACCTCCGTCACCTCACCCGGTCTGGACGACCCCAAAGGCACCACCACGGCCTACATGCGCAGCCAGAACCCTCACTTCAAGTATGTGAACCTGGATCAGCGCGGTTATATGCTGCTGGACATCAGTCACAGCCGTGTGGTGTGTGAGTGGTGGCACGTGGCCACGGTGGCGCAAGTCGATGCACGCCAAACCATGGCCGCCGCTTTTCAGGTGCGCGATGGCGTGGGCCACCTAGAAGCTGCCGCTCAAACTGCCTCCAGAAACAATCCGCCAGCGTTAGCCCCTTGAGGGTTGCCCGGGTGAACCACGTCCATGACGTGACACTTGCGACTGCCTTTGGCGAGCACTCAACACTCCGGATCGAACATGAAGGGTCTGAGTTCTTGGGCGCAGCGGCAGCCAGCGGCTGTCTTGGCAGCCTTGGCCTCGCGAATGACCGCATGGCTGTGTCCGACACTGCTGGCATTTCACTCGGCGGGATGTGGCTCATGGCCGAGCTGGGAAAGGAGATCAAATAGTGTGTCATCGAAGCCTCTCTCCTTAAAGCCCCTCCACCAAACCAGAGAGCATGCTCGCTCTCCGCAAGGTGCTTCTGGCCTTGAGCTTACGCTCCAGCACAGCGTTCGAAAACTTGCTGCTGGATTGCCTGGTTTGGCACAGCCAATAGACCTCACGCTCACCCAACTCAAAGTCATCGATATCCGTCTTCAGCTTGTCAAACTCAGCCCGCTGTACTGCGCTCAACGGAGCTTCAAGAAAGCAGACATTGATGTCGCCCTCATCGCTGACGCGACCCTTCATGCCATCCGCCAAAGCAGAGATCGCTTTCACCTCGTCCACGCCGCGCAAGAACACCTCAGACCGAAAGCCAATAAGGGGTTCCAGCTGAAGTTCCAATGAATTTTGCAAGGTCTGTGCAGTGCTCTTTGATGCACTGAAGATGACGTTACCCGAGTTGATGTGGGTGCGAGCATCAGCATGGCCCAGGCTGTGAAAGGCCTCCGCCAGCGCGCTCATTTTCAGGAATCGACCCGTGACGTTGATGGCGCGAAGAAAGGCAATGTACGTTGGCATAGACGACAAGAGTGCCTTCAATGGGGTGTCAGCGCTTCTGATCTTCTGAGGTCAATAAACCCTGAAGACACTGCTTCCTGATCCCAAACTCCCTCATCAGGCTTTCAGCCTCTTGCCAGGCTTGCTCGCGCCGTTTGGCTTCAGCCGCGGCATGGGTGCCGCCAGGTGCGACCGTGCGGCGCAGCGCCAGGATCATCTTGTTTTTGCTGGTGGCTTCGGGCGAGATGAACTCGAAGACCTTGGTTTTGTAGCCTTGGCTTTCCAGCAGCAAGGCACGCAGGGTGTCGGTCAGCATCTCGGCTTGCTGGGTTTGGTGAATGCCGTGGCCGAGCAGTGCCTTCAGGGAGGCGGGGGCCAGCATCTGAGGCCGAATTTCTTTGTGGCAGCACGGTGAGCTGATGATGACCGCCGCTTGCGCGCGGATGCCGGTGTGCAGGGCATAGTCCGTGGCCACATCGCAGGCGTGCAAGGCAATCATCACGTCGATGCGCTCGGGCACCACGCTGCGCACATCGCCGCACACAAACTCCAAACCCTCCAGCTTCAGACCGCGGGCAATCTGGTTGGTCTGTGCCACCAGGCCTTCGCGCAGCTCAACGCCCGAAGTCTGCACGGCCAATCCGTGGCAGCTTCTCAAATGGTGGTGCGCCGCAAAGGTCAAGTAGCCCTTGCCCGCCCCAAAGTCCACCATGTGCAGGGCGCGCCCTGGCGGGGTCAAGAGGCCGGCTTCGGCTACAGCATGGTCCAAGACTTCGACAAATTTGTTGATCTGCCGCCATTTGCGCGCCATGGCGGGCACCAGTTGGCCTGACTTGTCCGTCACCCCCAAAGCCTGCAAAAAGGGCTCAGTCTGCTGAACCAAGTGCTGTTTTTGGCGCACATGGCCCAGCGCTTCGTCATCGTTTTGCGCGTCTTCGGTGCCTAAAGCACCTTCTTCTTGAGCGGATTGTTCGACTTCATCGTCCACCACGCGTGAACGCTGCAAAGCCACCTTGCCCCGCTTGGAGATCAACAACTGAAGCGTCTCGTCGCGTGTGAAGAGGTGGGCATGGCTGAAGCTCTCGCCCACCAGGGTTTGGAGTTGCTGCAGCGCCTGCGCGATGGGTGGGTTTTTGGTGATGTCCCGCGTTTTGTGCTGAAACAGCAGAGACAAGCAGGCTTGGCCTTTGAGCTGTACGCGTTTGGCGTCCACCCTTTGCAACTGCTCCGCCACCGCTGGCCCACCACTGCGGGGCTTTGACAGTAATAGGCGTTTGAAGCGAGCAGTCTCCAGGCTTTGGCTCAGGGCTTCAAAAAAGCGCTCACGCCGTGCCAAGTCGGCCAGCGCTTCAGCGGGCTCACCCAGGGTGGCAGAGGACGGATCGTTGGCACTCAATGCTGTCATGCCCCGAATTGTCCAGCAGGGCACCGTGGGCTCAAGGCCGAAGTTTTGAGCCTGTGGCAACAACGCGCCGTCGTAGAAAAAAAGAAGGACTCTGTTATTCAATTGAATTCTTTAAATTCTTAAATTGGTAGTACTGGTAGAGGGCACACTGGCCTGTGGATAAGTACAAAAACATCAATTTTTTCAATCGCTTATGAAGTTTTCAACCCTGTGCGTGGAGCCCTTGAAAGCGCCGAGACCCAACGACAACAACTTTGGCTTTGGCCTGTCGGGCTGTGGATAAGCCCCCGGATGTTCAAAAGTTGTCCACAACTCTGTGCTTTGACAGCGGTTTTTGGGCGGGGTACACCGTCACTTCGCTGCGGCTGTTGCTGCTGCGGCGGTCGGTGTTGAGCGTTTGTTTGCGGGGTTGTGCAGGTGATGGTGTGCTGGTCTTGGGGTGGCTTGTTGATGCAGGGGGCGTGAGCACATGGCCAGAGCCAAGCCCGCCTGGCGGCCTGCACCCAGGGAGGGTGTGTCTGCCAGTTGCGTGGTCACCCCCGATGGCGCTCAGCCCAGCATGCTGAGCTTTTTGGCGCAGCGCTTGCCCGTGCTGAGCGAGGCCGCATGGCAGGCCCGCTTGCAGCGTGGCGAGGTGCTGGACGCCAAGGGCCAAGCACTGGCGGTGGATGCCCCCTACGCCGCCCGGCAGCGGCTTTGGTATTGGCGTGAGTTGCCCGACGAGCCCGAGCTGCCCTTTGCCTCGCCCCTGCTCTATCAAGACGAGCACTTGGTGGTGGCTGACAAGCCCCACTTCTTGGCCACTGCGCCCAAGGGCCGCTACGCCCGCGAGACCCTGCTGGCCCGCTTGCAGCGTGAGCTGGGTCTATCCACCCTGACGCCTTTGCACAGGCTAGACAGAGAAACCGCCGGCGTGGTGGTATTTGGCGTGCGGCCCGAGGAGCGCCATGCCTACCAAAGCTTGTTTCGCGACCGTGCGGTGCACAAGGTCTATGAGGCCGTGGCGCCACTGAACCCAGGCTTGAGCTGGCCGCTGCTGCGAGAAAGCCGCATCGAGACCTCGGCGCAATTCATGCAAATGCAAGAAGTGCCCGGCGAGCCCAATGCCCGCACCCAGATTGAGCTGCTGCGCAGCGAGGGCGACTGGGGCTTGTATCGCCTGCAGCCTGAAACGGGCCGCACCCACCAACTTCGGGTGCACATGCTGGGCCTGGGTCTACCGCTGCGGGGAGACCGCATCTATCCCACGCTGCTGCCCGAGGTGCCTGTCGGTGAGGTGGAAGATTACAGCCAGCCGCTGCAACTGCTGGCGCGTGAACTGCGCTTCAAAGACCCGCTGACGGGTGATGAGCGCTGCTTTCGCAGCCAGCGGCAGCTCACTTTGGCTTGAGCAGAGACTCAATGCGGGCCTTGGCCCGGTTGCTCACCAAGGCTCGCTCTACAAAATTGGCCTCTTTGTAGGTCTTTTGGCCTTCTACCTGGCAGGCTTGCAGCAAGGCTTTTTGTTCGTCTGGGCTTTGGGCCTTAATGGCAGCTTCCGCCTCTTCCAGCAGTTTGTCGGCCTGAGGTTTACGCAGGCCTTGCTTGTAGGCGGTGCCTATCAGCGCAAAGCTCCACTCGGCTTGGCGCACCATCTCGCTTTGCGCCTTGGTGTCGCCAGCCCGGTGCTTGTCGGCCAAGCCCACGATCTCGCGCTTCATCACGGCCACGCAAGCGGAGGTACGCTTCCAAGCAGCCAGTTGCTTGGCCTCGTCCGCATTGCTGCTTTGAGCAAATGCACTGTGGCTGAAGTTCAGGCACAGCAGCACCAAACCGGCCAAGGCCTTTGCCGCAGGCAGCCCCAAGTGATGAAGAGGATCAGGCATGGTCCGAAGTATCGCCTTGCCGGGTTGCACGCCCAAGAAGGCCGTCAGCGCATGTCCACCACATCAGGCTGCCCACTGGCACGCTGCTGCGCATGGGCGCGGATGTGAGCGGGCAGCTTGCGCAGCATCCAGCGGATCACCGCCGGGATGATGATGAGGTCGTCCACCACGCCCAAAACGGGGATGACATCTGGAACCAAGTCAATCGGAGAGAGCAGATACAGCAGCAACAAGGCCGTGCCCACTTTGAGCCAGCTCGGTGCCTCGGGGTGGCGCAAGGCATGGAATAAGCTCTTTGCATCGCCGCGCACCACCGTCCACAAAGCCAACAAACGCTTCCACATCTCTTTGGGCCCTCCAATAGCCCACGCCATCATCGGCGTGGCTCTCCTTAACTGTGGGGGCGGCAGGTGGGATGACAAGCGGCCACTCAAAGATTCAGTGTGAACGGCTTGTCAACGAGCCCTCAGCGACCCATTAGGATGTCAGCATCCGGGCAACGCATGGGCCACTATGCCGAGAAGCAGCCCGAACCAGGAATTAGAGCGGGAGAACGGATCATGAAGCAGCTTTTGTTAGGCCTGTGCGTTGGAGCGGTTTTGGGTGGGAGTCTGGTCAAGGTGGTGTCTGAGCCCGTACCCCCGGGTGGCGCAATGCCGTCAACCCACGAAGTTGGCCCAGCGGCAGATGTTGCGGGCGCGGCTTCAAAGGCTGTGTCAATGCCGCTGCCCCAGCGCGTCCCCAACCAACAGCTTGCTGTGACCACCCCCACACCTTCCTTGACGTCCTTACCGACACAACCTTCTGCCGTGCAGCCCTTGGTCGTGACGCCGTCCCTGGTTTTGTCGGCCGAGCATCTCAAGATGGTGGCGCCCAAGACCAAAGCCGACCGGCCACCCACGATTGAAGAACTGCATCACAAGATCGCGACAGAACCTCGAGACGATGCGTGGGCGCTGGAGGTGCAAACCC
Organism: Ideonella sp.; assembly: GCF_044358605.1. Lineage (GTDB taxonomy): Bacteria > Pseudomonadota > Gammaproteobacteria > Burkholderiales > Burkholderiaceae_C > Ideonella. The sequence goes on from NZ_JBIKNQ010000026.1 coordinate 39,718, forward strand.
ATTGGCGAAATTTTTTGGCGCAACATGCGCCGTTACCAGACTTTGACATCGTCAGCGTGGAGTGTCGCCGCACACTCTGCGAATTGGCTGCTTTTGGTAATGCACCGGGCACGGACAAGCGCTGGAATCAAGCTCTGCAAATGGCTAAACAAGAGACCTGGGCTCAGCAGTTCACCAACACCAGCACCCACATGAATGAGCAAAATGGGCGTGCCGTGATATTGACCATCCTCGAACGGCGTCTCCCCTGAAGAGTGGGGCTGGCTCAAGTGGCCGTGTTGATTCTGTAGACCTGAACAAGGCTCTCGTTTTGCTTGGCTTCAGCACACCACCGCCAGCCTTCTCGCTCTAGCAACCTGGTGGCCGTGGCCGTGCCGCAATACACCGCCTCATGGCCTTGGCGCGCCGCCTCTTGTACCAGGCCGCGCAGCAAGATGGCGCCCAAGCCCTGGCCGCGCTTCTCGGGGGAGACATAGCCCGCAGCCGCCCACGGGCCCCAGTGCGCAAAAGCATCGATGGACTGCGCTTTAAGTGCCGCCACACCGCACACCACAGGCCCGTCCAACACCACCACGCCCAGGGGCAAGCCCGAGGTGCGTGCAAAGGTGTGAAGGTCAGCCAGAGCATCACCTCGGCCGGATGCGCCATACCAATCGGGCCACTGGGCTTCAAAGCCTTGGGCCAATTCGGCAAAGGCTTCAGGATGGTGGGCGAGCAGAGCCGTGCGCATCGTCATGCGGCCCACTATAGCCAGCGCGCCGCTTCGCGGGGTGGGTGGCCAAACCACTGCCGATATTCGCGGCTGAATTGGCTGGCGCTGGCATAGCCGACGGCAAAGGCCGCCTGCGCGACGCCAAAGCCTTGCAGGCCCATCAACTGGCGTGCCCGCTGCAGGCGTAGCTGCTTTAGGTATTGCAGGGGGGATGACCCAAGCTGGCGTTTGAAGGCTGCAAAAAATGCAGACTCACTCATGGCCGTCGACTTGGCCAATTGGCTGATCTCGGGGGTGTGGCTCAGATCCGCGCGCATCTGCTGCACCACCCGCCACAAGACCCAAGCTCTGGAGCCCTCGTTCACCATTTGTCGCAGCACCGCTCCCATGGGGCTGCACAGGGCGTGGTGATGCAACTCCCGGCGCAGCGCTGGCCCCAAGATGTGTTGGTCCATGGGTGAGTCCAGAGCCGAGAGCAAACGCGCAAGGGCCAATCTGTCGCCCTGGCTTTGCGTTGCAACGGCTTGTGAGCTTGGCTCTCGTGGAGGCATCTCGCTCAGAGCGCTGCCACTCAGCAGCAACTCCGCCACCAGGTCCATGTCGATGGACAAGGCCAGCGCTAAGAAGGGCTGGTCCTGGATCAGGCTGGTCTCGCAACTCATCACTTGGGGCAGATGGATCAGCAGGACTTCCCCCGCGCCCACGGCAAAGCGCTGGCCACCCAGTTGGCCGTGCTTGCTGCCTTGCAACACATACACCAGCGACGGCTCATGCCAAGCGTTGCTGGGCGCCTGCTGGCTGTGGCTGTGCAACAGGCTCAGCCCCAACGCTGGAAAGGCGCGGACACCCGGCTCGGGCAGGTGACGCACAAAGAGATCAATCTCGGGAGAGGTCATAGGCGCCACTGTATCGCTGAGTCCGTATCGGACGAGGTGAGCTTGGAGGATCAGGCATGCCCTGTGGGCGATCAGGTATTCACAGGCCCAGCAGGCCTGAGTCCAATCACGGGCTTCAACGATCAACCTCGGAACTCATCATGAGCGACGCCCATCCAGACCAAAACCCTAGCCCTGACCGCGCCGAGTACAACGCCTTCTTTCCTTCTCCCTATTCCTTGAGCCAATTCACATCGGCCAAAACAGGTGCTCAAGCCGTGCGTTATGAAAACGCCAACCCCGGTGGCCGCTGGAAGGTACTGATGGTGGGCGCCGATGAGCGCTACATGACCATGGCCAATGGCCGCAAATTCTCCACCGGCAACCATCCGGTGGAAACACTGCTGCCGCTCTATCACATCGACCAAGCCGGCTTCCAAGTAGATGTGGCCACCGTCAGCGGCCAAGGCGTCAAGCTGGAGATGTGGGCCATGCCTGGGGAAGACGACATTGTGCTCAGCACCCACCAAAAATACCTGCCAAAGCTGGAAAACCCGCTGCGCCTGTCGGACGTAGTGGCCCGGGCATTGGGCCCGGACTCGCCCTACCTGGGCGTGTTCCTGCCCGGTGGGCATGGTGCCATGCTGGGCCTGCCGCAGAGCCCAGAGTTGGGCCAGGTCTTGCGCTGGGCCGTTCAGCGTGACAAGTTGGTGATTGCGTTGTGCCACGGACCGGCCAGTTTGCTGGCCGCTCAGGTCGGCGCCGAAGGCGAGCCCTTTGCCTTCCAGGGCTATGAGCTGTGTGCCTTTCCCGATGCGCTGGACCGCCAGACCCCGGCCATCGGCTATGTGCCCGGGCCCATGCCCTGGTACATGGGCGAGCGGCTCACCGCTCAGGGCATGAAGATCTTGAACACCGACATCAGCGGCCGCGTGCACCAAGATCGATTGCTGGTGTCAGGCGACAGCCCCCTGGCCTCAGACGCCATCGGCCGCCTGGCGGTGGAGGCCTTGCGCCAGCGCGCCGCTTAAGGCCGGTGTTCAGGGAACGACCGCCGTCACCTCAATTTCAACTTTAGCGCGGTCTTCCATCAGGCCCGCCACCTCCACCGCCGCCATGGCCGGGTAGTGGGCGCCCATCACCTCGCGATAGGCTTGGCCCACGTCGCGCAGCGCGCCCAAGTACTCGGTCTTGTTGGTCACATACCAGGTCATGCGGGCCATGTGCTCGGGGCCTGCACCGGCCTCGCGCAGCACGGCCAGCACGTTGAGCAGCGCTTGGCGGGTTTGAGCGGCGAAGTCGTCGCTGTGGAACACGCCTTGTGCGTCCCAGCCGACCATGCCCGCCACAAAAACCAAGCGGCCGCTTTGGGCCGAGATGCCATTGGCATAACCCTTGGGCCGAGGCCAGCCTTCGGGCAAGAGAGTGGTGTGAATCGTCATTCAATGTCCTTTTGAGGTGAAGACTGAAGATTGAAGACCGCCACAGAGGCACAGAGACACAGAGAAGTGCATGGAAAGCTCATGGCTGTTTTTCCTCTGTGCCTCTGTGTCTCTGTGGCGGTATCCATCAAAGATCCTTCAAGCGGAAGCGTTGCAGCTTGCCGGTTTGGGTGCGGGGCAGCTCCGTCACAAACTGAATGGCGCGGGGGTATTTGTAGGGCGCGACGGTGGCTTTCACAAAGTCTTGCAGCGTGCGCACCATGGCCTCGTCGTTGGCGTGGCCGGGGCGCAGCACTACAAAGGCTTTGACGATCTGGCCGCGCTCGGCGTCGGCCGCGCCGATCACGCCGCATTCGGCCACGGCCGGGTGCTGCATCAAAGCTTCTTCCACTTCGGGGCCGGCAATGTTGTAGCCCGCCGAGATGATCATGTCGTCGGTGCGCGCTTGGTAGTGGAAGTAGCCGTCGGCGTCCATCACATAGGCATCGCCCGTCAGGTTCCAACCGTCCCGCACATAGTTCTTCTGGCGCTCGTCGTCGAGATAGCGGCAGCCTGTCGGCCCCTTGACGGCCAGCTTGCCCACCTGGCCCACCGGCACCGGCTGCATGTGCTCGTCCACCACACAAGCTTGGTAGCCCGGGATGGCTTTGCCGGTGGCGCCGGGCCGGGCCGTGGCCTCGTCGGCCGAGATGAAGATGTGCAGCAGCTCGGTGGAGCCTATGCCGTCGATCATCTCAATGCCTGTCGCATCCTTCCACAACGCGCGGGTGCTGGCGGGCAGGGCCTCGCCCGCCGACACGCATTTGCGCAGCGAGCCGCCGTGCGCGGCGGAGAGCTTCAAGGCCGCTGCCTGCGGCGCCATCACCCGGTAGCTGGTGGGCGCGGTGAACAGCACCGTGGCCTTGAAGCGTTCGATGGCCTCCAGCAAGTTGGGCGGCGCGGCCTTCTCCAGCAGCACGGTGCTGGCACCCACGCTCATGGGAAAGAGCAGCATGCCGCCCAAACCAAAGGTGAAGGCCAGCGGTGGGCTGCCAATGAAGACATCGCTGGCAGTGGCCCGCAGCACATGCGGCGGCCAGCAGGCGCAGATGGCCATCACGTCCCGGTGAAAGTGCATGGTGGCCTTGGGCACGCCGGTGGTGCCGGAGGTGAAGGCCAGCAAGCAGGTGTCATCCGCGGCGGTGTTCACCGCACTGAACATGCCGCTGTGCCGCGCCATGTCGGCCTCCAGGGATTGCACCGTGCCGCCCTGCCCGCGCCCTTCAAAGCTGCGCCACTGGGTCAGCGTGCGGGCATTGTCTTGGGCCAGCACCAAGTTGAACTCTTCCAACAAGGCGGCGTCCACCAAGGCGTGGCTGATTTGGGCGCGCTCAATCATCACCCCCAGCTCTTTGGCCCGCAGCAGCGGCATGGTGCCCACGGCCACGCCACCGGCCTTGATCACCCCAAACCAGCAGGCCGCCAGCATGGGGTTGTTGGGGGCGCGCAGCAGCACGCGGTTGCCGGGCACCAAGCCCATGTCTTGCACCAGCACTTGCGCGATGCGGTTGGCTCGCTCTTGCAGCTCGGCATAGCTCCAGGTCAGCGTGCCCTCGCCGCTGGGCGCGTGGATGCAGGGGGCTGCGCCGCGGCCTTCGCGCACGGCTTTGTCCAGCAGTTCTACCGCACAGTTGAGCTGCTCTGGAAACTGCAGCTCGGGCAGGTCAAACAGGTAATGGGGCTGCTGCTCGGGCGGTGGCAGGTGGTCTTTGGTGAAGGTGTCGAGGTGGGCAGAGGGCATGGGGTTGTCCTTCTCGAAGGGGGCGTCTAATGAAGACCGCCACAGAGACACAGAGGCACAGAGAAGAGTGGGTCTGTGGGCTCAGGTTTTGAGGAGTTCTCGGGCAATGATCAGTTTCTGCACTTCCGTCGCGCCTTCGTAGATGCGCAGGGCGCGGATCTCGCGGTAGAGGCGCTCGACCGGCTCGTCGCTGACCACGCCACGCCCGCCCCAGAGTTGCACGGCTGCATCAATCACTTGCTGTGCGCCCTCGGTAGCGGCCATTTTGGCCATCGCCGCTTCTTTGGTCACATTGCGGCCTTGGTCGCGCAGCCAGGCGGCACGGTAAGTCAGCAGGGCCGCGCCGTCCAGCGTGGTGGCCATGTCGGCCAGTTTGGCTTGGGTCAGTTGATAGTCGGCCAGCACGCCACCAAACATCGGCCTTGTCTTGGCGCGGTGCAAGCCTTCTTGCAGCGCCCGGCGGCCAAAGCCCAGGGCAGCCGCCGCCACCGAGGTGCGGAACACATCCAGCGTGCGCATCGCCACTTTGAAGCCTTCGCCCGCGCCGCCAATGCGGTGGCTCAAGGGAATGCGGCAATCGCTGAAGCGCAGCCGCGCCAGCGGGTGCGGCGCGATGACGGCAATGCGCTCGGCCACCTCAAAGCCGGGGGTGCCCGCCTCGACCACAAAGGCGGAGATTCCACGCGATCCAGCCGCTTCACCCGTGCGCGCAAACACCACATAAAAGTCGGCAATGCCACCGTTGGAGATCCAGGTCTTCTCGCCATTCAGCACCACCGTGTCGCCTTCCACCCGGGCCGCGCATTGCATGGCGGCCACGTCTGAGCCCGCGTCAGGCTCAGAGAGCGCAAAGGCCGCCAAGGCTTCGCCCCGTGCCACGGCTGGCAGCCAGCGGGCTTTTTGCGCATCGTCACCGGCCAGGCTGATGGCGCCAGAGCCCAGGCCCTGCATGGCAAAGGCAAAGTCGGCCAGGCCGTCGTGTCGGGCCAAGGTTTCGCGCAGCAAGCAGATGCTGCGGGTGTCTATGGCCTCGCCCACGCCGCCCCAGGCCGTGCCGCCCACCGCATGCCGCAGCCAGCCCGCTTGGCCCAGCGCCTTCACCCGGGCGCGGCAGGCCTCATCCGCCGCCCGCGCGCCCAAGGCCATGTCCTCATGCGGCAGTGTGGGCAAGGTGGCTGCTGCCCACGCATCGACAGCATGCGCCAACTCCCCATGCCGCCCCTCAAAAAACGGCCAACTCGTGTGCTCAAGCCCTGTACTCATCGTCCTCACCCCTTAGCAATTTCTCTCTGTGCCTCTGTGTCTCTGTGGCGGTCTTAAAGGCCTTAGCCTTCTTTGCCCGTCACAAACACAGGCACCTGCTTGGCCACAAAAGCCTCATAAGCGCGGCGGAAGTCTTGGGTCAGCATGCACAGGGCTTGCGCTTGAGCCTCGGCCTCGATGGCCTGCTCAATCGTCATCGCCCATTCCTGGTGCAGCATGGTCTTGGTGATGCCGTTGGCAAAGGTTGGCCCGGCCACCACACTCTGGGCCAAAGCCTGGGCCTCGGCCAGCAGTCCTTCGGGTTCCACCAGGCGGTTGAAGAAGCCCCAGCGTTCGCCCTCTTCGCCTTTCAGCGCACGGCCGGTGTAGAGCAGCTCCGACGCGCGGCCCTGGCCGATGAGGCGCGGCAGGATGGCGCAGGCGCCCATGTCGCAACCGGCTAAGCCCACGCGGTTGAACAAGAACGCGGTCTTGCTGCGCGCCGTGCCCAAGCGCAGGTCCGAGGACATGGCCACGATGGCCCCGGCCCCGGCACACACCCCGTCCACTGCCGCCACGATGGGCTGCGGGCAGGCCCGCATGGCCTTGACCAAATCGCCCGTCATGCGCGTGAACATCAGCAGCTCATGGGTGGGCAGTTGCAGCAGCGGGCCGATGATCTCGTGCACATCACCACCCGAGCAGAAGTTACCCCCGGCCCCGGTCACCACCACCGCATGCACGTCCGGCGCATAGGCCAGGGCACGGAAGTAGTCCCGCAGCTCGGCATACGACGCAAAGGTCAGCGGATTTTTGCGCTCGGGCCGGTTCAGCACCACGGTGGCCACGCCGCCCTCGCAGGTCACGGCAAAGTGCTGGGCCGCATAGTCGGCCATGGGGCGGCGGTTGCCGTCATGCAGTTGAGCCAGGTGGGGTGCGTGGGGAGAGGTGGTGTCTGACATGATGTGTTGCTCACTCAACAGAGTCGTTATCTTGGAGATGCTGGCGCAAAGAGCCCAGCAGGCCATACATTTGCTTTAGCTCCGGCACTGACAAACCCGCAAAAAGCTCGACGATCCAGCCCTCGTGCTCGGCCGCCATGGCCTCAAAGCTGCGTTGGCCCTCGGGCGTCAGCCGCACCACCCAAACGCGGCGGTCGGCCGCGTCTGCCAGGCGAGTGACCAGGCCTTCGCGTTCCAGCTCGTCGGTCAGGCCCGTCACATTGCCGCCGGTCACCATCAGCGCCTTGGAGAGCTCGCGCATGCGCAGGCCCTCGGGGCGGCGGTGCAACTGAGCCAGGTAGTCAAAGCGGGCGAGCGAGACGCCGTGTTGCTCGCGCAGCCGCTTGCGGATCTCGCCTTCGATCTCGCGCGTGCTGGACAGCAAGCGCAGCCACAGCTTCAGCGCCGCATGATCGCTGGCCACCACCCGAGCCTCCAGGCCCGAGCCTGCGGGCACCGCAGCGGCCTTGAGCTTCTTAGCCGTGCTCACATCACCTCCCCGCTGCTGACGGACAGCGCTTGGCCCGTGATGGCCACGGCCGCGTCGCTGGCCAACCAGGCCACCATGGCGGCCACGTCATCGGGCTGCACCAAGCGCTGTTGCGGGTTGCTCTTGGCAAACTCGGCGCGGGCTTCGGCTTCACTGCGGCCCGTCTTGGCCACCACATTGGCAATGCTCTCGCGCAGCAGGTCGGTCTCGGTGTAGCCCGGGCAGACGGCATTCACGGTGATGCCCTTGCGCGCCACCTCCAGGGCGACGGATCGCGTCAGGCCCAGCACCCCATGCTTGGCCGCCGCATAGGCCGCCACATAGGCATAGCCGCGCTGGGCGGCCGTGCTGGCCACATTGATGATGCGGCCCCAACCAGCGGCCTGCATGGCGGGCAGCGCCTCGCGGGTGCACAAAAACGTGCCGGTCAGGTTAACGGCCAACATCTGCTGCCACAGCGCCAGGCTGGTCTTGGTGAGCGGTGCGCTCTCGGCCTGGCCCGCGTTGTTCACCAGCACGGCCACCTCGCCGCGTTCGCTGCGAGCCTTTGCAAAGGCCGCTGCCACCGCGGCTTCGTCGGCCACATCGGCCACGGCCCAACCATGTTGTTCGGGCTGCGGCAGTTGGGCCTGCAAGGCGCGCAAACCCGCCTCGCTGCGGCCCACCAAGGTCAGCCTGTCACCTTGCGCTGCCAAGGCCTGGGCAATGGCGGCACCGATGCCTCGGCTGGCGCCGGTGATCAGGGCATGTCGGCTGACGCTCATCTCACAACCCCGCTGCGCGGTTGGCTTGCTCGGCGGCACTCAAGCCGGGCACGGCGGCGGCTTGCGCCTTCTCTCGGGCGAACAGGCTTTCCATCTGCGATTTGCCCGACACATAGGCACGCGGCCACTCCACCGGCGTGTAGCCGATCTTGGCGGCCTCGGTCAGTGTCCAGGCCGGGTTGGCCAAGTGCGGGCGGGCCACGGCGCACAGGTCGGCCCGGCCGGCCGCGATGATGCTGTTGACATGGTCGGCCTCGCTGATGGCGCCTACTGCAATGGTGGCAATGCCCGCCTCTTGGCGCACGCGGTCGGCAAACGGCGTTTGGAACATGCGGCCATAGACCGGCTTTTGCGCCGGGCTGACCTGGCCGGAAGATACGTCGATCATGTCGGCCCCCGCCGCCTTGAAGGCGCGGGCCATGGCCACTGCGTCGTCGGGGGTGATGCCGCCCTCCACCCAGTCGTGCGCCGAGATGCGCACCGACAGCGGCAGCTGGGCCGGCCAGGCCGCACGCACTGCGCGCAGCACCTCCAACGGGTAGCGCAGGCGGTTCTCCAGCGAGCCGCCATAGTCGTCTTCGCGCCGGTTGGTCAGCGGCGAGATGAAGCTCGACAGCAAGTAGCCGTGGGCACAGTGCAGCTCCAACCAGTCAAAGCCACATTCGGCGGCGCGGCGGGTGCTGGCCACCAGCGTGTCGCGCACCGCGTCCATGTCGGCGCGGGTCATGGCGCGGGGCACTTGGCCATCGGGCAAATAGGGCTGGGCAGAGGCCGCCAGCAGCGGCCAGTTGTCCTCTGCGCCGCCTGCAGGCAAGGCCTGGTCCATGCCGCCGCCCTGCCAGGGCGCGCAGGTCGAGCCCTTAGGCCCGGCATGCCCCAACTGCAGCGCGATCTTGGCGCTGCTGTGCTGGTGCACCCAATCGACGATGCGCGTGAACGCGGCTTGCTGCGCGTCATTCCAAAGCCCCGGGCAGCCGGGGGTAATGCGGCCCTCGGCGTTGGGCGCGGTCATCTCCACCATCACCAGCCCGGCGCCGCCCAGGGCGCGCGCGCCCAGGTGCACCAGGTGGTAATCGCCCACCAGGCCGTCCACGGCGGAGTACTGGGCCATCGGCGAGACCATCACGCGGTTCTTCAGGGTCGTGCCTTTTACCGTATAGGGCGTGAACATGGGCGGCACGGCCTGCGGCACATTCAGCCCCGCTTGCGCCGCAAACCAGCGCTCATAGCCCTCCAGCCAAGCCTTGCCGCGCAGGCGCAGGTTCTCGTGGCTGATGCGCTGGCTGCGGGTCAGCATGGAATAGACAAACTGCGGCGGCGGCAACTGGTCGCAATAACGTTCGCCACAAGCCTCAAACCACTCCATCGCGTTCCAGGCGGCGTTCTGCAGGCGCAGCACATCCACCGCGCGCAGCGCTTGGTAGCGGGCCAAAACGTCGGGGATGTGTGCGGGCGCGTCACCCAACTCTTTGAACTGCCGGGTCAGCTCAATCGCGTCTTCAATCGCCAGCTTGGTGCCCGAGCCAATCGCAAAGTGCGCGGTGTGCACCGCGTCCCCCATCAGCACCACATGCGAGCGACCGTTGAAGTGCGACCACTGCTCGCACTTGACCCGCTGAAAGTTCAACCAAGCCGAGCCGCGCAAGTGCCGCGCATTGGTCATCAGCGCATGGCCTTGCAGGTTCTGAGCAAAGAGCTTTTCGCAAAACGCAATGCTCTGGGCCTGGTCGGCTTGGTCCAGCCCGTGGGCCTGCCACACATGCTCGGGGCACTCGACGATGAAGGTCGACGTCGTCTCGTCAAACTTGTAGATATGGGCCTGGAACCAGCCGTGCTCGGTCTTCTCGAACAAGAAGGTAAAGGCGTCGTACAGGCGCTTGGTGCCCAGCCAGATGTAGCGGTTGGGCCGGGTGACGATGTCGGGCTTGAACACCGCTTCATAGCGGCCGCGGATGCGCGAGTTGATGCCGTCGCTGGCAATGATCAGGTCGGCGTCGGGGTAGTCCTCGTCCGACTGCACATCGGCCTCGAACACCAGCTTCACACCCAGGGCCTCGCAGCGCGCCTGCAAGATGTTCAGCAGCTTCTTGCGCCCAATGCCCACAAAGCCATGGCCGCCCGAACGGATGACCTCGCCCTTGATGTGGGTCTCGATGTCGTCCCAGTGGTTAAAGGCCTGCTGGATCTCGGCCGCCGAGACCGGGTCCCACACCCGCATGTTGTCCATGGTGGCGTCCGAGAACACCACACCCCAGCCAAAGGTGTCGTAGGGCTTGTTGCGCTCCACCACCGTGATGTCGTGGGCCGGGTTGAGCTTTTTCATCAACAGCCCAAAGTACAGCCCCGCCGGGCCCCCGCCAATGCAGACGATCTTCATGCAGCCTCCATCCATCCGTGCACACCCTGCCCACCCGCACAACGCGGGCAGGCTCAGGCAGCGCAATTGCTGCAATGTAAAAGGTTTAGTTCTAAAGTAATTTGGGGGTTTGTACGGGGTGGCCTGTGGGGGCTTGTTGACCCAAGACCTGCCGCGCTATCATTGATAGCAATTTGCGTCCTGAGGACTTTGTATGGCCAATCTACTGGTGAGAAACGTCGATGACGCCGTGGCGCAGGCGCTCAAGCAGCGGGCCAGCCGACATGGCCGCAGCGCGGAGGCCGAGCACCGCGCCATCTTGGAGGCTGCGCTCTTGCATCCCCGTGCCAAGAGCTTTGCGGAGGTGTTGATGAGCATCCCCGCCGTGGGGCGCGACGAAGACTTTGCCCGCGCCCCGGCGTCAGCACCCGCGCCCCATGTATTTGATTGACACCAACGTCATCAGCGAGTTGCGCAAAGCAGGCCGAGCGCATGCAGGCGTGAGGGCCTTCTTCGAGACAGCGCGTGAAGCGGTGCATCCGCTTTACCTGTCCGTCATCACGGTCGGTGAACTTCGTCGGGGCGTGGAGCAGATCCGCTACCGAGGGGATCTTTCTCAGGCCCAGCTCCTTGACACTTGGCTTCAAGGCGTCCTCACGGACTATCAGGCCAACATCCTCCCTTTTGGACCTGAGGCAGCCCAGGTTTGGGGTCGCCTGCGCGTGCCGCATCCGCAACATGAACTGGACAAGCAGATCGCCGCCACAGCCTTGGTCTATGGCCTGACCGTGGTGACGCGCAACAGCGCGGACTTCGCCGATTGCGGTGTACCGCTGCTCAACCCGTTCTTGGATGCCTGATCCTCATGCTGCAACCCGCATCCTTGACCGTCCGCCCCCAAGGCGCGCCCCGGGGTGAAGCTTCTACAGCACCTCTGTGCAAAAGATGCTAGGCGTGACGATGCGTGTACGCCCGATGCTGCGCAGCTGCAGCAGCCCGGCGCGCCGGTCCCCGGTGACCAAATAGTCAGCCTCACTCGCCAAGGCCATGGCCAGCAGAAAGGCGTCGTTGGGGTCTTGGGGCTCCATGCTCTCGGGTAGGGGAGCCAAGGCTTGGAGCACCAGGGCGCGGTGCAGGTTGTTGACCATGGTGCCCACACGGTGGGCCGGCAGGATGGCTTTGAGCTTGGGATAGCGGCTGGCGCGCTTCAACTCATCCAGCTGATGGCTGGAGGTGACCAGCTCAAATTTGGCGGCACGCCAGGCGCGGTAGAGGCGATCGGGTGGACCAAGCGGCGAAATCAAGGCACCGAGCAGCACATTGGTGTCGAGGATGACCCGCATGGCCGAGCCGCTCCGTCAATCAATGTTCACGCGCCCACTGCACGGCTTCGTCGACCAAATTGTTCAGGTCCACCTCGTTCATATTGCTGGCGGCTGCTTTGGCCTGTTCGGCCGCTTGTTCCAGCAGATAGGCCCTCACCGCCTCTTCAATGAACCGCGACAGATCGCCTTTACGCCCACCGCCTTGGGCTGCGATGAACATGCGCACGGATTGGTCAATGTCTTGCGACACAGCGATGTTCCAGCGGACTGAACTCATGGGGTGCTCCGATAGACGGGTGTTTGGGTGTTTATACACCGATCTATTCGGGCCAACAAGATCCCGCCCCGCTCACACCACCACGCCCACCTCATGCCGCCGCATCCGCACCCCGGCTTCGCCAGCTTCTACTGTCACCACCGCCCCATCCGGCAGCATCTGCCAGCCCGGCTCGTCTTCGCACAGCGGCTCGCTGGCGATGATGGTGCCGCTGGCGCAGCGGCGCAGGTAAAGCGTGGGCGGCTGGGCGTCGCTGGCAATGCGAAAGGCATGCAGGCGCTCGCCGTCGGCTAGTACGGCGGCAAAGCGCAGCGGGGCCTCTACGCCGCGCTCGCGCATCAAGGCCATGGTGTCATCCAGCACCTGCAGCACGGCGTCTTCAGCTGGGGTGCCGCTGTGGATGCGGGCCAGCATCAGCAAGAAAAGCAGTTCTGAATCTGTTCCACCGCGCCGCTCGGCATAGAGCTCGTCGGGCAGTTGGGCTTCTAGGCTGCGGCGCAGCAGGGGGTAGCCGCCGATCTGGCCGTTGTGCATGAACAGGTAGCGGCCCAGCCGGAAGGGGTGGCAGTTTTGCCGTGCAATGCCGCCCGCCGTGGCGGCGCGCACATGGGCAAAAAACAGGCGCGAAGTCAGCGTTTGGGAGAGCGCCAGCAGGTTGTCGTCGCTCCAGGCGGGCATCACCTCGCGGTAGACGCCGGGCTGCTCGCGCTCGCCATACCAGCCAATGCCAAAGCCGTCGCCATTGGTGACGATCTTGGCCTCTTCCGCGCGCAGCGACTGCCGCATCAGCGAGTGGCGGGGTTTGGCGATCAGCTCTTCCAAGAAGAGCGGCTCACCCAAGTAGGCGGCAAGACGGCACATGCGGTGTTTTCGGCGCGTCAGGCCTGCGGCTTGAAGGGATTGAGCACAGGCACCTCAAAATGCTTGAAGTCCGCCACATTGCGGGTGACGACCGTCAGGCCGTGGACCTTGGCGGTGGCGGCGATCATCGCGTCTTCCATGAGGGTGTTGGACTGCCGGTGCATGAGTTGCGCCCAGGCTTTGAAGGCGAGGGCGTCCATGGGCAGCACGTTGTAGGCGGTGGCCACTTGGGCCAGCCACGCCTCCAGCGCCTCGGCCTTGGGCGGGTCTTGCTCTCGGGTGAGTTCAATCCCGGCTTGAATCTCGCCCACGGTGACGGCCGACAAAAACAAGAGCGGCTCGTCCACCGCCTGCAGCCAAGCCAGCACCGCGCCGTGCGGCTTGGGCTTGCGCAGTTCAGAGACGACGTTTGTGTCCAGCAGATACATCGTGCTCAGGCCAGCGGGTCAATGGGGCGCCTCTGCGCCCGGCCGCGCGCAGGCAGCGTCAGCTCACCTCGGCCTTCTGGGGTCAGCAGCAGTTGCTTCAAAGAAGGGCGGGCGGCGGCCTGCAGGCGCTTCCATTCCGCCACGGGCACCAGCACAGCAGCCTCGCTGCCGCGCTTGGTCACCATCTGCGGGCCTTCAGCCAGACAGGTTTCCAAGAACTCGCTGAACCGCGCCTTGGCGTCTTGAATAGGCCAGGATTGCATTGCGCTCTCCATCTGACTAGAACTCTGACTAGTTTAGCAGGGCTTCTTGGGCCGCATCTTGGGGAGCAGTGGCGGCGCCTAAAATCCCCCTCTTCCCGCCACCACCGCCCGCCACATGCCAGGGGCCTTGGACCCCGGCCTGACTGGCACAGCACAAGCACTTGAGGAGCGAGCGATGGGCGCGCAATGGAAAGCAAAGCACAAAGACCTGGCGGCCAATGCCAAAGGGCGGCTGTTTGGCAAGCTGGCCAAAGACATCATGATTGCCGCGCGCAATGGGGCTGACCCAGCCGCCAACTCCAAGCTGCGCTTGGTGGTGGAGCAGGCCCGCAAGGTCTCTATGCCCAAAGACACGCTAGACCGCGCTATCAAAAAGGGCGCGGGCCTGACCGGCGAGACCGTGCACTTTGAGTACGCGCTGTATGAAGGCTTTGCGCCGCACCGCGTGCCGGTGATGGTGGAATGCCTGACTGACAACGTCAACCGCGCGGCGTCCGACATGCGGGTGCTGTTCCGCAAGGGGCAATTGGGCACCTCGGGCTCGGTGGCCTGGGACTTTGAGCACCTGGGCCTGATCGAAGCCGAGCCCACCACCCCGGGCGCCGACGCCGACATGGCCGCCATCGAGGCCGGCGCGCAAGACCTGGAGCCCGGCGAAGACGGCGCCACGCTGTTCTTGACCGACCCGACCGACCTGGACTTGGTGAGCCGCGCCCTGCCCGCGCAAGGCTTCACCGTGCTGTCTGCCAAACTCGGCTACAAGCCCAAAAACCCCGTCGCCGCCAGCAGCCTCACGGCCGAGCAGCTCGACGAGGTGGAAACCTTTTTGGCCGCGCTGGACGCCAACGAAGACGTGCAAAACGTCTTTGCCGGCCTGGCCGACTGAACCCCTCTCTGATTCATCTTCACTCACACCATGACCGACGCCAGCGCACCCTCCAGCACCCCCGCCGCCGACAAACCCACCCTGCCCGACCGCCTGTCGGTGGACCCGAAGAGCCCCCACCACGTGGCGGCAATTTTTGAGCACGACATCGGCATCCGCTTCAACGGCAAAGAGCGCTTCGATGTGGAGGAGTACTGCATCTCCGAAGGCTGGATCCGCGTGCCTGTGGGCAAGACGGTGGACCGCAAGGGCAAGCCCATCACCGTCAAGCTCAAGGGCGCCGTCGAAGCCTTCTACCGCTGATTCCGCTTCTCAATCAGTCGTGTCGTTGTTGCTTCGCCTCGCCGTGCTCAAGCACTGTCTTCGGCTTTGCGCCTAGACCCGACTGATTGGGAAACGGAATGAGGCCGTAGCGCGCCATCAGCGCCTCGCGCTGTCGCGGGCAAAAGTTGATGCGGCTGGCGTCGTGGCCCACGGTGGCCAGCAAGCGCGGGTTCATCACCGCAAACCACAGCGGCGGCACATAGGCCAGCAAGAACATGCCGAAGTAGCCGCTGGGCAGGCGCGGCAGATCAGGAAAGTCGCGCAGCGACTGATAGCGCCGCAGCGGGTGGGCGTGGTGGTCGGAGTGGCGCTGCAGGTGGAACAGCACCCAGTTGCTGAACACATGGTTGCTGTTCCAAGAGTGGTGCGGCTTGCAGGTCTCGGGCTTGCCGCGCGCATCGGTTTGGCGCAGCAGGCCGTAGTGCTCCACATAGTTGGCGCTGGTCAGCTGAAACCAGGCCCACACCGAGCTGGCCAGTACATAGGGCAACACGCCCACCCCCAGCCACAGCGCCAGGGCGGCCCACAGCAGCAGCGTCACCGCCGCAGGCTGCAAGATCTGGTTCCGCCAAGACCACAGCGCAAAGCCGTCAACCTCCAGCCGCTTGCGCTCCAGCACCCAGGCGCGGCGGGCGGTGCCCGGCAACTCGCGCAGTGCAAAGCGCCAAATGCTTTCGCCCATGCGTGAAGAGGCCGGGTCCGCTGGCGTGGCCACATCGCGGTGGTGGCCCCGGTTGTGCTCGATGGTGAAGTGCCCATAGCCATAAGGCGCCAGCGCCAGTTTGGCCAGCCAGCGCTCGCCCGCGCTGCGCTTGTGGCCCAACTCGTGGGCCAAATTGATGGCATAGCCGCCCACTGCGCCGCCCACCAGCACCATGGCCAACCAGCCATGCCAGGGCAGCTCGTGGCGGGCCACAAACCACACGCAAAACAACATGGTCGCCCACAGCACCGGCAGCGTGGCCCAGGTCACCCACTGGTAATAGCGCTCGGCCTCCAGGCGCGGCACCTCATGCTCGGGCGGGTTGGAGAGGTCTTCCCCCAGCAGCGCGTCCATCAGCGCAATGCCCAGGTAATTCAGGGCCAGCGGCAGCCACAGCCACGCCCACTGCCCGGTGGCTAGGGTCAACACCGGCCCCAAGGTCGCCGTCACCGGCATGAACACCGACATCAACCAAGCCGGGCGCTTGCGGTCCCGGTAGGCCGGTGGGGGCGCGCTGGGCATTTCAAAAGTGGTGGACATGGGGGTGATGACAGCGTGGAGGATGATGACCCGCAGTGTGGGCGCGGGGGTGGTGGGCAACCACCGATGCGCCTGCCACCGCATCGTCATAAAGTGACAAAACTAAAGCGCTTCCATGCAGCCCCCTAGCCATCCAGCCCGAACAGCCCAAGTCCCGGCCATCTATGCCCGGCTGCTGCGCATGCTCTTGCAGCACGCCGAGATCGACGGCGACCAAGTGCTGGCCGCTGCCGGCCTGGACTGGCCGGGCCTGCTGCAGCGCGAGGCGGGGCTGACGTTAGCCACCGTGTCGCGCTTGGTGGAGGCGGCCGTGGCGGCCTCGGGCCGGCCCTGGCTGGGGCTGGACCTGGGCGGCCAAGCGCCGATCTCGGCCCATGGCCCCATGGGCTATGCGGCCGTCACCGCCCCCACCCTGGGCCATGCGCTGATGGTGCTGGGCCGCTATGCCGCCCTGCGCAACGACACCCTGCTGTGGCAGGCCCAGGCCGGGCCGCAAGGCTTGCGGCTGCAAGCCACCGAGCTGCTGCCCTGGGGCGCCGCCCGCGGCGTGATGGCAGACACCATGGCCGCCGCCATGCTGCGCATCGTGGAAGCCGCCGTCGGCCACCTGCCCGCAGGCTTGGCGGTGAGCCTGCCCGGCCCCCGCCCGCCCTGGGTGGCCCAGTACCAGCGCTTTGCGCCCGTGGAGTGGCGCTTCGACCAGCCCGCCTTGGCCGTCGAGGCCCAGGCCAAGCTGCTGGCGCTGCCCGTCTTGGGGGCCGATGCCACGGCCCACGCCGCCGCCTGCCGAGATTGCGAACAAGCCCTGGCCCAACACGCCCCGCCCAGCCTGAGCCAACAAGTGGCCGCCCACCTGGCCCGGGTCGAACACGGCCGCTACCCCACCCTGGTGGAAGTGGCCGGGCTGCTGGGCCTTTCACCCCGCACCCTGATGCGGCGGCTTGCGGCCGAGGCCACCTCGTTTCAAACGTTATTGGACCAAGCCCGCCAAACCCAAGCCCTGTGGATGCTGCAGCACACCCAGTGGACGGTGGACGAGATCGCCGCCCGCCTGGGCTATGCCGACACCTCCAACTTCAGCCGCACCGTGCGGCGCTGGTGGGGGCAAACGCCAGGGGCGCTGCGGGCGCAGAGAGGGGGCGACAAGTCGGTGCGTGGTGCTGAAGCTGGAGTCGAAGGATCAAAACTTGGCGACCACTGACCAAGGGCTGTAGGCCTCACCCATCACAATGGCTCTGCCGCCTTGTCAGAGCCGTACAGCGACGCAACGCCACCATGCCAGTCACAGAGTTACCAGGCTTACCAGGGGAGCCACCATATCCAGTGCAGATAGCATTGCCTGGCATCAGCACGTTCAGAGAAGGCTATGTTCTGAGGTTTGAACCTGAAAATGGGGAGTCCTGGGTTGGGAACTTCCAGACAGGAATCAGCTACTACAGCGCCTTTCACGAGCTTCAAACGGGGCGAGTCGCTGTCATCGCTGGCGGGCAAGGTTACGTCGTGGACGTAGATCGAAAGGAACTGCTGTTCGCCTTCGGAGGGGATGTGATGTGCCTCTTGCCAACTGAAGGCGGCACGGACTTCCTGACGATCAGCAACATTGACGTCGAGCGCCACTGTTCCACTCAGCGTGTCTGGACTAGCGCCAGAATTGCGTGGGACGGTATCGGCCGGGTCGTGCTTGAAAGCGAGGCATTGATTGGTCAAGCGCGCCACTTCGATGACACTTGGCACAGCTTCCGAATCGACCTCCTGACTGGCTTGCACACAGGTGGCGCTTACCCTTGAGACTTGACGCTTTGATGAGTTCCATGTTCAGTATGAAGCGGACGACTTTCCAGCCCGCTGAGCGCAATTGTTGAACGCATGGTCACAGCCGTACCTCGCTTCAGTTGGAAAAGACTCCTGAGTGGAGTGGCGCTCGGGGCGGCTTGCGCGTTGATTCTGGCCTGGGGGATTTCGCCAGAGTTGGCCAGCAAACTCACCTTGGGGCATGCGTACCAAGGGCCAGACACCTTGTCCACCCGACTCTATGCATACGACCTTTTCTTTTCGTTCGCATCGTTTCTGGTTGGTGCTTTCATTTCGTACGGTGTATCTCGGACGAAGCCCTATTGGTCCTGCTGCCTTGTCGGCTTGATAGGGTGGATTTACTACATGTTTGAATCAGGCGGCGTGGGTGGCATGGCTTCTGGAGAGCATCCCATCTGGTATGAGTTTGCGCCCACTCACATTGCAGCGAGTCTGCTGGCGGCCTGGCTGATCACAAGAAGGCGCTGAAAGATTTGAATGCGTGAGCCAGCAATCACAAGCGCCTAAGGCGGCCAGTCTTTGGTGCTGTGGCATGACTTTGCTGCCGGGGATCACCCCGCCACACTCTTGCGCTGCAATCTGAGGATTACCTGCTGCGTCTTGGCCGTGTGCGTGTCCGCCAGCGTGTGCGCATCCAGCGCGGCATAAAACGCGTCCAGCGCCTCATCCAACAGCGGCTTCAGGCCACAACGGCGGTGCAGCGCGCAAGGCGGCTCGGCACAGTCGATCAGCGGCAACTCCCCCTCCAACGTCCGAATGAGCTGCCCCAGCCGATAGTGGCTGGGCGGCTGCGCCAGCGCCAAGCCCCCGCCCTTGCCCCGCGTGGTCACCACCCAGCCCTGCTGCGCCAAAAACTGCACCACCTTGTTGAGGTGGTGGCGCGACACCTCAAAGCGCTCCGCAATCTCCGCCACCGTGACGGCCTGCTCCCGCTGATCCGGCGCCGGGGTGCAGAGGTACATCAGCACACGAAGGCCAAAGTCGGTGAAGCGGGTGAGTTGCATGGTGGGGCTCGGGGGGGCGCGTGTGAGGGGGTTGAGCATACGGCAGGCTACTGGTCAGTCCGTCCGTTTGGCACAGTGGGAATCCTCCTTGCCAACGGAGTAAATAAGTGTCACGTCTCATGTGATCATTGGCCGATTCGAAGCTGGCCGCTACTTCAGGCCAGAGCTGTCCTGAGCGAGTTGCTGGCTTCGATCCCAGAGAG
>NZ_JBIKNQ010000027.1:0-58173 GCF_044358605.1 Ideonella sp.
CCTACAACCATCGAATTCCTCAACGCGCCCTCAACCACCAGACCCCCATCGAGGCCCTGAAAAAATGGCACGCCTCACACCCCAAGCTCTTCACAAAACGTGTGAATGATCTCCCGGGGCTTGACAATTAGCTATCTGCAAGGCCCGCGCTAGCCCGGACCAGCCTGATTTGTGCAGAGCTTCCCAAGCTCTCGCTAGATATGAATTTCAGACCAACTTTTTCTTGGCAAAACAACACCGCCAAAAGCATTCATGTAAAACTGCTCCAGTTTCGGTATCAAAACATGTCCAACTCGGAATTTATCATCGAAATTTATATTCTCTGAAAAATATACTTCGAATCCCTTTCCACTCAGATATTCAGTTAGGAATTTCGCTTGCTCGGCCACACTGCGGCCTGCCTCAAGGGAGGCGATTTCATCATACTCTACGTCAACCCCCCTGGTTCTCAGAATTGGCCCCAAATTGAACCTCACACATTGATTAATGTAGATAGGCTCAGCCCTCAAGAATCCGTCATAATATTGCTTAGTAGTTGATGGCTCATCTTGGCAAATTGCAATAAACTGGGCCAGCTCGGCAACACTGCGTTCAAGTGCATAGTCCTTGTCGGGAGAACATCCAAAACCTTTTATTGTCGGAAACCCTCCCTCACTCCAATCATCCAGATTGATTGCACAAAACACTGGTATCCCGATGCCAGGAGTCGTAAGGTCTATTATTCCTATCGCACTGCCAATGGCAACTTCTAGTGCTTTAACTCTACACTTAATATCGAGAGGCAAGCTGTTTATATTGATTGCCCTGATTGGTTGGTCACCTCTGAGAAACGTCGTCAACAAGAATATTCCGAATGCATCGCGCTCAAGGCATTCATTGATGGAATGAACGAGCACCTCATCTAAGCACGCCCCTATAGATACACCAGTTGAAGATGAATATCTCATGAGTTTAATATAATCGTAAAAATCGCCTTCGCCCCTGGCATAACGATGGTAGAAGGGCGTCGAGTATATCGTGGGATACAGCAAAGCCTTATCTTCTGTTGCATGGTTGTATTGCCTAAAGCTCATAGGGCAGTTCTTATCAGCCAGGATGCTATCCGTGAGTCGCTCGAACCGGACTGGCGTTTGATCCAAAATCGAGTGTGAGTTTAGAATTATTCTGTTGGCGGAAAAATAATCTTCAGTCAGGCTCAGGCACTCTAACGCCTCACACACGGCACCTACAATCGCAGTCTCTCGCGTGCCTTTTCCAGAGCCTTTCGCAATCGCAACTTGGCAGTCTTCCCTGTATATTTCGCAATCAGCTCTATAATAGGTCCCGATCTGGCGACCGCGCGCCTTATAATGAAGCCCTAAGTCTTCGATTAACTTGTATGCACGCGCCGTTGCGGCCTGAATAGAAATCAATCTATCAATCGGTTCCGCTATGTCAAGATTTTTCATTTCACGCATCAAAATTAATGCCGCAGCTACACAAATTTCTACTGTTTTGAGCCTTACTTGGAGTCATGCTGATATAACATTTATATCAGAATTTGGTATGAGTATATATACTGGTCGCCACCCTCTGATTCCATCTCATTATGCACAACTTATAGATTGGATTTAACCCATTTTCGAAGTCCTGCCAATTTATTGATTTACCTAAGTTTGCGTATAATTGGATGCCTTTGAACTGGCTTCATCGTCGAATCCAGCAATTCGGCCTCTGAGTTTTTGGCGAAAATGCGGGCAAGAAGAATTTCTTGCCCGCATTTCTCAATAGGCGCCCTCAGTTGCAAGGCTTCACTTACCTTTACTTCGTCTCTGGATGACCAGTTAAAGCTCCTTCGGCGATTTTTGGAGATACGCCCCCATCAGTCCCGCCATGAAACTTAATCTCCACAGATGAGACGCCAAGTTGCCTAATCTGATCGATCTCGGAACCTGACACCACATCCTCCAAATTGGACGAACTAGTTGAGAGACCAGTAATCGGCCCACAAATACAGCCCATGGTTAATCCTTCAGAATATGCATCTATGCATTGAGTGAATTTTACATTTGAATTAGTCGCAACAGATCCACTAAAACTGGTGCCACATTTACATAACCTGATGCAAGCATGGCATTTCCAACCATCGTCTGCATATTTCAGAAGCCCGTCCGAAATGAATCATCGGGACGTGTCTATGAATTTCATGGGCCAGCCGTCATGAATTTATTGCGTAGGGCTGACTCGTTTTCGAGGTGATTGTTTTTCCTGACGAGGAGTGAACCTCAGCCGAGCCCCGGATAGCACGCTGAGGCAATGCGGACGACCTAATCTCCTCGGCAGTTCGTTCGTGGTTGAGAAACTATTCTTCTGAGCTCGAACACAGTGTGTCAGCAATTCCTTCAGGTTCTCACTCGCCGAGAAGACGTCTAGTGACGTCTTGCGACAGCCCTGTCATACCCGGTCGCAGAACGTCGCAGTACGAGACCATCGAGTAGCATGCTGAGCAGTGAATGCCGCTCAAACTTTCCATTGACCTCTTTGATGACCAAACCCAGGGTGCTCATCGTCGATGACGATGCGGAGTTGTCGGCCATGATCGTTCGCCTTGTGGAGGGTGAAGGCTGGAGCGCCCGGGCGGCCTTAAGCGCTGCGCAGGCCGAGCTTTCTCTCGCGTTGGGCCTGCCGGAAGTGGTCCTGCTGGATGTGATGCTCTCCGATGCCAATGGCATGGACTTATGCCGGCGCTGGCGTCAGTCGCACCCCGAACTGGGCATCTTGATGCTGACCGCGCGAGGCGACCCCATCGACCGCGTACTCGGACTGGAGTTGGGTGCCGACGACTACCTCCCGAAGCCATTTGAGAAGCGCGAACTGGTTGCGCGGCTGCGCGCCTTGATCCGCCGCAGAATGCACACTGCCAGCAGCAGCCCCGTGCAATGGCAGTTTGGTCAGCTGTGCGTGCACCTCATTCGCCGCGAGGTGCTGGCCGGTAGCCAGGTCATCCCGCTGACCAGCATCGAGTTCAAGCTGCTGGTTGAACTGGCACGCGTACCGGGCGAGCCCATTTCACGCCAACAACTCAGCGAGACGGTGCAGGCAGGCGGCTACCGTCCCTTGGATCGGACCGTGGACGTGCAGGTGGGGCGCCTGCGCCGCCGATTGGCGCAAGCCATGCCTGGGTGCGACTGGATCCAAACCGTGCGCGGCGAGGGCTACGCCTTTGTGCCGCGTGATGACGCGGCCACACCCTCTGCTCCAACCACGCCTTGACTATCTTCAGTCGCTTTGACTCGCTGCTCTCGCGTCTGCTGCTGGCGCAGGTGGGGCTGCTGGCTTGCGCATTGATCATTTTTGGCGGGCTGTTGGTGATTGAGCGCAATGATGGACACGTGCAGTTGAACGCCTCCTTTTGGGCCAAGCACATACTGGCCATAGCGCAAGAGCCGCCTAGCACCAGCACTGCGCCCCACCAACCCAATGGCGACATCTCGCGCCATGAAGCACTGCCGCCCGGCTTCAAGCCCAGAGTCACGCTCATGCCGAACGTGGCCTATTTCATCGAAGAGATGGCTCGCTATGGTGTGACTGTCAATGATGTTCGGATCGAGACCACCCAAGGTCAGTTGGTCATATGGGTGCACATCGCCGTGGCCGACAAGCCCCCATTCTGGCTGCGCAGCAACAGCCTCGCAGGACGCCCCCATTGGCCTAGGCGCGTGTTCTATGGCTTTGGACTGCTGTGCCTGTTGGTGGCTGCGGTGAGCTGGCACTTCACGCGTCGCGTCACGCAGCCCTTGAAGGCACTGAGCCTGCACATGCAAGCACATGCAAGCCAGGGCATCCAACCGATTGAGTTGCTTCAGCCCATGCCGGGCCGCAAGGCACCGCCTGAGCTGATCGCCATTGAGACGGCCTACAGGCAGCTGTCTGAGCGACTTCAACGCAATGAGCGTGAGCGCGCATTGCTGTTGGCCGGTGTCTCGCACGACCTGCGCAGCCCACTTGCGCGCATCCGCCTGGCCGCAGAAATGCTGCCTGAGTCACCCGACAACGCCCTGGGTGTGGCATCGATCACTCGTAATGTGGACCTGGCCGATCAGCTCACCGCCAGTTTCCTCGAATTCATCCGCACCGGCTCCGTGGCCCTTGACCAGAGCGTCGACATCGCTGCCGTCGCCCGAGATGCGGTAAATGGGTTTGCACGCCCGCATCACGAACTCAGCTTGCTGGCCCCCCACAGTCTGTGCATGTCGCACGCTCACGGACTGCTGATCGAACGCTTGGTCGTCAACCTCGTGGACAACGCACTCAAACATGGCGGCCCCCCGGTCAAGGTAACTGTCTTTGAACAAGGCGATACAGCAATCTTGAGTGTCTCAGATGCGGGGCCTGGCTTCCCCCAAGGGGCCGAAGCTTCCCTTCTGGAGGCCTTTGCGAGAGGTGATGCCAGCCGCGGAGTACCCGGCTTTGGCCTGGGTCTGACCATCTCTCAGCAGATCGTACTGCGGCTACAAGGCCAGTTGTCCTTCGAACGGGTGGATGGACAGCATAGAGTCAAGGCCTGCCTTCCCTTGCGGCGATGAACACCATTGGCCGAGCACACGCATGCGGCCGCCATCTACAAACAGCAGAAGTTCAGCGACCATGCGCCGCTGACGGTGGAGTACGGTTTTTCGCTGTGAGGTGCCCAAAAAGCTTAGCTCTAGACAACCACGGGGTTTCCTAGGGGTCGGCGATACATCCACACACACCGCCGACATCCTGTGACCTTAAGGGCGTCGTATCCATGACGACTTCACGTTTTGCTACCTGAAGTGGGTCAGAAAGCGCTGCTACATTGGCCTGCAGCGCCCCCACGAGGGCGTTTTTTTTGCCACCCCATCGTTGAGGATCACCATGCAGCCCTTCTCTCGCCTTTGTGTTGCCGCCGCCGCCACACTGGCCCTCTGCGCCACCGCGTCCGCCGCGGAGCCCTATGCCGCCATTGGTGCTCCTGGTGTGATGTTGGGCATCGCCCAACCCCTCTCTGACACCGTGACCCTGCGCGCCGACCTGGCCACAATTGGCACGCGCGACAAGACTGGCACCCAGCAGGGCATCGACTACAAGGGCAACTACAAGTCCAACCGCACCGGCCTGTTTGCCGACTGGTTTGTCTCGGGTGGCTTTCGCCTGACCGGTGGCGTGACCTTGAACGACACCAAGTTCGACCTCACCGCCTTTGGTGATGGCACGCCTATCAAGATCGGTAACACCAGCTACCCCACCACCCCGGCAGACCGCTTTGTGGCCAACATCAAGTTCCCCTCAACCACGCCCTACATCGGCATTGGTTGGGGCCACAAGATGGGCAACAGCGGCTGGGGCTTTGTGGCCGACTTGGGCGCCTCTATCGGCAAAGCCACCGTCACCACCCGGGTTGAAGGGCCGCTGCTGAGCCAAGTCAGCCAAGCTGACATGGACCGCGAAACTCAAGAGTTGCGCGACGGCGTGGGCAAGGTGCGGGCGCTGCCGCAGTTGTCGATCGGGGTAAGCTACCAGTTCTGATCCTTTATCGGCCGCTGCACTTGGGCAGAGGCTGAGCCTTTGCCCATGCTGCGCTACCTCACCATCCCCGTCACCGCCTTTCAACAAAACTGCTCGCTGATCTGGTGCGACCAGACCATGGAGGGCGCCTTGATCGACCCCGGTGGTGAGGGCGAGCGCCTGAAGGCCGAAGCCCAACGCCTGGGCGTCAAGCTCACGGCCTTGTGGCTGACCCACGCGCACATCGACCATGCTGGGGCCACCGGCACGCTGGCGCGCGAATTGGGTCTGCCCATTATTGGGCCGCACCCCGGCGACCAGTTCTGGATCGACGGCCTGCCCCAGCAAAGCAAGATGTTCGGCTTTCCGCAGGCCGAGACCTTCACTCCCACCCGCTGGCTGGCTGATGGCGACAGCGTCACCCTGGGCCACTCGACGGTGGCCGTGCGGCATTGCCCCGGACACACCCCCGGGCATGTGGTCTTCCATTCGGCCGAGATGGCGCGCTGTTTTGTGGGCGATGTGCTGTTCGCGGGCTCGATTGGCCGCACCGACTTTCCCGGTGGCGACCACGACACCCTCATCCGCAGCATCACCGAGCGCCTGTGGCCCATGGGCGATGACACCATCTTCATTCCCGGCCACGGCCCGGAGAGCAGCTTTGGCCGCGAGCGCCGCAGCAACCCCTACGTGGGCAACACCTGAGAGGCCCGCGCCAGCACCTGTGTCATTTGACAGCTTGTGCAAGGGGTATGCCCTTGGCGACACTGGTGTCGCGCCAGATCTGCCAAGCCCCTGCGGCCAACATCTTCTGGCGATTCACACCACAAAACGCCGGGAGAACTCACCATGCCTTTGGATGAACCTGCAGCCCTTGCAGAAGGGTCTTCACGCCTGCCCAACTTGGAATTTGCGCTGACGGGCAGCACCGCTGATTTCTTGACCCAAGCCTCACCCGACCTGCTCAGCAAGGCGCGCGCCTTTGAGCAGTGGGAGTCCACCCGCTTGGCCCATGGCTTGCTGCCCTTTGGCCGCAGCCTGCAATCGCCACCACAGGCCCACACCACCTTGCGGGAGCAAGATGGCCGCGACCTGAGCGGTTTGAACTTTTCGTCGCAGGACTATCTGTCGCTGTCCTCTCATCCTGCGGTGCAAGAAGCGGCCCGAGAGACGCTGGGCCGCTTTGGCGTTCACAGCGCTGGCTCTTGCGTATTGGCTGGCAATGTGGGGGATGGCCTCGCCTTAGAGCAGGCCCTGGCCGAGTTCCTGGGCCTACCGCAGGTGTTGTTGTTTCCCACTGGATGGGCGGCGGGCTTTGGCGTCATCAAGGGCTTGGTCCGCCCAGACGACCATGTGGTGATCGACGTGCTGGCGCACAACTGCCTGCAAGAAGGTGCCCGGGCTGCGACGCGTCATGTTCATTTGCATCGTCATCTGGACGTAGCCCATGCGCGCCGCTTGTTGGCGCGCATCCGCCGCAGCGACAGCCGAAATGGCATCTTGCTGGTCTCCGAAGGCTGCTTCTCCATGGACGCGGACTCGCCCGACCTGGCGGCCTTGCAGGCCCTGGCGCACGAGTTCCAAGCGCTGCTGGTGGTCGACGTGGCCCACGACCTAGGTGCGCTGGGGCCGGGCGGCCAGGGCCAGATCGGTCTGCAGGGGCTGCAAGGGCAGATCGACGTGGTGATCGGCGCCTTCTCCAAAACCTTTGCGTCCAACGGAGGTTTTGTGGCGGGCCGCAGCCGCGCACTCAAAGAATATCTGCGTTACTACGCCGCCACCGCCACCTTCAGCAATGCGTTGTCACCGCTGCAAATTGCCGTGATCCACCAAAGCCTGAAGATCGTGCGCAGCGTCGAAGGCGAGTGGCGGCGCGAGCAGCTGATGCAGACCGTCCAAGCCCTGAGGCTGGCCTTGACGCAACAGGGACTGACCGTGCTGGGCCAAGCCTCACCCATCGTGCCCGTGCTGCTGGGCGAGGAGCGTTGGGCGCGGCTGGCGGTGCGTGAGATGGGCCAGCGTCACCTGCTGGCAAACTTGGTGGAGTTTCCGGCGGTGCCTCGCCACAGCGCCCGCTTGCGCATGCAGGCCATGAGCAGCCACACCCCCGCGCAAGGCCGGCAAGCCGCTGCCACGGTGGCCCAGGCCTTGGCAGACGTCAGGCCGCTGGCGGCCCAAACACCTTCGGTGGCTTAGGGGCTCGGGCGTAGAGCGGGTCAACCTTGCGCAGCACGCGTTGGATGTCTTCAATGCGGCTGTCGCCCGAAGGATGGGTCGAGAGAAACTCGGGGGGCGCCCCCTCGCTGGCCTTCATCATTTTTTGCCACAGCGTGACGCCCGACGCCGGGTTGTAGCCGGCGCGGGCGGCCAAGTCCAGGCCCACCAAGTCGGCCTCACTCTCGTCTTCTCGGCCAAAGCGCAGTGTCAATAGTTGGGCGCCCATGCTGGCCAATTCGCGGCCGGTGCCCTTGAGCCCCAACAGCGCAGCGCCGATCTCCAGGCCAATGCCGGTGGCCGCCGACTTGCCCATGCGCTCGCGGGCATGTTCACGCAAGGCATGGGCCATCTCGTGGCCCATGATCATCGCCACCTCGTCGTCCGTGAGCTGTAGACGCTGCAAGATGCCGTAGTAAAAGGCAATCTTGCCGCCGGGCATGCAAAAGGCATTGAGCTGGCTGGACCCGAACAGGCTGACTTCCCACTTCCATTGGTTGGCTCGGTCATTCCAAGGGGGCGCAAACGGGGTGATGCGGTCGGCAATGGCGCGCAGGCGTTGCACCTGGGGGTGGTCGGCCGGGGCCAGTGCCCGATTGGACGAGGCCTCACGCTGCAGTTGCAGATACTGCTGCTGAGCGGCTCGCTCCACCTGTTCTGCGGGCACCAATTTGGCCATGCGCGAAGTACGCCCTACTTCGCCTCGCACCCCTTCCTCGTCCTGCGCGAACACCGAGGTCGGCAAGACGCTGCCTGCGGCTAACCACCCTGCCACGCGGCGGCGCGCATGCAAGGGGCAGCCGCAGCTGCGCGCGTGAACCATGGCGGGCAAGGGCAGGTCAGCCGTGGTGCAAAACCCAGGTCCTCGAGAGTCGCGTGATGCAGAGGAGGGCATGTCTAGCTCCAGTTTATTTGTAGATGTCATCCCGGCCACCGGGGTCTCAACGGGCGGCATTGTGCAAGTCAACAGTGGCTGCTGTCAGTCCTCTGTGGTGCCCAGCGTGTCAGGGTCCACTTCCAAGGCCTTCACACTGTCGCGCATCGCCCACAACATCAGCAACGCAGGCACGGCCGCCACCGTGGACACGATGAAGAATGTCGGCCAGCCAATGGACTCAGCCAGCACCCCGGCCAGCGGCCCAACCCAAACCCGGCCCACCGAGGCAAAGGCGCTGAGCAAGGCAAACTGCGTGGCGGTGAAGCGCTGGTTGGTGAGGCTCATCAAAAAGGCCACAAAGGCCGCTGTGCCCATGCCGCCTGAGAGGTTCTCAAAGGCGATGACCATCAACAAGCCCCCATCCACCGGGGTGGGGTGGGCCAACTTGACAAAGCCCCAATCAAAAGCCGGTAGCAGCAAGCTGGGCAAGGCGTTCTGGCCATTCACCGCCAGCCACCAAAAGCCCAGGTTGCTGGCCGCTTGCAGCACACCAAACAGCATTAGAGACCGCCACAGCCCTAAGCGCAGCATCAAGGCCCCCCCCAACAAGGCACCCAAGATGGTCAGCCACAGGCCAATGACTTTGTTGACCACGCCGACTTCGGCTGACGCATAGGCCATGCCCTTGAGCAAAAACGGCGTCAGCAGCGAGCCCGCAAACGCATCGCCCAGCTTGTAGAGCACGATGAACAACAAGAAAGCCGCCGCCCCAGGCTGGCTGAAATACTGGCCCAGCCCCGACACCAGGGTTTCAAAACGCGCCTTCCGGGCGGCCCAGGCGGCCAGCGGCAGCGTCAAGCCCAGACCCAGCAGCAGGGTCACCAGATCCATCCAGCGCAGTTGCAGCGTGGCCGTCATGGTGCTGCCTTGCCACAGCGGGGTCATCAGCTCACGCACGACCGGGCTGATGGCCCATTGGGTGGCCATGTAGCCCGACGCCACCGCCAAGAGCACCGCCACAAAGCCGCGTAAGTCATGGCCGACCACCGACTGCGGAACCTGAGGCTTGGGCACCTTGGGCAGCAAGGTGGCGCTGATCACAGCGGCGCCCACCATCAAGGCAGCCATCAGACGATAAACCTCGGGCCAGGTCCAGCCGCCACCCTGGGCCGGGTCGGTCCAGATCATGGCCACCCCGCCCGACAGAATCATGGCCATGCGGTAGCCCATCACATTCAGCGAGGAGCCCAAACCGCGCTCGCGGGCAGGCAGCACTTCGGTGCGATAGGCGTCGTAGGCCACGTCTTGAGACGCAGACAAAAAGGCAATCGCTACGGCGATCAAGGCAAACCACTGCAAATTGCCCTTGGGCGAGGTCGCCGCCAGCAGCATCAAGGCCCCGGCCAGCAGCAATTGCGTCAACACCAACCAGCCCCGGCGACGCCCCAGCCAGGGCAGATCGAAGCGGTCCATCAGCGGTGCCCAGAGGAATTTGAAGGTGTAGGGCAAGCCCACCAGGCTCAAAAAGCCGATGGTGGCCACATCCAGGCCTTCTAAACTGAGCCAGGCCTGCAAGGCTTGGCCCGTCAGCGCCAGCGGCAATCCAGACGCAAAGCCCAGCAGGGTGATCAGCACAAAGCGATGCACACTGGCCAAACCGAAACGGGTGCCTTGCGGCAAAGGAGACTGGGACATGGGCGGATTCTAGGGAAGCCTCGCGACTTGTCCGTCAACGTGACAGACTGTGAACAAATACCAAAGGCTGTGCAGAATGCAAAACGCCCAGCCGTATTCCCTGCTGCGGCTTCCGTGACGCCGGGGCAGGAAAGTCAGACAATGCGCCACAAATCGTCATGGGTTTGGATACCCTATGACCGAACTCAAGGAGGCTGAGCGCGTTGATGGTTGATCTTCCCGGCTGGGCATGGCAGGTAGCCCTCTTCGCAGGCGGAGGTCTGGCCCTTGGCGTGGTGCTGGGCTCGGTGCTGCGGCGCAAGCCCGCCCCACCGCCAGCACCGACTCGGTCCCGAAGTGGCCAGGCCTCAGCGGATCGCGGCCAGCCCACGTCCAAACCCGCTGCGGTGGACATCCCACTTGATGACGCTCCCAGCGCTCCAGCTCCGGCCGCCCCCACAGGCACCCCTCAGCAACGTCTGCTTGAGCGCTTGCGTGAACAAAACCTGCAACTGGACGCTCAAGTCAAGAAGGCGGCCGACCACCATGCCCGCCAGATGAGCGAGCGCCAGCAGGAACAACAGGCGGAAAGCCTGCGGCGCGATCGGCAGGTGGAAGAACTGCGGCAAAACCACTCGGCCGACTTTTCTCATTTGCTGGAAGTCGTGTTTGAGCAGGTTGATCGCATGCAGGTGGCGCACAGCAACCAAGCTCAAGCCCTGTCGACAGAGTTAGAGCGCATGCGCCAGCTGGCGCAGGCTGTCGATCATGGTGGCTTGGCCGACGATGAAACCGGCCCCGACGGCCGTACCGGCCGCGAGCGCCTGGAAATGACCGCACGGGATGTGCGGCAGGCTGAATTTGCGGCGACGCGGA
Source organism: Ideonella sp. (assembly GCF_044358605.1). Classification (GTDB taxonomy): domain Bacteria; phylum Pseudomonadota; class Gammaproteobacteria; order Burkholderiales; family Burkholderiaceae_C; genus Ideonella. Next base: position 11,150 of record NZ_JBIKNQ010000027.1, read on the forward strand.
CCCTAGAGTCTTTGCGCCAACAACGCTGAGAACAGCCTGCCGACACCGCGCTCGCTCACCGGGGTGACCTGGGAGAGTGAGCAGCCCAAAGCGTATCGGCCGCCCACGCCGCTAGCCCATCCAACGACGTACCCACTCGAGCCAAGCTTGGGCTTCCCGCCGCCTCTGAGCATGCCCTGCCGGGCGCACACGCTGCTCCCGGCGCTCCAGCATGCGCAGCGGCGGCTTGGGTGCCTCGCCGGGCAGGGGCTCCAGGGTGTCGGGGCGAAGACTTGAGCGGACCATGATCTTGGTGAAAACCAGAGAAACAGGAAGAGACGCCACTGTATGAGGCCGCACTCATGCATTCAAGATGAAATTTCGCAGACCAACTTTGCAAATTTGCATACAAGTGGCAGACTGCCGCGATGTCCCCCTTGAACTGGAGTGATCTGCGTATTGCCTTGGCCATCGGCCACACCGGCTCTCTGAGCCTGGCTGCCCGCGAGCTGAGCGTCAACCACAGCACGGTGCTGCGCCGCTTAGACGCACTAGAGGCGCGCCTGGGCACACGCTTGTTTGAGCGCCTGCGCACTGGCTATCTGCCCACCGAGTCCGGCCACGTGCTGCTGGAGCAAGCCCGCCGCATGGCCGACCAGGCCGATGAGATTGAACGCCGGGTGATGGGCCGCGACCGCGAGCTCACGGGCCTGCTGCGAGTCACCACCGCCTTTGTGGTGATGGAGCACCTGCTGCCCCAACCCCTGGCCAGCTTTGCCCGCGCCTACCCGGGCATTGAGGTCGAGGTGATGGAGAACGCCTTTCTGGTGGACCTGGCCCGCCGCCGCGCCGAAGTGGCCCAGGGCCTGCTGCAGCGCGAGGCCGATGTCGCCCTGCGCTTATCCGCCCACGTGGCCGAGCATTTGGTCGGCCGACGCCTGGGGCCTGCCCCGTGCCAGGTGTTTGCACTCAAAGGTGCGCCCGATTTGCCCCAAACCATCACCCCCTTGAGCCAATTGGTGCGCGAAGCGCCTTGGGTCGCCTTTGAGCGCGACGCCCACGCGCGGGTCTATGACCGCTGGATGCGCCAGCACCTGCAAGCCGCCCAAGTGCGCGTGCGGGTGGACATCTTCAACGCGGTGGCGGCCATGCTGCACACCGGCATTGGCGTGGGTCTGCTGCCCAGCTTCATGCAGGCCCGCCACCCGGAGCTGATTCCGGTCTCCGACCCCATCCCTGAGCTGGAAACCCCGGTCTGGATGCTGACCCACCCGGACCTGCGTGACACCGCCCGTGTGCGTGTGTTTTTGCAGCATGTGGGTGACGGGATCGCGACGATGTTGCAAGCTGCACGGCCATAGTAGGGCGCACCCAAACTCGGGGCCTGGCTTCTGCCACACTGCGCCTCACAGATTCTTAGCGAGAGCCTCATGGACCTGATGATCAACGGCCAGCGCCGACCCCTGGACACCAGCCGTGTCCCCGCCGACATGCCCCTGCTGTGGGTGCTGCGCGATGAGTTGGGCCTGACTGGCACCAAGTTTGGCTGCGGGGTGGCCGCCTGTGGGGCCTGCACCGTGCAGGTCGACGGACAAGCCGTGCGCTCTTGTGTCACCCCCGTCAGCAGCACCCAAGGCAAGGCCGTGCGCACCATTGAAGCCCTGGGCAGTGACGACAAGCCGCATGCCCTGCAGCAAGCCTGGATCGAACACCAAGTGCCGCAATGCGGCTACTGCCAAAGCGGCATGCTGATGGCCGCCGAGGCCCTGCTCCGCGCCAAGCCCAACCCCAGTGACGCCGACATCGACGCGGCCATCACCAACCTGTGCCGCTGCGGCACCTACCCGCGCGTGCGGGCCGCCATCCAGTCCGCCGCCAAGGCGCTGCGCGGGGGCAAAGCATGAAGCTCACCCGCCGAACCTTGCTGTGGAGTGGCTTGGGCGCCACCGGCGCCTTGGTGGTCGGCTGGAGCGGCATGCCGCCCCGCAGCCGCATGGGCAAGCCTGACACCCTGCCACCGGCCGAGGGCGAGGTCGGCCTGAACGGCTGGCTGAAGATCGACGCCCAAGGCCACGCGCTGCTGGCCATGCCCTATGCCGAGATGGGCCAAGGCGTGCACACCACCTTGGCCCTGCTGGTGGCTGAAGAGCTGGACCTGCGGCCCGACCAAGTGCGCCTGATTCCGGCTACTCACGATGCGCTGTATGGCAATGTGGCCGTGCTGGCCGCCAGCCTGCCCTTCCATCCCCGCGACACCGAGCCCGGCCGCGAAACCACCTCGGCCCGCCTGGGCCAGTGGATGATCCGCAAGCTCGCTCGCGAGCTGGGCCTGGTGATGACCGGCGGCTCAGCCACGATGGCCGACACCTGGGACGTGCTGCGCCTGGCCGCAGCCACCGCCCGCGCGCAACTGCTGGGGGCGGCGTCGCTGCGTTGGAAGCTGCCGGTGGCCGAGTTCAATGTGGTGCAAGGCGTGATCACCCACCCCGCCGGTGGCCACCATGCGCATTACGGCGAGTTTGCCGCTGCTGCGGCCACCACGCCACCGGGCGAAGTGCGCTTCAAGAAGCGCGATCAATGGACACTGCTGGGCAAGCCGCAAAAGCGCTTGGACATCCCCGCCCGCACCAACGGCCAAGCCCGCTATGGCATAGACACCCGGCTGCCTGGCATGGTGTTTGCCGTGGTGCGCCACGCGCCCATGTTGGGCGGCACCGTGTCCCGCATGAACAGCAATGAAGTGCTCAAGCGCTCGGGCGTAGAGCGCGTGCTGCGCCTGGGCTCGGTGGCCGGCTCGACCGAAGCCGTGGCCGTGGTCGGCATCAGCACCTGGCATGCCAAGCAGGCCAGCTTGGCGCTGGACATCGACTGGGCGGCGCCCGTGAATGGGCGGCTGGACAGCCAAGCCATTCAGCGCGCCCTGGAAGGCCAAGCCCAAGCCGCTGTCGACGCAGACGCGGGCTTCAGCTTTCACCAAGTCGGTGACGCCCCGGCCCAGCTCGCCAGCTCGCCCAAGCGCCTGAATGCCGTCTACAAAGCCCCCTACCTGGCCCATGCCACGCTGGAGCCCATGAACTGCACGGCCCAAGTCACGCCCCAAGGGGTGCTGGTCTGGGCGCCCACCCAAGTGCCGGGCCTGGCCCGCGCCGTGGCGGCACGTGTGGCCCAAGTGCCCGAGGACAAGGTCACCGTTCACATGACGCAGATCGGCGGAGGCTTTGGCCGCCGTCTTGAAGTGGACAGCGTGGCCCAGGCCGTGCGCGTGGCGCAGGAAACCGGTGGCCGCCCGGTGCAACTGGTGTGGCCGCGCGAAGAAGACTTCACCCACGACTTCTACCGCCCGGCGGGCGTGGCCGTGCTGCAAGGCGGCCTGGACGCCCAGGGCCAATTGCAAGCCCTGCGCATTGGCAGCGCGGGTGACGCCATCACCCCGCGCCACCTGGAGCGCAACGCCCCGTGGCTGGCAGGCCCCGTGGACACCCCCGACAAGACCACGGCCGAAGGCTTGTTTGACATCCCTTATGCCATCCCGCACCAATTGATGCGGCATGTGGCCACGCGCAGCGGCGTGCCGGTGGGCTACTGGCGCTCGGTCGGCCACTCTCATAACGCATTCTTCAGCGAGAGTTTCATCGACGAGCTGGCCCATCTGGGCGGGCAAGACCCGGTGGCCTTCCGGCTGGGGCTCTTGAAAGACCGGCCGCGCCATGCCGCCGTGCTCCAGCTCGCCGCCGACAAAGCCGCTTGGGGCCAAGCCCTGCCCAAGGGCCAAGCGCGTGGCGTGGCCCTGCATGAAAGCTTCGACTCCACCGTGGCCATGGTGATGGAGGTCTCGCTACAGAACAAGGTGCTCAAGATCCACCGCGTGGTCTGCGCCGTGGACTGCGGCACGGCCGTCAACCCCGCCGTGATTGCCCAGCAGGTGGAAGGCAGCGTGGTGTTTGGCTTGAGCGCAGCGCTGTATGGCCGCATTGACATCGTCAACAACGAGGTGCGCCAGAAGAACTTCCCAGACTCACCGATCCTCAGTCTGCGCGAGTGCCCCCCCATAGAGACCCACATCGTGCCCAGCACCTTGCCACCCACCGGCATGGGAGAGCCGGCCGTGCCGCCGGTGGCCCCAGCGCTGGCCAATGCCCTGTTTGCCTTGACCGGCCAGCGGCTGCGCGAGCTACCGCTGCAACTGCCGGGGTAAAGCCGGAGGCCTGCGCTGTGCGGAGAGCGGCAGAATCGCCGCTTTCTCTGCGGAGACGCTCATGAGCACAGATGTTCGCCCAGCCCACCCGGCTGCGGTGCCCTCTCCCCAAGATAGGCTGGCGACCCCGGCACGTCGTCAATTCCTAGGTGGCCTGGCCGGTGCAGCAACCGGTCTGTTGAGCACGGGCTGTGCCAGCGCAGGCGCCCTGCAGCGGCCTCTCGGGCAAGGCTCAGCCATGGGCCTGCGCGCGCACAAACTCGACACCGTTCGCTTTGGCGTGATCGGCCTGGGCCAGCGCGGTGCCTTCTTGACCCGCACCTTGATGGAGATTGAGGGCGCGGAAGTGACCGCCATTTGCGACATCGACCCACCCACCATCACCCGGGCCTTGGGCTATGCCGCCAAGGCCAAGCGCGCGGCACCGGCCGTCCATACCGGCTCGCCAGACGCCTGGAAGGCCTTGCTGGACCGCCCGGATGTGGATGCCGTGCTCATCGTCACCCCGTGGGAGCTGCACACGCCCATGGCGCTGGCCGCCATGCGGGCCGGCAAACATGCCTTTGTAGAGATCCCCGCCGCCGTCAGCCTTGAAGAGTGCTGGGCCTTGGTGAACACCGCCGAGGCGACCCAGCGCCACTGCATGATGCTGGAGAACGTCTGCTACGGCCGAGATGAGCTGATGCTGCTGAACATGGTGCGCCAAGGCCTGTTTGGCGAGCTGCTGCACGCCGAGGGCGCCTACATTCATGACCTGCGCTGGCAAATCAAAGAGATCGAGCGCAGCACGGGCTCTTGGCGCACGCTGTGGCACACCCAGCGTGACGGCAACATTTACCCCACGCATGGCCTGGGCCCGATTGCGCAGTACTTCGGCATCAACCGGGGTGACCGCTTTGACTATCTGAACGCCCAAAGCTCTCCGGCCCGCGCGTTTGCCGCCTATTCACAGCGCGAGTTCCCGCCGGACCATCCGCGCAACAAGCTCAAGTACATCAACGGTGATGTGCACACCAGCTTGATCAAGTGCGCCTCGGGCCGCACCATCATGCTGCAACATGACACCGCCACGCCGCGCCCCTACAGCCGGCTCAACACCGTGGTGGGCACCAATGGCAGCTTTGCGGGCTTCCCGAACCGCATTGCGCTGGAGCGGCATGACGGCAAGACCCTGATGCACAAGAGCGGCAAAACCGAGGCCTTTCATGAGTGGGACACGAACATGGAACCTTGGCAAAAGCGTTACGACCACCCTTTGTGGACGCGGCTGGAGGCCGAGGCCCAGCGCAATGGCGGCCACGGCGGCATGGACTATGTGATGCTGTGGCGCATGGTCTGGTGCCTGCGCGAAGGCCTGGCCTTGGACCAAGATGTGTACGACGCCGCCTCGTGGTCTGCGGTGTTCCCGCTGTCTTGCGACTCGGTGGCACAGCGCGGCAACGCCCAGTCCTTCCCCGACTTCACTCGCGGGCAGTGGCAAAGCACGCCCCCGCTGGCTATCGTCGGCTAGGGCCTGTTAACACTACCGGCCCTGATCACGATCTTGTCTTCGCGCGGTGGTGGGCCTCCTTCGCCGCGGTGGGCCAACAGGCGCACCAAGGTGTGGCGCAGGCGCTGCGAATCAATGGGCTTGGTCAGGAAGTCGTTCATGCCGGCCGCCAGTGCTTGGTTGCGCTCCGACACCAGGGCGGCTGCCGTCAAGGCAATGATGGGCAACTGCTCTTTGGAGAAGCGGCGGCGCAACAGCAGCGTCGCCTCATGGCCACCCATGCTGGGCATCTGCACATCCATCAGCACCGCATCAAAGGGGTGGCCATCATCAGCAGCCTGCTCTACCGCCTCGATGGCCGCGCGGCCATCGATGGCTTGCGCCACCTGCACACCCCACTCTTCAAGCATGGCCACCGAGATCATCATGTTGACGGGGTTGTCTTCCACCATCAGCACGCGCGCACCATTGATCGGGTCCACGCCAAAGCCGCTGGTGCCAATGTCCAGGTCATCGGCACAGCCCTGCGGCAGCGGCAGCTCGACCCAGAAGCAACTGCCCTGGTCCGCCGCGCTGCTGACCCCCACCTCACCGCCCATGGCGCGCGCCAACTGACGGCAGATCGACAGCCCCAGGCCTGTGCCACCGACACGGCGGGTGGTGGAGTTATCAGCTTGGGTGAAGGGGTTGAAGAGGCGCTCTTGAATCTCGGGCGCTATGCCGGGCCCGGTGTCGAGCACTTCAAAGCGCAAACGCTCGGCCGTCAGTGATGAGGCGCGCAAGCGGATTTGCCCGTACGAGGTGAACTTCAGCGCGTTGTTCAGGAAGTTGCTCAGGATCTGGCGCAAACGAACTGGGTCGCCCAGGACCACAGCGGGCAGGTCCACCCCGCATTCGCCGGTGAACACCAGGCCTTTGGTGTCGGCCAGCGCGCCATAGGCCTGCTCAAGGTTGCTGAGCAGTTCGTGCAAGTCGAACACGCGATGCTCAATGTGCATCTTGCCGGCTTCGATCTTGGAGAGGTCCAAGATATCGGTCAGGATGCCCGACAGCGTTTCGGCGCTTTCGCTGATCTGCTCGATATACCGCCGCCGACGGGGCTCGTCCAGCTCTGGCGAGCGTGCCAGGCGGGCCAGGCCCAGCAAGGCGTTGAGGGGGGTACGAATCTCATGGCTGGTGTTGGCCAAGAACGCACTCTTGGCGCGGTTGGCACCCTCAGCATCATCACGTGCCTTGGCCAGAGCCTGCTGCACCTGGCGCTGCTCGGTGACATCTTCGGCCAGCCACAGGGTGCCGCTCGCACCCGGCTGCAGGGGGTTGAGTGCCTTGCCAAACAAATGGCACAAGAAGCGGCTGCCATCCCGGCGTTGGAACACGCGCTCAACGTCCACCCGCTCGCCAGCACGCAGCGGCGGCGCCACCACGTGGCTCAAAGCCTCGTAGTCTTCCAGCGACGGTGCCAACACATTGGCATGCTGCCCTAGCAACTCCCCGGCAGGCCAGTTCATCATCTCTTCAAAGCGTGGATTCGCCAGCACGATGCTCTGATTCCGGGTCACAAAAATGCCAATCAACGCGGTCTGCAACACTGCCTCATGCAGCAAGCGCGCCTCCTCGGCGGCGCTGACATCACGCGAATAGATGACGAGGTAGTCACGACCCTCCATCTTGAACATCGCCGCCGACATCAGCATGGCAATGAAGCGGCCGTCCTTGGTGCGAAAGGCTGCTGCCATGCCCTGCACGCTTTGCTGCGCCTTGACCCGCTCGACCAGCAGGTCTCGGTCTTCTGTGCGCGCCCACAATTGCAGGTCTAGCGCCGTGCGTCCCAGCACCTCGTCCTCTCGGTAGCCTGTGAGGCGACAGAAGGTCGGATTCACCATGGTGAAGCGGCCGGTCTGCAAGTCGGTCAGGGTGATGACATCCGGAGCGATTTCCACCAGTTGCGACAGCAGGGCACTGGAGCGTTGCACCGCCATTTCAGCTTGCTGGCGCTGGGTGTCGTCGGTGTAGATGGACAGCGCGGCCGGCCCAGTGGGGGTTTCCACCCGCGCACTGGCCACACGCACGTGCAGTTCGCGGTCGGGGGCGGGCATCAGACGGTACTGCACGGTGGGCAAAACCTGCCCCACTGGGAGCTGCTCCAACGTCGATTGCCGAGCCTGCACCCGTGCGGCTTCTTCCGGGGGATAGGCGTGCAACAAGTGGTGCCGCTGCATGTCCGCCAAGTTGGCATGGCCAAACAGCGCCAGTGCGGCGGGGTTGGCCTCCAAGACTTGGCCACTTTGGTGCAAGACCACGGCACTGGGAATCCAGCGGAACAGGTCTTGGTAGCGCAGTTCGGTGGCATTCAGGGCTTGCCGAGCCTCGACCTCTGCCGAGGCGTCGCGCAGCACACCCCAGAAGCCCAGCACCTTGCCCGTGCCATCGTCCCGCGGCTCAATGCCCAGCATCATGGTGCGGGCCTTGGCTTGGCCGGGCAGGGTCAGGGTCAGAGAGATCTCGCGCACGGGCTCACGGGCCGCCAGCTTGGCTTGCAGGGACTCAGCGCTCTGCGGCGAGAGCTGCAAGCCCGGCCACTGCCACAGGGCGAGCTGCATGGGCACGGTCGCGTCATGAAACTGCCCACGGCTGTCGCGCAGGGCCATGCGCTTGACCAAGCCTTCGCGATCCAACTCCAGATAGCCATCAGCCGCAATGCTCAGCAGGCTGGTGAAACGCTTCTCACGCTCCAGGGCTTGGCTGCGTTGCATCTCCCAGAGTCGGTCCACCAGCACGATGATGATGGCCACGGCCACCGCCGCCACCGCCAAGACGATGACCAAGCGCCACCACCACGCCGTATCCACCGGCACACTCAGCACCAATGCTGCAGCGGCGCTGGCGACCAGCGCCACCGCCGCCTTGGTTTGCCAAGGAGCACTCAGGAAGGGGGGGGACTCGGAGGACGACACAAGCAAACTGACGCAATCGACCCCTGTATTTTGAGGGTCATTCCCCTAGTGTCGTTCAGCACGCCACAAATGGCACAGCCGGGAAACCACGCAATCACACCGCCGTGTGTAAATGCACACCCACACCCCCCAAGATAGGGGGGCCGAGCCTAAGCGCCAAACCCTATGCGAGAACGGGCTTGGCCTGAGCCAACACTTGCCGCGTGCTCAGGGCCACGGCCCTGGCTTGGCTGGCAAAGTCGTCACCACTGCCCGCATACAGCACCGCGCGGGACGAGTTGACGATGATGGGACCATCTTCGCGCCAAGCTGCGGCCACGGTGGCGGCAGCGTCGCCACCCTGGGCGCCAACCCCCGGAATCAGCAGCGGCAAGGTGGGTGCTAACTCACGCACACGGGCCAGCTCTTGAGGGAAGGTCGCGCCCACCACCAAGCCCAGGCGTTGGTCACGGTTCCAAGCGCCTGCGGCCAATTTGGCGACATGTTCGTAGAGCTTGTCGCCATTGGCCAGCACCTGCGCTTGCAGGTCCGACCCGCCCGCATTAGAGGTGCGGCACAGCAGGATCAGGCCTTTGCCGTCGTACTTGAGGTAGGGCTCGATGGAGTCAAAGCCCATGAAGGGCGACAAGGTGACGGCGTCCGCCTGGTAGCGCACAAAGGCCTCGCGGGCATATTGCTCGGCGGTGGAGCCGATGTCACCGCGCTTGGCGTCCAAGATCACAGGCACATCGGGCGCGGTGCGCCGGATATAGGCCATCAGCTCTTCGAGTTGGTCTTCGGCGCGGTGCCCGGCAAAGTAGGCGATCTGGGGCTTGAAGGCGCAGACCACGTCTTTGGTGGCGTCGACGATGCGCGCACAGAACTCAAAAATCTTGCCTGCATCACCCTTCCAGGCGCCGGGGAAGCGGCTGGGTTCAGGGTCCAGACCCACACACAACATCGAAGCGTGGCGGTCGGTGGCTTGGGCCAGCATGCGGGCAAAGTTCATGGCGTCTCTTTCAGGGTTGTGTCAGTCACCAATACGCCGGGCCAAGGCGGCCGCATCACCAATGTAGGCGCCGGGGGTCAGCGCCAGCAGGCGGGCCTTCTCGTCCTCGGGCAGGGCGAGCTTGGGGTCGTTGATAAAGCCTTGCATCAGCTCGCGCGTCATGGGCTTGCCACGGGTGTAGGCCTTGAGCTGCTCATAGGGCTGGGGCAGGCCGTGGCGGCGCATCACCGTCTGGATGGCTTCGGCCAAGACTTCCCAGGCGCCGTCCAAATCAGCCGCCAGGGCGGCCTCGTTCAGCTCCAGTTTGTCGAGGCCGCGCAGCAGCGAGTCATAGCCCAGCAGCGAGTAGCCCAAGGCCACGCCCATATTGCGCAGCACGGTGGAGTCGGTCAGGTCGCGCTGCCAGCGGCTGATGGGCAGTTTTTGGCTGAGGTGGGTCAGCAAGGCGCTGGCCATGCCGAAATTGCCCTCGGCGTTTTCAAAGTCAATCGGGTTGACTTTGTGCGGCATGGCTGAAGAGCCCACTTCGCCGTCCTTGAGCCTTTGCTTGAAAAAGCCCAGCGAGATATAGCCCCAGACATCGCGGGCCCAGTCGATCAAGATGGTGTTGGTGCGGGTCACCGCATCAAACAGCTCGGCCATGTAGTCGTGCGGCTCGATCTGGATGGTGTAGGGGTTAAACGTCAAACCCAGACGCTCCTCGACCACCTTGCGAGAGAAGCTCTCCCAGTCGGTCTCGGGGTAGGCGATGCGGTGCGCGTTGTAGTTGCCCACAGCGCCGTTCATCTTGGCCAGCAGCTTGACGCCGGCGATGCGCTCACGTGCAGGCTTGAGGCGGGCCACCACGTTGGCAATCTCCTTGCCCACGGTGGTGGGGCTGGCGGTTTGGCCATGGGTGCGGGAGAGCATGGGCACGTCGGCCAGCGCCACCGCCATGCTGGTGAGCTTGGCAATGATGCGATCAAGTTGGGGCAAGAGCACATCGTCGCGCGCGCCCTTCAACATCAGCGCATGGCTGGTGTTGTTGATGTCTTCGCTGGTGCACGCAAAGTGCACAAACTCTTGGGCCGCCACCAATTCAGGCTGGCTGGCCAGGCGTGATTTGAGCCAATACTCCACCGCCTTCACGTCATGGTTGGTGGTCTTCTCAATGTCCTTGATGCCCTGGGCGTCGGACTCACTGAAGCGGGCCACCACGCCACGCAGCAGGCCGCGCGAGGCCTCAGAGAAGGGCGCAAAGCCGGGCAAGCCCGCATCCGACAGGGCAATGAACCACTCCACCTCGACCTGCACCCGGCGGTGCATCAGGCCGAACTCAGAGAGCAAGGGGCGCAAGGCAGAAACCTTGGCGGCATAACGCCCGTCCAGGGGGGAGAGGGCCATCAGCGGGGAAAGTGTCATGCGGGGCTAGCAGCAAGAGGGAGGGGCACACCACCGTCGCCGCCAATCAGCAGGGACGATCAGGCCAAAAAACGGCATGCCAGCGGCACCAGCCTTGACGCTGCACCAGACATACCAAGAGGAGGCGCCGTATTTTAGGCCCCGCAAGCGTAGGCCCGATCTCCACGCCGACAGGCGCTTCGATAGAATCGCCGCCAGAATCAAAAAAACTCTTGGTCTTCATCCCCTCTTTGGACACTCGTTGCGGTGAACCCGCGGCGTGCATTGCATGAAACTGATCGCTTCACTCACCAGCCCCTACGTTCGCAAGGTTCGCGTTGTGCTGGCCGAGAAAAAGCTCGACTACCAGTTGGTGCTCGAGGATGTCTGGGCCACGGATGCGGTGCTGACCTCCAACCCGCTGGGCAAGGTGCCTTGCTTGGTGATGGAGGGCGGCGAAGCCATTTTTGATTCGCGCGTGATCGTGGAGTACGTCGACACCCTCTCCCCCGTGGGCAAGCTGCTGCCTGCCAGCGGGCGTGAGCGGGTCGAGGTGCGCACCTGGGAAGCCTTGGCCGACGGCCTGCTGGACGCCGCCATCCTGGCCCGCCTGGAGCAAACCTGGCCCGGCCGCAGCGAGGCCGAGCGCTCGCAAGCCTGGGTTGATCGTCAAATGAGCCGCGTACACAGCGCCTTGAAGGCCATGAGCCATGGCCTGGGCGACAAGGCCTTTTGCGTGGGCATTTACATGTCCCTGGCCGACATCTCGGTGGGTGTGGCGCTGGGCTATCTGGACTTCCGTTTCGCGCACATTGACTGGCGCAGCGACTATCCCAATCTGCAAAAGCTCTACGACAAGCTCTCGGCCAGGCCGAGCTTTGCCGACACTGCACCGCCGGTCTGAGCAACGGGCGGCTCGCCGCCATCGTCGCGCAGGGGCTGGAAGCTGTTGGCTCGAGCCAGCGGCCAGTAGCGCCGATAGACCTCATGCGACCACGGCGTCTCGCCGCGAATGGCCGCCAGCAACTCGCCCGGCTGCAAAAAGTCAAACTGGTCCTGCAGCAGCCGCACTTCGTCGTTGCCGATGCGGCGCACGATATGCCGTGCGCTCAGCTCACCGGGGTGCTTCAAGCCGGCGGCCTGCACCAGCTCTTTGAGCGCATGCAAGGTGTTGTCATGGAAGCGGTAGACCCGCTCGGTCTTGTCGCTCACCACCAGTGCGCGCTGGCGCATCGGGTCTTGGGTGGCCACCCCCGTGGGGCAGGCACCGGTGTGGCAATGCTGAGCCTGGATACAGCCCAGCGCAAACATAAAGCCGCGCGCTGAATTGCACCAGTCAGCCCCCAGCGCCATGGCGCGGGCGATGTCAAAGGCGCTGACGATCTTGCCCGAGGCGCCTAGACGAATTCGGTCTCGCAGGCCCAAACCTACCAGCGTGTTGTGCACCAGCAGCAGGCCTTCTTGCAGCGGCGCACCAATGTGGTCTGCAAACTCTACCGGGGCCGCCCCCGTGCCACCTTCGGCGCCATCCACGACGATGAAATCCGGCGTCTGGCCCGTTTCCAGCATGGCCTTGCAGAGGGCAAACCACTCCCAGGGGTGGCCCACACAGAACTTGAAGCCCACCGGCTTGCCGTTGGATAAGCGCCGCAGTCGCGTCATGAATTCAATCAACTCCAGCGGCGTGGAAAACGCCGTGTGCGCAGCGGGCGACACACAGTCTTCGCCCACCTGCACCCCACGCGCCTCCGCGATCTCTGGCGTCACCTTAGGGCCGGGCAGCACGCCGCCGTGCCCCGGCTTAGCCCCTTGAGAGAGCTTGACCTCAATGAGCTTGACCTGCGGCTCATTGGCATTGCGCACAAAGGCTTCTTCGCTGAAGTGACCTTGCGGGTCGCGACAACCAAAATAGCCCGAGCCGATCTCCCACACCAGGTCGCCGCCTGGGGCACGGTGATGTTGGCTGATCGAGCCCTCGCCCGTGTCATGCATGAAGCCGCCCTTTTTGGCGCCTGCATTGAGCGATCGGATGGCATTGGCCGATAGCGCACCGAAGCTCATGGCAGAGATATTGAACACGCTGGCGCTATAGGGTTGGGCACATGCACCACCAATGGTGATGCGAAAGTCGTGCGAGTCCAGCGTGGTGGGCGCCAACGAGTGATTGATCCACTCATAGCCCTCGCGGTGTACATCCACTTGGGTGCCAAAGGGCCGTTTGTCCGGCTCGCCTTTGGCGCGCTGATAGACCATGGAGCGCTGCTCGCGCGAGAAGGGCGCAGCCTCGTGGTCGCTCTCAATAAAGTACTGGCGAATTTCTGGCCGGATGAATTCCAGCAAATAGCGCATGTGGCCAATGACGGGGTAGTTGCGCAGCACGGCGCGCTTGCTTTGTGCCATATCCCGCAAGCCCAGCCCAAAGCCAGCCACCCCCAGCGCCATGGCCCAAAGCCCTTGGCCCCACACCACCCAGGTCACCGCACCTGCCACGGCCAGAGCGCAGAAGCTCAACATCGTGAGGTAACGGACCGGCAGGTGCCTATCCAATGCAATCAGCCAAGCAGGCATGGCGTCGTCCCCTACAAATGTAGATCGAAGGCCGATACTAGGCGGCCTCTTGTTGGCACGAGCCTTGGAGTTAGGCCCGATTTACCCCGCAAATCTGGCTTCACACCCAGCTCACAGAAGCCCACTACCATAGCGACCATCACCACCTTCAGCCTGCTGGATGCCTGCACCTTCCGCCCCCCCTGCGCCCCTGTGGCGCCGCAAGCTCAACACCCTGCTGCTGGCCGTGGGCCTGTTGGGCTTGCTGACGGTGCTGGCCATTGCCGTGGTGGCCGCCATCTACACGCCGCAACTGCCTGCGCTGGACAAAGTGACGGACTACAACCCGCAACTGCCGCTCAAGGTGCAAACGCGCGACGGTGTGGAGATCGCGCTCTTTGGCGCCGAGAAGCGGGTTTTTGTGCCGATTGCGCAGATTCCCACTCGGCTGCAAGACGCCGTACTGGCCGTCGAAGACAGCCGCTTTCGCGAGCACCGCGGCATTGACTTTCGCGGCGTGGCACGCGCCCTGTTCTCCAACCTGACCGGTGGCCTGCGCCAGGGCGCGTCCACCATCACCCAACAGGTGGCGCGCAACTTCTTTTTGACGAACCGCCGTACTCTGGAGCGCAAAATCAAAGAAGCGCTGCTGGCCTTGAAGATGGAAGAGACGCTGAGCAAGGACCAGATCCTGGAGCTCTACATGAACCAGATCTACCTGGGCCACCGCTCTTACGGCTTTGGGGCGGCCGCTCAGGTGTACTTTGGCAAAACCCTGGATCAGCTCAGCATTGCCGAATGCGCCATGCTGGCCGGACTGCCGCAAAACCCGGCCTTTCACAACCCACGCACCAACTTTGCCAAGGCCCAAAACCGCCAGCGCGTGGTGCTGATGCGCATGCGCGATACCGGCGTGATCACCGAAGAAGAGCACGCCGCCGCCCGCGCCGAGGTGCTGAAGCTGCGCTCGGCGCTAGACGTCCCGGTGCACGCCGAGTACGTGGCCGAGATGGCGCGCTTGGTCGTGGTTGAGCGCTTTGGAGAAGCGGCTTATCAGCGCGGCCTGACCGTCACCACCACCCTGGTGGCCGAAGAGCAGCGAGCGGCCTATGCGGCACTGCGCAAGTCCTTGATGGAGCACGACCGCAAACAAGCCTGGCGCGGCCCCGAGGACAGCGAAGACTTGCCCGAAGACGAAGCCGCCGCCGAGTTAGCCGCCGGCCAGTTGCTCAAAGAGCACCGCGACGACGAAGACCTGCGCGTGGCCATCGTCATGCAAGCCAGCCCGAAGGAAGTGCAAGCCCGCTTGGCCACCGGCGAGTTGCTGCGCCTGAATGGCGACGCCTTGCGCTGGGTGCAACCCGCCCTGGCCGCCAATGCCCCCAAAGCGATTGCGCTCAAGCGCGGCGCCATCATCCGCGTGGCCAAAGCGCCCAAGTCCACCCCTGAGAAGCCCCAATGGCAGGTCAGCCAGTGGCCCGATGTGCAAGGCGCTTTTGTCGCCCTGGAGCCAAACACCGGCCGCATCCGCGCCTTGGTCGGCGGCTTTGACTTTCAGCGCCAGCCCTTTAACCATGTGACCCAGGCTTGGCGTCAGCCCGGCTCCAGCTTCAAACCGCTGCTGTACTCGGCCGCGCTGGAGCAAGGCCTGATGCCGGAGACTTTGCTCAACGACATGCCGCTGGAGAACGTCGGCAACTGGGACCCTCAAAACTCCGACGGCTCCGCCGACGGCCCGGTGACGCTGCGCACTGCGCTGACCAAGTCCAAGAACCTGGTCAGCGCACGCGTGGCACAGCACATGGGCGTGGAGCCGGTGCGGCAATGGGCCGAACGCTTTGGCCTGGACGCCAAGAAGCAGCCCGACAACCTCACGGTGGCCTTGGGCGCAGGCAGCGTGACCCCGCTGCAAATGGCTCAGGCCTATGGTGTGCTGGCTAACGGCGGCTGGCGCGTCACGCCCCGCGTGATCGAGCGCATCACCGACGCCAAAGGGCAGGTGCTGTGGGAGGCCCCGGCCATCGCACCGCTGCTTGACACACCGACGGCGGCAGCTTCCTCCGCACTCTCGACGGACGGCACCGCAGAACCCGCAGCCACGGCCGCCGCCAGCAGCCCCGCCGAGCTCTACCAAGTGCCCATGCCACCGCCACCCGCTGCGGCCACCGCCGCCTCTGGCGCCGAGCAGCCCGCCGTGCGCGTGATCCCGGCCCGCAACGCCTTCATCACCAACAGCCTGCTGCAAGAGGTGACGCGCGTCGGCACCGCCGCCAAAGCCCAAGCCCAACTCAAACGGCCCGATCTCTATGGCAAAACCGGCACCACCAATGACGCGGTGGACGCCTGGTTTGTGGGCTTCCAGCCCAGCATCGCGGCGGCCGTCTGGATTGGCCACGACGAGCCCCGCAGCCTGGGCCAGCGCGAGAGCGGCGGCGGCCTGGCCCTGCCGGTGTGGATCGCCTACATGGAGAAGGCCCTGAAAACCGTGCCTGTGCAAGAGCTGAGCCCACCCGCCGGTGTGATGCGCGCCGACCACGACTGGCGCTATGTCGAGTGGGCCGAGGGCGGCTTTGTGCGCAGCGTGGGCCTGCCACCGCCCGAGCCTGCCGCCTCAGGCGCCTCTGCCCCAGCGCCTGAGGACGCACCGGCCCGCCCCGCCTCTTCCCCTTGAAAGGTCAGCCATGCGATACATGGTCGTGTTTGATGACACCCCTGAGATGGCCGCTGTGCGCCAGCGCTTGGAGCCCGAGCACCTCGCTTTTTTAGAACGTTACCGAAGCGAAATCCCCATGGCGGGCGGCCTGCGCCAAGAGCCCGGTGGCGCCTACACCGGCGGCCTCTGGGTGTTTGAAGTCAGCAGCCGAGAACGCGCCGTCGAACTGATCCAACTTGACCCCTATTACCAAGCTCATGCACGCCGCTATCGCCTGGAGTTTTGGGGCAAGGCCTTTCCTGAGGTCAGCGTGCTGATGTAGATCCGGTTTCACTTCGATTGGCGGCTCTGCTCAACGCTTGATGGCGTTGATGCGTGCAGAGGGGCTTGAGGGTGTGATTCCGCTCATGTCCCCCGGACGCTCACGCGTCCTCCTCCTTAACTTCGCTACATCACACCCCCAAGCCCCTCTGCCATTTGGTACGCTGGCGGCCTATGGTGCGGCAGGCCACAGCCGAATGACGATTGACCTTTCCCGTTCTTCCTTATGAGTGCAGCATTGAATTTGGTTGCCACCCCTTGGAGCGAGTCCGAAGGGATATGTACCTGCTGCGGAAATAGGTCCAAGACGATTTGGGGCGACCTGTCCGTCGACCAGATGGCAGTGGCTGTCTACTATGTTCAATGGACCACCGAATCTACGGAGCACTTTCCAAACTTTGACTTCGTGATCGGGTGTCCGACTTGTCTACCTCATCAAAGATTCATGTGAACGATCGTCTCAATTCAATCGTCGCGTTTCTGACCGACATTGAGCGCCTCAAGCTCGTAGAGCGGCGAGCCCTTGTGAGCAATCTTTCCCGGCGCGAGAACTCTGCGGAGCATAGTTGGCATCTTGCGATCGGGCTGCTGACGGTGGCGCGTGACTTGGGAGTGAGTCTGGATCTCCACAAGGCGCTGATCATGTCCCTGATCCACGATATCTGTGAGATCGACGCCGGGGACACGCCAGCGTATGGAACAACGCGCCCAGATCAACACGAAGCTGAACAGCAGTGCGTTGATCGCCTATCTGGCCATAATTGCACCTTTGCCTCTGAGCTTCGAGACCTGTGGGAGGAGTACGAAGCCCAAGTAACGACTGAGAGTCGATGGGTCAAGGTCCTTGACAGGTTCACGCCATTTGTCGTCAACCTAGCCTGTGGCGGTGCGAACTGGCGCGAGCAAAACGTCTCGCGCTCGCAGCTTCTACGTGTGAACGAGCCCGTGCGCCTTCATGCGCCGGAGATCTACGATTGGATGCTTCACCGGATTGAGCAATGCGTTAGAGATGGCTGGCTGCGTGATGAATAGGCCGTCAAGCTCGCAATCAAATGAGCATCGCATGGAGTGTCCGGGTCAGTCGACGGTCGTCATCATCTGAAACGTATGCGGCTCTATTTCCGGTCTCTTGCTGGTGCCAAAACCCAACTCAGTGATTGGGAATACCACTGAGTCATGGCCTTAGCGTGCCACCTCACCACCCGCCCTGGCGCGGGGTAGGCCCCGGGGCGATTTGAGAGGCGCTGAGGCGCGCAGGGATGGCCTGGGGCGCGCGCAGCGCGCATCAATGTCTAGCTTGCCGCGCTTGTTTGAGTGCAGTGAGCGCAAGCGAACGGAGCGAGTTGTGCGGCACCCAGCCCAGCGCGAGCACCGCAAGGGAGTCGGCGCAGCCGACCGCCTCTCGCATGAGCCCTGGGGCCTACCCCGCGACAGGGCCAGCCAGCACCAACCTGAAGACGTGGAAGGAAGACGCGCTCACACCGAGTCCCCTGCCGACGGACTACACCAAGGCCTCAACGCTTCAACGCCACCGCATACGGATGCAGCGTGGCCAGCATCACCCCCGCTTTGACCGCC
Source organism: Ideonella sp. (assembly GCF_044358605.1). GTDB lineage: Bacteria > Pseudomonadota > Gammaproteobacteria > Burkholderiales > Burkholderiaceae_C > Ideonella. The sequence goes on from NZ_JBIKNQ010000027.1 coordinate 29,234, forward strand.
GGATCACCCTCCATGAAGCGGCGCGCGGCGGCTTCGTCGTCGGCCTCGAAGATCACCAAGCCAAAGGTCTTGTCCAAGGGCTCGTTGGTGCGACCGGCCTGCAGCACTTGGCCCGCTTCGGTGGCTGCCTTCAGGTATTGAAAATGTGCGCCCACCAGGCCGCGCTCGCGGTCGGTCCACGCGCTGTCTTGTTGCAGGTTCAGGGCGAGGCGCAGTACATAGAGGAATGTGGGTCGGGTCATGGTTTTGGCGGGGCTGGGCGCGGTGGTGGTTGTGGACGCGGGCGCAGGCGATGTGGCTGATTGCGCTTGCACCGCGCTGGCGTACGAGAATGCCGCCGCACTCAAAACCAGCAGGGTGAGGCAGCGCAGGCGCGTTGGGGTGAGGGTCATGTAGAAGACTCTTTGGTAGACCGATATTCATGCTCTTCCAGCGCCATCAACAAGCTGGTGCGGTGCTCCCGGGCCACCTGCTGCCAGGGCAAGCCGGTGAGGGCGCCCTCCAAGGCCCACAACAAATTCAAGCTGGCTTGGGGCTGGCTTCGGCGCACTTGTGCAAAGGCGCGCACGGCCCCCAAGGCGCGCAGTTGTGCCACGTCGCTGAGGCCTGCGGCGCGCAGCATCTGTGCTGAGGCGGGGCCGAGGTTGGGGAGGCTGGCGAGATCAGGCATCGCTGGCGGCGTGCAAGACCAAACCTTGCTCTTGGTGGATGAGGTGCACATGGCTGAACCCAGCGTCACGCAGAGCCTGCGCCTGCTCGTCCACCGTCATATAGAGCTGATCATTCTGCTGCCCGCCCGGGCCGCAAAAGTGGTCGCAGACCAGGTAGACACCACGGCCGCCCAGCAAGGCGCGCACCCGCTGATGCAAGCCCAGGGCATGGCGCTTGTGCCGCAACTCATGCACAGCCTGATGCGTCAGCACCGCATCGATGCGCCCCAGGCCACTCAGTGCGTCGGCCTGGCCCATGTCGCGCAGCACAAACTCTGCACGCGCCGCCAAGGTGCCCAAGCGCTCCCGCGCCAGCTCGTGCATGGCGGAGGAGTTGTCCAGCAGCACCATCTGAAGGTCGGGGAGGGCGTTCAACACATGCTGGGCCAAGAAACCTGGGCCGCTGGCCAGCTCTAACACGCGGCAGCGGCCCGGGAAGCGCTGCCTCAAAGCCTGTGCGTGAGCCTCAAAAAACACCGGCCTGGCCGGTCGACGTTCAAGGGCCGCTGCGGCCCATTCGCGGGCGGTCTGGGGGTCTTTCAGGTCGATGGGGCTGGGGACATCAAGCGGGGTCATGGTTCATCCCATACAGGCATTGTTCAGGGGCGGTACGGCCCCGGGCGCTGGGTCCAGCGTGGCAGTTCTGCCTCGGGCAGCAGCTCGCTGATGGCGCGGGTGGCTTGATCGATGGCGCTGTGGGCGTAAGCATAGGCGCCGGCGTCGCTGTTGGCGATGGCCACGCGGCCCCAGCCCTGGCGGGCCTGTTCGCAGGGCAGCGGGCCCTGGGGCCAGAAGGCGTCGGCGCCATGCATGTATTCATAAGCATAGCCGTGAGCCCAGCGGTTGAAGGTCACCGCTTCGACATCGCTGTCCTGGAAGCCATAAGGCCCCAGGGCGCTGCGCAGCAAGTGCATGGCGGGCGCGAGCAGGTCCTCAGTGCGCCAAGCTTGCAATTGCTGGCGGCCCTGGCTGGCTTGTTGGCGCGGCGGCAGGCCTTGGGCCTCCACGGGCAACACCACTTTGGCCAGGTGCAACAAGATGGGGTGGTCCGGCCCGGGCGAGGCGCGGGCTGAGCCCAGGTTGACCGGAAAGTCCAGGCTGGCCTCGGGCCAGAAGCCGCCCACCGAGCGCAGGCCGCTCCAGCCCGCGCGGGCAAAGGGGCGCCAGTTCGACAGCAACACATTGGCATAGATCAGCGGCGTTTTGACCTGGTCCGACAGGGCTTGGCGCTGGGCTTGGGGCAGCTCATCGCACATGCGCGCCACAGCGCGGTGCCAGCAGGCCAGCACCACGCGGCGCGCCCGCACTTGGCGCCGCTGGCCTTGGGCATCGAGCATGTCTAACTGCACGGTCTGAGCGGTGGGGACCGGGCCCTCGTGCTGGACCTTCACCACGGTGTGTCGCAAACGCAGGCGCACGGCGGCAGCGGGGTCGCTCAACGCGGCCCCATTGATGGGCGTGTCCACCAAGCTCTCCAACCCTTGCCCCGGCAAGACCGCCGGGTTCAGGCTGCGCAGCAAGGCCCGGGCCACACCGTGGTTGCCATCGGGGAAGTGATAGATGTAGCGATCGCTGCTTTGCTGCAGTTGCTGCGCGCTGGGCGAGAGGCGCGGCTCGGGCTGTTCGCCCAGCGCCAGCCCGGCAAAGCCGGGCAAGCCTGCGGCCCAAGCGTCCAGGGCATTGACGCGGTCGATGCCCACGCCGAAGTAGGCCTCGGTGTCTCGCTGAAAGTACTGGGCCACTTGCGGGTGCAGGCGCCAGACGCGCAGCAAGAAGTGGCGATAGCTGATGCGCGCCAAGGTGTCGCGGCGCTGGCGGGGGCTGCGCGCTTGGGGCAGCAGGTCTTCCACACTGTTGAGCAGGCGCAGCAAGTCGGACTGGGCCTGCGGCGCCATGGGCAAGGCAGCGGCCCATAAACGCTGGGCTTGGGTGCGGCGCGGCGGCAGCACCACGGGCTGGCTGGCCACCGGCCACACGCCGGGCTCAAACACCAGGGCTTGGCCCTTCAAACCGTGGCGCTCGTGCCAGCCGTGGTCGAAAAACTCGCTATCAAAGCGCGTCAGGTCAATGCCCACCCCTTGCAGCACCGCATGCACCGCCGGTGAAAAGAGGCTCGGGCTGTCCAAGGATTGCGAGCCGCCATAGCCCACCAAACGCTGGCCGCTGCGGCTGGTGAATTCATTGCGGTGGGCATGGCCGCCCAGGTGCTCGCCGGCCTCCAGCAGCAAGATGCGCGGCTCGCGCCCTTGGCGGCGCTCATGCTGCTGGAACCACCAAGCAGCCGCCAAGCCAGACAGCCCCGCACCCACCACCACCAAGTCTTCGACGGCCTCGACGCCCGCGTCGCCCTGCTGTATCGGCTGCTGCTGGTAGGCGCTGGGGTGGTCGCGCCAGTGGTGGGCGGTAGCGCGAGCGTCGTTGGTTTGTCCTTCTTCGCGCAGCAGCGGCGCATGGGCCCCTGTGGCAGCCAGCCCTGTCGAGACGCCGCTCAGGGCCAAACCTTCCAGAAAATCTCGACGAGTGATGTGGGGCCAGCGCATGTGAGATTGTGGGCATGTTTCGGCGCAAGGCTCGCGCTGCTATTTGGGGGTATCGTGAGCACATGAGTGCCGCTCTTGACGCCCTGCAATCCAGCCCAGGCGCGGGCTTTGACCAGCCCCTGGACATGCTGGAGGCCTGCCACGAGCGCTTGCGGCGCAGCTTGGCGCTGCTCGAGCGGCTCAGCGCCCATGTCAACACCCAAGGCGCCGATCGCCCCGCCCAAGACGCCGCTCGCGATGTGCTCCGCTACTTCGACCTGGCCGCCCCTCACCACCACCGCGACGAAGAGTTGCACCTGCTGCCCCTGCTGCAAGCCGACCCAGCCACCCAGGCCTGGGCGCAGCAAGTGCTGAGTGACCATGCCCAACTGGCGCAAGCCTGGGCTGCGGCGCGCCCGGCCTTGGCGGGCCTGAGCCAAGGGCATTGGCCACCCGCCCAAGGGGCCGCTTGCGCACAAGCCCAATGGGCGCAGTGGTCGCAGGCCCTGCTGGCCCATGCTGCCTGGGAAGACGCCGTGATCTACCCTTGGGTGCGCCAGCAGGTCGGCCCCGCGGACCTGCACACCATAGGCCAGGAGATGGCACAGCGCCGTGGCGTCTCGCACGCCTCCCCAGTGTGATGGCCCACGCGCCCACCAAGGCTGATAAAGCTTGGCTACCATTGCGGTCTCGTTCCCTTGAATCCATTGAAAGCCCGCTCATGCTGCGTCGCTCCCTTGCCCTGACCTTCTTGGTGGGTCTACCCTTGATGGCCTGCTCTGACGCGGCCAACACCGCCCCCGTCGCCGCGACCGGCTCAGCGGCAGACATCGAGGCCTACCAAAAGGCCGCCAAAGCCCATGGCTTTGCCACCGGGCCTGTGATGGCCTCGCAAACCATTTATGTGTTTTTTGACCCGGCTTGCCCGCACTGCGCACAGTTGTGGATGAACGCCAAACCGCTGGTGAAGAAGCTGCGCATCGTCTGGATCCCTGTCGGCTGGCTGCGGCCCAAGTCCATCGAGGTGGGGGCTGCCATCCTCGCCGCGCCTACACCCGCCGTCGCCATGGAAGAGCACGAGAGCAAGATGCTGGCCCGCACCGGCGCGCTGGCCGTGCCCGAGAACCTGCCGGAAGACGCCAAGGCCAAAGTCAAGGCCAACACCGAGCTCTTCCTGAGCCTGCGCACAGAGAGTGTGCCGCTGACCCTTTATCGCAATGGCAAAACCGGCGCCCATGGGCGCACCGAGGGCGCCATCAGCGCCGATGAAATCTCTAACTTGGTGGGCTTATGAGACGCAATGGTGGTGTAGGTCGGGGTGCTGCGCGTGGCGCTGCACGGGGTGGGCTTAATGGCGCCCTGCGCGGCGCCATCGGCAACAAAGGCCTGGTGCAAGGCCTGTTGATGGGCGTGGTGATGGGCCTGATCCGAGGCGCCATCCGCGCCTTCATGCGGCGGCGCTGATCACCCCGCCGCCCAGGCACACCTCGCCGTCATAGAGCACGGCGGATTGGCCGGGTGTGACCGCCCATTGCGCCTGCGCAAAGTCCAGCCGGAAGTGCGGGCCAGCCGCTGCACTCAGCAGGCCCGGCGAGTCCGCCTGGCGGTAGCGGCTCTTGGTGCCGTAGCTGCCCGCCGTGGGCGGAACGCCCGCCACCCAACTGGCGTTGTCCGCCTCCAGCCATTGGTATTGCAGCGCCGGGTGGTCATGGCCTTGCACCACCACCAAGGCGTTGCGCTCTAAGTCTTTGCGCGCCACAAACCAGGGCTGGTGCTCGCCCCCGCCGCGCGGCGCTTTCTTCTCTTTGACGCCGCCAATGCCCAGGCCCTGGCGCTGGCCCAGGGTATAGAAGCTCAGGCCCACATGCTGGCCGAGTTGGCGGCCCCGCTCGTCAACGATAGGCCCCGGTTGGTGCTTGAGATAGCGGTTCAGGAACTCTCTGAAGGGCCGCTCGCCGATGAAGCAGATACCGGTCGAGTCCTTCTTCTTGGCATTGGGCAGGCCAATCTCTTCGGCCAGGCGCCGCACCTCGGTCTTGGGCAACTCGCCCACCGGAAAGAGGGTGCGCGCCAGTTGCGCCTGGTTCAGGCGGTGCAAGAAGTAGCTTTGGTCTTTCAGCGGGTCCAGGCCTTTGAGCAACTGAAACGCGCCGTCGTGCTGCCGCACCCGCGCATAGTGGCCGGTGGCAATTTTGTCGGCACCGCGTGCAAACGCATGGTCCAAAAAGGCTTTGAACTTGATCTCGGCATTGCACAGCACATCGGGGTTGGGGGTACGCCCCGCCTCGTATTCGCGCAAGAATTCCGCAAATACCCGATCTTTGTAGTCGGCTGCGAAGTTCACATGTTCGATCTCAATGCCGATGACATCTGCAACGGCTGCGGCGTCTACGAAATCGATGTTGGACGAGCAGAACTCGCTGTCGTCGTCGTCTTCCCAGTTTTTCATGAAGATGCCGACCACCTCGTGCCCCTGCTGCTTGAGCAGCCAGGCTGAGACAGCCGAGTCGACACCGCCGGAGAGTCCGACCACGACGCGTTGGTGAGAGATTTTTGGGTTCATGTAACCCGCATTTTAGGAATGCTTGACCGGCTCCCCTCTGCTAGAGTGATCATGCGGCATTGAGGGCAAAGTGCAGAGGAGTATTGATGCAAGTCGCCCAACTCAACATTTCGCCCCAAGACAGGCCAGACCCCGCCCTCTTGCGCGGGCTCATGGCAGCGCCCCCCGATCTGCTGCTGCTCTTCGGCGACGCCGCGCTGCTGCATGATGCGGCTTGGCTCGCTGCCTTGCGCGAGACCTGGCCCACCGCATCCCTGGCGGGGTGTTCTACCGCCGGGCAGATTCAGGGTGAAACCGTCCACTCTCACGGCGGCGTCTTGACCGCAGTGCGCTTTGAGCATGCCCAAGTCCAGGTCGTGCGCGTGCCGCTGAACGGCCTAGAAGGCTCTCAGGAAGCCGGCAAGGCACTGGCGCGCGCCCTCACGGCGCAGGCCGATACCTCACCCCGTGGCGTCATCGTGCTGGCACAGGGCGTCAACATCAATGGCAGTTGCTTGATCGACGGCCTGCAGTCGGGCTTGCCACCTCAGGTGGTGGTCGCCGGTGGCTTGGCGGGGGATGATGGCGCCTTTGCCCGCACCTGGGTTTTGAGCGACGAGGGCCCCAGCGCCGAGCATGTGGTGGGCATCGGCCTCTATGGCGACCAGCTCTGCTTCGGTCAGGCCGCTTACGGGGGCTGGAAGCCCTTTGGCATGGCGCGGCGGGCCACCCGCGTTGAAGGCTCGCGCCTGTATGAGCTGGATGGTGAACCGGCCTTGGAGCTGTATCGCCGCTACCTCGGCGACCATGCCAAAGACCTCCCCGCCTCGGGACTGCTGTTTCCCTTTGAAGTGCTGGACGAGCAGTTGCAGCCCACTGGCCTGGTGCGCACCATTTTGGGCATCGACGCAGACAGTGGCTCGCTGACTCTGGCCGGCGACTTGCCCCACCACAGCATGTTGCGGCTGATGTATGCCAGCACCGACGCGCTGGTGGACGGCGCACAAACCGCGGCTGAACACGTGCACCAAGCCTTGCCCGCCCCGGCTGAATTGGCCTTGCTGGTGAGCTGCGTGGGCCGCAAGCTGGTGATGGGCGAGCGGGTCGAAGAGGAGTTGGAAGCGGTGAAGGGCAGCCTCGGCGCTCATGCAGCGTTGATGGGCTTTTACTCCTATGGCGAGATCGCCCCCTTGGGCCATGACCAAGCCAGCATCTGCAGCCTGAACAACCAGACCATGACGATTCTGGGACTGTGTGAGCGCTCTGCGTCCTGATGTCTGACCCCAGCAAGACCTCCAAACTGTTGGCACGGCAGCTGCGCGCCACCCTGGGCGCGCCAAGCCGCGACGCCCTGGGCGCACAGTTTGGGCCCGAGGCCAGCGTGGACGAGTTGCGCCATTTGGCCGCGCGGCTACCCGCGCTGCTCGAAAGAGTGGACACGGCCTACCTGGACATGGAGCGCGACTTGGCCCTGGTACAGCGCAGCTTGGAACTCAGCTCCGCCGAGTTAAACGCCGCGCGTGATGTGGCGGAGCAAGCCAACCAGGCGAAGTCCCGCTTTCTGGCCAATGTCAGCCACGAGCTGCGCACACCGGTCAATGGCTTGGCCGGCATGACCCAGCTCATGCTGATGGGCTCGTCCTTGAGTGAGGCGGACCGCGCGCGCCTGGAAGTGATGGACCGCTCGACCCGCGCCCTGCAAGCCATCATCAGCGACCTGCTGGACTGGGCCCAGGCCGATGCCCGCCGCGTGCGTCTGGAAAGCGAGCCCTTCTCGGTGCATGAGTTGCTGCGCGACGTGATGGTGCTGCTTCAAGGCGATGCCGACCGCAAGGGCCTGCAACTGCGCAGCCATTTGGCGCCCGATCTGCCACCCCGCTTGATGGGGGATGCGGGGCGCCTGCGGCAAATTTTGTTGAATTTGATCGGCAATGCGGTCAAGTTCACCGACCACGGCCAAGTGACAGTGACATTGGCAGGCGCCCCAATAGGCGACGGCATGGACGCGCCCTTTTTGCTGCGTGGCAGCGTGCGCGACACCGGCCCCGGCATCCCAGATGCCGACCGCGACCGCATTTTCCAGCCCTTCCAGCAAGCCGACGCGTCCATCACCCGGCGCCACGGCGGCACCGGCTTGGGCTTGGCCATCAGCGCCAACTTGGTGCAATTGATGGAAGGCACCATGTGCCTGGACTCCCACTTGGGCGAGGGCAGCGAGTTCAGCTTCACGGTGCGGCTGGGGCAGGTGGCGGCCCACGCTGAGCCGCAGGCTCAGCCCAGCGCCCACCTGCCTTCCGCCGGCGACACCCCTCGCAGCGGCCTGCGGGTTTTGGTGGTTGAAGACAACCCGGTCAATCAAGTGGTCGCCCGCGCCCAGTTAGAGCATTTGGGGTGTGAGGTGTCGGTGGTGGAAGACGGTGAATCCGCCCTGGCGCTGCCCGTGCCCCTGGACTATGACCTGGTGCTGATGGACTTGAACATGCCCGGTCTCAGCGGCCTGAGCGTAGCCGAAGGCCTGCGCCGCCGCGAAGCCGCCTTGCCCGAGCCGCACCGCGTCTTCATCTGCGCCCTGACGGCCTGCGCCTCCGACGAAGACCGCCAAATGGCCCTGGCCAGCGGCATGGACGAGCACATTGCCAAACCCGTGCGCCTAGAGACCTTGGACGCGCTGTTGCAGCGCCTAAGCCACCCCCCGGCAGACTGACGCGGCATGGAGGCGCATTCCGGATTGCAAAACGCAAACCGGCCATTGCCTACTTTTGCAGCAGCCCCACACTAGGGTGAGTACTCAAAAGTGCCAAGGGGAAGCGCTTTCCGGCGTGGTGGTCTTCAATGCTTTGCAAGACCAAGGGGCTGCGGTGTCGGTCCACGCTCGCACGCACTTCGGCCAGGCTCATCCACAGCGTTCGCACCACGGGGTGGTCTAAGGCCTGCCCCGCAATGCGGTCGCCTACATCGCCGCAAAAGGCGAAGCGCAAATAGGTGATGTCTTCGTTGGATTGAGCCCGGTGCAGGCGCGCCAAGTACACCCCCACCAGGGCCTCTGGCACGAAGGGGCAGGCGGTTTCTTCCAGCGTTTCTCGGCAGGCCCCGGCGAGCAAAGACTCGCCCGGGTCCAAATGCCCCGCCGGGTTGTTCAGTTTCAGGCCGTCGGAGGTCATCTCCTCGACCAATAGATAGTGCCCCGCGCGGTGAACAACCGCCGCCACGGTGACGCTTGGTTTCCAGCGTTCTTCTCCCATGGTTGCGAATGTTACGCCTGTTGAAACACGCTGAATGCAGCCCTGGCGCAACGCGACCGGGCACGGTGCCTGCTTTAACGGGCTTTGCAGTTAAGCTTTGTCAAGCATCGGCGCAATCTGAACCAGGCCCAACCGCCCGATGTACCAAGAGGAGACAGTCCATGTTGATAGGTGTTCCGCTGGAGACAGCGGCGGGTGAAACGCGCGTTGCCGTCACCCCAGAGACGGCCAAGAAGTATGTGGCCCAGGGTCACAGCGTGCAGGTGCAATCAGGTGCGGGCGTGGCCGCCAGCATCACCGATGCGGCCTTTGAGGCCGTCGGGGCCACCATCGTTGACCGCAACGCCGCCCTGGGGGCCGAGCTGGTGCTCAAGGTGCAGCGGCCCTCGGCAGATGAGCTGGCCCTGATGAAGTCGGGCGCCGTGCTGGTGGGCATGCTCAACCCCTTTGATAAAGACGGTTTGAGCCAGATGGCCACTGCCGGGCTGACCAGCTTTGCCCTCGAAGCTGCGCCGCGCACCACCCGCGCGCAAAGCATGGACGTGCTGTCCAGCCAGGCCAATATCGCGGGCTACAAGGCGGTGATCATGGCCGCCGATCGCTATCAAAAATTCTTCCCCATGCTGATGACGGCGGCGGGCACGGTCAAGGCCGCGCGCGTGGTCATTCTGGGCGTGGGCGTAGCGGGCTTGCAGGCCATTGCCACCGCCAAGCGCTTGGGCGCTGTGATTGAGGCCTCGGACGTTCGTCCTTCCGTCAAGGAGCAGGTCGAGTCCTTGGGTGGCAAATTCATCGACGTGCCCTACGAGACCGCCGAAGAGAAAGAAGCCGCCGAGGGCGTGGGCGGCTATGCCCGACCCATGCCGCAAAGCTGGCTGGACCGCCAGAAGGTGGAAGTGGCCAAGCGCGTAGCCGCCGCCGATGTGGTCATCTCTACCGCGCTGATCCCGGGCCGCGCAGCACCGGTGCTGATCACCGAGGACATGGTCAAAGCCATGAAGCCGGGCTCGGTCATCATCGACATTGCGGCGGGCAAAGGCCCCGATGGCGTGGGCGGCAACTGCCCGCTGACGGAGGCTGGCAAGACCGTGACCAAGCATGGCGTTCACCTCGTGGGCGAGACCAACTTGCCTGGCCTGGTGGCGGCAGATGCCTCGGCCCTATACGCCCGCAATGTGCTGGACTTCCTCAAGCTGGTGTTGACCAAAGACGCCCGCTTTGAGATGCCCGCCGACGACGACATCGTGACCGCCTGCCTGATGACGCAAGGCGGCCAAGTCAAGCGCGCCTGATTCACCACAGCCCGCGCCCAAGACCGAGGAGACCGATATGGATGCTGTATCCCCCACCCTGATCAACCTGATCATTTTTGTGCTGGCCATCTACGTGGGCTACCACGTAGTCTGGACGGTGACCCCCGCCCTGCACACCCCGCTGATGGCCGTGACCAACGCCATCTCCGCCATCGTCATCATCGGCGCCATGCTGGCCGCCGCGCTGACCGAAACCACCTTTGCGCGCACCTTCGGCGTGCTGGCCGTGGCCCTGGCCGCCGTGAATGTGTTCGGGGGCTTTTTGGTGACCCGGCGCATGCTGGAGATGTTCAAGAAGAAAGACAAGAAGCCCGCCGCTGACAAGCCCACGGCCGGGACAGGAGCCGCATGATGTCCATGAACCTTGTTGTCCTGCTGTACCTCGTTGCGAGCGTCTGCTTCATCCAGGCCTTGAAGGGCCTGTCCCATCCCACCACCTCGATTCGCGGCAATGTGTTCGGCATGGTCGGCATGACCATCGCCGTGCTCACCACCACCGCGCTGATCATCAAGCTCTCGGGCAGCGCCAGCGGCCTGTCTTGGGTGCTGCTGGGCTTGGTCGTCGGCGGCGGTGCTGGGGCCGTGATGGCCCAGCGCGTCGAGATGACCAAGATGCCCGAACTCGTGGCCTTCATGCACAGCATGATCGGCTTGGCGGCGGTCTTCATCGCCGTGGCCGCCGTGGCCGAACCCTGGGCCTTCCAAATCTCGCCCAAGGGCGGTGAGATCCCTGCGGGCAACCGCTTGGAGCTGGCGCTGGGCGCCTTCATTGGCGCAGTGACCTTCTCGGGCTCGGTGATCGCCTTCGGCAAGCTCAGTGGCAAGTACAAGTTCCGCTTGTTCCAGGGCGCGCCGGTGGTGTTCCCCGGCCAGCATAAGCTCAATGCTGTCTTGGGACTGGCCTCCTTGTACTGTGTCGTGGCCTTCATGTTCACCGAGTCCCCCACCCAATTTGCCTTGGTCTGCGCCCTGGGTTTTGTGATGGGCGTGCTCATCATCATTCCCATCGGCGGCGCCGACATGCCGGTGGTGGTGTCCATGCTCAACAGCTATTCGGGCTGGGCGGCGGCGGGCATTGGCTTCTCGCTGAACAACAGCATGTTGATCATTGCCGGCTCGCTGGTGGGCAGCTCGGGGGCCATCCTGAGCTACATCATGTGCAAGGCCATGAACCGCAGCTTCTTCAACGTCATCTTGGGTGGCTTTGGTGGTGATGCGGCTGCGGCCACCGGCGGCAAGGCCGAAGCCCGGCCCGTCAAGAGCGGCAGCGCCGACGATGCGGCCTTCATCTTGGGCAATGCTGAAACCGTGGTCATCGTTCCCGGCTATGGCCTGGCCGTGGCACGCGCTCAACACGCGGTGAAGGAACTGGCCGAGAAGCTCACGCACAAGGGCATCACCGTCAAGTACGCCATCCACCCGGTGGCGGGCCGCATGCCCGGCCACATGAACGTGCTGCTGGCCGAAGCCGAAGTGCCCTATGACCAGGTCTTCGAGATGGAAGACATCAACGGCGAGTTCGGCCAGGCCGATGTGGCCATCATCTTGGGCGCCAATGACGTGGTCAACCCCGCTGCGCTGACCAAGGGCAGCCCCATCTACGGCATGCCCATCTTGGAGGCCTACAAGGCCAAGACCATCATCGTCAACAAGCGCTCCATGGCCGCAGGCTATGCCGGCCTGGATAACGAGCTGTTCTACATGGACAAGACCATGATGGTGTTCGGCGACGCCAAGAAGGTGGTCGAGGACATGGTCAAGGCCATCGAGTAAGCCCGGCCAAAGAGGCCCGCGCCGGTGGCATCATCGGCGCATGACCTCTTGCTTGTTCACGATGCGCCCTTGGGCGGCGCTGGCCTTGCTGGCCAGCGCCGCTGGCGCCCAGGCCCAGCTCAGTTGGGCTCATGGCGACTGGCAACTGGTGTGTGACAACACCCGCACCTGCCGGGCTGCCGGTTACACCGCCGAGTCTCAAACCATTCGCTCCAGCGTGCTGATCGAGCGCGCCGCCGGCCCCGGCACGCCCCTGACCCTGAGCTGGAAGGTGGAAGTGGGTGAATCAGCGGCCGAAGAAGTCCGCCCGCCCGTCCAACTCAAGGTGGGCGCGTTGAGCCTCAAAGCGGGCCAGCCCACGCTGAGTGCCGAAGATTCCGCCAAACTGGTGGCCTCCATGCTCAATGCCCCCCACCTGGGCTTTGAGAAAGCGGGCAACCGCGCCGAGGCCGAGGTGGCGCCCGCCCTGCCGGCACCCCGGCCGCGTGTGCTGGCCGCATTGAGCACCCAGGCCGCTGATGCCAGCCTGCACAAGCTGATGTGGGCCGCGGTGCGCGAACGCAGTTGCTGGGAGAGCCTGCCGGACAGCGAAAGCCCCAGCCAAACGGCCATGCGCCTGGACAGCCGCACCTGGCTCTTGGTGCGCGAATGCTCTCGCGCCGCCTACCAAGGAGGATCTATGGCCTGGCTGGTGTCCACCACGCCGCCCTACCGGCCCAAGCCGGTCAGCTTTCCGACCAGCCAAAAGAGCGAGGCCGTGCACGAGCTGGTCGGGCTGGAGCTGATGGACGGCATCGTCAGCAGCGCCGCCAAAGGCCGCAGCGTGGGCGACTGCTGGTCGTCGGCCGAATGGGGCTGGACGGGTGAGCGCTTAGAGCTGCTGAGCGAGAACAGCCGCGGCCGGTGCCGAGGCTTTGCGGGCGGCGCCTGGGACTTGCCCACTTATGTGACGGAGCGCCGCTGATGCTGGCGATTGTCTCGGCCATGCCGCCGGAGTTGGCGGCCCTCAAGGCCCTCATGCCCACCGACCAGATCACGACCGTTGCCGGGCGCCGCTTTCACCAAGGTCAGCTCGCCGGGCAAGACGTGGTGCTGGCGCTCACCGGCATTGGCAAGGTGGCCGCTGCGGCCACGGCCGCCGTGCTGTGCCAGCACTTTCAGGCCTGCGCCTTACTGTTCACCGGCGTGGCGGGCGGCCTCGGGGAGGGTGTGACGGTGGGCGATGTGGTGGTGGCCGACGCCCTGCTGCAGCATGATCTGGATGTCTCCCCCTTGTTCCCGCGATGGGTGGTACCGGGAAAGGGCAAAGACCGCTTCGCCCCAAACCCGCACTGGAGCGAACGCCTGCGGCGCGCTGCACACGCCGTGCTGGCGCAGCCCGAGCCTGAGTTGGCCCAAGGCCTGGCGGCTTTTGGCCTGCACGCGCCACGCTGCCACCAAGGTTTGATCATCAGCGGTGACCGCTTTGTCTCCACCACGGCGGAGAGCCAAGCCTTGCGCAACCTGTTGCCTGACGCGCTGGCGGTGGAGATGGAGGGTGCCGCAGTGGCCCAGGTCTGTGCCGACTTTGACCGCCCCTTTGCAGTGCTGCGCACGGTGTCCGACCGCGCAGACGATCAAGCCCATGTGGATTTTGAGCGCTTTTTGGCCGAGGTCGCCGCCGAGATGGCCCGCGACATCGTGCTCAAAGCCCTCCTCAACCCTTAGGGGTATTCCCCCAAAACTCGCTATCGAATCCCCTGATGCTGACGGCCCATCGCAGCAGGGAGAATCGGGCCTCCGTTCTGGGAGAGGATCCATGGAAAAGATTTGGCTGAAGCGATATCCCGATGGCGTGCCGGCAGAGGTGCAGACGGATGTCTACCACTCTTTGGTGGCCTTGTTGGAAGAGAGCTTCCGCAAGCACCAGGGCCTGCCGGCTTACCGGTTCATGGGCAAGTCCTTCAACTTTGAGTTGATCGACGACCTGTCGCGCGCCTTTGCCGCCTACCTGCAAAGCCTGGGACTGGTCAAGGGCGACCGGGTCGCGGTGATGCTGCCCAATGTGCCGCAGTACCCGGTGGCTGTGGCCGGCATCTTGCGTGCGGGCTTGGTGGTGGTCAACGTCAACCCGCTCTACACCCCGCGTGAGCTGGAGCATCAACTCAAGGACTCTGGCGCCAAGGCCATTGTGATCCTGGAGAACTTTGCCACCACCCTGCAACAAGTGGCCGACGCCGTACCCACCAAGCATGTGGTGCTGGCCGCCATGGGCGACATGATGGGCTTCCTCAAGGGCGCCATCATCAACCATGTGGTGCGCAAAGTGAAGAAGATGGTGCCGGCCTACACGCTGGCCTCACCGGTGCGCTTCAACGATGCCGTCTCAATCGGCCGCCGCAAGCCCTTTACCGCCCCGGTGGTCGGCTCCGACGACATTGCCGTGCTGCAGTACACCGGCGGCACCACCGGCGTCAGCAAGGGCGCCGTGCTGCTGCACCGCAACCTCGTGGCCAATGTGTTGCAGTCTGAGGCCTGGTACCAGCCCGCCCTCAAGAAGATCCCCAAGGGCGAGCAGATCACCACCATCTGCGCGCTGCCGATTTATCACATCTTCGGCTTTAACACGAACATGATGCTGGGCCTGCGCATGGGCGGCTGCAACATCTTGATCGCCAACCCACGCGACCTGCCCGCCCTGTTCAAGGAGCTGAGTCGCGAGCGCTTCCACAGCCTGCCGGCGGTGAACACCTTGTTCAATGCCATGGCCAATCACCCCGAGTTCGACAAGGTGGACTGGAGCCACCTGAAGATCTCGGTGGGTGGTGGCATGGCCGTACAACAAGCCACAGCGCGGCTGTGGCTGGAGAAAACCGGCTGTCCCATCTGCGAGGGCTATGGCCTGTCAGAAACCTCGCCGGTGGCCTCGTGCAACCGCGTCGACACCGACGCCTACAGCGGCACCATCGGCATTCCCGTCTCCAATACCGAGATGAAGCTGCTGGACGACGACGGCAATCTGGTCGCGATGGGCCAAGCTGGCGAGATCGCCATCAAAGGCCCGCAGGTGATGGCGGGTTATTGGCAGCGGCCGGATGAGACCGCCAAGGTCATGACGGCCGACGGCTTCTTCCGCACCGGTGACATCGGCATCATGGACGAACGCGGCTTCTTCAAGATCGTGGACCGCAAGAAGGACATGATCTTGGTCTCGGGCTTCAATGTGTATCCCAACGAAGTCGAAGACGTGCTCACCCAATTGCCGGGCGTGCTGGAATGCGCCGCCGTGGGCGTGCCCGACGACAACGCGGGCGAAGCCGTGAAGGTGGTCATCGTCAAGAAAGATCCGGCGTTGACCGAGCAAGACGTGCGCGCCTGGTGCGAAGCCAACTTGACCGGCTACAAGCGGCCCAAGGTGGTGGAGTTCCGCGCAGAGTTGCCCAAAACGCCGGTTGGCAAGGTGCTGCGCCGGGAACTGCGCGACAAGCCCAGTCTCCATTGAGCTGATGGTCGGCGCCTGCTGACCACAGGCCCCGGGTTGTAGCGCTGGCAGTTCGAGGCGCCCAGATGGTTGATGTTGGATTGTCCGCGCACTATGTGCGCACCGCCGCAGGCCAAGCCGAGATTGGCGCGCGAGCCCTGGGCTTGTCTCGGGCTGCCCGCAATTTGCTGCTGGTCATCAACGCCAGCAAGACGGCGCAGGAATGGCTGCAAGCCCTGCAAGGGGTGAGCAGTGAGGACTTGGCCTATTTGCTGGAGTTGGGCCTGCTCACCCCCGACGCAACGCCCTCCTCCCCCGCCGCCAACCCAGAGCAAATGGCTTGGCAGGCCCTGAGCAAACGCATCAACGCGGCCACTTATGACCAGCTCTACACGGCCTTGACCGCCCAAGCCAAAGCTCAGCTCGGCGTGATGAAGGGCTACCGGATCGTGCTGGACTTGGAAAAGGCCGACGGCGTGGAGGGCCTGCGCAAGGTTGCCCTGGTGTTTGCCGAGGAGGTCAGGGCCAGCCGAGGCATGGGTGCGGTCCAAGAGCTTTACCGTCTGCTGGCCTGAGGCACACTCTCGCCCATGCCGCCTCGTTTGTACCTGGATGCGCCGCTGCATAACGGCGCCGAACTCACCCTCCCCGCTGACGCCTCGCGCCACATTCAAGTGCTGCGCCTGCAGCCCGGCGATGCGCTGACTCTGTTCAATGGCCAAGGTGGCGAATGGGCCGCCAGCGTGACCCGCATGGGCCGGCAAGACGCCGATGTCCGAGTCGAGGCCCACCACGCTTGCAGCCGCGAGCTGCCAGTGGCCGTGAGCTTGGCGCTGGGCATGCCGGCCAACGAACGCATGGATGCCTTGGTCGAAAAGGCCGCCGAATTGGGCGCGGTCGCCATCCAGCCCTTGCACAGCGCACGCTCGGTATTGCGCCTGCACGGTGAGCGTGCCGAGCGCCGCCGCAGCCACTGGCAAGGCGTGGCCCAGGCCGCCGCCGAGCAAAGCGGCCGGACCACCGTCCCCCACATCGCGCCGGTGCAAAACCTGGCCGACTGGCTGGCCAGCTTGAGCCCAGAAGCCGCTGACGGTGAACGCCTGCTGTTGAGCTTTGCGCCTGATGCGCGCCCGCTGTCGGCCTGGGCCGGCCGCCTGGCAGCACACATCACCTTGCTCAGCGGCCCCGAGGGTGGTCTGGACGCCAAGGAAGAAGCACTGGCCCGCAGCCGCGGCTTTGTGCCCTTGAGCCTGGGCCCGCGCGTGCTGCGTGCAGACACCGCTCCACTCGCTACCTTGGCCGGTATCTCCGCACTCTGCACCCTTTGATCTCTGAACACGGCCCGCAAGCCTGTGACGGCTTTGCGACGCTGGCTTTAAGCAATGCACGTTCGTCTTGCTAAACCTAGCGAGATTGGGCGCGGCTCAGGCATGCTGCGAGCCTTCGCTGTCACACGTTTTCTGAGGAGAAATGCCATGGGTTTGCTGGATTCTGTTGTCGGGATGTTGGGCCAAGGAGGCCAGGGCGGCGGTCAAGCTGCGTTGTCAATGTCGTCACCAGCTTGCTGAGCCAAGGCGGCCTGGGCGGCGGCTTGGCCGGTCTGGTGCAACAGTTCCAGCAAGGCAGCCTGGGTGACGTGGTCTCGTCCTGGGTTTCTACAGGCCAGAATCTGCCGATCTCAGCCGAGCAAACCGGGCTCAGCCAAGGCGACCTGATGGGCCAGCTCTCGCAACTGCTGCCGCAAGTCATCGACCAGATGACCCCCAATGGCCAATTGCCGACGGCGGGTGCTCAGCCTGATTTGGGCAGTCTGCTGGGCTCCTTGCTGAAGTGACCCTCACTGGGGTTTCCCCTCGACCGGGGAGACCCCAGGGCCGGTTTGCCGAATCGTGATATTCGGCTTCGACTCACTTTCCCAGAATCGGCTCCCATGATGCTGATGAGGCTGCGCAACGTTTGCGCCCAGTCCATCTTGGCATCGCGAGGAGAGCTCTATGCATTCTGCGACGGTGCGTCCAACCCTGCTGCTTGGCCTAATGCTGAGCTGCGGCCTGACCCTGGCGGCGCCAGCCAAAGCCCCGCCCCCTGAATTACCTGCTGAGACCTTAGCCCCCAGCACCCTGGCCGGCACGTCTGCGGCGCGTGTGTATGTGGCCGATGTGGCCATCAGCCACATTTCAGATGGCCGCATCCGCGTTTATGACGCCGAGAAGGGCCGCTTTCTGGGGATGATCTCCACCGGCTATGCGGGCAACTTTGCGGTCAATCCGGCGGCTAACGAGTTGTATGTGGCCACCAGCTATCTGGCCCGCGGCTCTCGCGGTGAGCGCAGCGACGTGCTGGAAGTACACGACACCCAAAACCTGGGTTTCAAGTATGAAGTCACGCTGCCGCCCAATCGCGCCCAAGCCCTGAACTACCGCGGCTTGGTCAGCATCACTGGTAACGGCCAATTTGTGCTGGTGATGAACGCCACGCCGGGCACGTCCGTGACGGTGGTCAACCTGCAAACCCGGAAGGTCGTCAGCGAGGTCCAAACCCCCGGCTGCTGGGGCAGCATGCCAGCGGCCGAAGGCGCGCGCTTTTCCATGCTTTGCGGAGATGGCAAGGTCGCCACCATCACGCTCAATGAACAAGGCCAGGTGGCCGAACGGCAGCTCAGCGACAAGCTCTTTGATGCCGACCAAGACGCCTGGTTCCACCATGCCGAGCGGGTCGGTGATCGCTACTGGTTCATGTCCTTCCAAGGCCAGGTCACCGAGTTGAACCT
Organism: Ideonella sp.; assembly: GCF_044358605.1. Lineage (GTDB taxonomy): Bacteria > Pseudomonadota > Gammaproteobacteria > Burkholderiales > Burkholderiaceae_C > Ideonella. The sequence goes on from NZ_JBIKNQ010000027.1 coordinate 47,563, forward strand.
GGGCGGCCCAGTGGCTCAGCGTGTGAGCCAGTTGTCTCTGGTCCGAGGCAAAGACAAGAAGAGCGGCTGGCGCCCCGGTGGCTACCAAAACTTTGCAGTCGACCCGACAGGCAGCCGCTTGGTGGCGGCCATGCACAGCAAGGGCGCTGAAGGCTCGCACAAGCGGCCGGCCGAGCAGCTCTGGGTGGTCGATCTGGCCAGCGGTAAACGTCTGGCCACCCATCCCGGCAAGGGCACCGCCTCGCTGACTTTCTCTCGCAACGGCGAGCGCCTGCATGCGCTGGATGGCATGACTGGAGGCATGAACGTTTGGCGCGTCGTCGCTAACAGCGGCCTTAAGCCTCTGGTCTCGGTGGTCAGGGTCGGCGAAGCCGCCTTGCACCTTGAGAGCAACGACTGATGGCCGCCCCAACCCTGGAGACGGTGGACCCCTTGTTGGTGTGGATCCCCGCCGCTTGGCTGGCCGCCTTGTTCGCCCACGCCGCACTCAGCAAGCTGCTGGACAGCGCCTTGTTTTTGCAGCACCTGGGCGCCTACCGCGTGCCGGACCGGTGGCTTGGCCTGCTGCAACACGGCTTGCCCTTGGCCGAGTTGGCCGTGACCGTCTTGCTGCTCTCGCCTTGGCGGGCGCTGGGGGCACTGGGGGCGGCAGGCCTGCTCGCAGCCTATGCCGGCGCCATGGCCACTCATCTGCGCGCTGGGCGGCGGCCCGATTGCGGCTGCGGCGGCGAGCCCCTGCCCCTGAGTTGGGTCTTGGTGGGCCGCAATCTCGGCCTGATGGCGCTGGCGCTTGCCGCCAGCCTCACCCCTGCTGATCGCACCATGACCCTGGCCGACCATGCCGTCACCGCCGCTGCCGTGCTGCTGGGCAGCCTGCTGTGGGCTGCTTTTCACCAAGTGCTGCGCCAGCAGCGCCCTACCCGTTTTGTGGAGAAACACTGATGGACGCTTTGACAATCTCTGTGATCCTGCTGTGGGCCGCTGTGCTGGCCTTGGGGCTGATGCTGTGGGCCTTGTCGCGCCAGGTCGGCGTGCTGTTCGAGCGCGTGGCCCCCATGGGTGCCTTGGTCACCGATGCGGGCCCTGCTGTCGGCGCCCCTTCACCCATCCTGGCCCTGACCGGCTTGCAGTCTGAGCATGTGCCCATCGGCGGCCCGCAGGCCCAGCCCACGCTGCTGTTCTTCTTGGCGCCGACCTGCCCGGCCTGCAAGAAGCTGATCCCCATCCTCAAGGCCCTGGCCCGCGATGAGGACAAAGCCCTGCGCGTGGTGTTGGCCAGCGATGGCGACGCCGACCACCTGCTGTTCATCCGCGAGCAAGGGCTGACGCACCTGCCCTATGTGCTGTCCACGGAGCTGGGCATGAGCTACCGCGTCTCGCGCTTGCCCTATGCCGTGCTGATGGATCGCCAGGGCACCGTCACCGCCAAGGGCCTGGTCAATTCCCGCGAGCAGCTCGACAGCCTGCTCAATGCCCAGGACATGGGCACCCCCACCATCCAACAGTACCTGGGCGACCCCGCCCAGCACGCCCACTGAGGAGCCGCTCATGAACTGGTTACTCTCCCTGATCGATCGCGTCACCGAGCGCCGGGTGCGCCAGGCGGCCCATGTGCATGGTCGGCGCAGCTTTGTCACCCGGCTGGGCACAGCCCTGGTGGGAGGCGCCATTTTGCCCATGCTGCCCTTCGACCGTAGCGGCCAGTTTGGTAGCGCGATGGCTGCCGGCGCCAGTGGCGGCAGCAAGACCAAGACACCGGACAACAGCCCCGACGCGACCCAGTGCGAATACTGGCGCTACTGCGCCATTGATGGCTTTCTGTGTACTTGCTGCGGCGGTACGCTGACCCAATGCCCCCCGGGCACCGAAGCATCCAAGGTGAGCTGGGTTGGTACCTGTCTGAACCCGCAGGATGGCCGCCACTATTTGATCTCGTACAACGACTGCTGCGGCAAGGGCTCTTGTGGCGAGTGCTTGTGCAACAACAACGAACGCGAGCGCCCTGGCTACCGTCTGGGTGTACACAACGACATCAACTGGTGCATGGCCAACACCAGCTCCATGTTCCATTGCACCACCGCCCTGATCGTGGGGGTTGCATGAGGGGACGGCTTGCCGCGTCGATGCTGCTGTGCGCCACCGCTCAGGCGGCCCCCGACGGCGCCGCCTTGTATGGCCAGCACTGCGCGTCTTGTCATCAGGCCGATGGCAGCGGCACTGTGGGCTTGGCACCCGCCTTGAAAGGCGAGCACTGGGCACGGCTGGGGGCAGACCGCAGCTACCTAGCGGCGGTCTTGCAGCATGGCCTGTCTGGTCCCATCGTGGTGAACGGACAGCGCTTTGTGGGCAGCATGCCGGCCTTCAGTGGCGCACTGAGCGACGAGCAGTTGGCGGCCATATCCACGCATGTCGCCCATCTGCAGGGCCGCAGCGGCGAGCCCTACAGCGTTGGCGAGCTCAAGGCCGCTCGCGACGCAGGGGGCAGCCCGCCGCAGTCGCGCGAGCGCCGCGCTCAATTGCTGAAGTGAGCTTGAACACCATGCGCCGCCCCATGACCTTGCTGGTAGGCGTCCTGCTGGGCACCCTGGCCTGGGCCGGTGGAGGCGTGCATGGCGACACCCAGACGGTGACCGGTCGCCAGATCGTGCTACGCCCAGACGCCCCCGCCATCGCGCCCCTCCAAGGCGGTGCCCGCAGCATCTATGTGCTGCATTGCGCGGGCTGCCACGGCATGGACGCCAGCGGCTCCGCCCTAGGCCGGGTGCCTGATATGCGCCGGGTCGGCGATTTCTTGCAACTGCCCGGCGGGCGCGAGTTCATCATCAAGGTCCCCGGCGTGATGGGCTCCGGCTTGGACGATGCCCAAGTGGCCGCCGTCACCAACTGGGTGCTAGCCACCTTGGCCGCGCCCTCCCAACCCCCGGGCCACCGGCCCTACGACGCCACCGAGATCCAACGGGCTCGCGCCAGCCCGCTGCTGGATGTGGCGGGGGAGCGCCACCGCTTGGTGGGCGAGGCCCGCCAGCGTGGCCTGCAGCTCGCCACCACCCCCTAACCCGCGATGACTCAAGCAGGGCAAGTCTGCATGGCGCTTGGGCCCTGGATGCCCGCACACTGGCCGTCGCGTCCGCCACCGGCCCCCGCACGCTGGCGTGGCCCCAAAAGGTTTGAACATGGTCAAGATTGTTGAGCACCAGTCACGCGATGTGGACGACCAAGCCCAGGCGCTGGACGGCTGGCAGCAGCGCTATGAACAACTCAGCGCCGGTCGCTTTGAAGGCCATGCCTGGCAGTTGGTGATGAACGAAGGCACGCTGCTGCGTGAGCACACCAACCGCCACCTGCGCGAACAAATCACCCCACCGCCCGGCCATTTGGTGTTGGCCGTGCCCCTGGCGGTGATGCCCGGCTCCACCTTTGGGGGCCGCCCGCTGGACCGCGAATCGCTGCTGATTTTTGGCGCGGATGACGAATACGATTTGGTGTCGGCCGGTGAGTTGGATCTGATCGGCTTGTCAGTGCACCGCGATGTGCTGGCAGGCCTGGCACCGTCCAAGGTGGAGTGGCTGGAGCGGGCCCAGCAAGAGCGCAATCTGGGTCTGTCGCCCGATTCCGCCAGCGCCATCCGGCAGATGTTGATGGCGGTCACTGCGCAGACCGAGGAGGACGGCGCACTGGATCGGCTGGAAGGCCGTGGCCAAGCCGAGGAGCTGCTGACAGCCACGCTCACTCAAACGGTGATCCTGGCCATGCACAGCGAGGAGAGCCATCAGGCTCAGACTATCCCGCGCCGCGCCGACACGCGGCTCAAGGTGGTCAAGCGCGCCATTGAGTACATGCGCGCGCATCTGCACGAGGACATCGGCGTGCCTGAAATCTGCGCAGCCGCTTTTGCCAGCCGCCGCAGTCTGCAGTACTGCTTTGAAGAGTTCATGCAAACCACGCCGCAGGCTTACCTGCGTGCACTGCGCTTGAATGAAGCGCGACGTGCGCTCAAGCTGCGCACCGACCTGCCCATCACCGTCATTGCCAGTGACCTGGGTTTTTCCAGCGCCAGCCACTTCACGCGGCATTACAAGCTGATGTTCGACGAGCTGCCCTCTGAAACCCTGAAGGCCTGCGGTCTGGGCTCCAGCACCTCTCTGTTTTGATGGAGGCCAAGCACATGCGTGATCTCCCCTCGCTTCTCCCCCAACAAGGGCTGTCGCTGGTGCGCGGCACCCGCGACCAAGCCCTGAGCGACGCCACCGTCTTTGCGGTGCTGGCGCGCAGCGCACAACGCTACCCACACCGCGATGCGGCCATCTTCACCCAGGCGGGCTGGCGCTGCGCTGCACCTGGATGGAGCTGCTGCAAGAGGGCAACGTCTGCGCTGCGGGCCTGCAAGCGCTGGGTGTGCAACAGGGCGACCGGGTGGGCATTTGGGCCCCCAACCGGCCGGAGTGGCTAATCACGCAATTCGCCACCGCGCGCCTGGGTGCGATTCTGGTCAACATCAACCCCGCTTACCGTTTGGCCGAGTTGGAGTACGCGCTCAACAAATCGGGGGTCAGTGTGCTCATCACGGCAGCCGCCTTCAAGAGCAGCAACTATCTGGGCATGTTGCAGAACCTGGGGGTGGGCCACCCCGAAGCCACCCAGCGCTTGCCCCAATTGCAGCGGGTGATTCGCATGGGGCACGAGCACACCAGCGGCATGCTGAATTGGGACGCCGTGATGGCCCAAGGCCGCGCGGCCTTGTCCGCAGGCCAAACCCTGCCGTCGCCCGAGGCGCTGCACTGCCATCAGGCCATCAACATCCAGTTCACCAGCGGCACCACCGGCGCCCCCAAGGGGGCGACGCTGACGCACCACAACATCGCCAATAACGCCATGGCTGTGGCCGACTGCATGCGCTTGACGGAGCTGGATAGGCTGTGCATTCCGGTGCCGCTCTACCACTGCTTTGGCATGGTGCTGGCGGTGCTGGCCTGCACGGTGCGCGGCTCGGCCATGGTCTTCCCCGGCGAAGGCTTTGAGCCCCGCGAGACCCTGGCCGCCGTACAAGCCGAGCGCTGCACCGCCCTGCATGGCGTGCCCACCATGTTCATTGCCGAGCTGGACCACCCCGACTTCAGCCAGTTTGACCTGAGCACCCTGCGCACCGGCATCATGGCCGGCGCGCCTTGCCCCATCGAAGTGATGCGCCGTGTGCAAGCCGAGATGCACATGACGGAGGTCACGATTGCCTACGGCATGACGGAGACCAGCCCGGTGTCCTTCCAGAGTGCCACCGACGACCCGCTGGACAAACGCGTCACCACCGTCGGGCGGGTGCTGCCGCACCTGGAGGTCAAAATCGTGGACGATCAGGGCCGCATCGTGCCCGTGGGCCAGAAGGGCGAGCTGTGCACCAAAGACTATTCGGTGATGAAGGGCTATTGGGACGACCCCGAGCGCACGGCAGACGCGGTGCGCGAGGGCTGGATGCACACCGGCGACCTGGCCACGCTGGATGAGCAGGGCTATTGCAATATCGTGGGTCGGGTCAAAGACATGGTGATCCGCGGCGGCGAAAACATCTACCCGCGCGAGGTCGAAGAGTTCCTGTTCCGCCACCCCAAGGTGGCCGCCGTGCAGGTGTTTGGCGTGCCCGACGAGCGCTACGGCGAAGAGCTGTGCACCTGGATCATCACCAAACCCGGAGCGGCCTGCACCGAGGACGAGATCCGCGCCTTTTGCCGCGAGAACATCGCCCACTACAAAGTGGCGCGCTACATCCGCTTTGTCGACGAGCTGCCCATCACCGTGGCGGGCAGGCCGCAGAAGTTTGTGTGCGCGAGCTGATGATGCGCGAGCTGGGCTTGAGCGTGATGGTGACGGCCTGATCAGTGGCACCCGCCGTGATCGGTGAGTACGCGGATCAGCCGAGCGGTGGTGGGCACGCCGAGTTTTTCGCGGACGCGGCGCAGCTGATGATCCACGGTGGAGACTGAACGCTTGAGCTGCCGAGCGACCTCCTTGTAACTCAAGCCCTGCGCCACCAGTTCTGCAACCCGCCGCTCAGCCTCCGTCAGTGTGGCCAATCCGGGCGGACCTTCAGCCTCGAGGTTCGTGCGCGCCCCATGCTGAGCCAAGGCCAGAATCGGCCCCAGAACCTGCTCCGCCAAGGTGCCGAGTTCATTGCAAACATCTGGATGCCACTGGGCAGCTGTGGACTGCCAATCGGCACAGATCAAACCCACCGGCTCCGTGCCATTGTGCAGAGGAATGGCCAGCTTGGACGCCGTTTGCATGGCCGACAAACGATGGCGCAGCGATGGCGTAAATCGCCTCTCTTGCAGAACATCCTGGACTGCAAAAATGCCGCTACCACGCCACACAGCCAGCAGGCCCGGGTTGACGGCGCTGAACGCTTGCCCCAACACCGAGGGCAGGGTCAGTCCATTGCGTTGCGCCTCGGCAAGCGCCACGTAATCGTGCGTGCCGCTGCAGGGGTTCAGGAATCCGCCATAGCCACCGTCCACGCGGTCGGCGTCCAAGGTCTCTCGCAGCCAATCAGTGGTGAGCCGCCAGCAGCTTTGCGGGTCATCCAGATACAGCAACAACTCAGCCGCCAACTCGCGGCCAGGCCGCCAGCGCAAAGCGTTCTCTCCCTCGAAGAGCCGTTCGCGCCACTGGCGCTGGAGATGAAGCAAGTGCTGTTCTGACATGGTCAAAGTACCTCTCTGATTGTGCGATGCGCTCAGAGTCCCGCTGTATCCGGATCTGTACTATGCCCTGCGATATTGGCCCAATCCTATCGTTGTTGAAGGATTGAGCCACTGGTCATAGGCGAACGGTCGATCCAAGATGGCGGCTGTCTTTCAAGAGGTTCCCATGAACACCAAGATCCTAAACATCTCGCTGATGGCCGGCGTCGCCTATTTCTGCTGCATGGCAGTGGCCCACTTCTTCGGGCTCAAGTACCCCTTGGTTTTCGTCTACTACGACGTGCCGTTTCAGGCCTACCAGGACAAGATCATCTCCTTTGCCGTGGTGGCCTACATCTGCCTTTTCTACACCGCGGCCACCATCCGCGCTGCCGTCCCTGCAGTCTTGCTGGCCTTGGCAGTGACGGTGCTGGGGCTTTCTGCGGTCAACCTGTCAGACGCCTTGCAACTGGTCTTGGCAGGCCGGTCGACCGCCATGTACTGGGCTCAAACAGGACTGATCGCGGCGTACTGGCTGTGGCTGGTGGCGTTTTACCTCAGGGCCAGAGCAGAGGATTGAGCGCGCGGGTTTTCCCGCTGCGAACCTTCGCGATGCGCACTGAGGCCTGCCCTTCCATACTGGCGTCGCTGCCCCATCAGTGGTGGCAAGACCGCGTCTTATGGAGCTTCAATGAACATCTACGACAACATCATCAACGGTCTGCGCGTCGGCTCAGACCGTTACTTTGATTCTCACAACCCAGCCACCGGCGAGACATTGGGCCGCGTTGCACATTGCAGCCGTGAGCAGGTCGACATGGCTGTTGCTGCGGCCAAGGCTGCTCAGCCTGCCTGGGCCGCACTTCCTGATGCACAGCGCAAAGCGCTGTGCATGCAGTTGGCCGAAGTCATCAAGACCAACGCAGAGTATCTGGCTGAGTGGGTGACCCGTGAGCAAGGCAAGCCGCTGGGGGGCATAGGCCCTGATCAAGTACCCGGGGCCCGCTTTGAGCTGTGGGGGTGCGAGGTCTGGACCCAAGTCCCTGCCAGCCTCGAACTGTCTGTAGAGGTGGTGTTCGAAGATGAGACCCGCCGTGATGAAGTTCATCGCAAGCCCTTTGGCGTGATTGGCACCATCGCACCCTGGAACTGGCCCCTGTTGATTGCCGTGTGGCAGATGATCCCGGCCTTGCGCGCAGGCAACACCGTGGTCATCAAGCCGTCTGAGTACACCAGCATCGGCACGTTGGAGTTGGTGCGTTTGCTGGCCGATGTTCTACCGCCCGGGGTGTTGAACACGGTCAGCGGCCCCGGCGAGGTGGGGGCCTGGTTGGTCGACAACCCCGCGCTGGACAAAATCATGTTCACCGGCTCCAGCGCCACGGGGGCTCGCATTGCCGCAACAGCGGCTCGCCACTTGACGCCGACCACCATGGAGTTAGGCGGCAACGACGCCGCCATCGTCCTGCCGGATGCCGACCCCAAGGCCATGGCCATGGGGCTGTTCTGGGGCGCCTTCCTCAACATGGGCCAAACCTGCGCCTGTGCCAAACGGCTGTATGTCCATGAGAGCCTGCATGACGCCGTGGTGGCCGAACTGAAGACGCTGGCAACGGCTATGCCCATGGGCGATGGCATGCAAGCGGGCATTGCCATGGGGCCTATCCAGAACCGCATGCAATTCGACAAGGTACAGGCCTTGGTCGAGCGGGCCAAAGCCGACGGTGCCAGCGTGGTGTGCGGGGGCCAAGCGCCCTCAGGACCTGGGCTGTTCTATCCGCTGACGTTGATCACCAACATTGCCGACGGCGCACCACTGGTCGACGAAGAACAGTTCGGGCCCGTCTTGCCGATCATCAAGTACCGTGATGAGGCCGATGCCATTGCCAGCGCCAATCGGCTCGATGCAGGCTTGGGCGCCAGCGTGTGGTCCAACAATCTCGACCATGCCCGAGCGGTTGCAGAGCGCATCCAGGCCGGCACGGTTTGGATCAATCAGCATGGCGCCATTCATCCCATGGTCCCCTTTGGTGGCACCAAAGGCTCAGGCTGGGGCGTGGAGTTCGGCATCGATGGGCTCAAGGCAGTCACCCAAGCTCAGGTCATCAGCATCAAGAAGTAAAGCTCAAGCCCGTGCGAAGCGGTGCACCGCCCAAGCCCGGGCGGCAAAGCTGCCGCTGAGCAGGCCGAACACCCCGCTGGCCAGCGCCACAAACCAGCTGGCCTGCACAAAGCTGACCCCCAGACCCGTGGCCATGCCCAACACAAACTTGGCCAGGAAGATGCTCAGCAACAGCGCCATGGGCAGCCAGCTACCCGGCACTTGCACCGCGCGGCCCTGCCGCACCAAGCCCTGGGATGCCACCCAGCGCATCAGCAGGCCCAAGGCCAAAGCCAAGCCCAAACCCCAGGCCAGCAGCGGTGCGAGCTGCAGGCCAAATGCACTGGTCACACCCCAAGCGGAATAGGCTAACAGGCCCGTGGCCACACCAACCAGCACGCGAGGATTGACCAAGCGCGTGCGCGTTTGAACCAAGCCCATGGCGATCAAGCCCAACAAAATGGCAAAAATCCAGGCGAGGATGTGAGACCACATGGCGCAAACCTTAGCAAGAAGCGACCGGGGTCGCGATGCAGCGCACTGTGCCGGTCTCGGCGCGCGCGGGCCAGCGCCTTGCGACTAAGCGCCGGCTCACGGCGCCAGCGGTCAAGCAGCGGCGCGACTGACGGGCCTGGTCACTTGCAGGGCGCAGGCTCCGCCACCGCCTTGCACTTCTCAAAGCCTTCGGCGCTGATACGGTTGCCCGCGCCACGGTTGGCGGAGAAGCAGGCCACGCTCTCGTTGTACTCACGCCAAGCACGCTCGCAAGCCGTGCCGCCGGAGCCACCTGCGGCTTGTCGCGCCTCTGGCGGGATCATCACATGTGGGCCTGTTCCGCCAATGAGTGTGCCCCCCTGTCCCGCCGTGGCCTTGAGCCTGGCCAGCCGGGCTTGGGCTTCGAGGCGCTGGGCCTCAGAGACCGGTGGCGCTTTGACGTCCACCGTCTTGGCTGTGCCCACGCTGGGCTTGGGCGGCTTGTCGCTGAAATGGACCTTGCCTTGGGCGTCTGTCCATTTGTACAGCTCACCGGCCTGCACGCCCGACAAGGCCAAGGCCAAACCGCACAGCAGCAACCCCTGGTTCATGGACATGTTCTTCACCCTTTCTTAGCGCCACCCCAGCGGGGCGTAGACAGCCCAAGATTGTGCGCTGATCGGAACCTCAGCGGGTGTGATTTGCTGCCGATCTGGAGTCCCGCACGCTGCTGAGGGGCGGCAGGCCGCGCCAACGCGTGGCCGCCGACAGGACTGGCGCTGCGCGCCCGAGGTTCAAAAGCGGCCCCGTCAGCACATCCAGCCGTTGGTCGCCATCAACGTCCACCAGCACAAGCGATGATGTCTCCACCGCACCAAAGTAGCTGTGCGCGCCAGCGAGCAGACGCCCCGCGCCATCATTGCTGAACACCTCCATGCGCCCGGTGTTCGGAGACGCCGCGACCACATCGGGCCGGCCATCTTGATTCAGATCGCCCACCGCCAGCAAATCCGCTTGGACACTTGCCAAGCGCTGATGCACTTGCAACTGGCCCGCATTGAGGCGGTAGATCACCAGCTCCGGGCGACTGCCAAATTCCTGGCTAACGGCCCACTCCGTGCGCCTGTCGCCTTGCAGGTCAATGCTGACCATGTGATAGAGCCAGGTGCCTTGGCTGAACTCAAGCCGCACAGGTGCTGCATAGCCCCCACCGGTTTGCTGGAGATAGACCTCCAACGCTGATATGGCTTCTTCCTGTCAAGAGGCAAAACGCATCTCTCCGCGCTGCGGATGTTGATTGAAATCTGTAGCCAGACGGGGAACGCGGCGGAGCCGTTGATGCCACCCGATGTGGATGCGCGACGG
>NZ_JBIKNQ010000081.1:0-17471 GCF_044358605.1 Ideonella sp.
CCTGTGATGTGTCTGATCACGGCGGAGTGGTCCAGTTCGGGCTAGCTAGACAATCAACTCTTAGCAAGCCCAACCGTCCCGCGCTGAAGCGTGTGAAGTAAATCAGCCCCGGAAATAGTGCCGCAAATCGATGAATCGACCGAATGCTAAACTGATATAAACATCGAACACCTTCTCAGTCATAAGATTTATAGTGGTTTAATCATGAATTGGCTCGACCACCACCCCGACGATCTCATCGAACGCTTCGAACCTGCCGATGCCTTAGCTTTATTGCGTCAGCAGACAGCACTGACCCTAGAGCAAATGGGCAAGCTGGACGCCTATCTCCACCACTGGTCACTGGTGCTTATGCAGCGAAGCAATGACCCAGAGGGCGTTCAGGAGATGCTTTCTCTCAGCGAGATTGCTCAAGACTTGACGCCCCAAGACATGCAGGGCACCGGCATGAAGCAACGTTGGAGTGGCTTTGAGGACCTGCTAGAAGGTAAGCGCCGCCATCTACAGGCGGCCCGCACCCCAGCGCCGATTCAACTCAAACAGCAGGACACGATCGTGCAAATCATTCAGCAGGCTGAAAATGGGCGCGTCAAACAACTGGATTTGGCGGTGTCCTTAAAGCTGAGTAAAGGCCGCGTGAGCCAGATTCTCGGCGTGCTTGAGTCGCGCTCACTCATTACTAGGCAACGGCGAGGCAAAGAAAGCTGGGTCAGCCTTGCGTCCACTGGCGAGACGCCAGTCTCGCCAGCGCAAAAGACCGCCCACACTCCTACGCTTGAACATCTCGGAGCCAAAGTGTTTTCACGAGCAGCTTGATAAGGACCTTCCCCGTGCGCCCAGCCATCATTAGTTTTTACAGCTACAAAGGCGGCGTAGGACGCACGCTGCTGGCCGCCAACATGGCAGTCGCGTTGGCTCGCGAAGGAAGAACCTTGTTGTGGGATATGGACGTAGAGGCACCTGGGCTACACAACATCCAAGCCCTACGCAACAAGGGGGCGATCAAGGCCGGGTTCTTTGACTGGCTGCTTGACTGGCAAAAGAACAAGCTTCGGTCTCCAGGTGCCCAAGACCTAGAGAGGTTCAGTAAGCTGGTTCAACCTACACCGTTCACCCAGCTTTCTATCTTGCCCGCGCATGGTGATGACGCTGATGCGGCAGCACTGTATTTCGGCATTGACTGGGGCCATCTGCTCGGCGGCAACCCTCCGCCAGGTCGGGACGTATTCACTGAACTGTTTGACCACCTAGGGCGCGAAGGCTTTCGCCATGTGCTGATCGACACCCGAACCGGCCTGACCGACCTCGGTGCCTTGCTGGCCGGTGCACTGCCCGACGCTACCCTGCTTGTAGGCGGTTATGGTCGGCAGAACCTGCGCGGTCTGGGTCGTGTGTACAAGGCGCTTTCTTCACTAGACCGAACGATTCGCCCCAGCGACACCGACTTGCGCCTTTTCCCGGTGGCATCACCAATACCCCAGGACGACGCTGACAAAGTGGCCGCTGGCCGCAAACTGTGGAGCGAAGCCTTTGGCGTCGCTGATCTGGCTTCCGTTCGAGAAGTACGCTTCGACACGGCCCTCCCTTTTAGCGAGGCCTTGCTCATCACCCAAGCCGAGCGGGGGGTCGCCAATGACTACGAACGTATCTACCGCGACCTTTCGCAATTCATCGACACCCTGTTCGCAGCAGAAGCCTCAGAACAAACCGAGCAAGCATCGCGCCCCGACATCTTTGATCGCAACCCCAACGACCCGCGATCTTCCCGCTCCGACAAGGGGAAACGCTTCGAAGACAGGGTAGCAGACCTATTACGCCTGCTGGGCTACAGCGTTGAGCGCGAACAGCTAATCGGAGCCGACCGCGTAGACCTCGTCGCCCGCATCGAATCGGGCCTAGACACGCTGACTTACTTCGTCGAGTGCAAGGACCACAAGAGTGCGGTCACCAAAGAGGTTGTAGACCTACTGGGCCTGTGGCTCAGGAAGGCATCGGCGCAGTCGCTTCACGCAAGAGGTATGGTGGTGTCTAACGCCTTCTCACCCGCTGCGCTCGCCAGTGCCAAGGACCTAGGCATCAGCACCGTCACCCTACAAGACCTAGAGCGCCGCCTGCTCGATTTTGATAAGTACCTGTTCCAGTTGGTGGCCGACTTTGAACAAACCCCACTGGCCGCCAGCTACGTGACCCAGCGCAGCCAACCTGAGCGCTCGCGCGTGGCTAGAAAATTCTCACCAAGAGCGGCCGAAACCGAGGAAACTGATCGACCCATTATCGAAGATCTCGTTGCGCATGGCATCGAGTGGGCACATGGGCGCGACAGCCGCCTTTGGGTCTTGTTAGGTGACTACGGCACGGGCAAGACGGCCCTCACTGAAAAGCTAGCTTATGAGTTGGCAAAGCGTGCCATGGTCGACAGGACTTCTCCGATACCACTGCGAATCAGCTTGCGCGACTTTCCCAACAAGGTGAAGCTTGAAGAGCTGCTCGCTGAACGTTGGCTGCAGGCTACCGGTCAGAGAAAAGATCCACGCATTCTTCTGCACCTGATTCAGCGCGGCCGTATCGTGCTGCTCTTCGATGCTTTCGACGAAATGGGCATAGCAGCGGCCGGGCGCAGCGTAGTCGAGCAATTTCGCATGTTGGTAGGCATCACCGCAGACCCCGGCGACACAGCCATTGGCAACCGTGTGCTCATTACGTGTCGCGAACAGTTCTTCAAAGATCATGGCGACGCGCTGAAGGCCGCTGCGGGCGAGCAGGACCGCATTCCTTCTTCCCCACTGCAAGATGTGGCGCAGCGTTTCGACGGTGCCATCCACACCGTCGCCACCTTTACACCCGAGCAAGTACGCCAGTTCCTGATACAGCGCCTAGGCGAAGCCAAGGGTCAGGAAGCGCTGAACTTCTTGGAGGAGCAGCGCATGCTGGAGTTGGGCGACCGACCCCAATTGCTCGATATCATCATCGCCAGCCTGCCCGCTCTAAAGGAGCGCCAAGCGCGCAGTGGTGAGGCAATGAGCACCGGCGCGCTGTACCAAACCTACACCAATAAGTGGCTCGACGACTTTAAGCCTGCCGAGCGTCAGAGCAGCAGCGACATGCTGCGCAGTGTGCTCGAAGAATTGGCTTTCTTGTTGTGGCAACGGGTGGGTAACCGCATCCACTACGGTGACCTATTCTCCCTGGTGAAGCAGCGGGTGGACCTGCGTGGCCCACTCGACCCAAACCAGCTCGACGTGGAGTTGCGCACCGCCGCTTTCCTCTCGCGTACACCCGACGGACTGTACGGCTTTTCGCACCGAAGTTTTCTGGAATATTTTTTGGCACGGCGCATCGAGCGTTCAGTCTGCGCATCGAACACACATGATGCAATCGAAACGCTTGACATTCCCCGCCTGTCCCCCGAAAGCTGCAGCTTCCTACACGACTTGGTTCCAATCAGCGATAAGCCTCGCCGCGGGGCATTACAAATGGCCGTTAGAAAGGTCTTGACGCCAGACGAAGAAGTTGCACCGGCTGCGTCGCGAGTCAATGCCCTACTGCTTGGCCATCACCTTGCCAACCTAGAGTCAGGGGATTTCGACGGTGACCACGAGTCAATGAAGGGCTGGATTCCCGAAGCGGCGAATCTCGCCGGACTTGACCTCAGCGAACTGCCATTGGCTTATTTAGCTGCGCGGGGTGCAAACCTGCGCCACAGCAATCTCAAGCGTTGCCAGCTATGGAATGCCGATCTGCGCGGCGCATGGCTGGAGCAGGCTGACCTGCGCCACGCCCTACTTGCAGGCACGGATCTGACGGGCGCGCACCTACCGTACGTTGACGCCAGCGATTGCAACGCCCAACGGGTGGTATTGACGCAGGCCAACGCCAACAGCTCAGTCTGGCTGAACGCAGAATTGCAAGGTGCGAAGCTGCACGACTCCGATTTCAGCCACGCTGATCTTCGCGCGGCTGAACTGAGCTGGAGTGAGGGAACGCCAAAGCTTGACGGAGCTAGGACTCAGGGCCTTACGGCTCGGCATGCTGTAGGCTGGCCCGTAAACACCGCGCAGCTGACCACCCCACCCTTGCCCCACCTGGCTCTTGCTCCTGAAGCTTTCCACGTTGACTCAGCTAATGCGGTGGCCTTCAGCCACGATGGCCGCCAAATCGCCAGCGGCAGCGATGACGGCACGTTGCGCCTATGGGATGTCGCCAGTGGCCAGCCCGTGCGCGTCATGCAAGGCCACCAAGGCGGGGTTCTGTGCGTAGCCTTCAGCACCATTGGTCACCACCTTGTTAGTGGCGACGGCTATGGCACGATTCGCCTGTGGGAAGTCAACAGCAAGCTGCCTTTGCGCGTCATACGCGGGCAGCGGGGAAGTGTCCGCAGCGTGGCTTGCGAACCAAATGGCAGCATGATCGCCAGCGGCAGCGACGACGGCACTCTGTCTCTTTGGGACGCAGCCAATCCTCAGTCCGTTCGGGTAATCGAAGGGCACAAGAGCCGGATCCAAAGCGTAGGCTTTAGTCCCGATGGTCGCTACATCGCCAGTGGCGATGCTGACGGGAAACTGTGCCTTTGGGAGGCTGCGAGCAGCTTGCTGGTGCGTGTTATCGAAGGGAACAAGGGCTGGGTATGGAGTGTGGCCTTTAGTACCGACGGCAGCCAGGTCGCCAGTGGTGGCGACGACGGCACACTTAGACTGTGGGACGTTGCGACCGGTCGGCTGACTCGCTTCATGGAAGGGCACCATGGCTGGATCCTCAGCTTGGCCTTTAGCCCCGATGGTCGCCAGATCGCCAGCGGAGGTTTGGACGGTACTCTTCGCCTGTGGGACGTCGCCAATGCTCTGCCCATTCGCGCCATCGAAGGGCACAAGGGCCGGATCCAAAGCGTGGCCTTTAGTCCTGATGGTCGCCACATCGCCAGTGGCGACGACGACGGAAGACTACGCATTTGGGAGGCTGCGAACGGCCAGCCGGTCCGCGTCATCGAAGGGCCTGAGAGCTGGATCTCTAGCGTTGCCCTCAGCCCCAATGGTCGCCAGATCGCCAGTGGAGGCGGCGACGGCACTTTGCGCCTGTGGACTACCACCAGTGGGCAGCTCGTGCGTGTCCTGGAGGGACACAAAGGCTGGGTCAAGAGCGTGGCATTCAGCCCCGATGGTCGCCTGATCGCCAGTGGCGGCGGCGACGGCACTTTGCGCCTGTGGGACACTGCCAGCGGCCAGTTGGTGCGCCAAATGAATGGAAATCAGGTTCTGATCCTCAGCGTAGCCTTCAGCCCCGACGGCAGCCAGATCATCGCTGGCGGCTTCGATGGCACAGTGCATCAATGGAGCGCCACGAGTGGCCATCCTGTGCGGGTAATGAAAGGGCACAAACGCTGGTGTCATTGCATTGCCTTCAACCCAGACGGCAGCATGATTGTCAGCGGCAGCCGCGATGGCACGCTGCGCCTGTGGGATAGCTCCAATGGTTTGGCCACTCGCATCATCAAAGCAGACGCAAGCCAGATCCTAAGCGTGGCTTTCAGCCCCGATGGCCGACAGATTGCCAGCGGCGGAGAAGACGGGTCGATGCGCTTGTGGGATGTTGCCGATGGCAAGCTCGTTCGCGTCTGCATAGGACCCCTAGGAGTAGTCGAATGCGTAGCCTTTAGCCCAGATGGTTCCCAAATCGTAAGTGGCGGAGGAGGCGGCACACTACAGCTGTGGGACACCACCAACGGACAACTCGTGCGCACAATAGAAGGGTGCAATGGCACCATCAAAAGTGTAGCCTTCACCCCCGATGGTCGCCAGATTGCTAGCGGCGGGAACGACGGCACGATTCGCCTTTGGGATGTGGAAGGACATGAGCTGCTGCGGCTGCGTGGCGGAGCATCATCACTCGGGCTCTGGACGGTATCGCGCACCGAAGCTAGCCCGCAGCCGCCCGCGTCAGCTTGGAACTGGGTGAGCCTGGACTTTCGCAGCGATGCGCGCGGCTTGTGGGGAGGCCAAGGCAATCTTCTGCGTTCCGTACGGTATGTCGATACGTCGGAACAGGTCAGGCCCTGGCCGTGGATACCGCGCTATTGGTGCGCGAGCGATGTGCCCGAATTGCAGGCCAACACTGCCGATCCAGCGCGAGCTGCCGACGAAAAGTCGCCAAAACCCCGTCGGCGCCCACCACGCAAAGCCAAGGGCTAACCTAAGCACATCTTCCTCCAGGAACCGCCGCTTTATGAGCCCACCTGATGACGCGTGTGACATCTTCAACGCGGCAAGATGACATCGCCACCAACACGGAAGGCCCCGCTGCCTCGGCGCGCCGAGTTGCCAGCCCGAGGGCTCGGACGCGACAGCACCTCGGCATCACGCTCGCTCATTTGCGCTTAGCCCGCGGGTGGGCCGCGTCGTAAACCTTAGCAAGATGCTGAAAGTCCAGCCGGGTGTAGACCTGGGTGGTGCTGATGTTGGCATGGCCCAGCAGCTCTTGCACGGCGCGCAAATCTCCGCTGGACTGCAGCACATGCGAGGCAAAGCTGTGGCGAAGCATGTGCGGGTGCACCGAGGTGGGCAAGCCAGCATCCAAGGCCAAGCCCTTCAGGCGCAGGCGGATGGCGGCATCACTCAGGCGCTGGCCGCGGCGGCCCACAAACAAGGCGGGCTCGTGCGCAGGGGCCAGGGTGTCGCGCACCGCCAGCCAGGCCTGCAGCGCGGCCAAGGCCGGGCCACCCACGGGCACGCTGCGGCGCTTGCTGCCCTTGCCCAGCACATGGGCGGTGGCGTCTGGCACATCGACCCAGCCTTTGGCGCCGGGGCTAGCCTGGGCGTCTAGGCCCACCAGCTCGCTGATGCGCAGGCCGCTGCTGTAGAGCAGCTCAACGATGGCATGGTCGCGCTGGGCCAGGCGCTCATCGCCGTCTTCACGTTCATGGCTGGCCAAGGCGACGGCTTGGTCCACCGACAGGGCCTTGGGCAAGGGCTTGGCGGCTTTGGGGCCGCGCACGCCTTCCACCGGGTTCAGGCTGACGCCGCCCTCCTGCCCCCACCAGCGGTAAAAGCTGCGCCAGGCCGACAGCTCCAGGGCCAAACTGCGCGCGCCTAAGCCTTGGCCATGAAGCATGGCGCTAAAGCGCCGCACATGGGCGGGCTTGAGCAGGGCGATCTCCAGCCCGTGCTGCTGGGCCAAGCCCAACAGGCGTTGCAATGCGGTTTGGTAGAGCACCAAGGTGCGCGGTGCCAAACGGCGGCTGACTTGCACATGCTCCAAGTAGCGGGCCATGGGCGCGGGCCAGGGCAGCAGCGCCCCGCCCGGGGCCGACATCAGCGCGTCAGGCGGGGCCGTCACGCTGTGTCGCTCTGGGCTCAGGGGAGCAAGCGGGCCAGGGCAGCGCTGGCGATGTCGCCAATCTGCTCCAGCAGCTCGACACCCATGTCAGATTGATAACGCAGAGCATCAGGCGATCCCAGCGCCAGCAGGCCAAAGCACTGCGCCGCCGTTTTGCCCACGCGCAATGGCACCAGGGCCATGGACTGCACGGGGACCTCGGGCTCAAACCACGACGCCGCCTCAAAACCGGCATTCAAGCCACAGTAAGGCATGGTCAAACTGGCCGCAAAGGCCTTGGCGTCATCTGTCACTGTCTGGCTCAAAGCCAGGTCGGCATGCTCTGGTGCCAAGCCCCAAACGCGCAGCGCAACTTGGGGGACGAGGAACTCGTTCTTCAGGCCGTCCACCAGTGCGGCTTGCAGTGCTGTGGCTTCGCGGGCCAGCAGCATGGTGCAGGTCCAGCGGTGCAGACGGCCACCCAGGGCTTCGTTATCTTGGCCAGCACGGATCACGTCCATGAACTTGCGCTCCATGCCCTTGATGCGGTCGCGCAGCATCTCGATCTGCCGCTCTTGCAGCGACACGGCCCGCACACCGTGCGGGCTGACCAACTGCACCGTGGAGAGCAGTTGCGCATGGCGCTCAAAGAACGCCGGGTTATTGGCCAAGTAGCCCGCGATGTCGTCTTCAGTGATACCGGACACGCCGGTGGGGGAGGTGCTCACAGCTCGATCTCTCCTTGGTAAACGGTTTGGGCGGGGCCGGTCATCATGACCGGCTGGCCAGGGCCTGCCCATTCAATGCGCAATTGGCCGCCACGGGTTTGCACTTCGACAGCGGCATCGAGCCAGCCCAGGCGAATGCCGGCCACCACGGCAGCGCAAGCCCCGGTGCCGCAGGCCAGGGTTTCGCCAGCATCGCGCTCATAAACACGCAGGGCGATTTGGTCGCGCGCCAGCACTTGCATAAAGCCCACGTTGACGCGACGGGGGAACTGAGCATGGGATTCGACGATGGGCCCTAACTCGGCCACCGGAGCGAGCAGCACATCGGCCACCCGCATCACGGCATGGGGGTTGCCCATGGACACCAGCACCACCTCGGCCATGCGCCCATCGGGCAGTGGCAGCGGCCACACGTCCATGCCGTTTTTCGGGATCGGGCTCAACGCCAAAGGGTTGAAAGGCAGGTCGGCTGGGGCAAAGGCAGGCTCGCCCATATTGACGGTGACACGGCCATCGGGCGCTTGGCGCAACTCCAGCAGGCGGTTCACCGTCTCGACGCGGATCACCTCTTTGTCGGTCAGGCCTTGCTCGCGCACATAGCGCACAAAGCAACGTGCGCCATTGCCGCAGTGCTCGACCTCTTCGCCGGTGGCGCCGTTGTAGATGCGATAACGGAAATCGACATCCGGTTTGGCAGAGGGCTCCACCACCAAAATTTGGTCGGCACCCACGCCAAAGCGGCGGTCGCCTAGGCGCTGGAGTTGTTCGCGCTGCAGGGTGAGCGGCTGACGGGTGGCGTCCAGCACCACAAAGTCATTACCCGCCCCCTGCATTTTTGTGAATCGAATGTGCATGGGCTGATTATCGACGCTCACTCAATACAGCCGTGGCTCGCCCGGCGGGCGGGTCTTGAAGCGGCGATGCACCCACAGGTATTGGGCCGGCATTTGGCGCACCTCGGTCTCTATCCAAGCATTGATGAAGCGGGTGTCGGCCAGCTCGTCGCCACTGGGGTAGCCGTGCCAGGGTGGCAAGAAGCGCACCCGGTAGCCTTGCCCGCCGGGCAGGAACTCAGACACAACGGGCTGCACCGTCATCTTCAAGCTCTTGGCCATGCGGGCAGGGGCCAGCAAGGTGGCAGCCTCCACCCCAAAGAAGGGCACAAAGGCGGCATCGCGCAGGCCGAAATCCATGTCCGGCAGATTGAAAAACACGGCCCCGCGCTTGATGGAACGCACCAGGGGTAAGGCCCCTTCGCCGTGTCGGGAGAACACCTCGCCACCGCCAAAGCGCAAGCGGCCATGGCGCATGGCAGCGTCCAGGGTGGGGTTGCTTTGGCGCTGATAAATGGAGGCGACCCACCGCTTTTGAAACAACTGTGAGGCCACACCCGCCACGTCCAGCGCCAGGAAGTGCGGCACCAGCCACATGGCTGCGCCGGCGTGGTCTTGCGCAAAGGTCACCTCGCCTTCGACCTTGATCAGCCGCCGCAAGCGGGCCGGTGAGGCCCACCACAGCACGCCACGCTCCAGCAGGCTGCGGCCTAAGAGCGCAAAGTGTTCGCGCAGAATGGCCTCGCGCTCAGTGGGCGGCATTTCAGGCATGCACAACTGCAAGTTGCGCCGCCCAATGCGCCGCCGCGAGCCGCCCACCCGATACAGCAAAGCACCGAGCCCCCGCCCCAAGGCCGCCAACACCGACAGCGGCAGCCAGTGCAAGCACCACAGCAGGCCCAGTAAGACTTTGGCCCCCCATTTGGAGAGGGTGGACTTCATGCGCGCTCGCCCCCTGCGGCGTCTTGGCCACGTGGTTGCTTATAGCGGTGGTAACCCCATAGGTACTGCTCGGGTTTTTGCATGATGACGCGCTCCATGGCGCGGTTGATGGCGGTAGCGGCGGCCGATTGTGCCGCCTCATCGTCGCCCGTCGTCAAGGTTTCGCCCAAGGGTTCAAAGTGCATCACAAACCCTTGGCCTTTGGGCAAGCGCTCGCACCACACCACCAGCGCCTGCGCGCCGGTTTGGGTGACCAGACGTGCCGCCAGCGTCATGGTGTAGGCGTCTTGACCAAAAAACGGTGCCCATACGCCCTGGCCTTGCGGCGGGACTTGATCTGGCAGCAAGCCCACCATCTCGCCTTTGCGCAGCGCGCGCAGCATGTGGCGCACGCCGCTCAAGGCGGCGGGCACCGTGGCCAAGCCGGGGCGGGCACGAGCACCCTCTTCCAGTTCCCGCAGCAGGGCTGAGCGGGCCGGGCGGTACATCACGGTCAGCGGCCTCAAGTGGCCCCAGCGCTCGGTGATGGCGCGGGCAGAGGCTTCAAAGCTGCCCAAATGCGGCGTGAAGAACACCAAGCCTTGCTGTGAGCTCAGGGCCTGGTCTACCCATGCAGCGCCCTGCCAGCGCACCAGGCCGTCTAGGCGTTGGGCAGGCGGCATCAGCCACAGCCACAAGGCTTCGGCCACCATGCGGCCGGCCTCGCCCACTGCCGCGCGGCGCTGGGCCGAGCTTAAGCCTGCCAGGGCAGCGTTTTGGCCCAAACGGCGGCGGTAACTGGGCGACAGCGCCCAGGTCAGCCAGCCCAGGCCCGCGCCTAAAGCCTGCAATCGCGGCAGGGGCCATCGGGCCAGCCAGCGCAGGAGGGACATCATCATCTCTATAATTCTTTAATCAATCGCCGAGTTAACAGGACAACTTGCGGGGCGATGCAGGTGGTTATCAACCGATCCTGCCTGGGGTTTTCTCTTGAAAATCCCGGTCCAAATGCCGCTAAAGCGTTCGCCGCTCAATCAGGTTGCAGAGCAGGACGACGCCCTACAGTGACCCGCAACCAGATTGAAAACACATATGGCGGACGATTATCTCTTTACCTCAGAGTCTGTCTCTGAAGGCCACCCCGACAAAGTTGCGGACCAGATCTCCGACGCGATCCTGGACGCCATCTTCCAGCAAGACCCGCGCAGCCGCGTGGCCGCCGAAACCCTGACCAACACGGGTCTGGTGGTGCTGGCCGGTGAGATCACCACCAACGCGCACGTCGACTACATCCAAGTCGCACGCGACACCATCAAGCGCATCGGCTACGACAACACCGAATACGGCATCGACTACAAGGGCTGCGCCGTCATGGTCTGCTATGACAAGCAATCCAACGACATCGCCCAGGGCGTGGACCATGCGTCCGACGACCATCTCAACATCGGCGCCGGTGACCAGGGCCTGATGTTCGGCTACGCCTGTGATGAGACGCCCGAGCTGATGCCCGCGCCCATCTACTACGCCCACCGCTTGGTGGAGCGCCAGGCGCAGCTGCGCAAAGACGGCCGCCTGCCCTTTTTGCGCCCTGATGCCAAGAGCCAGGTGACCATGCGTTATGTCGATGGCAAGCCCCACAGCATCGACACCGTGGTGCTGTCCACCCAGCACAGCCCAGACCAAAGCGAGACGGCCACCAAGATGAAGGCCAGCTTCACGGAAGCCATCATCGAAGAGATCATCAAGCCCGTGCTGCCCAAAGAGTGGCTGCAAGACACCAAGTACCTGATCAACCCCACCGGACGCTTTGTGATTGGTGGCCCGCAGGGCGACTGCGGCCTGACAGGCCGCAAGATCATCGTCGACACCTACGGCGGCGCCTGCCCGCACGGCGGTGGTGCCTTCTCCGGCAAAGACCCGTCCAAGGTCGACCGCTCGGCCGCTTATGCCGCCCGCTATGTGGCCAAGAACATCGTCGCTGCGGGTCTGGCCAAGCAGTGCCAGATCCAAGTCGCCTACGCCATCGGCGTGGCCCGCCCCATGAACGTGACGGTCTACACCGAAGGCACGGGTGTCATCCCCGACGAGCAGATCGCCGCCCTGGTGAACGCCCACTTCGACCTGCGCCCCAAGGGCATCATCCAAATGCTGGACCTGCTGCGCCCCATCTACAGCAAGACCGCTGCTTACGGCCACTTTGGGCGCGAAGAGCCCGAGTTCACTTGGGAGAGAACGGACAAGGCTGCTGCGCTCCGCGCAGCAGCGGGCCTGTAAGGCCCTGAGCGCAGCGAACTTGTCGTTCTCGGGCGACGCTCATATCCGCGCAGCGGATGTGAGAGGAGACCAATGGACGGACAAGGCGCAAGCGCTGCGTGCAGCGGCCGGGCTGTAAGCCTCATACGCGCCCTCTCTCAAAGGCCTGCTCCCCGCAGGCCTTTTTCATGGTGTTGCGCCCTCGCCCCAGTCGCCAAAACCCGCCCCTTACACTTACGGATCGCCCTTCGGGGCCTGAATTCGCAACACTTTGGACCGTTTACCGACATGAAAGCAGCCACTCGCTTCCTCGCCCCTGGCCTGATCATCGCTGTCGCCGCCCTCGTTGGCGGCTGCGCTACCGAGCCTGCCGCGCCGCCCAAGCCCATGCCTGCTCCCGCACCCGCACCGGCGCCGGTAGCCCCACCTGTGGCCAAGGCGCCACCGCCCCCCACCGCGCTGCAATTGTTCGAGTCGGCAATCAGCAAGGCCGCCGCAGAAGACAACGTCTCTCTGAACAAAACCGACAGCGGCGGCCTGGTGCTGCGCGCCGGTGGCGATGGCACGTTTGCCCTGGCCAGCAGCCGCCTGAATCCCAAGTTTGCCGAGTTCTTGGACGAGCTGGCCAAGACCATGCAAGCCCACCCCAAAGTGACCGTGCTGGTCACTGGCCACACCGACAACGTGGGCAACGCCAAGAACAACGAAACCTTGTCTGCGGCGCGCGCCAGAGCCGTGATGGCTCAGCTCGTGAAGTTGGGCGTGGCCCCTGAGCGCGTGGCAGCCATGGGCAAGGGCGCCAGCGAGCCCATCGCCAGCAACGACACCGCCCAAGGGCGCGCGGCCAATCGGCGCGTGGATATCTTGGTGAGCGAAGGCGGGCGCTGAGGCCATTGGCAGCGGCTTGACTGCCGGTTACGGGTCTGGAGAAAAACTCTAGCGCTGTGCCGGCAGGGCGAGCTCATAGCAAACACTGATGGGGTCATGCACATACTCCCCAAAAGCTGGGATTCTCCGGAACCCCAAAGCCTCGTAGAGGCGCATGGCCGGCACTTGCTTGCAGCCCGTCTCCAGAACGAAACGGCAATAACCCAACTGCAAGGCTGCTTGCTCAAGATGCGCGAGCACGGCCCGGGCAGTGCCTTGGCGCCGATGCTCACGATGGACATACATGCGCCGAACTTCAGCGGTCGACTCGCTGAGCGGGCGAAATGCGCCGCAGGCCACTGGGAGGCCCCTGGCATAGGCCACGATGTAGACGCTGCGCTCGCCCAAGGGTGCATTGGTGGCTGAGGGGCTGCCGTCTGTGAACAACTCTGGGTAGAGCGCTCTTGCGTCGAGCGAGGCTTCATGCAACAGCGCCATGGCGTCTGCGCCCTGGGGATCAACGTCTTTGATGACAAGCATAGGTCAGAAACCCGCCCGCAAAAGCTTTCTCATACGGGCATTCAGCATCTCGACACCATCGATGACCGGGCGTTGATGCTGGACCACCAGAAAGCCAAAATGCTCGAAAAACGGCTGAGCCGTCACGCTCACGTCTGACGTGAGCTCCTGCAAGCCTAACCTTGCCGCTTCCGCCTCCAAGGCCTCCATCAGGGCCCTGCCTATGCCTTGCTGGGGGTGATGCCCAGACACGAAGAAGTGATCGATGTAGCCATCGCCTTGTACATCCGCGTAGCCGACCAACTCACCGTCCAACTCCGCAACAAAGGGCTTGATGCCGCGCATTCGGCGTGCCCAAAGGTCGGCGTCCACACTGGAGGGTGCCCAGGCGTGAACCTGTTCGTTCGTGTAGTCCCGGCTGGCGATCAGGTGTATCGCAGAGTGGAAGATGTTGAAGAGTTTCGGCTCTTCACCGTGATGGAAGCGGCGGATGTTCATTGGATTTGGAGGCCAAGGCCTGCACCTGTGCCGCGACTCTGCCGCGCTGCGCAGGCAGCCAACCAGCCGCATCGAGTGCGTTCGCGACCGTTCAATTCAATTGACCCTCTGCCACTGCATGCAGCGACTGATGTCACTTCTGAAAGTGCTTCTGGAGCTGCGCCAGGGTGTAGGCATTGCCTTGCATGAAGAACGCCTTCATGCGCTGCGACTCATCGTCGGCGCCAAAGCCCATGCCCACGATCCTCAGCAGAGTCTTGCCGTCCGCCGTCGGTTGAAAGTAGAGCACCGTCCACATGTCGCCGATCTTGGCCTTGAAGGGGAACTTCTCTGGAGCCTTGGCCACCTTGATGGACAACATCCTCTCCGGCTCGTAGGCAAGCACCTTGTTCTCGATGGTGCCGGGGTCGCCCAAGCTCCCATTGGGGTCATAGTGGGACCGCATGAGTCCATCTAGCTTCAGGTCTATGTCGACATGCGGCGCCAGCCAAGCCTTGAGGCCCTCAGTCGTGGTCCAAGCCCGCCAGACCTCTGCAACGGGAGCGCCCACAACGCCCTCTGCAACGATGGACTCGGCTGCCCTTGCTGGCCCCGAGAGCAGCAAGGACACGACCGTGAGGCAAAGCCAGGCGAGAGATTTCATTGGGAGTTCCAAGACGGACAAGCCAGGACAGTGGGCGCAGATTCACTGCAATGCGTGATTGACGGTGCTGGCGGTAGACCTCAGCGGCTATGCTCTTGAGGAGCCGTAACTGGGGCGCTTGCGATCGTGCTTGACGACCAGAATTTTGATGTCGTCTGAGCTGACGCGGTAAATCACTGTGAACGGAAAAACGCTCATGCTGAGGCCTCGGCGTCCGCCGAAACGCAGCGAACCAATCTCTGGATGCTGCAGGATCAGCTTAGAAACGGCCCTGAATTCGAGAACGAACCTTGCGGCAAGGGCAGCCGAACCTTCTCGCTCGTAGAACTCCGCAGCCTCTTCGAGATCACGTTCAGCGGCGGGATGAAGCGTGACCTTCATCCAGGAAAGCGCGCTTCAAGTCTTGAGAGGGCGGCATCAAGCGGCACCGCTTGAGCTGTGCCCGAGGTCAGCTCAGCCTCCCTAGCGGCAGCCATGGCGTCCCAGGCTGATTCGGCTTCTGCATCGGCATCGGCATCGAGGCTGGCGATCAGCCGGTCAAGCAGGCGCGCCCTGTCCTTGGGTGACAGGCGAAGAACTTCGGCTTGCAGCGCTTCTAGAGAAGTTGACATAGGGGCTTCGCTCAGCGAGGAAAGTTCGAGGGGCGTAGCTTGCCACAAGTCGGCGACCAGATCTGGCAGCGAAGCTCTCTCACCCCTCCATATGGCACACCACACACAGCTTATTCCCCTCGGTATCCCGAAAGTAAGCCCCCCAGTAGTGGGCATGGTAATGGGGCCGCAGTCCGGGCGCGCCTTCGTCGCGGCCACCCAGACTAAGGGCTAAGGCGTGAGCCTTGTTGACAGCCGCGCGGTCGGCCGCGAGTAAGGCCACCATCTGGCCGTTGCCGACCTGATGGGCTTCGCCATTAAAGGGCCGGGCAATGATGAACAAAGGCCGTGCGCCGCCGGGGCTGTGCCAGCCGGCCCAGGGGCGGCTGCGCTCGCAAAAGCGTTGCTCTAGGCCCAGGCATTGCATCAAGGGTTGATAGAAGGCCAGTGCCCGTTCGAAGTCGCTGACGCCCAGCATGATGTGGGAGAGCATGCTCGTTCACGCGCCTGAATCGCGCGGCTTCTCCAGCGCCGCGATGGCCGCCCTGGCCTCGTCGCCTTGCGGAATGGCGCGCCCGCTGTCGCGCCATTCCACGGCAGTTTTAAAACCTTCGGCCTGGGCCAAGCGGCGGAACCACAGGCCTTCGGGGTTGTGGCGGGTGATGCCGTCGAACACGGTGGACAGGGTTTGGGCTTGGTCCAGGCCTTGCAGTTGCACCACTTGGTTGAGCACCAGCTTGTGCATGGCCAGCATGCCGGTGGGCACGCCGGCGATGCGCAGGGCCAGGCGCAGCACTTCCGCTTCCAATTCATCCGCCGGGTGGGCGCTATTGGCCAAGCCCCAGTCGGCGGCGGTGCGGCCGTTGATGACGTCGCCGGTGAACATCATCTGCCGCGCGCGCGCAGGCCCCAGCCGATAGGCCCACATGGCGGTGGTGGGGCAGCCCCAAACGCGGGTAGGCATGTAGCCGATGCGGGCGTCGTCGGCCATCACCAGCAGGTCGCAGCACAGGGCGATGTCGCTGCCACCGGCCACGGCCGCACCGTGCACCTTGGCAATGGTGGGCTTGCGGCTGTGCCACAGGGTCATGAAGTCCTCGGTGAAGCCGCGCATGACGGGATAGTCTTGCATCGGGTCCCAGGGCGTGGCCTCTTGTTGGCAGGGGTGGTCCACCCGGCCTTGGCCAAAAGCTTGCAGGTCGTAGCCGCCGCAAAAGCCTTTGCCCGCGCCCTCAACGATGATGACGTGGATGCTGTCTTGGGCCTCGGCCCAGCGCACCGCCTGGCGGATCTCGCCGGGCATCTCGCCATTGATGGCGTTGAGCCGCTCGGGCCGGTTCAACAGCAAGCGCGCAATGCGCGGGTGCTGCGGGTCCGGCGCAATGCTCAGGGTGCTGTAGTCAGGCATAGATCAAGGCTCAATCAACTCACTCGAAATCTCTGTGTCTCAGTGTCTCTGTGGCGGTATTCAATAGACCGCTCAAGACGCAGACGCCCCACGCTCTTTGTCTTGCAGCAGGCGCCACATCACCTTGCCCGCACCCGACTTGGGCAAGGCTTGCACAAACTGCACTTGGCGCGGAGCCTTGTAGGCGGCCATGTGCTCATGGGCCCAGGTGATGATGTCTTGCTCTGTGGTTTGGCCCACCGCCTCGGCGCGCAGCACCACCACAGCCTTGACGGTCTCGCCTCGGTACTCATCGTGGGCGGCGATGATGCAGGCCTCGGCCACCGCCGGGTGCTTGTAGAGCAGCAACTCCACCTCCGACGGCCAGACCTTGAAGCCGCTGGCATTGATCATGCGCTTCAAGCGATCGGTGATGAAGAAGTAGCCGTCTTCGTCCATGCGGCCCAGGTCGCCCGTGCGGAAGAAGGCTTTGCCGTCAATCTGCACAAAGGCAGCCTGGGTGGCCGCTGGCTGCTGCCAATAGCCTTTGAAGACCATGGGGCCGTGGGTGACGATCTCGCCGACCTCGCCCACCGGCATTTCTTGCAAGGTGTCGGGGTCGACCACGCGCGAATCGACCCCAAAGAGGGGCATGCCCAGGCATTGCAGCTTGGCCCGCTCGGGCGGGTTGGCATGGCTGGGGGCGGCGGTCTCCGTCAGGCCGTAGCCTTCGGCAAAGGTCAGGCCAAACTGGTCGCGCAGGCGCTCGGCAATGGCCTGGGGCATGGCGGCGCCGCCACCGCTCAGATAGGTGTCAAGCCCCGGGAGATCATTCACACGTTTTGTGAAGAGCTTGGGGTGTGAGGCGTGCCATTTTTTCAGGGCCTCGATGGGGGTCTGGTGGTTGAGGGCGCGTTGAGGAATTCG
>NZ_JBIKNQ010000028.1:0-57356 GCF_044358605.1 Ideonella sp.
AGGCGTGCCCGGGGTCACGGGCTTGCCGTTGATCTCCGAGATGGTCAGCGGGTCCTTGTCCGGGTCGGTGTCATTGCCCAGCACGTCCAGCGTGGTGGGTTTGCCGGCTTCAATGGTGGCCTTGTCATCGGTAGCCAACGGCACATCATTGACGGGCGTGACATCCACATGCACCTTGCCTTCGACGGGCGTCTTGCCATCGGTGGCGGTGTAGGTGAAGTCGACCGGGCCTTGGTAGTCCGGGGTCGGTGTGAAGGTGACTTTGCCATCTGGCGTCACGACGACGCTACCGATGGGCTGACCGGTGCTGTCTGTGATGGGCACTGGTGTGCCTGGGGTCACGGGCTTGCCGTTGATCTCGGTGACCGTCAGTGTGGTGCCGGCAGGCGTCTTGTCGTTGGCCAGCACGTCGATGACGACTGGCTTGCCTTCTTCTGTCTTGATGGCGTCATTGTTGGCCGCAGGCGTCTCGGCCAAGGGGTCCACAATCAGTGTGAAGCGGTTGGGCACCGGGTCAAAAGTGCCTGACGGGTCCTGAACCGAGAAGGTGAACGAGCCATAGGGGTTGCCGTTCTCGTCAGCGTCGGGCACAAAACGCAGGCGACCCGCTGCAATGTCTGCGGCGGAAATGAGTTGGTTGGCCGAGACAGGCTGGCCATTGAACGTCAGCGTGCCGTTGGTGGGCAGGGTGTCGATGCGAACAGCAGCCAAGACGTCGCCATCAACATCTTTGAAGCCAAAGTCTTTGGTTTGAACGACGTAGGGAACGTCTTCGTAGGTCTGACGGATGGCGTCGGTGCCTTCCGGCGCGTCGTTAACGGGGGACACTGGCCCCAGGGTCAGGGTCGCGGAATCTGTGCCGCCATTGCCGTCCGTGATGGAGTAGGTCACCACCGGCACTGGGCCAACATAGTCCTTGGCGGGATTGAATGTGAAGGCGCCGTTGGCATTGAGGGTCAAGTCGCCAATAGGCTTGCCTGCAGCATTCACCAAGGTGGCCTTTTGGCCTGGCGTGAAGGGCTCTTGCGTGCCATCGCCGTTGGTATCAACGGTGAAACCGGTGACCGACAAGGTGTCATTGTCGGGATCGGTGTCGTTGGTCAACACATTGCCCGTGGCGGGAGTGTCTTCAATGACCGCCTTGACGTCGTTGACGGCATCAGGGGTGTCATTGACGGGGGTGACAGTCAAGCTGACGGTCGAGCTGACCGTGCCGTTGTTGTTGGCGCCGGTGTAGGGGAACGAGACCGTGCCCACGAAATTGGGGTTCGGCGTAAAGGTCAGCGTGCCGTTGGGGTTCAGGGTTACGACGCCCTGTGGCAGGGTGACGGGCGAGCCCACTGCAATAGGTTGACCCGCGATGCTGGTCACTGTCAGCGGGCCGCCATTGCCCGGGGTGTCATTGGTGATGGGGTTGAAGACGATGGGGGTGTCTTCGGCGCCCGTAAACGTGTCAGGCAGTGCTTCCGAACCATCACTCACGCGCTCGTCACCGGCAGTGTCGAACTGAATCTCTTCAAAATCGCCAGCAACTTCGGTGAAACCCAGCCCAGCGGGTGTCACGGCCTCCACCACACGGTCTACACGCAAACCTGGCAAGAAGTTATCAGCACCGCCAGGACCCTGGATACCGGCTGCTGGTGGCTCTTCTGGCTTGGGGGTGCCCAAGTCAGCAATGACCCGATCAATCAGTGCTGAGTTGGTGGTCTTGGCGCCTTCAATTTGAACAATGCCATCTTGAGTGGTCAGGACCACATCACCTTTCTTGATGACATCTCCAGTTTTGAGCGGCCGCATCTCGCCGTCAGCGGTACGCAGCAGCGCGCCGCCCCAGACGCCTACGACCTTGCCGCCCAAGATGCGGGCGGGCTGGTAGCCCTTGGCAATCGCGTCCTGCAAGCCTGCATCAGCAGCAGCGGCCTTGGCGGCTGCGGCTTTGGCCGCCGCAGTCAGTGTGGCCGCAGACCCGCTGCCCAGAACGGCGGCAACAGGAGTATTGGAATTGGGCGTATTGGACGACGACATACGAAGCTCTCCACTGGGGAAACAAACATTTGGCGCCAGCATAGGGCTTGCTGGGCCTTGTGGATGCACTCATCGCTATAGGATGTGATGGATTTCACCCAAGACGGGAGTGTAACTAATCTTAGATACAACAGAGGGCGGGGATGCTACCCATGGCTCTTGCAAGGCCGGATAGGCATCCCCGTGTGAATTTGGGCACGGAATACTGCCAAAATCTCAAAATTGGGATTTGTTTCAATATGGCGCGAATCAACGTTCGCGCAGCGCGTAGGCCTTCGCCTTCAGAACGGGCTTGAGCAGGTAAGACAGCACGGTCTTGCTGCCTGTCAGCACATCCACCTCTGCGGTCATGCCTGGAATAACGGGCAGCTTCTCGCTCAGGCTCGGGCGATCAGTTCTCACTCGTACCAAGTAGTAAGCGTTACCCTTTTCGTCGATCACCGTGTCTGGGCTGATGGTCTCGACTTTGGCTTCCAGGCCTCCGTAAATCGAGAAGTCATAGGCGGTGAACTTCACCATGGCACTTTGCCCAGGTCTAATGAAAGCAATGTCCTTGGGCAACACCTTGGCTTCAAGCATCAAGGTGTCGTCCAGCGGAACGATTTCCACGATGTCTTTGCCGGGTTGGACCACGCCCCCCACCGTCTTGGCCAGAAGTCGCTGGACGCGCCCACGCACCGGCGACTTGACTTGGGTCTTGTCTACCTTGTCAGCCAAGCCCACGGCGCCCTCATTGAGCACGTTGATCTTGCCCTTGGTTTCGGCGAGTTCCTTGCGCGCTTCGTTACGGAAGCTCAGCTCTGTTTCTTGGATCTTGCGGTTGGCCTCTCCAATGGCTGCCTGAACGCGGCTGATTTGGGCTGCTGATTGTTCGGCATCCCCGCGGCTGCGGCTGACTTCGCGCTCTAGGCGCAAGATATCTACGGAGGACACGGCACCTGTGGCCAGCAATGGGCGGGTTTGCGTCAGTTCTTGCTGGGCCAATTCCAGCGCACGCAGGGCCGCAGCGCGACGGGATTGCATTTCCGAAAGTTCTTGTTGGCGCTGTGAAAGCTGCTGGCGGCTGATGGACACCAGGGTGCTCAACTCGGTCACTTTGGACTCATAAAGCCTGCGTTCCTCTTCGACCACGGCCTTCTCTTCGTCGTTGGACGGCTCCGGGGGCTTGAATGTGCTGCCCTCCGCCAAGGCGCGGAGCCGCGCTTCGCGAGCAGACAGCGCTAAACCTTGCGCTGCACTTTCGCGCACGCCAGACGTGGCACGGGTTTCATCAATACGCAGCAGAAGCTGGCCAGCCTCGACCACTTGGCCCTCTTGCACCAAGATTTCGTCCACCACGCCACCGTCGAGTGCTTGCAAGACCTGGAGTTGACGTGACGGCACCACGCGGCCTTCACCACGGGTGACCTCATCGACCTTGGCAAACGCTGCCCAGATCAGCAAGATGACCAGCACGGCCACTGCCAAACGCACGATCTGTTGGGCGCGCAGGGTGCTCTGGCGGCTCATGACGCCGTTGGCAGCCAACTCGAACTGCGCCATCCCGGGCATGTCGATGCCAGTGGAGGGGGCGAAGAAGAAGTCTGTCAGCGGCTTGAGCTTGCGCTTCAGCGCCGAGGGTGGTTTTTCAGCGGGCAGCGCGACAGCCTCGGCGGGCGGGGTACTCGCGGGAACTGCTTGGCCGGCAAGGCCTGCGGGAGGCGTCACCGCCGCAGTCGCGGCATTGGGTGCCGTTGGGAGTGCATCGGGTGGGGTGGCGTTCATTGGAGCTTGAGTCATCATGCGGCCCTCGCAATGCGGCCGCCCTGAAGGGCTTCCATGATTCGATCGCGTGGTCCGTCGGCCACCACCTTGCCACCATCGACCACGATGACGCGGCTGACCATAGACAGCAGAGAGGTGCGGTGAGTCACCAGCACCACGGTCTTGTCTCGGCTGAACTCCGTCAAGCGCTGAGTGATGGCTGCTTCCGTGGAGAAGTCCATGGCACTGGTGGGCTCATCGAGCAGCAAAATCGGCGAGTTGTGCAGCAGCGCCCGGGCCAAGCCAACGCTTTGGCGCTGGCCACCCGAGAGTTGTTCGCCACGCTCGCCGACGTTCAAATCGAAACCTTCAGGGTGGCGATTCACGAAGTCCGCCATGCCAGCGGCTTCGGCGGCAGCCACCACGGCGCTGTCATCGGCAAAGGGCAAGCCGAAGGTGATGTTTTCGCGCAGGCTGCCGTAAAACAGCAGCACATCTTGCGACACATACGCCATATTGCGCCGCAGGTCGGCCGGGTCCAATTGGTTGATGTCAATACCATCCAGCAGCACCGAGCCTGATTTGGGTTGATACAAGCCCATCATCAGCTTCTGCATGGTGGACTTGCCCGAGCCCACGCGCCCGATCAGGGCCACGCGCTCTCCTGGCCGAATGCGAAAGCTCACACCATCGAGGGCGCTGTCTTTGCGGCCGGGGTAGCCGAAGCTGACATTGCGGAATTCGATTTCGCCCTTGAGCTTGGCGCGATGGATGTAGGCGGTGCCGTCGGGCCGCTCTACAGGCTTGGCCATGATTTGCTCAAGCCCTTCAAGAGAGGTGCGTGCGCCTTGGTATTGCATCAACAGGCCGACAATCTGCCCTGCGGGCATCAACGCCCGACCGGCCAGCATGCCCACGGCGATCAAGCCGCCCATGGTGAGCATGCGTTCGCTGATCAGATAGACGCCTGCTACCACGTTGACCACACTCACCAGCTGCACGATGAAGTTGGTCATGTACGTGGCCCCAGAGGACAGCGCACGCATCTGGACATTGGTGTTGGCCAAGAACACATTGGCGCGTTCCCATCGCGCTTGGATCACGCCTTCCGCACCTTGTGTTTTGATGGTTTCAATGCCCGAGAGGCTTTCGATCAACGTGGCATTGCGCGCTGCAGAGGCGCGGTAGGTCGTTTCGGCCAGTGCGTGCAGCTTGTCCTGAATCACCCACCCCGCGACCAAGATGGCCACGAAGCCCAAAATGGTGGGCAAGGCCAGCCACGGCGAGATCAGGATGATCACCATCAAGAACAGCAGCGCAAAGGGCAGATCCACCAGGGCTGTCACTGTGGTGGAGGCGATCAGGTCGCGCACCTGCTCAAAGCCCCGCAAATTGCTGGCGAACGAGCCGACCGAAGCGGGGCGGTTCTCCAGCTTCATGCCCAGCACGCGCTCCATCAAGGTGGCTGATATCTGCACGTCAATGCGAGCGCTGGCCTCATCGACGAAGCGGCTGCGCATCTTGCGCATCACCAAGTCAGCCAGCATGATCAGCAGCACCCCAATGGCCAGGGCCCAAAGCGTCTCTACCGCGTTGTTGGGGACCACCCGGTCATACACGTTCATTGAGAACAGCGGGGTGGCGATGGCAAACAGATTGATCAGGCCGGCCGCCCAGAGAATGTCTTTGTAGACGAAGCGCTGGGACAGCAAGGACCCCCAAAACCAATGCCCCTCTTTCGGGGGGCGAACTTCGGCAGAGCGTCCATCAAACCTAAAGTGGGGGCGCACATAAAGCACCAAGCCGGTGCTGCGTTCAATCAACTCGGCCTTGCTGAGGGTCACCGTGCCTTGGCCCGTCTCAGGCAGCAGCAAGCGGGCCTTGTCGCCATCCCAGCCCAGCAACACGCAAGCATTGTTGCTCTTGAGCACCAAAATAGCCGGCAAGGCGGCGTCGTCGATCTCTTCTACGGCGCGGCGCTCTAGCTTGGTGTACATGCCCGCACGTGCGGCTGCTCGCTCGGCCATGTCTAAAGGCAGGCGACCATCCGCCAGGGGCAGCCCAGAGGACAGTGAAGCGCGCGTGGCACTGTGGCCGTGCAGGCGGCAGGTCTCGACCAAGCAGTCCAACAAGGGGTCGGTTCGCAACAAGTCTTCGCGCATCCGATCTTGCGGTGCAACCCTGGGGGTTGCGGTGGGGCTGGCCTGCGCGTCCGTTGGCACTTGCGGTGCTGAGGCCTGCGGCGCTGCACCTGCAGCCCCAGCCGGAGAAGGAGCTGGCACAGCGGCGTTGCTGCCGGACGGAGGCGTCGAGCGTGGATCTGTCATGGAGTGGCCAATACCGCGTCAGCGGCCCCTAGGTCTAAGAGTTCGATTCAGGCGATATCGGCGCAATGCACCACGAATTGACCCTGACGACGGTCTTCAAAGAAGAAGGTCAGGGTTTCTTTCACGGTTCGGAACGCCAACTCGTCCCAAGGTATTTCGTGTTCGTAAAAAAGCCGGGCCTCCAGGGTTTCTGGCCCCGGGTTCATGGTGGTGTCGAGCATGCGTGCGCGATAAAAGAAGTGGACTTGGCCCACACGCGCCACATTCAGCACAGAAAACAGATCCTGCAGCTCAATACGAATGCCTGCTTCTTCATCAGTTTCCCGCTGCGCACCCTGGGCCGTGGTCTCATTCAATTCCATGAAGCCTGCTGGCAAGGTCCACAGCCCATGACGCGGCTCTATGGCACGGCGGCACAGGAGCACTTGATCGCCCCACACGGGAATTGTCCCCACCACATTGAGTGGGTTTTCGTAGTGGATGGTGGCGCAAGCGGTGCACACCGCCCGCTGACGAGAATCGTCGGCTGGGATCAGATATTGAACCGCTGCGCCGCACTCGCGGCAGTACTTGATAGGGCGTCGTGCCAGCATGGGAGGTCGAGTGTAGCGCCCGAGCGTGGCATCATCGTTCTCAGTGGCCGTGAGTGCGTGAGGAGTGTGAGATTACTGCCATGGATGTCTCATTCCTTGCTGTACCGGTCTTCGCGAATTTGTCTTGTAGGAGCACGACCATGGAATTGTTCAATTACTTCCGATCCTCGGCCTCATACCGCGTTCGGATTGGCTTGGCGCTCAAAGGCCTGCCATTTGATTACACCCCCGTTCATTTAGTGCGCAATGAGCAGACGAGCGAAGGCTTTGCTGCGGTGTCCGTCGCCCGATTGGTTCCTTTGCTTAAAGATGAAGACAAACTGGTGCATCAGTCGCTGGCCATCTTGGAGTACCTGGACGAAACCCATCCGACCCCAGCGCTGCTGCCCAGTGACGCGATGGGCCGGGCGCGGGTTCGCGCCTTGGCGTTGGACATTGCCTGCGAGATTCACCCCTTGAACAACCTGCGGGTGCTGCGCTACCTGACACACAGTCTGGGCGTCTCTGAAGACGACAAGAACCGGTGGTATCGGCACTGGGTGGAGACTGGTTTGGAGACGGTAGAGCGCCAACTGGCGGCGCAGCCCACCACCTACTGCCATGGAGAGACGCCCGGCTTGGCAGACTGCGTACTGGTGCCGCAGATCTTCAATGCTCAGCGCTTTGAGTGCCGCACTGAGCATGTGCCGCATGTCATGCGTGTATTTGCCAACTGCATGAAGCTAGAGGCATTTGAAGCCACCCGCCCGGAGAAGTGCCCCGATGCCCAATGAATCCAGACTGCAGGCCGCGTGCCGCGAAGATTGGCTGCTGGCAGAAGGGCTGGCCGCCGGTGTGGGGGGATTGATGGCGACGCGGGCCGGCGGCGTCAGTGTCGGCGCCTTTGGCAGCATGAATCTTCGGCCCCCAGGATTGCGGGGCGACGCTTGTGATGAGCCCGTGGCTGTGATGGAGAACCAACGCCGCTTCGCGGACGCCCTAGGCGGCCCTCAGCCGGTCTACCTCGACCAAGTTCACGGCTCCAGAGTGGTGCGACTGGGAGGCGCGGGCGGGCTCACGCCTCAGTCTAGTTTTGCGCAGGCCGACGCGAGCATCACCACAGAGCATGGCTTGGCCTGCACTGTGCTGGTCGCCGACTGTTTGCCTGTGTTGTTTTCTTGCGCAGATGGGTCGGGCGTCGGGGCGGCCCATGCAGGCTGGCGCGGCCTGGCGGGAGGCGTGCTCGAGAACACGGTGGAAGCTTTGTGCAAGGCCACTCAATCGCAGCCCGGGTCGGTGCAAGCTTGGCTGGGCGCCTGCATTGGGCCTACCGCGTTTGAGGTGGGCGAAGACGTTCGCGATGCTTTTGGGGCCGCGGCGGCTGGCTATTTCCGGCCCGGCCCAGCACCTGGCAAATGGTGGGCCGATTTGGTGGGGCTGGCCAGTTTTCGCCTGCGGCAAGCGGGCGTTGAGCAGATCAGTGGTGGGCGCTGGTGCACCTACAGCGACGCTTCACGGTTCTTTTCCTTCCGGCGGGATCGCGTCACCGGCCGCCATGCGGCCGCGGTCTGGTTGGGCTGAGGGCGTTGGCGGCTCGGCCTGCTGGGCTGCCAATTGCTGGGCCTCAAGAAATGCTCGCCGCTGGCGGCGCATGGGCGTGCCCATGATGTAAAGCACCAATCCCAAGGGAAGCGCGCCGTACATCAGAAAGGTGATGAGCGCGCCCAGCACCGTGCCCTGGGAGGAGGTGGCCTCTGCGGCCGCCATGAGCACAACCACAAACATCCAGGCGATGGCAACAATGTACATATTTCAAATGGTGATACGCAATATCACTTAATGAGAATTAGAGTCATCATGAGGTAAGCTTGCCGCCGTACAAAGTGGGAAGCCCGCATGAGCGATGTTCAGGTCTGCGCCTTGGTCAGCAATGATTCAATGTGCACTGGATGTTAGAGGCTGGTGAGCCCCATGGCACACAGACACCGCGGCCCTGGTCGCAAGGAGACAAAAGCATGAGCAAAAAGACGACAGCGTCTACGGGAAATGCGGGTGCGCAAGTGCCAGCCGGCGCAGAGGCTTTTGGGGCTGCACTGACCCAGATCTGGAAATCCATGAGCGATTTGAGCCTGCCGCCGCAGGCCATGTCCTCGGTGCAATCCGACTACCTGCAGCAAGCCACCAAACTCTGGAATGAATCGCTGCAGGCTGTATCTGGCCAAGGTGGCGCGAAAGTCACCCCGCCGGCTGACCGCCGGTTCGCGGCCAAGGATTGGGCGGATAACCCAGCTGCCGCCTACACCGCCCAGATGTATCTGCTGAACGCCCGCACCATGATGCAAATGGCCGAGCAGATTCAAGGCGACGAAAAGACCAAGGCGCGCGTGCGCTTCGCCGTGCAGCAGTGGGTTGACGCCGTCAGCCCCAGCAACTTTCTGGCCCTGAACCCGGAGGCCCAACGCAAAGCCCTTGAGACCAAGGGCGAGAGCATCAGCCAAGGCCTGCAGCACCTGTGGCACGACGTGCAGCAAGGCCATGTCTCGCAAACCGATGAAAGCGTGTTTGAAGTGGGCCGCAACGTGGCCACCACCGAAGGCACGGTGGTGTTCGAGAACGAGCTATTCCAGCTCATCGAGTACAAGCCCCTGACGGCCAAGATCCACGAAAAGCCCATGCTCTTCGTGCCGCCGTGCATCAACAAGTACTACATCCTCGACTTGCAGCCCGCCAATTCGGTGATCCGCTACACCGTCGAGCAAGGTCACCGCGTGTTTGTGGTGAGCTGGCGCAATGCCGATGAATCCTGCGCCCACCTGACCTGGGACGACTACATCGAGCAAGGCCCCATCGCGGCCATCGATGTGGTTCAGGAGATCACCGGTTCGGACACGCTCAACACCTTGGGCTTCTGTGTTGGCGGCACCATCTTGTCGACAGCATTGGCGGTGCTGGCCGCACGCGGCGAGCACCCCGCAGCCTCGGTCACCTTGCTCACCACCTTTGTCGATTTCTCCGACACCGGCATTCTCGACATCTTTGTTGACGAGCCTGCGGTGCAATTGCGTGAGATGACGCTGGGCGCGCAGTCACCCAAAGGCCCAGGCCTGTTGAAGGGCCAAGAGTTGGCGCAGACCTTCAGCTTCTTGCGCCCGAATGACCTCGTGTGGAACTACGTCGTGGGCAATTACCTGAAGGGTGAGACCCCACCGCCGTTTGACTTGCTCTACTGGAACGGTGATTCCACCAACTTGCCGGGGCCTATGTACTGCTGGTACCTGCGCAACACCTACCTGGAAAACAACCTGAAGGTGCCGGGCAAGCTCACGGTCTGCGGCGAGAAGCTCGACCTCGGGTCCATCAAGGCGCCGGTCTACCTCTATGCCTCGCGCGAAGACCACATCGTGCCCTGGCAAGGCGCCTATGCCTCCACCGGTGTGTTCAAGGGCAAGAAGCGCTTCATCCTGGGCGCCTCCGGCCATATTGCCGGTGTGATCAACCCGCCCAAGGCTGGCAAGCGCAACTACTGGTCCAACGACAAGCTCCCGGCCAAGGCCGATGAGTGGTTTGAAGGTGCTGAGTCCATCGCCGGCAGTTGGTGGCCCGATTGGGCCGAATGGCTGGGTGGCCATGCAGGCAAGATGATTGCCGCGCCCAAGGCCCCCGGCAGCCGCAAGCACAAGGCCATCGAGCCTGCACCGGGCCGCTACGTCAAGGCCAAGGCCTAAGTTTTCACCGAGCCCCTGCGCAGGGCTCGCTAGGGTGCATGTCTGGTTTGGCAGCGTGTGCCCTGTTATTGCAAGTTCGTCCATTCGATAGGAGACAAGACATGACTGACATCGTCATCGTGGCCGCAGCCCGTACTGCGGTCGGTAAGTTTGGTGGGTCGCTGGCCGGTGTGCCGGCCCCTGAGTTGGGCGCCACGGTGCTCAAGGGCCTGCTGGCACGTTCGGGCTTGAGCGGCGAGCAAATCGGCGAAGTCATCCTGGGCCAGGTTTTGACCGCAGGCAGCGGCCAGAACCCAGCGCGCCAGTCGGTGATCAAGGCGGGCTTCCCCCATGGCGTGCCCGCCATGACCATCAACAAAGTGTGCGGATCAGGCCTGAAGGCCGTGATGCTGGGCGCCCAAGCCATTCGTGACGGCGACAGCGAGATCATCATCGCAGGTGGCCAAGAGAACATGAGCGCTTCGCCCCACGTGCTGCCCAACAGCCGCAACGGCGCGCGCATGGGCGACTGGAAGCTGGTCGACACCATGATCAATGACGGCCTGTGGGACGTCTACAACCAGTACCACATGGGCATCACCGCCGAGAACGTGGCCAAGCAGTACGGCATCACCCGCGAGATGCAAGACGCCTTGGCACTGGCCTCGCAGCAAAAGGCTGCCGCTGCCCAAGACGCAGGCAAGTTCAAGGACGAAATCGTTGATGTGCTGATCCCCCAGAAAAAGGGCGACGCACTGGTGTTCAACACCGATGAGTTCCTGAACCGCAAGTCCAACGCCGAAGTCCTGGCTGGCCTGCGTCCCGCCTTTGACAAGGCCGGCTCGGTGACCGCGGGCAACGCATCGGGCATCAACGACGGCGCCGCCGCTGTCATGCTGATGAGCGCCGCCAAGGCTGCAGCCCTGGGCCTGAAGCCGCTGGGCCGTATTGCCAGCTATGCCTCTTCGGGCCTCGACCCCGCCATCATGGGCATGGGCCCAGTGCCTGCCGCCCGCAAGGCGCTGGAGCGCGCCGGCTGGAAGGCGGCTGACCTGGACCTGCTGGAAATCAACGAAGCCTTTGCGGCTCAGGCTTGCGCCGTGCACCAAGAAATGGGCTGGGACACCAGCAAGGTCAACGTCAACGGCGGCGCGATCGCCATTGGCCACCCCATCGGCGCGTCGGGTTGCCGCATCTTGGTGACGCTGCTGCACGAAATGCAGCGCCGCGATGCCAAGCGCGGTATCGCCTCGCTGTGCATCGGCGGCGGCATGGGTGTGGCGCTGACCATCGAGCGCTGATCAGCGGGTATTCACTGAACAAACACAGGGAGTCGGCGGGTCATCATCAAGCCGTCGACTCTCGATTGCAACAAGACAGGAGCAAAGCAATGAGCAAGAAAGTAGCGTACGTCACGGGCGGCATGGGTGGCATCGGAACCGCCATTTGCCAACGTCTTCATAAAGAAGGCTTCACCGTGATCGCAGGTTGCGGCCCCAGCCGTGATTTCACCAAGTGGCTGGACGAACAAAAGGCCCTGGGTTACACCTTCTACGCCTCTGTGGGCAATGTGGGCGATTGGGACTCCACCGTTGCGGCTTTCGCCAAGGCCAAAGAAGAGCACGGCCCCATCGACGTGCTGGTCAACAACGCCGGCATCACCAAGGACCGTATGTTCTTGAAGATGACACCGGACGACTGGCATGCGGTGATTGACACCAACCTGAACTCCATGTTCAACGTCACCAAGCAAGTGGTGCCCGACATGGTGGAGCGTGGCTTCGGTCGCATCATCCAGATCTCGTCGGTCAACGGTGAGAAGGGTCAAGCAGGCCAAACCAACTACTCGGCTGCCAAGGCCGGTATGCACGGCTTCACCATGGCTCTGGCCCAGGAAATGGCCGCTAAGGGTGTGACGGTCAATACCGTGAGCCCGGGCTATATCGGCACCGACATGGTCCGCGCCATCAAGCCTGAAGTGCTGGAAAAGATCGTTGCCACCATCCCCGTGAAGCGCTTGGGCACGCCTGAAGAAATCGGCTCCATCGTCGCCTGGCTGGCTGGTCCGGATTCCGGCTTCACCACTGGCGCCGACTTCTCCTGCAACGGCGGCCTGCACATGGGTTAAGCGCTGCGCGCTTAACCCTGCGGGTGCCATTGGGCTCCCCCAGCCCCCTCCGGGAGGGGGCTCTAGTCAGGGTGACGATGAGAAGGTCGACTCGCGTCGGCCTTTTTCTTTGCGCTCTCTGAGGCCTAAAACGCCACGTAGCGCCCCGGCTTGTGGTTCACGGCCAGGGCAAAGTTCATGGCCGCAGCAGCCAGGATGGACAGGCCCAAGCGCTGGGCGTCCATCAGCGGCCAGGAAGCCAGCAGGATCAGCGCATCAATGCCCATCTGCAACTTGCCGGCACTCCAGCCGAAGCGCTCTTGCAGCCACATCACCAGCACGTTCAAGCCGCCCAAGCTGGCTTTGTGGCGGAACAGCACGACAAAGCCAGCCCCCACCAACAGGCCACCAGCCACCGCTGCAAACACCGGGTTGATCGACTGGACGGTAAGCAGCTGAGGCAGCCATTGCGAGCCCACGGACAGCAGCGTCACTGCGGCCATGGTCTTGAGGGTGAAGCGCGCGCCCATGCGTCGCCAAGCCAGGAGATAGAAGGGCAGGTTGAGCGCGAAAAACACGGCCCCAAAGGCCCAGCCGGTGGCGTAATGCGTGAGAAACGCCAAGCCCACAATGCCACCGGTCATCAGGCCGGCTTGCTTGAAGAGCAGCAGGCCCAAGGCCACAAACAGCGTGCCAGTGACGATGGCTTGCGCGTCGTCTAAAGGTGAATGGCGCTGGGGAACCAGCTTACCGATGGTGCCCGAGACTGCACGCCCGAGCGACCCTGAGCCGCTCATTCGACGATGCCTGCCATGAAGTACTTGATCAGGCCTTTGGCCGCAAAGCCCAATAAGCCCACACCCAAACCGAGCAACAAGATGAAGGTGCCGAAACGTCCTGCACGAGATTCACGCGCCAATTGCAAGATGATGAAGACCATATAGAGCATGAAGGCCGAAACCCCGAAGGTCAGGCCAAACCACGCAATCTGTTCTTCGGTATAGCCGAACATCAGGAACGCTCCGAGAGCCCCGCGGTGTCCACCGTGTCACGGTAGACATGCCAGCTGGCATGGGCCAGCCAGGGCACGATCACAATCAGGCCGACCACGGTGACCATGCCCAATAAGGTCATGCCCATCAGCAGTGCGGCCCAGAAAGCCAAGGGGGCAGGGTGCTCCATCACGACACGCCAACTGGTGAAGATGGCACCCAGAATGCCAATGTGTCGGTCTAACAGCAGGGGAATGGCCACTACGGTTGAGGCAAATACCGGGGCCGCAAGCAAAGCGCCTAAACCCAACCAAGCCTCAAAGACGTGTCCAGTGGGAGCGAGCACCACCACCTTCAAGAAATCCATGGGCGTGTTCACGGGCGCGCCCGCAAACCCAATGATCAATGACGCGGAGGTCACCATCCAGCCAAAGCCAGTCAGACCAAGCAAAACACCAAAGACCATCAGTCGTCCATCGCGCGGTTTCCAAGTGGCCATCGAGGTTTCGATGCCTGGCTGTTCACCTTGCTCGATGCGTCGGCTGACTTGGTAAAGGCCCGTTGCCAAGATCGGGGCCACGATCAAGAAGGCCGAGAACATGCCCACCAACAACCAAAACTTGTTGCCCGCGATGTAAATGGCCAAGGCAGCGCCTGCTGCAAATGCCAAGCCGTGCAGCAAGCCAGGAACGGGTGAGGTCATCAAATCCTTCCAGCCGCGCGCCAGCCACCCCAAGGGTCGCAAGACCGGGATTCGGCGAACACCAAAGCTGCGGGACTCCTGCAGCGCCTTTTCGGCCATCTTCATGGACATGGGGCGATATCCTGACATCACATTGAGTGGTTGGACTTGATATTGAGCAAGTCCAGCTTTGCGATTGATCATGCCTGAGGCAATGACCCTTCACACTGAGGGTGTTCCGGGGGGAGCGGCAATCAGCTTATGCCTTCAGGCGACAGCATCCAGCAGCTCGGACTCCACCTGGAGTTGATGTTTGGCATGCTGTAGTGCGTCGCCGCTGACCAAGAACGTATCTTCCACACGCTCGCCCAAGGTGGACACCTTGGCCAACTGAATGCTGATCTGGTGCGTGCCCAGCACCCGGGCAATGGCGTACAGCAGGCCAGAACGGTCACTGGCACTGACGCTCAAGAGCCAGCGCTGGGCTTTTTCATCGGGCCTG
The DNA here is from genome assembly GCF_044358605.1 of Ideonella sp. GTDB lineage: Bacteria > Pseudomonadota > Gammaproteobacteria > Burkholderiales > Burkholderiaceae_C > Ideonella. The sequence goes on from NZ_JBIKNQ010000028.1 coordinate 14,655, forward strand.
AGCGAGACGCGCGGTGTCACTGGGAAGGACTTGACCCGGCGTGACACCCGGCCACGGCTGGGTTCACGCAGCGGGCTCTCTGTCCGCAGGGCTTGCTGCATCTGGTTCTCGACCAGCGAGATCATGTCGCGATAAGCGGCCACGCCTTGGTGCGGATCTGCGGCGCTGACCACCTGAAAGGTATCCAGCGCATAGCCCGCACGCGTGGTGTGCACCTTGGCCCCCTGAATCGAGAACCCTGCACCGTCAAAGTAGCCACAGAGCCGGGCAAACAAGTCAGCCTGGTCAGGGGCAAACACCAGCACTTGCAAGCCTTCACCAATGGGCGAAGGGCGGGCACTGACCACAGGCGTGGTGGTTTCCAGGTGCCGCCAGAGCGCCCGCGCATGCCAGGCAATCTCAGCCGCGTCATGGCGAGCAAAGTAGCTCACGTCCAGCGTCTTCCACAGCGGCTGCTCGGTGCCGGGCAGCGCGGCATGCAGGGCCAGAATCTGCTGGGCTTCTTGCTTGCGGGCTTCGATCTCTGCGTCGGCGTTGGGTGGCGAGCCCCCCAGCACCCGCAACGTGTAGCGGTAGAGATCCTCCAGCAAGCGGGCCTTCCAGGCGTTCCAGACCTTGGGGCTGGTGCCTCGGATGTCGGCCACCGTCAGCAGGTAAAGCGCGGTTAAGTGTCGCGCATCTTTCATCTGCGCGGCAAAGCGGGTGATGACCTCGGGGTCAGAGAGATCTTCTTTCTGCGCCACACGGCTCATGGTCAGGTGGTGCCCCACCAAGAAGGCCACCAACTCGGTGTCTTCACGACTCAAGCCGTGGCTGCGGCCAAAGCGCTGGACTTCCTCCGCGCCTAATTCAGAGTGATCACCACCGCGCCCCTTGGCCACATCATGGAAGAGGGCGGCCACATACAGCAGCCAAGGCTTGTCCCAGTTGGCGGCCAATTGGCTGCAGAACGGGTACTCATGAGCATGCTCGGGGATGAAGAAGCGCCGCACATTGCGCAGCACCATCAAGATGTGCTGATCCACCGTGTAGACGTGGAACAGGTCGTGCTGCATGCGCCCGACGATGCCGCGGAACACCCACAGATAGCGGCCCAACACCGAGGTCTGGTTCATCAGCCTAAAGGCATGCGTTTGGCCTTCGGGCTGGCGCAAGATGTCCATGAACATCTCACGGTTCAGGGGGTCAGTGCGGAACTTGCCGTTCATCACATGCCGGGCGTTGTACAGCGCACGCAGCGTGCGCGCCGACAAGCCCTTGATGCCCGGGGTTTGCTGATAGATCAAAAAGGTTTCGATAATGGCATGCGGGTTGTCAACATAGAGGTCATCTCGGGTGACCTCCAACATGCCTGCTTTGTCCAGAAAGCGGGCGTTGATCGGCCGCATGGGCGTGGCCTCGGAGTGGCTGACCCGCTCCTCGATGTTCAGCATCAAGATCTGGTTGAGCTGGGTCACGGCCTTAGCCGCCCAGTAATAGCGGCGCATCAGAGCCTCAGAGGCCCGCTCGCTGCGGGTGGCCTCGTAGCCAAAGCTTTCGGCCACGGCGGTCTGCAAGTCAAACACCAAGCGGTCTTCGCGGCGCTTGGCCACCAGATGCAAGCGCGCACGGATGAGCTTTAAGGCGCCCTCGTGCTTTTGCAGCTGCTTGACCTCAAAGGGCGTGATCAAACCGTTGGCCGCCAATTCGGCCCAGCTCTTGCCCAAGCCTGCGGCATGCGCCACCCACATCACCACCTGGAGGTCGCGCAAGCCGCCGGGGCTCTCTTTGCTGTTGGGCTCTAGCGAATAGGGCGTGTCTTCGTATTTGGTGTGGCGCTGGCGCATCTCCAGCGTCTTGGCTCGCATGAAGGCCCCAGCATCCACATCGGCCCGCTGTTGCGTGCTCATGTGGGTGAACAGGGCTCGAGCGCCGCAGATCAGGCGCGACTCGATCAGCGAGGTCTGCACCGTGATGTCGCGCGCCGCCTCGGCCCAGCATTCCTCGGCAGTTCGTACCGACGAGCCGATCTCCAGCCCGATGTCCCAGCAGGCGGTGATGAAGTCAGAGAGGGCAGCGCGCGTGGCGGCATGGGCCTCGCCGTCGAGCGGCTCGGGCACCAGCACCAACACGTCGACGTCGGAATAGGGAAACAGCTCTCCGCGGCCGTAGCCTCCCACGGCCACCAAGGCTGCACCGGCAGGCAGTGCACTCTGGCGCCACAAGGTGACCAAGGTGGCATCCACATGCTTGGCCAAGACCTTGAGCAGGCGCGCTGCGCCGCTGACCGTCGGGCGCGCAGCGGCAAAGGTGTCGAGCAGGGCTTGTTTGCCGCCTTTGAACTGCTGACGCAACTCAGCCAGAGGCACGGGGCTGGCAGCGGCGAGAGGCATGCTCAAGCAGTGATGAAGGCGGGGGGCGGTGGGCAGCCCGCAGACGTGGTCAGGATCTCATAGCCGGTCTCGGTGACGGCCACGGTGTGCTCCCACTGGGCGGAGAGTGAGCGGTCTTTGGTGACGATGGTCCAGCCGTCGCCCATCTCTTTGATCTCGCGGCGGCCCGCATTGATCATGGGCTCAATCGTGAACACCATACCGGGCACCAGCTCTTCCATGGTGCCGGGACGGCCGTAGTGCATGACCTGCGGCTCTTCATGGAAGCCGCGCCCAATGCCGTGGCCGCAAAACTCGCGCACGATGGAGAAGCCCTGATTCTCGGCAAAGGTCTGGATGGCATGGCCGATATCGCCCAGGCGAGCGCCCGGCTTGACCTTTTGAATGCCTTTCCACATGGCGTCATAGGTGATCGCGCACAGGCGCTTGGCGGCGATGGAGCCTTCGCCCACGATGAACATGCGCGAGGAGTCGCCATGCCAGCCGTCCTTGATGACGGTGATGTCCAAATTGACGATGTCGCCATTTTTCAGCGGCCGGTCATTCGGGATGCCGTGGCAGACCTGGTGATTGATGGACGCGCAAATCGACTTCGGGTAGGGCTTGTAGCCGTTGGGCGCGTAGTTCAGCGGTGCTGGAATGGCTTTTTGCTCATGGACGATGTAGTCATGGCAAATTTTGTCCAGCTGCTCCGTGGTGACGCCGGGCTTCACATGCTCGACAAGCATGTCCAGAACTTCCGAGGTCAGCCTACCGGCGACGCGCATGCCTTCAATGTCGGCGGCACTTTTGATGGTGATCGTCATGCCGAGATTATCCACGGGCCGCTAAAATCTCGGGTTTTCACGGGCGTCCACCCCCGCACAGGGCGGGGACAAACGCACTCCTTGAGCGCCACCAGCGCGCCGTCCACCGCCGCCACCTCGACGGGAATCCATGTCTACAGCTGCCAAGCACCTGATGCACTTTGAGGGCGGCAACGCCCTGTCCGCCTTCCGCGCCGCCGCGCTGCTTCCCGTCTTGCAAGCGGCTTGCCCGCGCATCACGGGCGTGAGCGCCCGCCACGTGCATTGGGTCTGGACGGACGCGCCGCTGGCTGAACACGACCAGGCCAAGCTCAGCCAGTTGCTCAACTACGGCGACGCGGCCCAAGTCCATGAGGGCGCTTTGGTGGTGGTGATGCCCCGTTTGGGCACCGTCTCCCCCTGGGCCTCTAAAGCCACCGACATTGCCCACAACTGCGGGCTGCCGCTGCACCGCGTGGAGCGCGTCACCGAGTACCGCCTGCACCTCAAAGACGGCCTGATCGCCGGCTTGACGGGCGCCAGCAAGGCCTTGAGTGCCGACGAGCTGAAGGCCTGCGCCATGGCTCTGCACGACCGCATGACGGAGAACGTGGCCTTTGAGCGCGAAGCCGCCGTCCACCTGTTTGACGCCAAGACGGCTGAGCCCATGGCCCATGTCGATGTGCTGGGCCTGGGCCGCAAAGCCCTAGAGCAAGCCAACACCGAGTTTGGCTTGGCCCTGTCTGACGACGAGATTGATTACCTGGAAAAGGCCTTCACGGGCCTGAAGCGCAACCCCACCGATGTGGAGTTGATGATGTTTGCCCAGGCCAACTCCGAGCACTGCCGCCACAAGATCTTCAATGCCGAGTTCAGCATTGACGGCGAGAAGCAGCCGCTGTCCATGTTCGGCATGATCCGCAACACCGAAAAGCTCAGCCCCCAGCACACCGTGGTGGCCTACAGCGACAACGCCTCGGTGATGGAAGGCGGCGTGGTGCAGCGCTGGCTGCCCCAAGGCTTTACCAACGCCCCGGCCTACGGCCCGCGTGAAGAGCTGACCCATGTGCTGATGAAGGTGGAGACACACAACCACCCCACGGCCATCTCGCCCTTCCCTGGGGCTTCTACGGGCGCGGGCGGTGAGATCCGCGACGAGGGCGCCACTGGCCGGGGCTCGCGCCCCAAGGTGGGCCTGACGGGCTTCACTGTCAGCAACTTGAACCTGCCGGGCACCAACGAGCCTTGGGAAACCCAGCCCTACGGCAAGCCCGAGCACATTGCCAGCCCCTTGCAGATCATGACCGAAGGTCCGCTGGGTGGCGCAGCCTTCAACAACGAATTTGGTCGCCCTAACTTGGCCGGCTACTTCCGGGTGTTTGAACAAACCGTGGGTGAGGGCGCCGACGGCAGCCAAAACGCCATCCGCCGTGGTTATCACAAGCCCATCATGATCGCCGGCGGCCTGGGCACCATCAGTGCCAGCCAGACCCACAAACTGCCCTTTGGCGCGGGCACTTTGCTCGTGCAGTTGGGCGGCCCAGGCATGCGCATTGGCATGGGCGGCGGGGCCGCCAGCTCGATGGCTGCGGGCACCAACACGGCCTCGCTGGACTTCGACAGCGTGCAGCGCGGCAACCCTGAAATTGAGCGCCGGGCGCAAGAGGTCATCAACCACTGCTGGGCCTTGGGCGCTACCAACCCCATCATGGCCATCCATGACGTGGGCGCAGGCGGCATCTCCAATGCCTTCCCCGAGCTGGTGGACGGCGCAGGCAAGGGCGCGCGCTTTGACCTGCGCAAAGTGCCCCTGGAAGAAACCGGCCTGGCACCTAAGGAGATCTGGTGCAACGAGAGCCAGGAGCGCTACACCCTGGCCGTCAATCCAGACCTGCTGCCCCTGTTCGAGCAGATGTGCGAGCGCGAGCGCTGCCCCTTTGCCATCGTCGGTGTAGCCACCGATGACAAAGAACTGATCCTCGAAGATGGCCCCGGCGGCGAGCGCATCATCGACATGCCCATGGACGTGCTGCTGGGCAAGCCGCCCAAGATGCACCGCGACGTGAAAAGCGTGCTGCGCACCTTGCCCGCCTTGAAGCTCGACGGCGTGGCGCTGGCCGATGCCTGCCGCAATGTGCTGCGCCACCCCACCGTGGCCTCCAAGCGCTTTCTGATCAGCATTGGCGACCGCGCCGTGGGCGGCATGAACCACCGCGACCAAATGGTCGGCCCCTGGCAAGTGCCGGTCGCGGATTGCGCCGTGACCTTGGCCGACTATGCCGGCTTCCGTGGTGAGGCCATGAGCATGGGCGAGCGCACACCGCTGGCCAGCCTGGACGCCCCGGCCTCGGGCCGCATGGCGGTGGCCGAGGCCATCACCAACCTGCTGGCCGCGCCCATGGAGCTCAGCCGGGTCAAGCTCAGCGCCAACTGGATGGCGGCCTGCGGGGAGCCTGGCGAAGACGCCGCGCTGTACGAGACCGTCAAGGCGGTGGGCATGGAGTTGTGCCCGCAGTTGGGCATCGGCATCCCCGTAGGCAAAGACAGCTTGTCCATGCGCACCCGCTGGCAAGAAGAGGGCCACACCAAGCAGGTGGTGGCACCGGTGTCGCTCATCGTCTCGGCCTTCGTCACCCTGGACGATGTGCGCGGCACCTTGACCCCGCAAATGCAAGACGGCGACACCACGCTGATCCTGGTGGACCTGGGCCAAGGCCAAGCGCGCATGGGGGGCTCCATCCTGGCGCAGACCCTGCAGCAGTTTGGCCACCAAGTGCCCGACCTTGACGACGCTGAACTGCTGAAGTCAGTGGTCAAGGCGGTGAATGCATTGCGCGCCGAAGGCAAGCTGCTGGCCTACCACGACCGCTCGGACGGCGGCTTGTGGGCGGCGGCGTGTGAGATGGCCTTTGCCGGCCAGCGCGGCGTGAGCCTGAACGTGGACATGCTGGTCACTGAAGGCGACGGCATCAGCGACAGCCGTGCCGACACGGGTGATGCCAAGAACTGGGCCAACCAGACCAGCGGCCGCCGCGAGGAGCTGACCCTCAAAGCCCTGTTCAATGAAGAGTTGGGCGTGCTCTTGCAAGTGCGCACAGCAGACCGCGACGCCGTGTTGGCCACCCTGCGTGCCCATGGCTTGGCCAAGGCCAGCCATGTGGTGGGCAAGGCCAACGACAAGCGCGTCATCGAAGTCTGGCGCGACGCCAAGGCGCAGTTCAGCGCCCCGCTGGAAGCGCTGCACAAGCAGTGGGACGAGGTCAGCTGGCGCATCAGCCGCCAGCGCGACAACCCAGCCTGTGCCGACAGCGAACACGCCCTGGCCGGCGCTGCACAGCCTGGCCTGCAGGTGGCGCTGAGCTTTGATGCTGCCGACAACGTGGCCGCGCCCTTCATTGGCAAAGCACGGCCCAAGGTGGCCATCCTGCGCGAGCAGGGTGTGAACAGCCATGTCGAAACCAGCTATGTGTTTGACCAAGCTGGCTTTGAAGCCTATGACGTCCACATGAGTGACTTGCAGGCTGGCCGCGCCAAGCTCGACCAGTTCCACGGTGTGGTCGCTTGCGGTGGCTTCAGCTATGGCGACACCCTGGGCGCCGGCGAAGGCTGGGCCCGCTCCATCCTGTTCAACCCGGCACTGGCCGAGCAGTTTGCTGCGTTCTTTGGCCGCCAAGACACCTTCGCTTTGGGCATCTGCAATGGCTGCCAGATGATGGCAGCACTCAGCCCCATGATCCCCGGTGCGCAAGCCTGGCCCAAGTTCACCCGCAACAAGAGCGAGCAGTTCGAGGCCCGGCTGAGCCTGGTCGAGGTGTTGGAGAGCCCGTCCATCTTCTTCCAGGGCATGGCCGGCAGCCGCTTGCCCATCGCCGTGGCACATGGCGAAGGCTTTGCAGACTTCAGCCAGCGTGGCGATGCCGCCGCCGTGGCACGCGCCATGCGTTTTGTGGACGGCCACGGCCAGCCCACCGAGACCTACCCGCTCAACCCCAACGGCAGCCCCGATGGCCTGACCAGCGTGACCACCGCCGACGGCCGCTTCACGGTGATGATGCCGCACCCCGAGCGGGTCTTCCGTAACGTGCTGATGAGCTGGACCAGCGGCGATATCTCGGCGCAGAGCCCGTGGATGCGGATGTTCCGCAACGCGCGCAAGTGGGTGGGCTGAGTTAGCTCTTCTTGGCGGCCAAGGCCCGCAAGCTCTCTTCGAGCGAGCGGGCCAGCCCTTGCACGGAACAGGCCAGCATCAAGTTGCGGGGCAGGCCAAAGTTCTCGACCGTGAGCTGCTTGGCGTCCACGTAGTGGCCTTTGGCAGCTTCGGTGCACAGCACTTGTTGGTGCAAGGGCCGGTGGTCTTCCAGGTAACCCCACACAGGTTTGCCCAAGGCGACGGCATAGCCCACTTCGAAGGCCGTGCCCGAGTCGGGCTCTAGGCCCCGAAAGTTGTTCAGGTTGGCCACCACCGCATCAGCCTGGCCGATCAACTCGATGTTGGCGCGGTAAATCCACTGCGCGGCCTCTGGGCCGCTCATGCCTGCGGGCAGCTCGTTGTCCAGGGGGTAGAGGCCCCGGTGGCCATGCTGTGCACACAGGGCTTTAAGGCGTTCGCCGTGCGCGCGGGCGTCCAGGCGAAATACGTCAAAACCGGCGAGGTAAATCGTCAAACCCATCGCTGCTCCCTGATCTGCCAGACGGAAAACCCCGCAAGCATAGCCGCCTGGCGGCTCTCGGTGCGATCAAGGTTGACAGTTGGGTGCCTTGCACAGCAAATACCAGTGCCCACGGGTGCCGGTGGCGTCTGTGGCAAAGGCCACGATGTCGCCGTCATCACTGATGCTGCTGGCAAACCTCAAGTGCAAGCCGCTGGGGAGCTGGACCCGCTCATCTAAGTTGAAGGTGCCCACGCCGTGGCGGCCGGTCACGATGGCTCGTGTCTCGCTGTACAGGCCCACTTTCACCCAACCCAGCCCGACCACCTGTCCATGCACATTGGGGCCGACTGCCGAGGTACCGCTGGTGCCGGGTAAGGGCTCTATCCACCGAGGATTTTTGCCGTTGTCGTCAGTGACAAAGCCCTTGACGAGCCCCGTGAGCGTGGGGTCGAAATAGCCGATGCCAGTGACTTGGCCGGTTCGGTTGACGGCATAAGCCACGCTGCCATACGGCCCAATACTGCCCAAGTCCATGAGAGATTGGCCATTGGGCTGGGTGAGGAAAGCGTGCGGCTTGAAAGACCCGAGGTCCGTCAGTGAAGAGCCCACGACTTGGCCGCGCTCATTGATGCCCCAGGCCCAAGACTCTTGGCCGCCCAAGGTGCCCAAGTCGCGGGCCACATAGGCGTTGCCAGGGTCGGCCACAAAGGCTCGACTGGTGCCCAGGGACAGCCGATAGGTGCCTGCCACTTGACCCTGCCGATTGACGGCATTCGCCTTGGCCCAAATGCTGTCAGCAAACACAACAGGGTATTCGCCGCGCCCCAACGGCCCCGTCACAAAGGCTTGCGTGCTGAACCCTTCGACGGAGCCACCGCTGCGTCCATCGCTGCTGACGCTATGAACCCACTTTTGCTGGTCTTTCACTTGCTTGAACGTCTTCACTCGGTCTGGCTCAGGCGTGCGCATCCGCAGCGTGCTGCGAACCTTTCCGCAAGGGGCGCCGTTGCGATCCTCCCAAACTGAACCGACAAGGAATCGCCCGTTGTTGCTGACGACGTAAGGGCTGTGGGGGCCTATGGAGGTGCACTCGTCGGGTACCGTGGCCAGCCACTGCAAGGTGTATTGCTCAGGGATCAGAGCTTCACCTTGCGCTTGAAGGGAGCCCGCCGCACCCAGCATGAGCCCGGCCAGGAGAGCACAGCTGCGGAAAGACAGCTTCAGAGGATGGGCAGACATGGTGACAGGCGTTGCGCCGCAGAGTGGTGATGGCTGCGGATGCTAACGCACTGAGTGTGCGGTTCCGCAGGCTTTACAGCGTCGCCCCGAGCCGCACGCCTTGGTCGATCGCGCGCTTCGCATCCAATTCGCCGGCTTCTTTGGCGCCGCCAATGATGTGTACCCGCACGCCGCTGGCTTCCAGAGGGCCTTGCAGCTCGCGCAGCGGCTCTTGGCCGGAGCACAGCACGATGTGGTCGACTTCCAGCCAGCGCGGGTTCTCGCGTTGCTCGCCTTCGCTGATGCGCAGGCCTTGGTCGCTGATCTCTTCGTAGTTGACACCGCCCAGCATGCGCACACCCAGGCGTTTCAGCGTGGTGCGGTGGATCCAGCCCGTGGTCTTGCCCAAGCCACCGCCAGGCTTGCTGGCCTTGCGCTGCAGCAAGGTGATCTGGCGTGCCGGTGCGTGGGTGGCGGGTATCTCGGTGGCCAGGCCACCGCGGTGCTCGGCCGGGTCGCCCACACCCCATTCGGCCAGCCAAGCGGGCAGATCGAGCGCGGTGGAAGTGCCGCTGTGGGCCAGGTACTCGGCCACGTCAAAGCCGATGCCGCCTGCACCGACGATGGCCACCCGCGCGCCCACCGGTGCGCCTTGCAAGACCTGCAGGTAGCTCAAGACTTTGGCGTGATCTTGGCCCGGGATGCGGGGGTTGCGCGGCGTGACACCGCTGGCCAACACCACGTCAGCAAAGCCAGCGAGGTCGGCCGCGCTGACGCGTTGGTTCAGGTGCAGATGGACTCCGGTGTCGGTGACTCGGTGCGTCCAATAGCGGAGCGTCTCGTGGAACTCTTCTTTGCCCGGCACCTGCTTGGCCAGGTTGAGCTGGCCGCCAATCTGCTGGGCGGCATCAAACAAATGCACCTCATGGCCGCGCTCGGCCAGGGTGGTGGCTGCGGCCAGGCCGGCCGGCCCGGCGCCCACCACGGCCAGCTTGCGGCGGCTGGGGCTGGGGTGAATGCGGATTTCTGTTTCGTGGCAGGCCCGGGGGTTCACCAGGCAGGAGCTGGTCTTGTTGACAAACACATGGTCCAGGCAAGCCTGGTTGCAGGCGATGCAAGTGTTGATGCGCTCGGGCTGGCCCAGGCGCGCTTTGCGCACAAAGTGGGCGTCTGCCAAAAGTGGCCGTGCCATGGAGACCATGTCGGCCGCGCCATCGGCCAGCACCTGTTCGGCCACCTCCGGCGTGTTGATGCGGTTGCTGGTGACCAGCGGAATGCCCACCTCGCTCTTCATTTTCTTGGTCAGCCACGCAAAGGCGGCGCGGGGCACGCTGGTGGCGATGGTGGGGATGCGCGCTTCGTGCCAGCCAATGCCGGTGTTGATGATGCTGGCACCGGCGGCCTCGATGCCCTTGGCCAGTTGCACCACCTCATCCCAGGTGGAGCCGCCGGGGACCAGGTCGATCATGGAGAGGCGGTAAATGATGATGAAGTCTTGGCCGACGGCCTCACGCGTGCGCTGCATGATCTCCAGCGGCAAACGCATGCGGTGGCTGTAATCGCCTCCCCATTCGTCATCCCGCTGGTTGGTGTGCGCCGCCAAGAACTGGTTGATGAAGTAGCCCTCAGAGCCCATGATCTCCACGCCGTCATAGCCTGCCTCGCGGGCTAGGCTCGCGCAGCGCACAAAGGCGCGAATCTGCCGCTCTACACCTCGGCTGCTCAGGGCTCTGGGGGTAAAGGGTGAGATGGGGGACTTGATGCGCGAGGGCGCCACCGCCAGCGGGTGGTAGGCATAGCGGCCGGTGTGCAAAATCTGCAGCGCCACTTTGCCGCCCTCCGAGTGCACCGTGTCAGTCACCAGCTTGTGGCGCTTGGCCGCACCGTGGGTGGCCAGCGTGCCCGCAAAGGGCTTGGCCCAGCCTTCGATATTGGGCGCGAAGCCGCCGGTCACGATCAGCCCCACCTCGCCCTGGGCTCGCTCCGCAAAGTAAGCGGCCAGGCGGCGCAGGTCTCGGCCTTCTTCTAAGCCGGTGTGCATGGAGCCCATCAACACCCGGTTCTTCAGCGTGGTGTGGCCCAGGTCCAGGGGAGCAAGCAGGTGAGGGTAGGCGCTCATGACTTCAAACTGACAAAAAGATGCGCCGATTGTGGCGGCGCCTCACCTGCTCGTTCTGGGGGCATTCCTCCATCAGTGGTTCGGGTTAACCCTTTGGTCTGCGCTCCGGGCTGTGGGTGTGGGAACATGTGGGCATGACCGCGCAAGACATAGAAAGCCGCCTGACGGACTTGGAGATCAAGCTCAGCTTCACCGAGGACTTGGTGGACACGCTCAACACCATGGTCACGCGACAGCAAGACCACATTGACCTGTTGTTGAATGAGGTGCGTCGCCTGCGGGAGCAGGCGCCCGAAGGTGGCCCCGCGTTTCGCAGCCTGCGGGATGAGCTGCCGCCCCATTACTGAGCCACCCTACAGCCTGAATGGGCTGGCCAGGCCCCGTGATTCTTCGACAAGCTTCGTTTCCTCCAGAAACATCAAAGGGTATTTATTCACACCTTTGGCCTTGGGTCTGAGCTGGTTTTCTGACTGAGCGGCACAGCGCAGATGCGCTCCCTAACATGGCGCCGCACGTCTGGAGAAGCGAGCCGCAAAGGGGTTGTGGCTGGCGGCGTGCCTCACCCATACGAGGAGGCTGAAGGCCATGAAGATCACGCGTAAATCGTCCGCTGTTGCTGCCGCGCAGCTTGTTTGGAGCGCCTCTATGGTGCTGGCCGCCAGCGCCCAAGCGGGCATGGTGACGGATAGCCACGGCAATGTGGCTTATGACACCGCCGCAGAGTGCGATGCTGCCGTCGCCGCGGGCAGTGCCAAGTTCTATGAGCCCTTCACGAATCAGCCGCCGCTCAAGCGGGCCGGCGAGGCGGATGTCAAGGTGATGAAGCTGGGCCAGTTGGCCGGCTATGAAAAGGGCGCTTGCGATTTGGGTGTGGGCCGCCGCGAGAACCGCGACGGTGTGAGCCGTACCTTGATCGGCAAGTACGTGCCTTACGGCCCGCAAATGTCTGTGAACGTCTACTTTGACGCTGCAGGCACCCCCGTGCGCGCCACCATGCAGCAATGCGACAACAATTTCAAGGGCGATCTGCCGCGCCCGGTGGGCAGCCAAGTCGCCGCCGCCAGCAGCGAGTGTTATGCCAATGTGCTGACGCCCGCCAAGTTTGAGAACAAGACCGAGCAAGTGCTGAAAGTGCCTGCCACCAAGCGCTTTGAGCCCGTGGCGGCCACCTTCAAGACGGTCAGCGAAGAGGTGGTGATCAGCCCGGCCATCACCAAGCAGATTCCCATTCCTGCCACCTACAAAACGGTGACCGAGCAAGTGTTGGTGCGCCCAGAGAGCTTCCGCGAAGAACCTGTGGCACCCACCTACAAAATGGTGAGCGAGCAGATGCTGGTCAAGCCTGAAGGCAAGCGCATTGAAGTCATTCCTGGCAGCTTCAAGCGCGTGAGCGAGCAAGTGATGGTGAGCCCAGAGCGCAAGGAGCTGAAGGTCATCCCGGCGACTTATGCGGACAAGGAAGACACTGTGGTGGACCGCCCGGCCACGACCCGTGTGGAAACCGTGCCTGCCACCTACAAGACGGTGAGCGAGCAAGTCTTGGCCAAGGCTGAATCTCTGCGTTACGAGCCCATTGCCTTGCCACTGCGGACCATCAAGGAAGAAGTGCTGCGCTCTGAGGCCAGCGCCAAGCTGCAAGCCTCTCGGTCCAGCGTCAAGACGGTGTCCGAGCAGGTCGTGCTCCGGGCCGAATCCAAACGCCTGATTCAAGTGCCTGCGGTGTACGACACCGTGACCGAGCGCATCAAGGTGGCCGATGCCTCCAAGGAGTGGAAGCGCGGCCGGGCCTGGATTGGCAAGGCCATCGACGTGCGCCCGCTGCGTGGCTTTGTGGTGGGCAAAGACGGCAAGGTGGATGGGGCCACCGTGGACCTGCAAGGTGCCACGGCCGACAACGCGCGCTTGGATGACGATGTGATGTGCTTGGTGGAAGTGCCTGAGCAGTATCAAACCATCAGCCGCCAAGTGCTGCGCACACCCGCCACCGTGCGCGAGGAAATCATCCCGGCCGAATACGGCACCGTGACCCGCCAGGTGATGAACCAAGAGGCCGCAGCCAGCGAGCAGGAGATCCCGGCCACCTACCAAACCATCTCCCGTCAAGTCATCGACATCGACAAGCTCAAGGCCGCGGGCTACAAGTTTGACGACAAGGGCGACATCGTGGCCGCCCCGAACGGCGACCGCGTGCTGCGCGCCGGTGCGCTGATGGGTGCAGGCGCCAAGAGCGCTGGTGCCGAATCCGGCACCGAGGGCTATGTGCGCGAGATCAAGATCCCGGCCGAGTACAAGACGGTGAGCCGCCAGGTGGTGGACCAGCCCGCCAGCGTGCGCACCATCGAAGTGCCGGGCACCAGCAAGACGGTGAAGACCCGTGTGGTGGCCACGCCCGCACGCACTGAAGAGATCGTGATCCCTGCGGTCTACAAGACGGTGGAGCGCGAAGTGGTGGACCAGGCCCCGAGCACCCGCGAGATCAAGATCCCCGCCGTCTACAAGACGGTGGAGCGCCGCGTGGTGGACACCCCTGCCAGCACCCGCAAGATCCCGGTGCCAGCGGTGTACGAATCGGTCAAGCGCCGTGTCATCGACACCCCCGCCAGCTTCCGCGAGGAAGTGATCCCGCCCATCACCAAGACCATCACCCGTCAGGTGATCGATCAGCCGGCCTCTCTGCGCGAAGTGGAAGTCCCCGCCCAATACGAAACCCTGACCTACCAGGTCAAGGTCGCCGAGGGCAAGACCGAACAACGCGCCGTGCTGTGCGAAACCAATGCCACCCCGAGCAAGATCACCGAGATCCAGCGCGCCTTGAAGGCCGCCGGTTTCGAGCCTGGCCCGCTCAACGGCGTGCTGCGTGCGCAAACCATGCGCGCCGTCAACCAATACCAGCAGTCCAAAGGCCTGCCGGTCGATGGCTTCTTGAACCTGGACACGGTGAAGTCACTGGGCGTATCGCCGAACTGAGTTCGCGCTGGCCTTGGGCCGCTGCGCTGCTGACGTGAAGGCAGCGAATCGACCCCACCGAACCCCCTGGTGCCTCACAGCCCAGGGGGTTTCCCTTTAGGGGGGACAACTTTCTATTTCAGATCCTTGCGGCATACTTTTTCCCTTCATCAAGAGGAGAGTCGCATGAGGACGGCGATACGAGCGTTGGGTTTGACTTTGTCTGTGTTGGGCAGCAGCGTGGCCTTTGAGGCCTTGGCGGTGCAAACAGCGTATTTCAACGTCGGTACAGCGTATTTGGTGGATACCAATTCCAAGACCAAGACGGCCCAGATCGCGAGCAATTTAGGGGCAAGCTCAGGTCCGTATGTGGACAGTGGCAACCAAAGATCGATCAGTTTGACAACGCCGTTTGGTTATGAGGTTTATGGCGCGTGGGTCGTTTGCCCAGGGCAGACGTCCGATGTGCTTCAGACTTGGCGTCGCGATGTCCAAACCTTGGTGCTCAAGCGCCTAAGTGGCAGTGCAAAGAAAGGCCAGACGGCAGTCATTGAGGCCGGCACAGACACCGAGATTGCAGGCTGCAATGTCGGAAAAGTTACGCCTTTCGGCAGCCCTGACGACACCGGCCTCACGCTGAGTCATTTGGCGCTGACTGAGCGGCCTAGCATGGCGGATGTCAAGCCCGGCACACGCTGGGCAGGGCTTCATGAGGGCACGTATACACCTCAACAGAACTTCTCGGTCGCCTTGATGGCAGACATCGTGACTGCACAAGCCGACGGGCGTGTGCGGTTTGAACAGTCAGGGAGAATTGTCGATAGCGTCATCACGACAGACGACTGGTGGACATTGTCCTTGCCGAGTGGCGACCGAGCCTATACGAGGCTCAGCCGTGATAAGACGACCGGTGCTGAGGTGTGGTTGCTGGGGGACAAAAGCAATGGGCGGTTGAGTTGGGCGGCAGCGTGGTGGGTATTGCCAATGAAGCCGGGTAAAGGCTTCGGCGACGTGATTGCAGCTTCTCGGTCGTGGGAGAACGGGCTGTCCAACGGTGAGTTCTTCCGCAACATGTACTCGGATTTCAGCGAGGACATCTATCAATTCAATCCGTATGCAGGGGGCTGGGAGCGGCAGTTGGGTTGGAACTGGCGCTTCGATGGCGCCAATATCATCCATACCAGAGTCGGCAGTTGGTACGTGAGAAATCGCATTTGGGAGCCGGTCAGGCGTGTAGGTCCCTACCAGTGGGTCATGGACGGGCATCAATGGACTGATCCAAACACGGGTGAGCCGTTGTTTCCTTTTACTCGTCAGGTCTTCCTACACATTGATACAGGTCCTGCGATTCAGCCAACGGGTGGCCGCGCTAGTAGCCGCACAAGTGGAGCTATTGACCTTGAAAAGCATGGGCTAGAGAGACATTACCGCCAATTCTTAAACTCAAAACGTCATCTCCCAGCCCGATAGAACTGCACCGGGCTGACTTTCGCCTCCGCCTTGGCCTGTTGCAGCACATTCTTTTTGATGCGGCCCACTACATGCATCTCGCAGGGTTTGCAGTCGAAGCGCAGGGTCAGCAGGTCGTCGCCGTGTTGGATGGTCAGGGGCTCGGCGCGCACGGTGCCTTGTACGCCGGTCACACCTTTGGCTTGTTTGGGGCAGAGGCTGAGTGAGAAGCGCACGCAGTGCTTGGTGATCATCAGGCTGGCGTCGCCTAACTCTTCGTGGCTTTCGTAGGCGGTGCCCACCACCGTCACGCCGTGGCGCACATAGAACTCGTGCGCCTTGTGGTTGAAAACGTTGGCCAGGTAGCTCAGCGTGTCCTCGGGGTAAGCCACGGGCGGCTCGGTGGCGGCCAGGCGGGGCAGTCGCTCGCGGCAGGCCTCTCGCTCGGCCTCTAGGGCCTGGATGGCGTCGCGCCGCAAGGCGTTGAGCTGGCTGGGGGGCAAGAACCAGGGCTGGCTCAGTTGCAGGCTGATCTCGCCGGCTTCAAACACCGTGGCGCCCAGCTTCGCCAAGTGGGTGTGCAGGCTCTCCGTATTGCGGGCCGGGTCTTGTGCCAACACATGCTCGGTGGTGAGGCTGGCTTGGGCAAAGTGGCCGTCGGCATCGGTGGCGCTCAGCACAAAGCCTTCTGCGCTGTCGGCCAGGTGCAGGTCCACTTTGATGCGGCGCTCGGCGCTCTTTTTGCGCAGCACGCGGTCCCAGGCCATGTCGCGGTTGCGGTGCAGCACGGTCTGGCGGCGCAGGTCTTTGCAGGCTTTGGGCGCGTCTTTGAGCACCAGCTTGAAGCGCGTCTGGGCAGCGTCCAGGGCCTCCGCCGTGTTGACTTGAATGCCTTGCAGTTCTTGCTGCAGGTCGTACCAGGTGATGGAGTCGCCGTTGTTGACAGGGCCGACGCCCTCGTCGAGTTGCACCTCGATGTGGTCGGGGCCCACATGGCTGACCCAGCCCAGCGGCATGCCGGCGTGCTTGGGGCTGTCGAAGGCGCCGATGTCGTCTTGGCGGCCGTTCACAAAATAGTCGGTGGCACCGCGGTTGAAGTTGCGCTGCGGGTCGGGCTCAAAGTCGAAGCGGGTTTGGCCGCTGCTGGCCTGGGCCAAGTCAGGGCGCTGAGTCAGCGCGTCGTCGAGCAGCTTGCGGTAATGGGCGGTGATGTTCTTGACATAGCCCATGTCTTTGTAGCGGCCCTCAATCTTGAAGCTGCGCACGCCTGCGTCCACCAGCGCACCGATGTTGGCGGACTGGTCGTTGTCCTTCATGGACAGCACATGCTTGTCATGGGCGACGATGCGGCCCTGGGTGTCGGTCACCGTCCAGGGCAGGCGGCAGGCCTGAGAGCAATCGCCCCGGTTGGCGCTGCGGCCCGTTTGGGCATGGCTGACATAGCACTGGCCGCTGTAGGCCACGCACAGGGCGCCGTGGATGAAGAACTCGATCACCGTATCGGGCAGCGCCTGAGCCACCGCTTGAATCTGCGCCAGGTCCAACTCACGCGCCAGCACGATCTGCGAGAAGCCCGCGTGGGCCAAGAAACGCGCCTTCTCGACGCTGCGGATGTCGCACTGGGTGCTGGCATGCAGTTGCAGCGGCGGCAGGTCCAGCAAGGTCAGGCCCATGTCTTGGACGATCATCGCGTCAGCCCCAGCGTGGTAAACCTCCCAAGCCATCTGGCGAGCGCCGTCAAGCTCGTCGTCACGCAAGATGGTGTTGAGCGTGACGAAGATCTTGGCCCCAAAACGGTGGGCATGGCGGGTCAGGCGCTCAATGTCCTGCACGCTGTTGCCCGCTGAAGCGCGGGCGCCAAAGCCTGGGCCGCCGATGTAGACGGCGTCGGCGCCGTGGTTGATGGCTTCGATGCCGATGTCGGCATCACGGGCGGGCGAGAGCAGCTCCAACTGCCGGGTGCGGGGCGTGTGAAAAGAGGACATAGGGCCGCTATGGTAGCGGCCCTCAGGCCGTGCGTTCAGGCCAGCAGGCGTGCTGCGGCCACGTCGATGGAGGCGCGCAGGTCCACCAAGCTGTGGTGCACGGCAAATTGCGGGAACTGCTGCGTGATGGAAGCGGGCGGGTGAATGAAGAAGCCGGCATGCGCG
Organism: Ideonella sp.; assembly: GCF_044358605.1. Taxonomy (GTDB): domain Bacteria; phylum Pseudomonadota; class Gammaproteobacteria; order Burkholderiales; family Burkholderiaceae_C; genus Ideonella. The sequence goes on from NZ_JBIKNQ010000028.1 coordinate 32,346, forward strand.
GCGCTCAACATACCCGTGTCGTTGTAAGAGTCACCGGCGGCCATGACCTGGTAGTTCAGGCCCTTCAGCGCCTCTACAGCCTTGCGCTTTTGGTCGGGTTGGCGCAGGCGGTAGTCGCGCACAAAGCCTTCGTCATCCACCAAGAGCTTGTGGCAGAAGAGGGTGGGGCGGCCCAGTTGCGCCATCAGCGGGTCGGCAAACTCGTAGAAGGTGTCCGACAGGATGATGACCTGATAGCTCAGGCGCAGGCTGTCCAAAAATTCCTTTGCGCCGTCCATCGGGGCCATGCCTGCAATCACGGCCTGGATGTCGGCCAGCTTCAAGCCGTGCTGGGCCAGCAGGTCAATGCGAAAGCGCATCAGCTTGTCGTAATCCGGCTCGTCGCGGGTGGTGCGAGAGAACTCGGCGATGCCGGTTCGCTTGGAGAATTCAATCCAGATTTCCGGGACCAACACACCTTCGAGATCGAGGCAAACGACTTGCATGGCAATGGCGCTTTGGGCAGCGCTTTGGTAGTGAAAAGACGGCCGCGATGGTAGCCCATCCACGGCCGTCTTTGGCTGACGCTGTCAGACCTGTCAGGGTGTGCCTGAAACGTTCACGGCCACGTTGTCAAAGCGCGCTTCCAAGTCGGCTTGGGTGCGCGGGCCGCTGAAGCAGTTGGCCAATTGCTGGCGGAGGCCCAGCAGCTTGCTGGGGTTGCCCGGGCCGGAGGTGTCGCTGTCGGTGTAGCTGATGGCCACAGCCGGATTGCTGTCGCGTGTCAGCAAGAAGCGTTTGTTGGCTTGGTCCCACTCCACTTGTGCCCGGACCAAGCTGCCCACCGCCACGGTGCCCAAGTTCTGGACGCCGCCGACCAGCACGCTGGTGCTGCAGTCCGGGTTGGTGCAGCGATAGGCCAGGCCTTCGACTTGCAAGGTGCCTGCCGGGGCCGTGGAGTTGCTGCGCAGAACCACACGAAGCTGGGCGCCCACATCGCCGGTCGCATTGCCCGGGGTAGCGACACCATTGTTGAAGAACGAACCGTTCAAGCGTGCAGCGGCCTCGGTGGGGTTGGTGTTGGCAGCGCAGGCCAGCGTGCTCGCACTGGTGACGGTGATTTCCGCGCGCATCTGGGTGATGCGCCAGGGTTCGTCAAAGGGCAGGCTGTGGTTGATGCTCAAGGTGCCGCTGTTGCTGATCTGCTGGCCAAGATTGCGCTGGCGCAGCGAGGCAAAGCCGCTCTTGATCTCTCGGCCCAGCTCGATCTGGTTCCACAGGGTCGGGCTGAGGGTGCCGCTGGCCGCAGTAAAGCCGTCATAAGTGACATAGGTCTCGGCGGCGACGCTAGGTGTGCTGGCCAGTGCAGCCAGCAAGAGCGTAGAAAGCGTGAAAAAGCGCATGGCGAACTCCTGGCTCAGGGCTTGGCAGATTTATTGACGGCAACGTTGTCAAACGTCGCATCGATGGCCGCAGTGGTCCGTGGACCGCTCAAGCAAGCTGCGATGTCCGTGCGAGTCGCTACTTGCTTGAAGCTGTTGCCCGGTGCGATGTTGTCGCTGACGGTGTAGCTGACGCTGCTGCTGGTGCTGCCGTCACGTACGGCCGTGAAGGTTTTGGCCGCCTTGTCCCACTCCAGTTGCAAGGTGACGTTCTGGTTCAAGGTGGTGGTGCCGAGGTTGGTGAAGGTGCCGACAGCAGTCGTCACACTGCAGTCACTGTTCTGGCAGACGAACACGCCACCTCCCACTTGCAGGGTGCCCGGTGCATCCACACTGTTGCTGAAACGTCCCACCCATACTTGCGCCAGCACGTCACCTTGCATGCTGCCGGAGGTCGGTGCGCCTGTGTTGAAGAAGGTCCCGATCAAGCGTGCTCGCGCGGAGCTGGCGGTGGGGTTGGCGGAGCAGCCAATGGCCTCGATGCTGCCCACCTTGACCGTGGCCTTGAGTTGGGTGACGCGGCTTGGGTCTGCGATGCTGGTGCCAAAACTCACGCCTTGCGCGCCCGAATCGCTTTGCGTGGCACCCCAATCCCGCTGGATGTGGTTGAGTGTGCCGGCCTTGACCTTACGAACGCGCTCAAAGCTGGCCCACTTGCTGGCGTCTATGGGCGCGGCATTGAATTTGTCGTAAGAGGCAAAGCTCTCCAGCGCCCAGGTGGGACTGCTGCAGAGCACCGCGGCCGTGGCCGCGCTGATCAGAATCAAAGACTTCATGCTTCCTCCAGGTGTCGGGGCACTGTGCATGCCCGGCCCCATGCAGACCCGAGAACTGCTGAGGCCATGCCTGAGCATGCAGCCGCAATGGTGGGCCTTGTTCAGGCGCGACGCATCGCAAACATTAAGGAGGAAGTCGACAGCCCGACGTCAGCTCACCATATAGGCAGCGGCCCCGGTGGCGATCAGAACACCGGCGTCGTTGACCAGCCGCATTTGGGTGGAACCCACCCGGCCGCCCAGGCGGGTGACTTCAGCCGAGGCGATGAAGTGCTGGCCGATACCTTGACGCAGGAAGTCCACCCGCAGGTCAATGGTGCCCATGCGGGCAAAGCGATGCATGATCTGCTCGGCGTTCTCGTCGGGGTGTTTTTCGCCAATCGCCACCATCAGGGCCAAGCCCCCCATGGCGTCCAAGGTGGCGGAGATCACGCCGCCATGCAAGCGACCGTAGAGGAAGTGCCCCACCAACTCTGGCCGCATGGTGATGCGGGCCGTGGGGCCGGTGGCGGCCAAGCTCTCCACCGAGAGGCCCAAGGTTTGATTGAAGGTGATGCGCTGCTCAAACAGGTCTTTGAGCGCACTGTCCAGGCGGACTTGCTCGGCGTCAGATCGGCGGGGGGGAGGGCTGGCAGTCATGGGCAGAGCATAGCCGCAGTGTCAGGTCCATGAGCATTCATGCGGTATCTTCCAGGTCATGCGCATGCATGACCTGCCTTCCACCTCCTTGCCTGTAGCCCAGCGTTTCGACCGCTTAGACGCCTTGCGCGGCGCGGCGGTGGTGTGGATGGCCGTGTTTCACTTTTGCTTCGACCTGAACCAGAAGGGCTTGTTGAACCCGCCGCAGCAGTTTCTGAGCGACCCCTTTTGGACCTGGCAGCGCACGACCATCGTCTCGATGTTCTTGCTGTGTGCGGGCATGGGTCAGGCTGTGGCCTTGCAGGCCGGCCAGTCATGGGCGCGCTTTTGGCGGCGTTGGGGCCAAGTGGCGGGGTGTGCGCTGCTGGTGTCGGCGGGGTCGGCCTGGATGTTTCCGCAAAGCTGGATCCACTTTGGCGTGCTGCACGGCTTGGCGGTGATGATCTTGCTGTTGCGTGTGTGCTGGCCCTTGCTGCGCAAGTTGGGGCCACTGGGTCTGCTTGGGCTGGGCGCCTTGGCGCTGGCCTTGCCCCAGTGGGTGGCTGTAGAGGCCCTGAATGGCCGCTGGGGCAATTGGACCGGCTTGGTGACCCGCCTGCCCGTGACGCAAGACTATGTGCCGGTGTTCCCTTGGCTGGGCGTGATGCTCTGGGGTTTGGCGCTGGGCCTCTATCTGCAGCGGCAGCAGCCCCAGGCGTGGGCGGGGCCGCTGCCGCGCTGGGCCCATCCTTTGGCCGTGCTTGGCCGCTGGTCCTTGAGTTTTTACATGCTGCACCAGCCGATCTTGATCGGCTTGATCGCCCTGGCCCTGGCTTGCTGTTAGGCTCGCTGCACTTTTGAAATGTTTTTGACGCGCTCGTCGCGATTGCCCTTTATGTCCAACAAAGTTCTGTTCGGCTTTCATGCCGTCACGGTGCGTCTGAAGACGGCGCCGGAGTCCATCATCGAAGTGCATTTCGACGACGAGCGCCGTGATGCCCGTATGCGCGGTTTTTTAGAGCGCTGCGAAGAGGCTGGCGCTAAAGCGATTGACAGCGACGACAGCCGCCTGAGCAAGCTGGCGGGCAGCCCCCGCCATCAGGGCGTGGTGGCGCGGGTCAAGCCCTTGGCGCAGCGGCACTCTCTGGACGAAGTGCTGGAAGACGTCGAAGCCTTGCAGGAAGACCCACCGCTGGTGCTGGCCCTGGATGGCGTGACGGACCCCCACAACCTGGGCGCCTGCTTGCGGGTGGCCGATGGCGCGGGCGCGCATGCCGTCATCGCTCCCAAAGACCATGCAGTGGGCCTGAACGCCACGGTCGCCAAAGTGGCCTCGGGCGCGGCAGAGACCGTGCCCTACCTGATGGTGACCAATCTGGCCCGCAGCCTCAACGAGATGAAGGAGCGCGGCATTCGCATCATCGGTACGAGTGACGATGCCGAACACACGCTGTGGGACGTGGACTTCACCGGGCCGGTGGCCATTGTGTTGGGCGCCGAAGGCCCAGGCATGCGCCAGCTGACCCGCAAGACTTGCGACCAGCTGATCTCCATTCCCATGGCGGGGGCGGTGGAGAGCCTGAATGTGTCGGTGGCCGCCGCCATCTGCTTGTATGAAGCGCGTCGCCAGCGCAAAGGCTGAGCGTTCAACTGCAATTGATTTGACTTTGAAGAGACCACCATGCCTGTGATTGCCGTGAACCACCCGCTTGTGCGCCACAAAGTGGGCTTGCTACGCGAAGCAGATATCTCCACCAAAAAGTTTCGCGAGTTGACCGGCGAGCTGGCTCGACTGCTGGCCTATGAAGCCACGGCGGACTTTCCGCTGGCCCCTGTCACCATCAATTGCTGGAGCGGCCCCGCAGAGGTCGAGCAAATTGCCGGGCGCAAGGTCACGGTGGTGCCCATCTTGCGTGCCGGCCTGGGCATGCTCGACGGCGTGCTGGACATGATCCCGAACGCCAAGGTGAGTGTGGTGGGCCTGTCACGCAACCATGAAACCTTGCAGCCCGAGCACTACTTCGAGCGCTTTGTGGGCCACTTGGAGGAGCGCACCGCCCTCATCATCGACCCCATGTTGGCGACGGCGGGCTCCATGATCGCGACTGTCGACTTACTTAAGCGCCGAGGCTGCAAAGATGTGCGCGCCTTGGTGCTGGTGGCGGCCCCGGAGGGCGTGGCGGCCCTGCAGGCGGCCCACCCCGATGTGCGCTGCTGGACGGCGGCCATTGACAGTCATCTGAACGAGTTGGGCTACATCATCCCGGGCCTGGGTGATGCTGGCGACAAGATTTTTGGCACCAAGGACGAGGGTTCCCTGTGAGCATGATCAAGGCGGGTGCGGTGTGCGCCGCAGTTCTGGGGCTGGGTTTGTTGACGGCCTGCACCCAGGAGCAACAAAACCAAATCAAGCGCGACATCCAGAACTGGACCGGCACGGACGGCGTCTTGGAGGTGTATGCCGGTGACAAAGTGATCAAGCGCTTCTTGAAGATCGATAAGCTCTCTACGGGCTTGGGCACCACCGACAACGTACCCCGGGCCTATCGATACGGCTATGGGGTGATGGACACCAACCTCAATGGCCAAGCCGATGCGGGTGAGAAGCGGGTGTACTTTGAGATTGGCGAGTACACCCATTACGTGTTCTTCGATAACCCGAGTTGATCTTCAAGCCTTGGCGCGCAGGCCTTCTTGCCGCACCCTGTGGCTGAGCCACAGCGCGACCAAGGTCCAGGCCAGGGCGAGCACGCTCAGGCCCATGAAGGTCCCGCGCCCTGCCGCCATGTTGGCGGTCATGACCAGCCCACCACCCGCTGCGCCAAGGGCCTGACCCAGGTAAATGGCCGAAGTGTTCATGGCCAGCAGGGCTGGGGCCAACGCCGGTGCGGCGGTCGCCAAGCGGGCTTGTTGGGCCGAGGTGCAGGCAAAGCCTGCCAGTGCCCAGGGCACGACCACCAACAAGAGCACCGCCACCGAGCTGCCCAGCGGCCATAGCGCCATGGAAAGGCATTGCAGGGCTAGCAGCCAGCCCACGGCCCGGGCGGCGCCTAGTTTGTCGACGCGCTGGCTGAGCCACAGGTTGCCAATCAAGCCCAGGCTGCCAAAGCAGGCGAACACCAAGCTGATCTCTGAGGCCTCGGCGTTCAGTCCTTGGCGCAGATAGGGCGCAACATAGGCGAACAGCGTGAACTGGCCCGCACCGGCCAGCGCAGTGACGGCCACGATGCGCATCAGGCGCGGGTGCGAGAACACCTCGCGCCAAGCTTGCCGGTTCATGGGTGGGGGCCGAATGCCATCGGGCAAGGCTTGCCACACCCAGGCAGCCCCAAAAGCCGCCAGCACGGCCACCAAGCCGAAGGCATAGCGCCACCCCAAGGTCTCGCCAATGTAGGAGTGCAATGGCATGCCCACCACCGAAGCCACGGACCAGCCCAGGAACACAAATGTAATGGCACGCCCGCGCTGCTCTGGCGGTGCCAGCCAGCCCATGGCCGCGCCTGCTTGCGGTGTGAACACGGCGGCCGAGAGCACCGTGAGGGCGCGCAGGGGCATCAGTGCGGCGTAGTCCGGCATCAGGGCGCACAGTGCATGGCCTGCCGCGTACCAAGCCAGTGCCAGCGCCAGCAGCTTGCGGCGATCCCAGCGGGTGAGGGCTGCAGCGAGGATCGGTGCCCCGAGGCACATCATCACGGCGGCCACGGTGATCAACTGGCCGGCCGCTGCTACGCTGACCTGGAGCGACCGCGTCAGGTCGTTCAGCGAGCCCCCCACCACCATCACCCCACAGCCGATGGCAAAGTTGCCAAACAGCAGTGCCCAGCGCGCAGACGAGCCCACCGCTTGGGGCGAGCCCTGCGTCATCAGCGGTGAACCTTCAGCGCGTCCGGGTTGACGATGTTGCTGGGTGTGCCTGCGATGAAGTTCAGCACATTGTCAAAGGCGGTGCTGAAGTACTGCTCGTAGCCGGCTTGCTCGACATAGCCGATGTGCGGTGTGCACACCGCGTTTTCCAGGCGCAGCAAGGGGTGGCCTTGGAGGATGGGCTCGCTTTCGAAGACATCCACTGCGGCCATGCCGGGCCGGCCACGGTTGAGGGCTGCGACCAAGGCGGTTTCTTCCACCAGTTCGGCCCGTGAGGTGTTGACGAACAGAGACGTGGGCTTCATCTTGCCCAGGTCTTGCAGCGTGACGAGATGGCGGGTTTTGTCGGCCAAGCGCAGGTGAACGGTGAGCACATCGCTGCATTCAAACAGCTCATCGCGAGAATCAAACACAGCGTAGCCGTCTTGTCGTGCCCGCTGGCGGCTGTCCGCACTGGCCCAGACCTTGACCTCCATGCCAAAGGCTTTGCCATAGCCCGCCACGATGCTGCCAATCTTGCCGTAGCCCCAGACCCCGAGAGTTCTGCCCCGCAGTTGCATGCCCAAGCCGAAGTTGGGTGGCATAGAGGCTGCTTTCAGGCCAGATTGCTGCCAGGCGCCATGCTTCAGGTTGCCGATGTACTGCGGCAGGCGACGCATGGAGGCCATGATCAAAGCCCAAGTCAGCTCGGCGGGTGCATACGGTGAGCCACCGCCTTCGGCCACGGCGATCCCTAAGCGGGTGCAGGCCTCCACATCAATGTGGTTGCCCACGCGCCCGGTTTGGGAGATCAGCTTGAGCCGGGGCAGCTTTTCAAGAAGCTGGCGATTGAACGCCGTGCGCTCGCGGATGGTGACCAAAATTTCGGCGTCTTTGAGCCGCACCGACAACTGGCCCAAGCCCTTCACGGTGTTGGTGAACACCTTGGCATTGAGGTCATTGAGCCGCGCCGCGCAAGGCAGCTTGCGAACGGCGTCCTGATAGTCGTCGAGGATGATGATGTTCACAGTGGTGAATTGTGCACTGTGTCACAGCTTCATTCGACAGGAAGAATGCGACTTGACAGCCGCATCAAGCTCGATTTCAAGCTGCTGCCCGCAGCTCTGACGCTGCGTGCGGCCAATCTGCGAAGTTGTCCATCGGCGGAGGCATGGTCACGGGGCCGTCGAGCCCAAAGGCTTCAGGGAAAATGGTGTCGAGTCCGCGATAGAGCTGGGCGCGTAAGGCTCGGGTGTCTTGCTCATCCACGCGCAAGGCGGCAATCACAGGACCGCGCAGCACCCACAGGTCGATCGGGTCATTGGCCAAGCGCACTTGTCGGCGCAGCCATTCGCCTTTGCCGTCACCCAATGGCGCGACGGCGTCTATGAAAAGGCGCTTCATGGCCACAAAGGCCTGACGCGCCGCGAGTTGCGCCGCTCGGTCTTGCGGCAAGCCCCAGCCATGGTTGGCGGCGTTGTCATGCGAGGTGGTCATGTCCATGGGCGTCTCGTGTCGTGAAGGGGCGGCCGCCGGGCGTGCCGACGGGGAAGTGCTGGTTGACGGTGGCCATGCGGCGATCCGCCTCATGTTGGTTGAAGCGGCAAGCAATCAGGTGATAGAGCTCGGCGCGCAGATGCCAAAGCTCGCGCAAGGAGCGTGCATGCTTGGCGCGGTAGAGCAAGTCCTCAGCGTCCTCGCTGCGAAAGTCGTTTAGCGCGGTACAAAAGTCTTGGCGCGCCAGCTCGAGCCGGGGCGTCTCCATGGGCTCGCTCGAAGGGTCCTCGCGCAGCCAGTGCCAAAGGGCCAGCCAGACCGGCTCGGCTTGTCCCCACAGGGCAGGTGGCTTGACCTCTAGCCGCGAGGGCCGTGCGTCGCGAGGGCTGCGCTTGCGTAGCCACGCATCCCACCAACGGGGGGCGGGCTTGGCGCTTCTCTTGGGCGGCGGCGTGCTGAACATGGGCTCATTGTTGGCGCGCCTTTAATTCTGTAAGCCGTGAAAAGCGCACACCTGAGCCGCCAGTTTCCCGAAGGCCTCAGCGGGCCTGTGTCTTGGGCTCGAAATCACAGCAGGCCGACACCTTGCAAGCGGCGCACTGTGGGCTGCGCGCTTGGCAGACATAGCGGCCATGCAAGATCAGCCAATGGTGGGCGTCCACCAAGTAGGCCGCAGGGATGCGCGCCAGCAGGGCCTCTTCCACCTCGCGTGGGTTGCGGCCGGGGGCCAGTCCCGTGCGGTTGCCGACCCGAAAAATGTGGGTGTCCACCGCCATGGTCGCCTCGCCAAAGGCGACGTTCAGTACGACGTTGGCCGTTTTGCGGCCCACACCGGGCAGGGCCTCCAAGGCTTCGCGGCTGTGGGGCACTTGGCCGCCATGTTGAGTCACCAACAATCGGCTGGTCTCGACCAGATTTTTGGCCTTGGTACGAAACAGGCCGATGGTCTTGATGTGATGCTCGACCTCGGCCACACCCAGGTCCCACATTTTTTGGGGGGTGGGCGCCTTGGCAAACAGGCTTCGGGTGGCCTTGTTGACGCTGACGTCCGTCGCTTGGGCCGAGAGCAGCACAGCGGCCAGCAGTTCGAACACATTGGTGAACTGAAGCTCAGTCTCCGGCTGCGGGTTGGCGGCCTGCAAGGTGGAGAAAAAGGTTTCGATCTGCTGGGCGTTCATGAGGCGCCTTCTTCATCGGCTGCAGGGCCACGCTGCGCTCGGGCCCGGGCCAAGGCCGCTTCGATGATGGCCCGCTTGCGCTCAATCACCGACGGGTCGGTGTGCAGGGTTTGATTTTCCAGGTCGGTCAGCTTGTGGGCGGCCTTGGCAGCCAGGCGCTCGTCGTTCTCGCGCTTTTCGCGCTCGACCCGCATTTGGTGGAAGGCATAGCGCTGGCGGGCCTGCTCGGCCTGCTCGGGGCTCCAGGCGGCCCAGCCGGTGGCGTCGCCCGTCACGGGCTGCATGCTGATGCAGTCCACAGGGCAGGCCGGCACGCACAGCTCGCAGCCGGTGCAGTCTTTTTCCACCACGGTGTGCATGCGCTTGGAGGCCCCGACGATGCAATCCACCGGGCAGGCCTTGATACACAAGGTGCAACCGATGCACCAGTTCTCGTCGATCACGGCCACGGCCCGGGGCTTCTCCAGGCCATGCTCAGAGTTGAGCGGCAGCACAGGCTTTTGGCAGAGCGCAGCGAGGCGAATGATGCCTTCCGCACCGCCTGGCGGGCACTGGTTGATAGGCGCCTCGCCCTGTGCCATCGCCTGGGCGTAGCTGTGGCAGTCCGGGTAGCCACAGCGGGTGCACTGTGTTTGGGGGAGGGCGGCATCCAGCGCTTGTGCCAGTGCCTCGACAGAAAAAGAAAGGGCGGGGTTCACCCGCCCGATTATCCCTGCCGAGATGCCCTCGGCAGGTGAACCCTCACGGGTCTAGGGTCAGCCGCGCGTTTTGCGGGGCGCTGCCTTGCGGGCTGGTGCCGCGACCGTGGCTGCAGGTTCCGGCTGCGGCGTGGGCGCTGCTGCTTTGGCGGTGGGCTTTTGCTTGGGCTTGGCCGCTGGCGTGGCTGCCTTGGCGGCAGGCTTGCGGGCCGGCGCAGCCGCCTTCGCCTTGGGCGCAGGGCTCGGTGCGGGCGCTGCCACTGCTACGGCGGTAGCTTCCACCACCGGTGCGACAACGGGGGCGGGCTCTACAGCCTGTGGGTTGTTGGCTGCGATGAAGGCGCGCACTTCAGGGTAAACCTTCTCGCGCCAGCGGCGGCCCGAGAAAATGCCATAGTGGCCAGCGCCAACAACGTCATAGTGAAACTGGCGTTCGGCCGGAATGCCGGTGCACAGACCGTGCGCAGCCTTGGTTTGGCCGGCGCCCGAAATGTCGTCCAACTCGCCTTCAACGGTCAGCAAGGCGGAGGTTTTGATGTCTTGCGGGCGCACAAACGTGCCGTCGACTTCCCAGGTGCCATTGACCAAGGCGAAGTCTTGGAAGACGGCCTTGATAGTTTCCAGGTAGTACTCGGCAGGCATGTCCAGCACGGCGTTGTACTCGTCGTAGAACTCGCGGTGCGAGTCGGCACTGCCGTCGTCGCCGCGGATCAAGTCCAAGAAGTAATCGTAGTGCGAGCTCAGGTGGCGGTCGGGGTTCATGGCCACGAAGCCGGTGTGCTGCAAGAAGCCGGGGTACACGGCACGACCGGCGCCCGGGAAGTTGGGCGGCACGCGGTAGATGACGTTGTTCTCGAACCAGCTGTGGCTCTTGTTCATCGCCAAGTTATTGACCGCCGTAGGCGACTTACGGGCATCAATGGGGCCGCCCATCATGGTCATGGTGCGGGGGGTGAACTCGCCGTGGGTAGCCAGCAGCGAGATGGCGGCCAGCACCGGCACGGTGGGCTGGCAGACCGAGATCACATTGACTTCGGGGCCGATGTGGCGGATGAACTCCTGTACATAGCGGACGTAGTCATTGAGGTGGAAGGGCCCCACTTCAGTGGGCACCATGCGGGCGTCGGTCCAGTCGGTGATGTAGACCTTGTGGTCTTGCAGCAGGCTGCGCACGGTGTCGCGCAACAAGGTGGAGTGGTGGCCCGACAGCGGCGCCACCAACAGCACCTTGGGCTGGTTCTTCATGGTGGACAGGGCTTCCGTTTCGTCGGTGAAACGCTTGAAGCGGATCAGGCGGCAGAACGGCTTGTCAATGGCGACCTGTTCCTGAACGGCCACATCGGTGCCGTTGACCTTCACGGTTTTGATGCCGAACTCGGGCTTCTCGTAGTCCTTGGCCAAGCGGTGCATCAAATCCAGGCCCGCCGAGACGCGCTGCGCCATGGGGGTATGGGTGAAGGGAGACAGCGGGTGGCTGTAAAGCTTCGCCGAGGCGCTGGCGAATTCAGAGAACGGTGCCATCAGAGCACGTTGCGTCTCATAGAGCTGATACAGCATGAAGGGGCTCCTAAATTGGCTTGATGACGATCAAGTCCACACAGCAATGATGCCAAGGGGTGGCTGATGCCAGCCTGACAAGGCAGCGCTGCACGGGCTAAGCATTGAATTGTGCACTGCAACATGGTGGTTCGACATCAGTGCATTCCACAGCATCATGCACATTCAGCATGGACCTTAAAGCCTGAAATGAGGGGTAAGTGGCTGTCACAAAACAAAAAAGGCCCGTGAAGGGCCTTTCTTAGAGGGCAGTGCCTAAGCTGCTTCAAAGCACCTTGGCGATGGATTCTGTCACGTAGCGAATGTTCTTTTCATTCAAAGCAGCCACGCAGATGCGCCCGGAATCGACACCATAGACGCCAAACTCGTTGCGCAGACGCTCCATTTGAGGCTTGCTCAAGCCCGAATAGCTGAACATGCCGCGCTGGGTGGTGATGAAGCTCATGTCGGACGTCACACCCGCTGCTTTGAGCTGTTCCACCAAGGCGCCTCGCATGGCCTTGATGCGGTTGAGCATGCCAGCCAGCTCTTGCTCCCACTGGGCGCGCAGGGCGGGCGTGGTCAACACCGTGGCCACGACTTGGGCACCATGGGTCGGCGGGTTGGAGTAGTTGGTGCGGATGGCGATCTTCAACTGGCTCAGCACTCGAGCGGTTTCGTCCTTGGAGGAACACACCACGCTCAAGGCGCCGACGCGCTCGCCGTACAGCGAGAAGCTCTTGGAGAAGGAGGTCGAGACAAAGAAGTCGATGTCGGCAGCCACAAACTTGGCAATCACTGCGCCGTCTTCGGCAATGCCATCACCAAAGCCTTGGTAGGCCATGTCGAGGAAGGCCACCAAGTTGCGTGCCTTCACAGCCGCAATCACTTGCTCCCATTGAGCGGCGCTAATGTCGTAACCCGTCGGGTTGTGGCAGCAAGCGTGCAGCACCACCACGGTGCCTGCGGCGGCGCTGTTCAAGCAGGCCAGCATGGCGTCGAAGTTCACGCCGCGTTTGTTGGCGTCGTAGTAGGGATAGGTTTCCACCGTGAAGCCGGCGTTGGTGAACAAGGCACGGTGGTTTTCCCAGGAGGGGTCACTGATCAGCACCTTGGCGCTGGGGTTGACCTTTTTGAGGAAGTCGGCGCCGACCTTCAGGCCGCCGGTGCCGCCCAAAGCCTGGACGGTGGCCACACGGCCTGCGGCCAGCAGCGGGCTGGCCTCTCCAAAGACCAAGCCTTGTACGGCCTTGTCGTAGGCGGCAATGCCGTCGATGGGCAAATAACCACGGGCACGTGCGGCTTCGATCAGTTGCTGTTCAGCGGCCTTAACGCAAGCCAGCAGTGGCAACTTGCCGTTTTCGTCGGTATACACGCCCACGCCCAGGTTGACCTTGGCAGGGTTGGTGTCGGCATTGAATTGTTCGTTGAGCCCAAGAATAGGGTCACGAGGGGCCATTTCGACGGCGGCGAAGAGCGACATGGGAGGGTCCTGTGTATCAGGGGGACTGCAAAGAGGGCACGCAGGCACCGCTGAGATGCGCTACGCTGTCAGGTTCGCTTGGCCCCAGCCGGGTCAAGCCGCGCGATTTTACGCAGAGTTTCAGGGAATACCCGATGTCAGATGCCGTGGCCGCCGTGCCCGATGTGGAATACCCCGCAGGCGAGTTTGTGAGCTTTCCCGATTCGCCTTTTGAGCTGTTTTGCGCCTATCAACCTGCAGGCGACCAACCGGCGGCGATTGCTGGCTTGGTGGAGGGCTTGAACGACGGCTTGGCCTTTCAAACCTTGCTGGGTGTGACGGGCTCGGGCAAGACCTTCACCATGGCCAATGTGATTGCCCGCATGGGGCGCCCGGCCATCATCTTTGCGCACAACAAGACTTTGGCCGCGCAGTTGTATGCCGAGTTCCGCGAGTTCTTTCCCAAGAATGCAGTGGAGTATTTCGTCAGCTACTACGACTACTACCAGCCCGAGGCCTATGTGCCGCAGCGCGACTTGTTCATTGAAAAAGACTCGGCCATCAATGAGCACATCGAGCAGATGCGGCTTTCCGCCACCAAGAGCGTGCTGGAGCGGCGCGACACGATTGTGGTGGCGTCCGTCAGCGCCATCTACGGCATTGGCAAGCCGGAGGACTACACGCAGATGCGCTTCATCTTGCGGGTGGGCGACAAGATCGGCCAGCGCGACGTGATTGCACAGCTCACGCGCATGCAATACACCCGCAACGACATTGATTTTTCGCGCGGCTCCTTCCGCGTGCGGGGAGACACCATCGACGTGTTTCCGGCGGAACATTCTGAGTTGGCAGTGCGCATCGAACTCTTTGATGACGATGTCGAGACCTTATCGCTGCTGGACCCGCTCACGGGGCAGGTGCGGCAGAAGGTGCCGCGCTTCACCATCTACCCGGCCAGCCATTACGTCACGCCACGCGAGCGGGTGTTGGCGGCCCTTGAAGGCATCAAGACGGAGTTGCGCGAGCGGGTGGACTTCTATGTGAAGGAAGGCAAGCTGGTCGAAGCCCAGCGCATTGAGCAGCGCACCCGGTTTGACATTGAGATGCTGCAAGAAGTGGGGCACTGCAAGGGCATTGAAAACTACACCAGGCACCTCTCCGGTGCTACGCCCGGCGACCCGCCCCCGACCATGGTGGACTACATGCCCGCCGATGCGCTGATGTTCATCGACGAGAGCCACGTGACCATTGGCCAGTTTGGTGGCATGTACAACGGCGACCGCGCGCGCAAATCCACGCTGGTGGACTACGGCTTTCGGCTGCCCAGCGCCATGGACAACCGCCCGCTGAAGTTTGAAGAGTTTGAGCGGCGCATGCGGCAGTGCATTTTTGTCTCAGCCACGCCAGCGGACTACGAAAAGACCCATGCCGGGCAGGTGGTTGAGCAGGTGGTGCGGCCGACTGGGCTGCTGGACCCGGTGGTTGAGGTGCGGCCCGCGACCCACCAGGTGGATGACGTGCTGCAAGAGATTCGCCACGGCGTGGAGGCGGGCGAGCGCGTGCTCATCACCACCCTCACCAAGAGAATGTCCGAGCAGCTCACCGACTATCTGACAGAGAACGGCGTCAAGGTGCGCTACCTGCACTCAGACATCGACACCGTGGAGCGGGTGGAGATCATCCGCGACCTGCGCTTGGGACACTTTGATGTGTTGGTGGGCATCAACTTGCTGAGAGAAGGCCTGGACATCCCGGAAGTGGCGCTGGTGGCCATCTTGGATGCTGACAAAGAAGGTTTTTTGCGGGCGGAGCGAAGTCTCATTCAGACCATTGGCCGAGCGGCGCGCAACGTGAACGGGCGCGCCATTCTGTATGCCGACCGCATCACCGAGTCTATGCGCAAGGCGATGTCTGAGACCGAGCGGCGTCGTGCCAAACAGATTGCTCACAACGCGGAGCTGGGGATCGTGCCGCAGGGCATCCGTAAGCGCGTGATCGAGATGATCGACGGCGTGGTGGCGGAGAAGTCTGGCCAGGATGACCTTAGACTGGCGCAGCAGGCCGCTGATATCGAGATCTTGAGCGAGAAGGATCTCAGCAAGCGTATCAAGACCTTGGAAAAGCAAATGCTGGAGTGCGCGCGGGCCTTGGAGTTCGAAAAGGCCGCCCGCATTCGCGACCAATTGGCGCAGTTGCGCGAGCAGGCTTTTGGGGCGGGCGGCGGCCACGACGCCCAGGTGATCCCGCTGTCCGAGGTCCAAAAAAGACAAGCCGGACGGTGAATTTCAAATCGCACGGAACTTTTAAGCCAGATACACGACTAAAAGACTCGGCTTCCCCTATAATCGACCAAATCAGTCGGGATAACTCAAGGGTTTTTCCGGATGATGTCGGCCTACCGGCTGACAGATCGGTGTGATGAAGCCCACCACCGTGGATCTGGCGTCAGGTGCCAGTGGGGCACCGGCCAGCATCGTGCTGACCTTAGACAGGAGAGTTTCATGCGTTTGACGACCAAAGGCCGCTTCGCGGTCACGGCCATGATTGACTTGGCTTTGCGCTCCAACAATGGGCCTGTGGCCTTGGCGGCTATCAGCCAGCGCCAGCAAATCTCGCTGTCCTATCTCGAGCAATTGTTCGGCAAGCTGCGCCGCCATGAATTGGTGGAGAGCACCCGCGGCCCTGGCGGCGGCTACTCTTTGGGCCGCAAGGCTGACGAAATCAGCGTGGCCGACATCATTGTGGCTGTGGACGAGCCCATCGACGCCACCGGTTGCGGCGGTAAAGAAAACTGCATGGGTGACGATGCGGGCCGCTGCATGACCCATGAATTGTGGTCCAACCTGAATGCCAAGATGATCGAGTATCTCGATTCCATCACCCTGCGCAAGCTGGTGGACGACCAACTCGCTAAAGGCGTGTCGATTGAAGAGACACCGCTGAAGCGAGCGATTTCCTCGGCGCCCGTGGTTAAGCCTATCAAGATCACGGCGCCCAACTCGGTGTTTGCCTTAGGCAACGCATTTTCTAAGTAACTCCTTTTTGCCTGGCTCGGCCCTTTGAGTGCCCGCTGTGGCGAGCTTTGCTATGGACATGACCCCGCATTTCCCCATCTACATGGATTACGGTGCCACCACGCCGGTGGACCCTCGCGTTGTTGACGTGATGGTGCCGTGGTTGCGCGAGCACTTTGGCAACCCTGCGTCGCGCAGCCACGCCTGGGGTTGGGAGGCCGAAGAGGCGGTTGAGAAAGCACGCCAGCAGGTGGCGGACTTGATCGGTGCGGACCCGCGCGAGATTGTGTGGACTTCTGGCGCGACCGAGTCCAACAACCTGGCTATCAAAGGGGCGGCGCATTTCTATGCCAGCAAGGGAAAGCACCTGATCACGGTGAAGACCGAGCACAAGGCTGTGCTCGACACCATGCGTGAACTGGAGCGCCAAGGCTTTGAAGTCACCTATCTGGACGTTCAAGCCGATGGCTTGCTGGACTTTGAGGTCTTCAAAGCCGCGATTCGCCCAGACACCATCTTGGCCTCGGTCATGTTCGTCAACAACGAGATTGGCGTCATTCAAGACGTGGTCGCCTTGGGGCAGTTGTGTCGCGAGCGAGGGGTGATCTTCCATGTCGACGCTGCTCAAGCCACCGGCAAGGTGGAGATCGACATGAAGTCCTTGCCCATCGACTTAATGAGCTTGGCCTCACACAAGACTTATGGTCCTAAGGGCATTGGCGCGCTCTATGTACGCCGCAAACCGCGGGTGCGCCTGGAGGCGCAGATGCATGGCGGCGGGCACGAGCGCGGTCTGCGCTCCGGCACCTTGCCCACCCACCAGTGCATTGGCATGGGCGAAGCCTTCCGCATCGCCAAAGAAGAAATGGCGACCGAGCATGCGCGCATCAAGGCCTTGCACGGGCG
Organism: Ideonella sp.; assembly: GCF_044358605.1. Taxonomy (GTDB): domain Bacteria; phylum Pseudomonadota; class Gammaproteobacteria; order Burkholderiales; family Burkholderiaceae_C; genus Ideonella. The sequence continues at coordinate 49,295 of NZ_JBIKNQ010000028.1, forward strand.
TTTGGTCAAAGGCCTGTCGGAGATCGAGCAGACCTTTATCAATGGCGATATGACCCGCCGCGTGCCGCACAACCTGAACATCTCCTTCAACTACGTGGAAGGCGAGTCGCTCATCATGGGCGTCAAGGGTTTGGCGGTGTCGTCGGGCTCGGCCTGCACCTCGGCCAGCTTGGAGCCCAGCTATGTGCTGCGGGCCCTGGGTCGGAGTGATGAACTCGCGCACTCCTCGCTGCGGATGACGATTGGCCGTTTCACGACGGAAGAGGAGATTGACTACGCCATTGCCACGCTCAAAGAGCGAGTGGCCAAGCTGCGTGAGCTGTCTCCGCTGTGGGATATGTACAAGGATGGGATCGATCTCTCGACCATCCAGTGGGCAGCACATTGAATTTGGAGAACACACATGGCATACAGCGACAAGGTGATTGATCACTACGAAAACCCCCGCAATGTGGGCGCTTTCGAAAAGGGCGACGACGATGTGGGCACCGGCATGGTAGGCGCACCGGCCTGTGGCGACGTGATGAAGCTGCAGATCAAGGTCAACCCGACCACCGGCTTGATCGAAGACGCGCGTTTCAAGACCTATGGCTGCGGTTCGGCCATTGCCTCCAGCTCTTTGGTCACGGAATGGGTTAAAGGCAAGTCCTTGGATCAGGCCATGGAGATCAAGAACACGCAGATTGCTGAAGAGTTGGCTCTGCCGCCGGTCAAGATCCATTGCTCGATCTTGGCGGAAGACGCCATCAAGGCGGCGGTGGACGACTACAAGTCACGCCACAACACTCAAGCGAGCTGATCGTCATGGCTGTCACCCTGACTGAAGCAGCGGCACGGCATGTGACGCGCTACTTGGCCCGCCGTGGCAAGGGCGTGGGTGTGCGCTTGGGCGTCAAGACCACCGGCTGCTCCGGTCTGGCCTACAAGCTGGAGTACGCCGACGATGTGACGCCGGACGACGTGATCTTTGAAGACCACGGTGTGAAGGTCTTGATCGACCCCAAAAGCCTGCCCTATTTGGATGGCACCGAGCTGGACTTTGTGCGGGAGGGCTTGAATGAAGGTTTCAAGTTCTTTAACCCGCGAGAGAAAGACCGTTGCGGTTGCGGTGAATCTTTCCGGGTATGAGCCTGTGGCTTGAACAGCCGCACGCGATGGTGTGCGGGCTGGCGAAGGCCTTGTGCGTATGAACCTCCAAGACGACGACTTCACACTGCTGGGCCTGCCCCAGCAGTTTTCGCTTGATAGGGCGCTGCTCGACCAGCAATGGCGAGCCCTGCAGGCCCAGGTGCACCCTGACCGCTTTGCCAGCCAGGGAACGGCGGCGCAGCGGGTGGCCATGCAATGGGCGGTGCGCGTGAATGAAGCGTATCAACGCCTGCGTGACCCGCAAAGTCGTGCGCAGTACCTGTGCGAACTGCGCGGCGCTGCGGTGAACGCCGAGAGCAACACCGCCATGCCGGGCGCCTTCCTGATGCAGCAGATGGCTTGGCGCGAGGCCCTCGATGATGCGAGCACGCAAGCCGAGGTTGAGGCACTGGACGACATCGTCACCCAGGCTGAACGCGCTGTGCTGGCTGATGTGGCCCGGCTGTTGGACGAGGTAGGTGACGCCCAGGCCGCCGCCCAGCAGGTGCGAGCCCTGATGTTTGTGAACCGCTTCCGTGCCGACCTGGGTCGTCGGCTGGAAGCCTTTGAAGTTTGATGCCTTATGGCTTTGTTGCAGATTTCTGAACCAGGCCAAGCGCCGGACCCTCACCAGCGCCGCATTGCGGTGGGCATCGACTTGGGCACCACCAACTCTCTGGTCGCCTCGCTGCGCCACGGTGTGGCCGAGTGCCTGCCGGATGGGGAAGGGCGCTTGATGCTGCCTTCCGTCGTCCGCTATCTGGAAGGACAGGGCCGCCACATCGGGTGGCAAGCTGCCGCTGCGCAAGCCGAAGACCCTGAAAACACCATCGTGTCGGTGAAGCGCTTCATGGGTCGTCGTGTGGCAGACGTGGCGCACCGCGACAAGTTGCCCTACGCCTTTGTCGACCAGCCAGGCATGTTGGCCCTGCATACTCGCCAAGGCTTGAAGACGCCGGTGGAGGTGTCCGCAGAGATCCTGGCGACGCTGCGCTTTCGCGCGGAGGACACTTTCAACGACGACATCTATGGCGCGGTGATCACCGTGCCGGCCTATTTTGACGATGCTCAGCGCCAAGCCACCAAAGACGCTGCGCAACTTGCAGGCTTGAATGTGCTGCGCCTGATCAACGAGCCCACTGCTGCTGCGGTGGCTTACGGCTTGGACAATGGCAGCGAAGGCCTCTACGCGGTCTATGACCTGGGCGGCGGCACATTTGACATCTCCTTGCTGCGTCTCTCTAAGGGTGTATTTGAGGTGGTAGCCACGGGCGGCGATGCATCCTTGGGTGGTGATGATTTTGACCATGCCTTAGCCGACTGGGCTGTGGCCAGCGCAGGCCTCAGCATTCACTCGCCGCAAGATCAGCGCACGCTGTTGGTGGCAGCGAGGGCCGCTAAGGAGGCCTTGAGTCTCGGGCAACCCGTCACACTGACAGCGGTACTCTCCTCGGGCGCTGTCTCCCTGCCCCTGAGCCAAGAGGTCTTTGATAGCCTGACCAAACCCCTTGTGGATCGCACTTTGGCGGCGGTTCGCAAGGTGCTGCGCGATGCCAAGGTTCAACGCGACGAGGTTCAGGGTGTGGTCATGGTCGGCGGCTCAACCCGGCTTACTGCCGTACAGGCTGCGGTGGGGCAGTTCTTTGGCAGACCGCCCTTGACCAATGTAAATCCCGATGAGGTGGTGGCCATTGGCGCAGCCATTCAAGCCAACGCCTTGGCCGGCAACGCCACAAACGGCGAACTGCTGCTGCTGGATGTGATCCCGCTGTCCTTGGGGCTGGAGACCATGGGCGGTTTGGTGGAGCGCGTGATCGAGCGCAACACCACCATCCCGGTCGCGAAGGCGCAAGACTTCACCACCTTCAAAGATGGCCAAACCGCGATGGCCGTGCATGTGGTGCAGGGTGAGCGAGAGCTGATCAGCGATTGCCGTTCCTTGGCTCGCTTTGAGCTGCGCGGCATTCCACCCATGGTGGCCGGGGCGGCCCGCATTCGGGTGACTTTCCAAGTGGATGCGGACGGCTTGCTGAGTGTCAGCGCCAAAGAACTGACTTCGGGTGTGGAGGCGGCTGTGCAGGTCAAGCCCAGCTATGGCTTGGCAGATGATGACATTGCCCGCATGCTCAAAGAGGGCTTCAGCAGCGCCGAAGGCGACATGCAAGCCCGGGCGCTGCGAGAGGCCGCGGTAGAGGCGGATCGAATGACCTTGGCGACTCGCGCCGCGCTGGCGGCCGATGGTGACTTGCTGGAAGAGCAAGAGCGCCAGTCCATCGAGGCGCTGCTGCAGGCCTTGAGCCGCACTGCGGCTGAAGCCCAAGGCTTAGACGGCGCCCAAATGATTAACGATGCGGTGGAAGCGCTGGCCATAGGCACGGAAGCCTTTGCCGCAGCCCGCATGAACCGTGGCATCCAAGCAGCGCTGACCGGGCGCCGTTTGGACGCCCTCTGAAAAGGTTGATCCCATGCCTGTCATCAGGATATTGCCCCACGCTGATTTATGCCCTCAAGGCGACGAGATTGAAGCACCTGCTGGAACCTCTATCTGCGAGGCCTTGGTCGAGAACGGCATTGCCCTTGAGCATGCCTGCGAGATGAGCTGCGCCTGCACCACTTGCCATGTGGTGGTCAAAGAGGGTTTGAACTCTCTGGGCGAGATCGATGAGATTGAGGAAGATCTGCTCGACAAGGCCTGGGGCTTGACGCCCACCTCACGGCTCGCGTGTCAAGCCATCTTGAGCTCTGCTGATGTGTTGATCGAGATTCCTAAGTACACGATCAACCACGCCCGAGAGCGCCACTGAGCGAAGGGCTGTGCGCGTTCAGGCGCGCACCACCCGCCACCATTGGCGCAAGCGCGCGAGCGTGGGGCGGGGCCAGCGGGTTTCGGTGCGGTGGCAGGGCCGCGCGTCGAGCAGGTGCTTGTCTTTGAGAAAACTAAGCAAGGCGCGCACTTCATGACGCGACAGGCCACTGCCGCGCACGAGCTCTGCCTCGGTGATGTGGCGCTGCGAGAGGTCACTCAGCATGCGCCTGTAGCCGATCTGCCGGAATGCCGCAGGCAAATCTGGCCAAGCGGTCAACTTAAACTCATTCATGGTCCCAACGATCCCTAGGTATTTCTGTGACTGCGCGAGGTTCTGTTGCTGACCTCGTCGTGCAGAGCATATCCTCTGAACGGCTCAATAGCGCTTGGGGAAGTCCTGCTTGATCGTGACCATTTGTTCCAAAGCATAGGCGCAGCGGTAGCCGTGAGTGCCGCATGGAGGCTGCATGATTGTTCTGGGAATTGAGTCCTCTTGTGATGAGACAGGTGTGGCCGTAGTGGCCCAGCAAGCCGATGGCTTGCCACGCTTGTTGGGCGACGCCCTCTATAGCCAGGTCAAGATGCACGAAGCCTATGGCGGCGTGGTGCCGGAGCTGGCCTCGCGCGACCACATTCGTCGCGTCATTCCGCTGGCCCGACAGGCGCTGACGCAGGCGCAGATCGCCCTATCGGAGGTGGATGTTGTGGCCTTCACCCGCGGGCCGGGCTTGGCGGGCGCTTTGCTGGTGGGCGCTGGCGCAGCCTGTGCATTGGCGGCTGCCTTGGGCAAACCGACGATCGGGATTCATCACTTGGAGGGGCATCTGCTGTCACCGTTTTTGTCGGCAGATCCACCTCGCTTTCCATTTGTAGCCTTGTTGGTGTCCGGTGGCCACACGCAACTTATGCGGGTCGATGGGGTAGGGCAGTACAGCCTGTTGGGCGAGACCATCGATGATGCGGCGGGCGAGGCCTTTGACAAGTCGGCCAAACTGCTCGGTTTGGGCTACCCTGGGGGGCCAGCGCTGGCACGCTTGGCCACCCAAGGCGACCCGGCTGCGTTTGAGCTGCCCAGACCCTTGTTGCATCAGCGGAATGCAGACTTTTCGTTCGCAGGCTTGAAAACGGCGGTCATGACCACCCTCAAGCGCTTGGGAGATGATCCGACGCTGCAACAGCGTGCCGACTTGGCCGCTAGCACTCAAGCTGCGATTGTTGAAGTATTGGTGACCAAGGCCGTTCGGGCCGTGAAGGCGGCGGGCTTGACCCGGCTGGTGGTGGCAGGTGGTGTGGGCGCCAATTCGGAGCTTCGACTCCAGTTGAATGCAGCGGCCCAGAAGCGCGGCTGGCAGGTGCACTATCCAGAGCTCGCCTTGTGCACGGACAACGGTGCCATGATTGCCATGGCGGCGGCCATGCGCTTGGATGCGGGCCTTGCCACCTTGAAGTCCGACTATGGCTTTGATGTCAAGCCCCGCTGGCCGCTGAGTGATGTGCTCATGGCCACGACCTGAGCGTTGTGGGGGCATGCGCACAGAGCGGCGCTGCGCACTTCTAGAATACTCGCCAAGGGTGCCGCTGCGGAGTCAGCGGCATTTTGTTTTGAGGCTAGCTAGTTTTGACATGAACCGTACTTCAGTTTCTCGACGCTCTTGTTTGGCCGCTGCAGCCGCAGGCTTGGCTTTGCCGAGTTGGGCGACCGCCAGCACTGACCCTATCCGCCTCGCTTTGATCGAGGGGCTCTCTGGCCCGTTCGCCAACGCTGGTGAGGCTGTTTGGCGCAACCTGCTGTGGGCGACCGAGCGTGTCAATGCCCGTGGTGGCGTGCGCTTGCCCGGCGGCAACAGGCCGCTGAACTTGGTCCGGTTTGACAGCAAAGGCAACACCGACGAAGCCTTGGCGCAACTCAAAGGCGCCACCGATCAGCGCATCTCCGTCATCTTGCAGGGCAATAGCTCGGCCATTGCCGGGGCCTTGATTGACGCGCTGAACAAGCACAACGAGCGGGAGCCCAGTCGCAGGGCTTTGTTTCTAAACTACTCGGCCGTGGAGCCTGCGCTCACCAATGAGCGCTGCAGCTTTTGGCACTTCCGCTTTGACGCCCATGCCGATATGCGATTGGCAGCGCTGACCGAGGTAATGAAGAGCGACACCCGCACGCAGAAGGTCTACCTGATCGGCCAGGACTACAGTTTTGGTCAGCATGTGGTGAAGCAGGCGCGCGCCATGTTGGCGGCGAAGCGTCCGGACATCGAGATCGTCGGGGAAGAGTTGCACCCCATGGGCCGGGTGAAGGACTTTCTGCCCTATGCCAACAAGATTCGCGCCAGTGGCGCGCAAGCCGTGGTCACGGGCAACTGGGGCAATGACCTGACCCTGTTGGTCAAGGCGGTGCGAGACCTGGGCTTGCAGGTGAAGTTCTACACCTTCTATGGCAATGCGCTGGGTGTGCCTGCCGCCATTGGTGAAGCCGGCGTGGGCTCGGTCATGGCGGTGGCGGAGTGGCACCCCAATGCTGGCGGTAAAGCATCAGATAACTTTGTGAAGCAGTTCCGACAGCGCTTCCCCGACCCCAAGGACGACTATTTGCATGCTCGCTTGCAGTCTGCGGTGGAAATGGTCGTGGCGGCGATGGAGAAGGCGCGAAGCACAAAGGCTGGAGCGGTGGCTCGAGCGCTAGAGGGCATGAGCTACGACGGACGCGCCTTGGGTGGCATTCATTCGGGTGTGATGCGCATGCAAGACCACCAGTTGCAGCAACCGCTTTATGTCAGCGTGATGGACAAAGCGGGCAAAGAAGGTGTGGCCTTTGATGTGGAAGGGTCAGGCTTCGGGTTTCGCAGCGTGCGCCGCTTTGAAGCTGCCGAGCTGAGCATGCCCAGCACCTGCCGCATGGTGCGGCCTGCAGCCTGACGAAAAAAAGCCGCCCGACTGATGTGGGGCGGCTTGCTCAGGCCGAAAACCTGAGAGGGATCAGCGGCTGCTCAGGCGCAGTGCGGGTGTGCGGTACTGTTGATGCATCTGGTCCATGCGAGTGACCTGACCGGCTGTGAACTGGTTCATGCAGCTGTCGTCGGTGTAGTCCATGAAGTTGGTGATGGGGTCCAGGCCAGCACCGGTGCAGGTGTCACGACCGACTGGGCAGCCGTAGGCTGCCGACTTCTCTGCCGCAGTGTCAGTCACCGAGTCGCCAGGCGTGGCGCACCCACCTTGGAAGGTGTGATACAGACCCAACCAATGACCCACTTCGTGGGTGCCAGTATCACCTTCGTTATAGGGGGCTGCAGTGCCGCCGGGAACGCTGGAGAACTTCAGCACCACGCCATCGTCGACTGGCGCACCGGCGTAGCTGCTGGGGAATGTGGCCCAGCCCAACAGACCCAAACCTGGGTTTGCAGAGTACAGGTTCAGGGTTTCAGGACCGCCCTTGCGAAGGGCTGCCTTGGCGGCCTTCTCTGCCTTGCTGCCAGGCGACATCTTGAACCAAGCCTTGTTAGTGGTGCGATCCACACCGGCCAGTTGGAAGACGAATGGCGTGCTGGAATAGGCCGCATTCAGTACGGCGATCTGGTCGTCGATCTGCGACTGAGGAATGTCGCCCTTTGCCAAACCCGTGCCACTGCGAATGACATGGAACCACACCGGGATGGTGACGCTGCCGATGGCACGCTGTACTTCGGCACCGCGTGCCATGCGCATATTGCGGAAAGCGCTGAGACGCTCGTCAATCGCGGCACGCTCGGCCGGCTCGGGGGCCACGGTGTGGCAGCGGTGACTTAGAACATCATCTTTGGCCGCGAAAGCGGTGGAGGCTGAGGCCAGGGCGGCGACAGCCACCATCACCGTGCAGAGCTTGCTGGAAAACTGATTCATGGGTCGAACTCAAAATGTGAGGTTTATCGGTGCCGACCACCCGCAGGGTGATTGACGCACTTTCAGCACGAAAGACTTTAGTGCGGTATGTCTGCCAAAGGGGCCGGGAAACTACCGCCACACCCACACCCTAGCAGGCTGCTGAAATACCGACCGGTTGTGATGGTCGAGCGAGGCGCAGCGAGGACAATGTGAGCATCTCGATCTGAGAGAGACCTATGCGCGGCGCCGACACCTTCACCGAGAGCCTGTTCA
>NZ_JBIKNQ010000029.1:0-57222 GCF_044358605.1 Ideonella sp.
GCCGTGTGCGCTTGCTCGACTGCCCCAATCCCAAACTCGTCTGCTTCATGCCCAGCATCGTCTCAGTTGATCAGACCTTGCGGTAGCTGATTTGCCCGGGGTTTATGCAGAGTGTCCCTAACTGGGCTTCACGCTCCAGGGTGGCCTGGAAGTCCTTCGCCATCTGGATCATCTCTTCAATGACTTGGGCCGTCTCGATGGCGCGGTTGTGATACTTGCGCAGCGTCTCCAGCAGGCGGTCACCATATTTCTTCTGCTGAACGAGGTTGTTCCGTGCGCGGGCCTTGATGTCGTCGCGCAGCAGTTTCTCCAACAACTCCACAGCCAGGTTGCGGCGCTCCATCCGGCGCACGTCTTCCAGAAACTCGTCGGACAGCAAACCGATGTTGGGTTTGTCTAGCCCTGCCAAGGCAAACAGATCGGTCACCCCGTCTGCGATGAGGGCGTTGTCCAAAATTTGCTTGAGCGCGCTGTTCTTCTCGGCATCACTGCGCTTTTTGTCCACGGTCGTGAACTTGGCGATGGCGGCCTTGACGGCTGAGAAAAACGCAATCTCCTTGCGCAACAAACCGGCCTCATCCAGTGTGCCGCACAGCGAGAAAGCTTTGGTCACCGCTGCCATTGCATCAAAGAAGCGAGCCTTACCGTCCTTCAAACCCAACAGGTGATCGGCCGCAGGCACCAGCAACTCAATGGCTTTGGTTTCGAAGGCGCGGTAGTCGAAGCCATGCATCAGGCCTCGCACGATATCCATCTTCTCCAGCAACACAGACAGGGCCTCGGCTGCGTCGTGCGTGGGGTCGCCCTTGCCTTTGGCATCGGTGTAAATCTTGAGAGCGGCCTTCAGTTCATTGGCAATGCCGATGTAATCGACCACCAGACCACCGGGCTTGTTCTTGAACACCCGGTTGACCCGAGCGATGGCCTGCATCAGGTTGTGCCCTTTCATGGGCTTGTCGATGTACATGGTGTGGCAGCACGGTGCGTCAAAGCCCGTCAGCCACATGTCGCGCACGATCACCATCTTCAAGGGGTCTTTGGCGTCCTTGAATCGCGCTTCCAGCCGCTTCTTCACCTGCTTGCTGTAGATGTGTGGCTGCAGCAAAGGTTTGTCGGCCGCTGAGCCTGTCATCACGATCTTGATCGCACCGTGCTCCGGATCGGCGCTGTGCCACTCGGGCCTCAGCGTGACCAGAGCGTTGTAGAGCTGCGCGCAAATGTCGCGGCTCATGCAAACAATCATGGCTTTGCCATCCACCACCGAGGTGCGCGTCTCAAAGTGGTCAATCAAGTCTCGGGCCACTTGCTTCAGCCGGGGCTCTGCACCCACGAGCTTTTCCAGGGCAGCCCACTCGCTCTTGGTTTTCTCCCGGCTGGCGATGTCCTCTTCGTCTTCGACAACTTCTTCCACCTGCTCATTGAGGGTGTCGATCTCGGCCTGGTTCACGTCCAGCTTGGCCAAGCGGCTCTCATAAAAGATGGGCACCGTGGCGCCATCGTCCACTGCATCCTGGATGTCGTAGATGCTGACGTAATCTCCAAACACCGCCCGCGTGTCTTTGTCTTCCAGCGCAATCGGCGTGCCTGTAAAACCGATGAAGGTTGCGTTTTGGAGCGCGTCGCGCAGGTGTTTGGCGTAGCCGAACACGTACTTGCCGGTCTTCGTATTCAGCCGCCCCTTGGTGCCGTACTGGCTGCGGTGGGCCTCGTCCGAAATCACCACGATATTGGTGCGAGCTGAGAGCAGTGGGTGCGCCTCTTCGCCGTCCAGCAAAGCGAACTTTTGCACCGTAGTGAAGATGATGCCGCCTGCTTCGCGGGAGGCCAGCATCTCGCGCAACTCATCGCGGTCGCCCGCCTGCACCGGGGTCGTCTTGAGCAAGTCACTGGCCGCACTGAAGGTGGCAAACAACTGGCCGTCTAGGTCGTTGCGGTCCGTCACCACCACCAGGGTGGGGTTCTTCATGTCGGGCTGCTGAAGCAGTTTGCCTGCATAGCAGGCCATGGTGATGCTCTTGCCTGAGCCTTGCGTGTGCCACACCACGCCCGCTTTGCGTGAGCCGGGCTTGACCTCCTTGCCATACGTGGCCCGCTCTTCGTGTACCTCCAAAAGGCCTTTGTCGGCCACCCGCGCGGCAATCACCGTGGCACGCACGGCTTCTCGCACGGCGTGGAACTGGTGATAGCCCGCGATCTTCTTGACGATGGCGTCACCATCCTGCTCGAACAAAACGAAGTGCCGCACGTAGTCTAGGAACAGCTCGGGCTTGAAAAAGCCCCTGACCACGGTTTCCAGCTCCATCTGCAGGCGGGGCCGGTCGTCTTCATTGGTGATGGTGCGCCAGGGCAGCATGCGTTCTGCATTGGCCGTGAGCGAACCCACCCGTGCCGTGAAGCCGTCGCTCACTACCAGGGCAGCGTTGCTGTTGAACAGATCGCAGATTTCGTCCTTGTAGGTCTGCAGTTGGTTGAAGGCATCCCACACATCCGTCTGCTCATTGGCGGGGTTCTTCAGCTCCACCACTGCCAGCGGCAAGCCGTTCACAAAGGCGATCACATCCGGCCGGCGTGGCTGCTTGCTGCCGGTGATGGTGAACTGGTTCACTACCAAGAAGTCGTTGTTGCTGGGCTGCGCGAAGTCGATGAAGTGCACCAAATCGCTCTTCTTCTTCTCGTCGCCCACAGCGAACTCCACCATCACGCCGTTCAGCAGCAGGCGGTGGCAGCTTCGGTTGCGCACCACCATTTGGGGTTCGCTCAAGCGTTGCAGCGCATGTGCAGCATGCTCCAACGCGGCAAGGGGCATATGGGGGTTGATCCGGGCCAACGCACTCAGGAGGCGCTCGCGCAGCACCACTTGGCGATAGTCGCTGCGCTCCGGGGCGTTGCTGTCGGGGGCAATGTCTGGGCCATGGGCGAAGCGCCAGCCCGTCTCTTGGAACCAGCCCAGGCAGAGGTCTTCGAGTTGTTGTTCGTTCAGCATGTTGAGTCCCCTGCGCCTTCCCAGACCTCGCGGGAGCGGATCAGGTTTGCGATGAAATAAGAAATTCGTTCCAAATCAATAACTTGCGATGTTCTAAATGAATGCGCCGGGCATGCAATGAAATGGCGGCTACGCCCAAGCCGGGATGTAACGTGCATAGCGCCGAGAGTCCGGCGCATTGGGGTCGCTCTTCACCAGCCCTTGCTCCATGGTCGCCGTGATGATCTGCGACACCGTGTTGCTGCTGCCCTCAGGCAGTCCGAATCGTTCTCGAAGCGACTGGTTGGTCATCTGTTTGCGCAGCACGTACTGCAACACGCAGTGCTGATAGCAGGCGCGCACCCGGTCGCTGCCATTCATGTCGCGGAATGAACGCGGTCCATGGATCACCACGATCGTGCGTCGATGACTGGTCAAGAACTCGGGCGCAGGCAACTGCATCAACTCCGAGGCTTCAATCACCCGGTCAATGCCGCTGCTCTTCTCTTCGCAAATGCCGAAACGGCGCATCAGGTCTGCCAGCCGTTCGTTGCGGGACTGATAGCCGTCGATGAACCGCTCCACCGGCACGATGGGCTCGCCAGGGTTGGAGATCTCCACGCGCTTGCTGAACACCTCTACCACCGGCGAAGTGCCGTTCATGTCAAAGTCCTGGTGGATCAGCGCGTTGGCGAGCAGCTCTCGCACCACTACTTCCGGCAGCAGCTTGACCTCTTTGCGGATGGCCCCTTCAATCACCTCGTTCTGCGGCAACTTGCCCATCACATACTGCACCAGCCCGGCAAAGCCCACGGCATAGCCCTTTTCGCCGGTCACATCCGAGACGGTCTGCATCTTGGACTCGCCCGCGTACACGATCACACGCGCCGCCTTGCGGCTGACGTCCGGAAACTGCCGCATGTTCTTGGCCAGCAGCACTGCGCCGATGCGCAGAATGTTGAAGCCCGCTGGGCTGCGCTCGATGAGGCGTTCGTCCAGCAGGCGGGTCAGCACTCCCGCCTGGTCGGTCGGGTAGGGCAGGCGCAGCAGATCGAAAAACGCCTGGGTATCCAGCCACTGAACCACGTCTTGGGCGGATACGTCCTTGAGCGCTGGGTTCTCCAGCCAACTGGGCTGACCTTCCGCGAAAATCTTGCGCAACTGGTCTTCGCTCATCGGCACCAGCTCTTCGCCAGAGCGCATCAGGTAGGCACCTTGGACGTGGTAGGCCGTGCCCTTGGGACGAGCAGGAATGCTGAACACCACCACCCGACCATCAGGGTGAGCAACGGCCTCGACGTCCACCCGAAAGCCCAGCCAGTGGAACAGCTTCTCGGCGATGTCCTGCGTGTCCGGGAAGGCCTGGCTGCCCACCACCAGTCGCGGTAGCTTGTCTGCAATGCCCAGCAGCAGGTGCCCACCACCCTCATTGGCAATGGCCACGCAATAGCGGCTCAGCTTGCGCGCGTCGTACTGGTTGCCCGCCTCTTTGAATTCGAGATTTTGGGTTTCAGAGGCACTGCTGCGCCACAAATCAATTTGCGCTGTTGAGATGCTCATTCAAACACCACCTGTCTGCGCGCCACGGCGACGGCAAGTTTGAGAATCTGCTCCAGCAGGCTGTGGTCTGGCTTGCCATCGGCGTCTGCGGGTGTGGCGTACCACAGCGGCCGGATTTTCAGCTGGAGCAGGCGGTCTTCCTTGCGTGCGCGCTCCTGCAGTGTGGCGGGCTCATTGATCAGTGCAAAGTGATCCGGGATTTCAAACGCGCCCTCATCCACCACTGACTTGAATAGGTCCAGCGTTTTGTCTTGCTCCAGGCTGCAGCCCAGAAACAGCAGCGAGTGGCTGATGAAGATTTGCCGCAACGCCCTCGGGAGCTGGTTCTGGAATGCGAAGGGCTCGCCATAGGCCGCCTGGTATTGCGCCTGCGTGAATACATGGGTGTTGGGCTGCCCGGCGTCGCCATGCAGCTTCAAAATGCAGCGCTCGCCGCGCAAGAGCCTGCGCACAAAGTTATTGCCGTACTGTGTTCCATGCATGTATCCGTCGAGTGGCCGCCCAAGATCTCGAAACAGGTCTTCGATGACCGTGTCGAAGTTGGTGGTGACGATGCAGCCATTGGCCAGTTCGGGCAGCAGCCGGACCGGCCCATTGATCGCACCGCGTTGACGAAACTCGGTCTGGATGAAATGCTGAACCTGCGGAGCCGCAGCCTCATGCAGCACCTGGGCCGCTTGCAGGTAGTCGTACACCGCCATCAACGGCTCGATGTCCTGCACGTCCAGCCCATTCAGCTTCTGGGCGATCTTGCGCAGCGCCTCGCCCCACATCGGATAGCCGCAGGGTTTGGAGAGCCCAGCGCCCACAAAGGGCGCAATACGCCCAAATCGAACGGCATCGACCAGGTCGAGGAAAACGGCTTGTTGGTCGGAGGCTTTGATGAAAGCTGTTGCGGCTTCGTGCTGATCGACCTGGCGCTGCCCTTCCCAGTGATCCAGCTCGTCCAGATAAGCATCACGCTCCACCCAGTACAGGGCATCGCTGACCTTCACCAAATACTCGTGCTCAGGGTCGCGCAGGCTTCTGAAAGACAGCGGCTCGGCCTCGTCCAGCACCGCATTGAACTCCTGATTCGACGAATACGCTGCCTGCAAGGCCTCCTCGACCTTGTCCACGATGAGCTTGTTGTCGCGCAGCTTCTGGATGTCCATCAGGCGGCCCCGGTGGTTTCGGTGAGTGCGTTGACGGGCAACTCGCCAGAGAGGAGTTTGGGAAGGAGGGTGTCGCGCAATGCACCGAGCACACGTACTTGGTGAGCAAAACGCTGCACCTGTCGGAATATCGGGGTGGTCGCTATTTGAAATGCGCCCAGCAGCTCAGGCGTTGGGGTGAGTATGGTCAAGGTCTCGATGTGCGCCTTGGTAATGGCCTCGCGCGACCCGCCAGTGTTCAAACCAAGCAGATGGCTCTTGATATCCCGCCGCAGCAGGTGCAGGTGGATGAAATGTGGGGGGACATCGGCCTTAGCACGGATGATCGCCACGTGTTGATTCACTCTGGCTGGGAGTGCTTCAGGCTCAACCATGCAGGTGCGCAAGATGGACGCACCCGTGATGTTGAGCAGGACATCGGTTTCTTGAACCGTCACACCTTTGAGCTGGCTGGCTGCATCGTCAGAAATGCGGGCCAATCCTTCCCAGACAAACAAGCCGTCATAGACGTTTTGACTTCGAATGAGTGCGACTCCTTCTTCAAGGTAGACCTCCTTGCCACCTCTCGGTGTTGAGCCGCTGCCAATCTTGTCCGTGAGCTGCAATAAAGCTTTGTAGGTCCACCCCTTCGGAATCTCCCCCAACTCCGACTCTTCCATCTCATCTGGAAACAGCGCGGCCGTGGCGGCGAGTTGTGCGAAGGCTTCAGGCGGCAGTGCATCGAGTTGAGCCTCGGCCTTGCCGCTGATGGCGCACATCGCGGCGCGCAGCGGGTCGCGGCCTTCGGTCTTGGCAGCGATCTTGGCTCTGACCGGGTCGAAATCGACAAACCACGATTTGAAGATGGCTTGCGCCATGGCTTCGAGGGTTTGGTTGATGCGACGGTTGACAGCGATTTTGTCGTCAATTTGAGAAAGAACACTTGCGACGCGGCGCTGAAGAGTTGGATTGATCCACGGCACAGATAACTCTGCCAAGTCCGATCCCCGAATACCTGAAGCACCAGCCCCCTGCTCCACGATTGACTCAATCAGAGTCCGCCCAACAGGACTACTGAAGAAGTAATAGTAGAAATGGGAGTCTGCGAGTTCCCGATTCAAACGACAGCGAATGACGTGTGACTCAAAGCAAACATCCTCCTCGTCGCCTACAAAGATAGAGCACTTGCCAGCGCCAGAAAGCACTAACGACTGCCGCGCAAAGAGAAGGTCGCCAGCAGCGAGTAGCGAGGAACTCCGTTCCACCTGATTAAGGGGAACTCGATCCATCGCTACGTCCACTATGCGGGGGTTAGCAAAAAGCTCACCCATATTGACCATTTTCGTGCCCGCGCCTCGCACGGCTTTTGGTTTTGTAAGTCCGTTACGAAGCGGAATCGCGAATAGCTCCTTGAACTGCCTAGGGACACTCTGCATAAACCCCGGGCAAATCAGCTACCGCAAGGTCTGATCAACTGAGACGATGCTGGGCATGAAGCAGACGAGTTTGGGATTGGGGCAGTCGAGCAAGCGCACACGGCGGCGTGTGTTCCTCGACGAGATGGACAGTGTGGTGCCATGGTCGGAGTTGGTCGCGTTGATCAGCCCGTACATGCCCGAGGGCCGACGTGGTCGGCCGCCGTTTGCGGTGGAAGTGATGCTGCGGATTCATTTCATGCAGCAGTGGTTCAACCTGAGCGACCCGGCCATGGAAGAGGCGCTGCACGACATGGCGCTGTTCCGGGACTTCGCGGGCTTGGGCAACTGGAATGAGCCGGTGCCGGACGAGACCACCATCCTGAGGTTTCGGCGCGTGCTGGAGAAGCACAAGCTGGCGCCCAAGATTCTTGAGACGATCAACGATCTGCTGCGCAATAAGGGCCTGATGCTGCGCGCAGGAACCGTGGTGGACGCGACGCTGATTGCCGCGCCAAGCTCGACCAAGAACGCCCAGGGCGAACGCGACCCGGAGATGAAACAGAGCAAGAAGGGCGGTCAGTGGTACTTCGGCATGATGGCGCACATCGGCGTGGATGCTGACTCGGGACTGGTGCACACGGTGCGTGGCACGGCTGGCAGCGTCCATGATGTGACCGAGGCCAACGCACTGCTGCACGGCGAAGAGACCGAGGCCTTTGGCGATGCGGGCTACCAGGGAGTGGACAAGCGCCTTGATGCCAAGTCGGGCGTCGACTGGAACATCGCGATGCGGCCGGGCAAGCGCCGAGCTCTGGACAAGAGCCAGGAGGTGAACCGGCTGATTGACGAGTTGGAGAAACTCAAAGCCAGCATCAGAGCCAAGGTGGAGCACCCGTTCCGTGTGATCAAGCGCCAGTTTGGCCATGTGAAGGTGCGCTATCGCGGGCTGGCGAAGAACACGGCGCAACTGCACACGCTGTTCGCGCTATCCAACCTGTGGATGGTGCGCCGCCAACTCGGTGGAGTGCAGGCATGAGTGCGCCTGCTGTGCGCGAAATCTGCCGAATCGGCGGTCTGCAGACACCGAAACTCTCGGTAGCAAGGCCCGCAATGGCTCAAATGGCCTCACGCCACCACGTCAAACTGCGTCGAGCACAGCTGACTGTGCTTTGTGCAGACCTTCCCTAGATGTCATACCCCAACCCCACCAAGCTCTTCTTGATCGTCCCCTCCAACTTGGCACTCTCCGCAAATTGCCCCGCCAACTGCGCTGTCAGCCTTGCCATCTTGTCGGCAAAGGCTTCGCCGTCTTCTTGCTGCTCCGCTGCGCCCACATAACGCCCCGGGGTCAGCAAATGCTCATGCTTGCGGATGTCGTCGAGTGATGCGGAGTAGCAAAAGCCGGGCACATCTGCATAGCCCTCGCCGTGCTGCCACGCATGGAAGGTGTCGGCCACCTTCTGGATGTCGTCCACCGTGAAGTCGCGCAGCACGCGGTCTTTCATGTAGCCGAGCTGCCGGGCGTCGATGAACAGGAATTGGCCACGCCGGTCGCGCTTCTTCTTGCTGAGGTTGTAGCCGTTGGCCTTGTCCTTCGTCAGGAACCAGATGCAGGCCGGGATTTGCGTGTTGGTGAAGAGCTGGCCGGGCAGGGCGACCATGCACTCCACGAAGTCGTCTTCCACCAGCTTCTTGCGAATCTCGCCTTCGTTGTTGGTGTTGCTGCTCATGGAGCCGTTGGCCAGCAGCAGGGCCATGCTGCCGGTGGGGGCCAGGTGGTAGAGCATGTGCTGCAGCCAGGCGAAGTTGGCGTTGCCCTGCGGGGGCGTGCCGGCGATCCAGCGCGGGTCCTTCGCCAGCTTAGCGTTCCACCATTCCTTCATGTTGAAGGGCGGGTTGGCCATCACGTAGTCAGCGCGCAGGTCGGGGTGCAGGTCGTTCAGCAGGGTGTCGCCGGGCTGGCCGCCGAAGTTGAAGTCCAGGCCCCGGATGGCCATGTTCATGGCCGCCAGCTTCCAGGTGGTGGGGTTGTGCTCCTGCCCATAGATGCTGACCTGCCCGGTTTTGCCGCTGGCCACTTTGCCGCTGTGCTGGGCGATGAACTCGTCGCTTTGCACAAAGAAGCCGCCCGAGCCCATGGCAGGGTCATACACCCGGCCTTTGAAGGGTTGCAGCATCTCGACGATCAGCGTGACGATGGCCTTGGGCGTGTAGTACTGGCCGCCTTTCTTGCCCTCAGCCAGGGCGAACTGGCCAAGGAAGTACTCGTACACGTGGCCGAGGATGTCTCTGCTGTGCAGCTTGAGCAACTGGCCCTGGTAGCTGGGCTGGTTGAAATTGGTGTCGGAGAAGTGGGCGATCAAATCGGCCAGCTTGTGGCTGTCGATCTGGGTGCGCGCAAAGTCTTTGTTGAGCACATTTTTGAGCTTGGGGTTCTCTCGCTCAATAGCTTCCATGGCGTTGTCGATCAGCCAGCCCACGGTGCGCATTTTCTCGGGCGTGTCTTTGCCCGGCGTGTTCCAGGGAAGGCTGTCGCCGGGCGGCATTTGCGCGCAATCTCGCAAGGTTTGCCAACGGGCTTCCAGGGGCACCCAGAAGACATTTTTCTCGGTGTAGTAGTCGCGGACTTCCACTTCTTCTGCCACGTTGGCGGCGTACTCGGCTGTGCCGGCCCCGCCAAAGGCGTCGGGGTCCATGTAGTAGTCGTGCGCGGGGTTCTGAAACTGCGCGCTCAGCTCTTGCTGGCGTTCTTCAAAGGCGTCGGAGACGTACTTCAGAAAGATCAAGCCCAGCACCACATGCTTGTAAACCGAGGCATCCAGGGCAGAGCGCAGTTTGTCGGCGGCGGTCCAGAGCTTTTTTTCCAGTTCTCGGATGAAGGCTTGTTCTAAGTTGTCCATCGTCAGTCGTCCCCAATGTTTTTGGGCAGTGGGCTATGGCCTTGAGCCAGAGGCTGCCGAGTGTTTGATTCTGCCTAGGAATGCCCTTGTTTCTGCGGGCTCGTTTTGCATGGCCCAATGAAAAACGCCCCGCAGGGTGCGGGGCGTTGATGTGGCCGGTTGGCGGGCAGATGGGCTGATGTCAGACGTTGAACAAGAAGTGCAACACGTCCCCGTCTTTGACGACGTAGTCTTTGCCTTCGGCGCGCATCTTGCCGGCTTCCTTTGCGCCTTGCTCACCCTTGAAGGCGATGAAGTCTTCGTAGGCAATGGTTTGCGCCCGGATGTAGCCGCGCTCAAAGTCGGTGTGGATCACACCGGCGGCTTGCGGGCCGGTGGCGCCGATGGGCACGGTCCAGGCGCGCACTTCCTTGACCCCGGCGGTGAAGTAGGTCTGCAAGCCCAGCAGCTTGAAGGCAGCGCGGATCAAACGGTTCAATCCCGGCTCGTCCTGGCCCATTTCGGCCAAGAACATGCTGCGGTCTTCGTCGCTCATCTCCGACAGCTCAGCTTCAGTCTTGGCGCAAATGGCCACGACCGGGCCGTTCTGGGCGGCGGCGTATTCCTTCAAGCGGTCGAGGAAGGGGTTGTTCTCGAAGCCGTCTTCCGAGACATTGGCCACAAACATGGCCGGCTTGGCCGTGATCAGGCACAAGGGCTTGAGCAGCACCAGTTCTTCCTTGCTGAAATCGATGGTGCGCACGGGCTTGCCTTCGTTCAGCGCGGTGTCGCACTTTTCCAGCACTTTGACCAAGGCGATGGCGTCTTTGTCACCCGCGCGCGCCACCTTGTTGTAGCGATGCAGGCTCTTTTCCACGGTGCCCAAGTCGGCCAAGCAGAGTTCGGTCTGGATCACCTCGATGTCGGAGATCGGGTCGATCTTGTTGTTGACGTGGATGACATTGCCGTCTTCAAAGCAGCGCACGACGTTGACGATGGCGTCGGTTTCGCGGATGTGGCTCAAGAACTGGTTGCCCAGGCCTTCGCCCTTGGAAGCACCGGCCACCAAGCCAGCGATGTCCACAAACTCCACGATGGCCGGCAGCACGCGCTCGGGCTTGACGATGTCGGCCAGCGCGGCCAGGCGCGGGTCGGGCAGCTCGACCACGCCCACATTGGGCTCGATGGTGCAGAAGGGGTAGCTCTCGGCTGCGATGCCGGCCTTGGTCAAGGCGTTGAACAGAGTGGATTTGCCCACATTGGGCAGGCCGACGATGCCGCACTTGAGGCTCATGGGACGCTTTCTAGGAGAGGGTAGGGGGGCGGACTTCGCCGAACCCGTGATTCTAGGTGGTGCGGCTGGGCTGCCGGCGCCCTGGCCTCAGGCTGCCTCCTACAATGGCCAGCATGAGTGCCTTTGATGTGCGAGTTCTGGGCAGCGGCATCGTCAGCCGCTGTGTGGCTCTGGTCTTGGCGCAGCAGGGGCTGCGTATCGCCCTGCAGGCCAAGCCTGCGGCGGCGGGCTTGGGCGCGCCGTCGCAAGAGGATGTACGCGCCTATGCGCTGAACCCGGCCTCGGTGGGCTTGCTGCAGCGCCTCAAGGTCTGGGACGCCCTGCCTCTTGATGCCCGCACCACGGTGCTGGATATGGACATCCACGGCGATGCGCTGGGCGGCCATATTGCGTTTTCAGCCTGGGACCATGCCACCGAGGCCCTGGCCTGGATTGTCGACGCCGCGGCGCTAGAGAGCGTGCTGGACACGGCCGCCAGCTTTGCCGCCTCTGTCACCGTGCAGCCCGAGCCTGCTGCCGCCGCGTTGACGGTGGTGGCGGAGGGCAAGGCCTCGGCCCAGCGGGCTGCGCTGGGCGCCCAGATGCAGCGCCACCCTTACGGCCACTGGGCGCTGGCCGCGCGTTTGGTGTCAGAGCAGCCGCATTGCGGCACGGCCCGCCAGTGGTTCCGCAGCCCCGACATCTTGGCCTTGCTGCCGTTTGACCGGCCCGAACCCCAGCAGTCTTGGGGCTTGGTGTGGTCGCAACCCGAAGCCCAGGCCAAAGAAATGCTGGCTTGGCCGGTGGAACAGTTTGAAGCCGCCTTGATGCAGGCCAGCCAGGGTGCCGTGGGCGCGCTGCGCTTGGCCAGCGAGCGAGCGGTGTGGCCGCTGGCCATAGCCCAAGCCGAGCCGGTGGCTGGCCCTGGCTGGGCGCTGGTGGGCGATGCCGCCCATGTGGTGCACCCGCTGGCCGGGCAGGGCCTGAATTTGGGCCTGGCCGATGTGCTGGCGCTGGATGACGTGATGGCCCAGCGCGAGGCTTGGCGCGAGCTGGGCGACCCGGCCTTGCTGGCCCGTTATGCCCGCAAGCGCCGCTTGGGCACCCTGGCCATGGCCGGGGGCACGGATGCACTTTGGCACCTTTTTGCGTCTGAGGCGCCGGGCTTAAGGGAACTTCGCAACCATGGCATGAGTCTGGTAGACCATGTCGCACCGCTGAAGCGCTGGCTGATGAGCCGAGCGATGAGCGTCTGACCGGGCTCGCTCCGGCTTCATTTCTTTCAAGGATGACCATGTTCAACACCACTGCTTCGGCCGCACGCTCGGCTGCTTTCTGGGCCCGCACAGCGGCTTTGGCCCTGCCGCTGGGCCTGGCCCTGGCTTCCGGCGCGCAGGCGGACGAAGCGTCCATCCGCAAGAACTTGGCTGATCGCATGGGCAACTTGCCGCGCATCGATGAGATCAGCAAGACGGCCATTCCGGGCATCTACGAGCTGCGCATGGGCACGGACATCCTTTACAGCGATGAAGATGGCAATTTCTTGATCGAGGGTGCGCTGTTCGACACGCGCACCAAGACCGACATCACCAAGGCTCGCATCGACAGGCTCACGGCGGTGGACTTTGCCAAGCTGCCCTTGAAAGACGCTATCGTGATCAAGCAGGGCAGTGGCGCGCGCAAAGTGGTGGTGTTTTCCGACCCTAACTGCGGCTATTGCAAGAAGATCGAGCGCGATCTGATGAGCGTTAAGGACGTGACGGTCTACAACTTCCTCATCCCCATCTTGGGGGCGGATTCGGTGATGAAGTCGCGTGATCTCTGGTGCGCCAGAGATCAGGCCAAGGCCTGGCGCGCTTGGATGATCGACGGCCAGCCTGCGGCCAAAGCGGCTGAGAAGTGCGATACCGCAGCTCTGGAGCGCAATATGGCCTTGGCCCGCAAGCACAAGATCCAGGCCACCCCAGCGGTGATTTTTGAAGACGGCAGCCGAGCCCCAGGCGCCATCCCGGCCGATCAGATCGAAAGGATGCTGGCGGCGGTGAAGAAGGGCTGAGACCCTTGCTGGGCGTGTGCTGAACGCCACGGCGACCCCTCCCAAGCTGGGGGTGTCGCGCGTGGCCGACGGTGGAGTGGCTTGGCTCGGGCGACAATCGCCCGCCATGAACATGCCGTCGTCTTCTCCGCCTTCACTCCCCGACGCTTTGCAGCCTGACGAGCCGCCGCTGTGGGCGCGCCGCATGGGCTATGCGGGGCTGATCCCCTTTGTGCTGTTGTCCCTGCTGGTCTGGGTGGTGTGGCCCGACGTGCAGCCTGAAGTGACGCTGGCCTTCGCCGCCTATGCGGCCACCATCGTCGCGTTCTTAGGCGGTGTGCATTGGGGCCTGGCCATGCGGGCAGATGCCCCCGGCCCACGGGCCTTCCGCTGGGCAGTGGTGCCGCCGCTGCTGGCTTGGGTGGGCATCGTCATGCCGCCGCATGCTGGGCTGGCGCTGCTGGGCGCTGCCTTGGTGGTGTGCTATCTCGTGGATCGGCGGCTCTATGTGGCCTGCGGCCAAGCACACTGGCTGACCTTGCGCTTCCGCCTGAGTGCGGTGGCGGCATTTTCCTGCTTTTTGGGTGCCGCAGGCATCTGAGGACTCCACACCATGATCGCTTATCGCATTGAGGTGGCCAGCGCCACCGAGCACCGCTTTGCTGTGACCTTGACCGTGCCCGCACCCGAAGCGCAGACCTGGCTGACGCTGCCGGTGTGGATCCCGGGCAGCTACTTGGTGCGCGAGTTTGGCCGCCACCTCAGCCGCTTGAGTGCCCGCCAAGGTGCGCGTGAGGTGGGCCTGACCCAGGTGGACAAAACGACCTGGGTGGCTGAGTGCAGTGGCAAGACCGCGCTGACGCTGAGCTACGAGGTTTATGCCTTTGACCCCTCGGTGCGCACCGCCTACTTGGATGACCGCCGCGGCTTCTTCAACCCCACCAGCTTGTGCCTGAGCGTGATGGGCCGCGAGCAACAGCCGCACCAGGTTGAGATCGCCCGCCTGCCCAAGGGCTGGGACGTGGCCACGGGCATGACATCCACCGGCAAGCTGCGGTGGCAGAGCGCCGATTACGACGAGCTGATCGACCACCCGTTTGAGCTGGGCGCCTTCTGGCGCGGCGAGTTTGTGGCCAACGGCGTGCCGCATGAGTTTGTGGTGGCAGGTGCTTGGCCCGGTTTTGACGGCGAGCGCCTGCTGGCCGACACGCAAAAGATTTGCGCCACGCAGATCAGCTTTTGGCATGGCCGCAAGAAGCCGCCGTTTGGCCGCTATGTGTTCATGCTCTACGCCACCGAAGACGGCTACGGCGGCCTGGAGCACCGCGCCAGCACCGCGCTGATTGCCAACCGCCGCGACCTGCCGCGCCAAGGCCAGCCTGGGCTGAATGATGGCTATGTGAAGTTGCTGGGCCTGATCAGCCATGAGTACTTCCACACCTGGAACGTGAAGCGCCTCAAGCCCGCCGAGTTTGTGCCTTACGACTTGAGCCAAGAGAACTACACCGAGCTGCTGTGGTTCTTTGAAGGCTTCACCTCGTACTACGACGACCTCTTGCTGCTGCGCTCGGGCCTGATTGACGCGCCGCGCTACCTGAAGCTGGTGGCGCAAACCTGGAACGGCGTGCGCAGCACCCCTGGCCGCCACGTGCAAAGCGTGGCCGAGTCCAGCTTTGACGCCTGGGTCAAGTACTACCGCATCGACGAGAACACGCCTAACGCCACCATCAGCTACTACACCAAGGGCGCCTTGGTGGCCCTGCTGCTGGACTTGCGTCTGCGCCAGGCCGGCCAAGGCAGCTTGGACGAGGTGATGCGGGGCCTGTGGGCGCGCTGCCATGGCGGTGCGGTGGCCGAAGTTGACATCCTGGCCGAGGTCGACGCCGTGGGCGGCGCGGCATTGGCGCAAGAGGTGCACGCCTGGGTGCATGGCCGGGGCGACCTGCCGCTGGAGCCGGCGCTCAAAGCGGCGGGCGTGCAGGTGGGCCGCGAGGCGGCAGGCTTCTCGGCCAGCCTGGGGCTTAAGCTCACCGAAGGAGCGCTCACTGGTGTCCACGTGAAGTCGGTGTTAAGCGGTGGTGCAGCGGCAGCAGCGGGTGTGTCGGCCGGTGATGAACTGCTGGCCGTGAATGGCTGGCGCGTGCGCCGCTTGGACGACGCTGCGCAATGGCTGCAGGCCGGGCAGGAGTTTGAGCTGACCTTGGCTCGTCAGCAGCGCCTCGCTACCGTGAAGGTGCAGCGCGGCGGAGATGCGGCGCTGACGGAGAGCCTGACGCTGGGCCTCGACACCAGCCCCGCAGTGGCGGCCAAAGCGCTGCGTCAAGCCTGGCTCAAGGCCTGAGGCTCAGCAACGGCTTCATGGATCCATCGGCCCACCATCCTGAGCCCCAAGCCCGTGCCACTGCGCCGGGCTTTGCGCGCCACCGGCGCTTGCTGGCGGCCTTGGTGGTCGTGGTGGTCTTGGCGCATGCGGGCATTGGCTGGCAAGTGGCCGAGTCCCGCATTGGCGAAGGCGATGCAGACACCGCGCCTAAAGCGCTGGAGATCAGCTTTGTCAAAGAGTTGATGCCCGAGGCGCCGCCTGTCTTGGTGGCGCCGCCGCCGGCCGCACCACCTGCCCCGGTCGTGGCCGAAGTGGCCCCTGCTGCGTCTGCAGCGTCGGCCCCTGAGCCGGTGCCAGAGCCCCCCAAGCCGACGCAGCCGCCACCGCCGGTGGAGGTGGCTCAAGTCCGAGAAGAAGGCCCGGTGCCACCACCGACTGAATGGACCCCGCCGCCGAGCTCGGTGGAGCTGAGCATGGCCAGCCCGGCACCACCGGGCGTCACCCCTCAGACATTCTCATGGCCAGCGTCGACCCGCTTGGTTTACAAGCTGGTGGGGGACTTTCGGGGGCCGATTGAGGGCAACGCCACCGTGGAGTGGCTGCGCCGGGATGACCGCTACCAGGTCCGCATCGAGGTGGGCGCGGCGCTGATCTTCACCCGCCGCATGATCAGCGATGGGGTGCTGAGCACCGTGGGTTTGACACCTCAACGCTATGACGAGGAAACCGATGCACCGTTCTCCGCCACCCGGCGCCAAACGGTGCGCTTTAGCGCAGACCGGATCGAGCTGGCCAATGGCACACCCACAGCCACCGTGCCGGGTGTGCAGGACCCGGCCAGCCAGTTGGTACAAATCACTTGGCGCATGCTGACCCAACCCGAACTGGCCCAACCCGGCCAGGTGGTGGAACTGCCGCTGGCGCTGCCCAGGCGCATGGGGCAATGGACCTATGATGTGACGGGCTTTCAGACGGTGGAGCTGCCGTTTGGGGCGACCGAAACCTTGCGCTTGGTGCCTCGCACTGCCAATGGGCGTGGCGACGAGATCACCATGGAGGTTTGGTTGGCGCCCAGTCTGCAGTATTTGCCGGTTCGAATTCGGTTTTCGCAGGCCAAGACCGGCGCCTCGGCCGAGCTGACTTTGACCTCACGGCCGCTTCAGGCCAACGATGCGCCCACGCCCGTGGCCGCCCCCTCTCAACGATAGGAGACTCGCAATGGCTTATGAATGCATCTTGACCGACGTTCGCGGTGATGGCCCTTTGAAGACGGGTGTGATCACGCTGAACCGCCCCAAGCAGATGAATGCGCTGAACGACCAGTTGATGGACGAATTGGGCGATGCCCTGTTGGCCTTTGATGTGGACACCAGCATCGGCAGCATCATCGTCACCGGCAGTGAGAAGGCCTTTGCCGCTGGCGCCGACATCTCCGCCATGGCCGATTACGACCACATGGAGGCCTTCCACCGCCAGCACATCAGCCGTAATTGGGAGACCATCCGCCAGGTGCGCAAGCCAGTGATCGCTGCGGTGGCGGGTTTCGCCCTGGGCGGTGGCTGCGAAGTCGCCATGATGTGCGACGTGGTGCTGGCGGCGGACAACGCCCGCTTTGGCCAGCCCGAGATCAAGATCGGCATCGTCCCGGGCGCCGGCGGTACCCAGCGCTTGCCCCGCGCCATTGGCAAGTCCAAGGCGATGGAATTGCTGCTGACCGGCAAGTTCATGACGGCTGAAGACGCTGAGCGGGCTGGCTTGGTGTCACGCGTGATCCCGCTGGCCAACTTGATGGAAGAAGCCTTGGCCTTGTGCGCGCAAATCAACGCCCAAAGCCAGCCCTCGGTGATGATGATCAAGGAATTGGTCAACGAGTCGTTTGAGAGCGGCCTGTCCACCGGCGTGCGCTATGAGCGCCGCCTGTTCCACTCGCTGTTCGGCACGCAAGACCAGCGTGAAGGCATGGGCGCCTTTGTGCAAAAGCGCGCGCCTGACTTCAAGCACCGTTGAAGCGCACATCTCGCCCGAAGACCGCACCGTGACGTGAGTGCACCATGAGTGCGATAGGCCCCCTGCTGCTGGCCCCGATGGAGGGCTTGCTGGACCACACCCTGCGCGACGCTTTAACTCGCGCGGGGGGCATCAGCCGCTGCGTCAGCGAGTTCATCCGCATCACCGATCAGCTCTTGCCGCATAGGGTGTTCAGCCGCATCGTGCCCGAAGAGGCTAACGGCTGGCGCACGCCTGCGGGTGTGCTGGTGCGACCACAGCTCTTGGGCAGCGACCCGGCGTGTTTGGCGGACAACGCGGCCCGCATCGCCGAGATGGGCGCACCGGGCATTGACCTGAACTTTGGTTGCCCCGCCAAGATCGTCAATCGCCACGGCGGTGGCGCCACGCTGCTGGATGAGCCCGAGCTGTTGCACCGCATTGCGCGCAGCGTGCGCGCGGCGGTGCCGGAGGGCCTGCCGGTGTCCGCCAAGATGCGCTTGGGCAACCAAGACGACAGCCGCGCGGTGGAGTGTGCGCTGGCGCTGGTGGAAGGCGGCGTGGCCGAACTGGTGGTGCATGCCCGCACCAAGGCGCAGGCCTATCGGCCGCCCGCCTATTGGGAGCGGGTGGCGGATATCCGCCAAGCCGTGGCGGTGCCCTTGGTGGCCAATGGCGAGATTTGGACGGTGGCCGATGCCCAAGCCTGCCGCGCGGCCTCGGGCTGTGACGCGCTGATGCTGGGCCGCGGCATGGTGGCCAACCCCGGTTTGGCGTTGGCCATCTTGGCGCATGGCGGCGCCGAGCCCCAGGGCCAGGGCGGCCTGAGCTGGGCCGAGCTGCAGCCGCTGTTGCAGAGCTTTTGGGCCTCAGTCTGTGCCCACATCGTGCCGCGCAACCGCGCCGGGCGCCTGAAGCAGTGGCTCAATTACCTGCGCCGCCATTACCCCGAAGCCCAAGCCGCTTATGCCGCTTTGCGTACCGACAACGACCCGCAGCGATTGGCCCATCGCTTGTTCAATGAATTTGCGACGGCCCCTGCGCCACAGCAAAACGCCCCCCAGGTGATGGCATGAGCAAAGCATTCACCAAAGAAACCGACAGCGACGACGACGAAGACAGCGGCGCCTTGCCGCCGCTGCCCCCTGGCAGCAAAAACTACATGACGCCCGCAGGTTATGCCCGGCTGCGCGATGAGCTGCTGAACCTGATCGACAACGAGCGCCCACGCATCGTGGAGATCGTGCACTGGGCGGCGTCGAACGGCGACCGCTCCGAAAACGGCGACTACCTCTACGGCAAAAAGCGCCTGCGCGAGATCGACCGCCGCATCCGCTTTCTGACCAAGCGCCTGGACGTGGCCGAGGTGGTCGACCCGTCCGCCCACTACGGCAGCGACCAGATCTACTTTGGCGCCACCGTCACCTATGCCAACAGCAAAGGCGAAGAGCGCACCATCACCATCAAGGGCATTGATGAGGTTGACCACCTGGCCGCCGAAGTGAGTTGGATCGCCCCGATTGCTCGCGCACTGCTGAAGGCCCGCGAGGGCGACGAGGTGCAGCTGATGACCCCTGGCGGCTTGGAGACGCTGGAGGTGGTGGAAGTGAGATACCCCAAGCCAAACTGACCCAAGCCAGTGCACTGGGACTCGTGGGGGCTGTCTCGCCCGTGCTGGGCGACGTATGCTGCGGCTTCCATTCACAAAGGAGACCGGCATGATTGGCTATGTGACCTTGGGTACCAATGACCTGCCACGCGCTGTGGCGTTTTACGACGCGCTGTTTGGTGCCATGGGCGCCTCGCGGATCTGGGATGGCCCTTCGGGCGTGGCCTGGGGCGTGTCCATGGACCAGCCCGGTGTCGGCGTGATGACACCCTTCAACAAGCAGGCCGCCACCGTGGGCAACGGCAGCATGGTGGCCTTGGTCGTGGACAGCAAAGACAAAGTCGATGCCTACTACCGCAAGGCCATCGAGTTAGGCGCCACCGACGAAGGTGCGCCAGGGCCGCGCGGGGAAGGTTTCTACGCGGCCTACTGGCGCGACCTCGACGGTAACAAGCTGAATTTCTTCTTCATGGGTTGAGGCCAGCCGACCTCATTTGGCCCGCACGCGCTGGGTGCGCAGCACCGAAGGCGAGCGCTTCAGGGTGCGCAACACGTCCGCCAAGTGCAGGCGGTCGCGCACGCTGACCAGGATGCGTATCTCCACCGTTTCGCCCACAGCTTCGTCGCCCATGGCAATGTGGGTGATGTCCGCCTCGGCGGCCGACACGGCCTGTGCCACCTGCGCCAGCACGCCCTTGCCATTGCTCACCAGCACGAGCACGGCGGCTTCAAAAGGCCGCGTGGGTTGTTCGGCCCACTCCACTTGCATCCAACGCTCGGGATCGCGTTCGTACAGGCGCTTGCCGGCCAGGCAGTCGCTCATGTGGACGATCAAGCCTTCACCGCGGCCAAAGTAGCCGACGATGGCGTCGCCCGGCACCGGGCGGCAGCACGGTGCCATCGAAATGGAGGCGGCCTCGGTGCCGTCGATCACCACCAGGCCTTGGGTGGGCGTGTTGTCGTCATGCCCATAGCGGCCTAAGCTGAGCGTGACGGCATCTGGGCGCTCGCCTTGTTCCAACAGCAGCTTGGCCATGCGTTTGGCCACGATGGTGGCGATTTTCTTGCCCAGGCCAATGTCCACCAGCAACTCGGTGGTGCTGCGGTTGCCGCTCCAGCGCAGCAAGGCGGACCAGGCTGGGTTCTGGCCGGCGGGGTCTTCGCTCAGCGGTGGCAGGCTCAGGCCTTCAGCGCGCAGGGCCTGGCTCAGCATCTTCAAGCCCAGCTCTTGCGATTCCTCGTGCTCCAGGTTCTTCAAGAAGTGTCGGATCTTGCTGCGGGCGCGGCCCGTGCGCACAAAGTTCAGCCACGCTGGGTTGGGGCGCGCGCCGGTGGCGGTGACCACCTCCACCACGTCGCCGCTGCGCAACTCGGCCCGCAAGGCAGCAGGCTCGCCGTTGATCTTGGCCGCCACGCAATGGTCGCCCACATCGGAGTGGATGGCGTAGGCAAAGTCGATGGGCGTAGCACCCCGCGGCAGGGCCAGGATCTTGCTCTTGGGGGTGAAGACGTAGACCGCGTCGGGCACTAGGTCAATCTTGACGTGCTCCAAGAACTCCGAGGCATCCCGGGTTTCGTTCTGGATGTCCAGCAGCGACTTGAGCCACATGGCACCCAGGCGCTGGGCCACATCGCTGGGGTTGACATTCTTTTGCGCGCCCACTTTATAGAGCCAGTGGGCGGCAATGCCGGCCTCGGCCACGGCATGCATTTCGTCCGTGCGGATCTGGAACTCTACCGCCGTGCCCAAGGGGCTCACCAAGGTGGTGTGCAAGGACTTATAGCCATTGGGCTTGGGGATGGCGATGTAGTCTTTGAAGCGCCCCGGCACCGGCTTGTAGAGCTGATGCAGCACGCCCAGGGCGTGATAGCAGTCCATCAGGTTGTCCACCACGATGCGAAAGCCAAAGATGTCATTGACCTGCGCAAAGCCGGCGTGCTTCTCGCGCATCTTGCGGTAGATGGAGAAG
The DNA here is from genome assembly GCF_044358605.1 of Ideonella sp. GTDB lineage: Bacteria > Pseudomonadota > Gammaproteobacteria > Burkholderiales > Burkholderiaceae_C > Ideonella. The sequence goes on from NZ_JBIKNQ010000029.1 coordinate 21,149, forward strand.
ACGGTCTTCTCGCGGCCGGAGATGTCCACTTTCAAGCGGGCTTCGCTGAAGGCCTTGACCACATCCGTTTGCACCCGGGAGACGATGTCACGGCGATAGCCCCGGGCCCGCTGCAAGGCCTTTTCCAGGGCCGCATGGCGCCAGGGGTGCAGATAAGAAAACGACAGCTCTTGCAGCTCGCGGTAGGTTTGGTTCAGGCCCAGTCGGTGGGCGATGGGGGCGTAGATGTCTAGGGTCTCGCGCGCAATGCGTCCGCGCTTGTTGGGCGCCATGGCCGCCATGGTGCGCATATTGTGCAGACGGTCGGCCAGCTTGACCAAGATGACCCGCACATCGCGCGACATGGCCAAGAGCATCTTGCGAAAAGATTCCGCCTGGCCTTCTTCGCGGGTCGAGAACTGCAGCTTGTCCAGCTTGGTCAGGCCATCCACCAACTCGGCGGTAGGGGCGCCAAAGCGCTCAATCAGCTCGACCTTGGTGATGCCACAGTCTTCCATAGCATCGTGCATCAGCGCCGCCATGATGGCCTGGGCGTCCAGTTTCCAGTCGGCCACCAAGCCCGCCACCGCAATCGGGTGGGTGATATAGGGCTCGCCACTGGCGCGGAACTGGCCCAGATGGGCTTCGTCAGCGAACTTATAGGCGTCGCGGATCAGCTTGAGGTCGGATTTGCTGAGGTAGCCGAGCTTGTCAGAGAGGGCGGCAAACGAGCTGACTTCCGGCGGCATGACGCTCGGGCTGCCTGCGGGCACCCGGGGTTTGGACTGCAAAGCGGCGGGGAGAAAGTCAGCAAGCGTGCGAATCACCATGGCTCGAATTTAGCGGAAATACGCCTTAACTTGAGCAAGATGCCGCCAAGCCCACGCAAATCCCTGGGCCAAGCGCCGCAGGCCTTGAGCGCGCCCATGAAAAAAGGGCGCCGAGGCGCCCTTTTCGAGATCAGGCCGCTTGGCCTGGCCCGTGTGCAGCGATCAGGTTGGGACCTTGCGCAGCATCTCCAGGCCCACTTCGCCAGCCGCGATTTCGCGCAGAGCGGTCACGCCGGGCTTGTTCTTGCTTTCGACGCGGGGGGTGTGGCCTTGGCTCAGCATGCGAGCGCGGTAAGTGGCCGCCAACACGAGTTGGAAGCGGTTGGGGATCTTGTTCAGGCAGTCTTCGACGGTGATGCGGGCCATGTAGGGATCCAGTGACTCTCGGTGAGGAAGCGCTGAGGCTCAAATGCCCAGCGAATGAAACACAGCCGCCTTGGCGCGGCGTTGAGCCGCATATTTCAAGCGCTGTGAATGGACGACTGTCTTCAGGTCAAAGACGGCAGTCTCGAAGAGGGCGTTGATTATAACGTAGTCGAAAAACTGGGCCTGGGCCACCTCGGTGCGGGCGTTTTCCAGGCGTGTCGCGATCACCTCGGCCTGGTCTTCGCCCCGACGGCGCAGGCGCTGCTCCAGCTCTTCCCAACTCGGCGGCAAGATGAAGATCAGCACCGCGGCGGGGAACAGCTTGCGGATTTGCAAGGCGCCTTGCCAGTCGATCTCCAGCAGCACGTCCTTGCCCTGGGTCAGCAGGCCTTCAATGACACCCCGCGAGGTGCCGTAGTGGTTGCCGTGCACGGCCGCCCACTCGACAAACTCGCCGCGCTCGATCATGGCTTGAAACTCGTCGGGCTTGACGAAGAAGTACTCGCGGCCCTGCTGCTCTTGGCCGCGCGGCGCACGGGTGGTGTGCGAGACCGAGACATTGAGGTGGGAGTCGAGCTCCAGCAAGGCCTTGACCAGGCTGGATTTGCCCGCCCCGCTGGGGGCGGCCACGACGTAGAGGTTTCCAGGCATCTCCATGGTGCTTACTCGATGTTTTGAACCTGCTCGCGCATTTGTTCGATCAAGACCTTCATCTCCACCGAGATGCCGGTCAACTCCAGGGCGGCGGACTTGGAGCCCAGGGTGTTGGCCTCACGGTGCAGTTCTTGGATCAAAAAGTCCAGGCGCTTGCCCAACTCGCCACCGGCCGTCAGCAGGCGCTCGATCTCATCCAGATGGGCCTTGAGGCGAGACAGCTCTTCGGCCACGTCGATGCGAATAGCAAACGCAGCGGCCTCGGACAGCGCGCGCTCGCGGGCCGACTCGGCCGTCACGGCATGGCCGGCGCCTGCGCTTTGCAGGGCTTCGTTCCAGCGCTCCAAGAAGCGTTCTTGCTGGCGCTTGACCACCAGGGGGACCTGCGGCTCGGCCTGAGCGGCCAGCTCGCGCAGCTTGTGCACGCGCTCCATCAGGATCTGTACCAGGCGCTCGCCTTCGCGGCTGCGGGCTTCGCGCAGGGCGCTCAAGCCCTCGCGGGCCGCGCTCAGGGTCAGCTCATCCCACTGCGGGGCGGCGGTGGGGGCGGCGCTGCCCCGGCACCATTGCAGGGCTTCATGCACGCTCAGCGGCTTGGCCTTGGGCAACCATGCGGCCACGGACGACTCCATGCGCGCCAGGCGGTTGAGCTGCTCCGAGCTGGGCTGAGGCAGGCCTTCGTCTGCGGCACGGCCCAAGGCGGCTCGCACTTCCACTTTGCCGCGCTTCAAGCCGCCCACCAGGAGGTCGCGCAAGGCGGGCTCCAAGTGGCGCAACTCGTCGGGTAAGCGGAAGGCGATGTCGAGGAAGCGGCTGTTGACCGAACGCAGCTCGATGGTGACGCCGGGCTGGCTGGGAACTTCCTCATTCCGGGGGGCGGCAGCGGCACTGGCGAACCCGGTCATGCTGTAAACTGGCATCGAGTTTTGCACCTAGCAAAAACAAGGATTATGTCAAAGCCTAAACCAGCCCCGTTGCCCGCGGGCACAGTGGTCGGTGGCTACCAGATCGTCAAGAAACTGGCGGCCGGCGGTTTTGGTGTGGTTTACCTCGCCGAAGACGAAGGTCGGCACCATGTGGCGCTCAAAGAGTACCTACCGGCCTCTCTGGCCGAGCGATCGGCAGGCGAGCTGATTCCGCGCGTCAAGCCGGAAAAGCAGCCCCTGTATCGCCTGGGCCTGAAGAGCTTCTTCGAAGAAGGGCGCTCGCTCGCCCAGATTTCGCACCCCAGCGTGGTCTCGGTGCTGAATTTCTTCCGCGAGAACGAAACGGTCTACATGGTGATGAACTATCTGCAGGGCGATACCCTGCAGGACTTCATCATCACGGCGCGCGACCTGAAGCGCGAAAAGGTCTTCCGCGAGTCCACCATCCGCAGCCTGTTTGACGAGATCTTGCGCGGCTTGCGCATCGTGCATCAGCACAAGATGCTGCACTTGGACATCAAGCCGGCCAACATCTTCATCACCAACGACAACCGCGCGGTGCTGCTGGACTTCGGCGCGGCACGCGAAGTGCTGTCCAAAGAGGGCAACTTCATCCGCCCCATGTACACGCCGGGTTTTGCGGCGCCCGAGATGTACCGCCGCGACGGCGCCTTGGGGCCCTGGACGGACATCTACGCGATTGGTGCTTGCCTCTACGCCTGCATGCAGGGCTATCCGCCCAACGATGCCCCGCAGCGCATCGAGAAAGACCGCCTGCCGCTGTCGCTCTCGCGCTTGCGCAACACCTACTCCGACAACCTCATTGAGGTCACCGAGTGGTGCATGTCGCTGGACCCGCTGTCGCGGCCCCAAAGCGTGTTCGCGCTGCAAAAAGAGCTCTCGCGTGAGACCGAGCGCCGCTACACCTCGCTGAGCTTCACCGAGCGCTTGAAGCTGCAGATCGAGAATCTGAAATCGGGGGCGCGCAGCTAAAAGCTGCGTCTTCCCACTAGCCAGCACAAGCCATCATGAGGTTCTCCGTCTACCAAGTCAGCCGCAAGGGCGGGCGCGAAAAGAACGAAGATCGCATGGGCTATTGCTACACGCGCGATGCCGGCTTGTTTGCGCTGGCCGATGGCATGGGCGGCCACCCTGAGGGCGAGGTCGCGGCCCAGTTGGCGCTGCAGACCATGGCGGCCGCCTTCCAGCGCGAGGCCAAGCCGCAACTCAAGAACCCGTTGCGCTTCTTGCAAGAGTCCATCTTGGCAGGGCACTACCAGCTCTTGCGCTACGCCACCGACAAGTCCTTAGTCGACACCCCCCGCACCACCATGGTGGGCTGCCTGATGCAAGGCTCCACCGCCTACTGGGCGCACTGCGGTGACTCGCGCTTGTACCTCGTGCGAGATGGCGTGCTGCTGGCCCGCACACGCGACCATTCCTACACCGAGTTGCAAGAAACCTTGTCGCAGGTGGTGCCCATTGACGCCCGCTTTAACCGCTCGGTTTTGTTCACCTGCCTGGGCAGCCCCGGCAAGCCGGTGATCGACACCGTCGGCCCCATCCAAATGCAGGCCGGTGACCGTGTGCTGCTGTGCTCGGACGGCCTGTGGAGCGTGCTGAGCGACGACGAGATCGTCAACACTTTTGCGGCCCGCGCCATTTCTGACGGCGTGCCCGAGTTGGTGGAGCAAGCCCTGCGCAAAGGCGGGCCGCATTGCGACAACGTCACGGTGCTGGCGGTGGAGTGGGAGGCGGCTGAAGACCGCGACAGCCTCTCCGGCGTGTCCACCCAGTCGCTGGGCGAAGACGTGTTCGCCTCGACCATCCAGGCCAGCATGGCCGACGCCACCTTGCCTGATTTGGACGAGGCTGAGATCGAGCGCTCCATCCGCGAAATCAACGAGGCCATTCAGCGCACCTCCAAAAAGGGCCGCTAGCCTTTCCTGAAGCCCGGCGCGTTGGCTTGCCGGGCTCTCTTTTTTCATCGACAGGAATTTCCATGACCTTCGTCCGCCCCTTGGGCCGTCCGGCCGACGCTTTGCGTCCTTTGCGCATCACCCGCGGCTATACCCGCCACGCCGAGGGCTCGGTCTTGATCGAGTTTGGCCAGACGCGGGTGCTGTGCACCGCCTCGGTGGAAGAGCGCGTGCCGCCCCACAAAAAGGGCAGTGGCGAAGGCTGGGTGACGGCCGAGTACGGCATGCTGCCGCGCGCCACGCACACCCGATCCAGCCGCGAGGCGGCCAAGGGCAAGCAAACCGGTCGCACGCAAGAAATTCAGCGCCTGATCGGTCGCTCCTTGCGCGCCGTGTTTGACCTGGCTGCGCTGGGCGAACGCACCATCACCCTGGATTGCGATGTGCTGCAAGCCGACGGCGGCACCCGCACGGCGGCCATCACCGGCGCCTTTGTGGCCGCGCAAGATGCCGTCAACCAACTGCTCGCCAGCGGCGCGCTGAGCAGCAACCCCATTCGCGACCATGTGGTGGCCATCTCGGTGGGCATTGTCCAAGGCACGCCGCTGCTGGACTTGGAATACGTCGAAGACTCGGCCTGCGACACCGACATGAACGTGGTGATGACAGGCGCCGGTGGTTTTGTGGAAGTGCAAGGCACGGCCGAAGGTGTGGCCTTCAGCCGCGCTGAGATGGGCACGCTGCTGGACTTGGCCACGGCGGGCATTGCCACCTTGGTGCAAGCTCAGAAGGCTGCGTTGGCGCAGCCGCTGCCAGCGCAAGACTGAAAGAAGGACCGCGCGATGAAGCTGGTGCTGGCGTCGAACAATGCCAAGAAGCTCAAGGAGCTCAGCGCGCTGCTGGGCACGCTGCCACTGAGCCTGGTCACCCAAGGCTCCTTGGGCGTGGCGGAGGCGGAAGAGCCCCACATCACCTTCATCGAAAACGCCTTGGCCAAAGCCCGCCACGCCTCTGCTCAAACGGGCTTGCCGGCCTTGGCCGACGACTCTGGTCTGTGTGTGGATGCGCTGGGTGGTGCGCCCGGTGTGCAAAGCGCGGTCTACGCGCCTTTCATACCACCAGCGGGCGCGGAGCGCGAGGCGCTGAGAGCCTTGCAAGATGCGGCCAACAATCAGTTGCTGCTCAGCCGTTTGGAGGGGCAAGCCCGGCGCCGTGCCAGCTTTGTCTGCGCCTTGGTGGCCATTCGCTCGGCGGACGACCCGGAGCCCTTGATCGCCTTTGGCCGCTGGCAAGGCGAGATCTTGCGCGAGCCGCAAGGCGAGGGCGGTTTCGGATACGACCCGCTGATGTTCATCCCAGCCTTTGGCTGCACCGTCGCCGCACTCGATGCCGCCACAAAGAACGCGCACAGTCACCGCGCACTGGCGGCGGCCCAACTGCTGGGCCTGATGCAAAGCGCCTGGGGCTTAGGCCAGTGATGGACGACGCTCTGGTTCAGCGCTATCTGCGCCCAGGCACTTTGCAGTTGGGGGCGCCGCCGCCGCTATCGGTGTATGTGCACCTGCCTTGGTGCCTCAAAAAATGCCCTTACTGCGATTTCAACTCGCACGAGTTCAAGGGCGAATTCAAGAGCGTCAGGCTGTCTCCCGCCGAAGCGCCCCAAGACGCATTGCCTGAAGCCCGCTACCTGGACGCGCTGCGAGCCGACCTGGAGGCCAGCTTGCCCCTGGTCTGGGGGCGCTCGGTGCACTCCATCTTCATTGGCGGCGGCACGCCCAGCCTGTTCTCGCCCGAGGCCATTGCCCGCCTGCTCAGCGACATCCGCTTGTTGCTGCCCTTGCTGCCGGGGTGTGAGATCACCATGGAGGCCAACCCCGGCACGTTTGAAAAGGACCGTTTTCGGGCCTATCGGGCGGCGGGGGTCACACGTTTGTCGATCGGGGTGCAGAGTTTTGACGATGCCAAGCTCCAAGCCCTGGGGCGCGTGCATGACAGCGCCCAAGCCCGTGCTGCGGTGGCCGAGGCGGCCGCTTGCTTTGACACCTTCAACCTCGACCTGATGTATGCCCTGCCGGGGCAGACTGCCGAAGAACTGGCCCAAGACCTGAGCACCGCACTGAGCTTTGCCCCGCCGCATCTGTCGCTCTACCACTTGACGCTGGAACCTAATACCGTCTTTGCCAATCACCCGCCGGTGCTGCCGGATGACGATGTCAGCGCCGACATGCTGGACCAGGTGGTGGCCACCACCGCAGCGGCGGGCCTGCAGCGCTATGAGGTGTCAGCCTATGCACGCCCAGGCCACCGCTGCACCCACAACCTCAACTACTGGCAGTTTGGAGATTACCTGGGCTTGGGTGCGGGCGCACACGGCAAGCTGAGCTACCCGCACCGGGTGGTGCGCCAAGTCAAATGGCGCGAGCCCGCCACCTATATGCGCGAGGCCCTGGCCGGCAAGGCCTGCTCCAACGATGAAGAGGTGGCGCGCAAAGCCCTGCCGTTCGAGTTCATGCTCAACACCTTGCGCCTGCGAGACGGATTTGAAGAGGCCTTGTTCCAAGAGCGCACCGGCCTGCCGCCGTCGGCGATCAGCCAAGGCTTGGCCCAGGCGCAAGCCAAGGGCTTGCTAGAGCGTCAGATGAGTGAGTCGGGGGTGGTGTGGCGCCCCACCGAGCGGGGCTTTGATTTCTTGAGCGACCTGCAGGCCTTGTTCCTCCCCCCAGCTTGAGGGGCTGGCCTGCGAGCCGCTGTCACGCGCCTTTCACACGGCGCGCGCATCATGAGAGTTCTGGGGCTTGATGCCCATCAACAAAGACGTTAGGGTCAAGCCGTGCGGCATGGTGACTGCACGGATCACACTCATCGTTGGAAGGAACACTCATGAACGCTAGACTCTTGTGGGCCGCTTTGGCCCTGGCGGCACTACAGGCCTGCGGCGGCGGTGACGACCCACGCTACAACACGCTGAGCGGTGAAGCTCCACTGGTCATCGGCCACCGGGGCGCGTCGGGCGAGCGGCCTGAGCACACCCTGGAGAGTTACCAGTTGGCCATCGACCAAGGGGCCGACTTTGTGGAACCCGACTTGGTGCTGACGGCCGATGGCGAGATGATTGCCCGCCATGAGCCCATGCTCGACAGCACCACCGATGTGGCCAGCAAGTTCCCAGCCAGCCGCATGAGCACCAAGATGGTGGACGGCGTGCCGACCACCGCCTACTTTGCCGGCGACTTCACCCTGGCCGAGATTAAAACGCTGCGGGCTGTGCAGTCGCGGGCCAGCCGTTCACAGGCCTATAACGGCCAATTCAGCATCCCGACTTTGGCGGAGGTCATCACCCTGGCCAAGAATGCCAGTGCCAAAACCGGGCGCACCATTGGCATCTATCCAGAGGTCAAGCACTCCACCTTCCACGACGGCTTCTTTGGTCGCCAAGTCTTTGAAAACAAGCTGGTCAGCATGCTGCACCTGGCCTATGGCAACACTCGCTCAGCGCCGGTGTTCATCCAGTCCTTCGAGGTCAGCAATCTGCAGTACCTCAACACCAAGACTGACATCCGCTTGGTGCAGTTGATCGACGCCGACGACGTGAACAAGGACGGCAGCATGTCCTTGGTGGCCCCTTATCGCCAGCCTTATGACTTTGTGGTCAAGGGCGATACGCGATTGTTCTCTGATCTGTTGACAAGTAGCGGGCTCGATTTTGTGAAGACCTATGCCGACGCCGTTGGCCCGTGGAAGCCCTATCTGGTCAAGACGGTGGACGACGGCGTGGAGCGCACGGGCGACACAACGCTGAGCATCAATGATCGCCGCGTAGATGGCAGCACCGGTGTGGTGGAGCTGGCGCACAGCAAGGGCTTGCTGGTGCACACCTGGACCTTCCGCAATGATGCGTCGGGCTACGGCTTCAAAGACCCCCAGGCCGAGATGCGCTACTACATGAGTTTGGGTGTGGACGGGGTCTTCACAGACTTCCCTGCCACAGGTGTGGCTGCGCGCAGCGGCTTGTGAGACGCTGAGACTCTGCATGACAAGGGACAGCGCGGGCTGTCCCTTTGGCATTCAGACCCGATGCAGCGTGGCGCCGTGTGCGGCGCGCAGCTTGTCGATCAAGTGCCCAGCAATTTCATTGAGTGGCAGCACTTCGTCGGCGGCGCCGTGGTTGATGGCTTCGCGGGGCATGCCGAACACCACGCAAGTGGCCTCGTTTTGGCAGATGTTGAAGGCCCCGGCATCGCGCATAGCCTTCATGGACTTGGCACCATCGGCGCCCATGCCGGTCAGCATGATGCCAAAGGCATTGGGCCCGACCACCCGTGCGGCCGATTCAAACAAGACTTCTACACTGGGCTTGTGGCGGTTGACGGGCTCACCGTCGCGCACCCGCGCCACATAGTTGGCGCCCGAGCGCTCCACCGACAGGTGAAGGCCACCTGGCGCAATGTAGGCGTGGCCCGGCAAGATGCGCTCGCCGTCAGTCGCTTCTTTCACGCGGATCTTGCACAGCCCGTCCAGGCGGGTGGCATAGCTCTTGGTGAAGCCAGGCGGCATGTGCTGGGTGATCACCACGCCGGGCGAGTCTGGGGGCAAGTTGACCAGCACTTCTTTGGTGGCTTCGGTACCGCCGGTCGACGCGCCGATGAAGATGATCTTCTCGGTGGAGACGCGGCCCAGCGGTGCGCTGGGTTTGGTGGGGACGGCCTGGCCAGCCCCCGCAGCACTCGAGGCGGCAGCCGTGCTGGCCGCAGCGACGGCGGCCGTCACCGATGGCGGCGGGCGGTGGACATGGGCTTTGGAGGCGATCCGAACCTTGTCGGTGATCTCCTCGGCCAAGATCTTCAAGCCGTCCGCGATGCCGATCTTGGGCTTGGCCACAAAGTCCACAGCGCCGAGCTCCAACGCCCGCATGGTGACGTCGGCACCGCGCTCGGTCAGGGTGGACACCATCACCACTGGCATGGGACGCAGGCGCATCAGCTTGGACAGGAAGTCGATGCCGTCCATGCGTGGCATCTCAACGTCCAGGGTGATGACGTCCGGGTTCAGGTTGCGAATCATCTCGCGGGCAATGAAGGGGTCGGCGGCGGCGCCAACACAGGTCATGTCCGATTGGCGATTGATGATCTCACTCAATATGCTGCGCACCAGCGCTGAGTCATCCACCACCACGACACGGGTCTTAGACATAGTTTGAAGCTCCTGAGCAGGTATTGGTTTTGGTGTTTAGAACAGGTCGACCGAGCCACCACCCGTGGTGGCCGGGGCCGCCTTTTGGGCGGCGAGTTTGTCTTGCGCGACCAGTGCCTCGGCATTGGCCGGGGCCAAGCGTTTGACCATGGCTTTGCCACTGGCGGGCAGGAAGCAGACCTTGCGCGGATAGATGTCCAGCACGTCCTTGGAGACGATGGGAATGCGCTCGGTGCTGAGGAACTCGGTGACGAATTGGGTGTTGCGCTCACCCACATTGATGCTGTTCATGCCGCTGATGACCGCACCGCCGCCAAAGATCTTGGCTTCCATGCTCAGGCGCGAGGCACCGCGCTTCATCATTTCGTTGATCAGCAGCTCCATGGCGTACGTGCCATAGCGGCCTGAGTCACCGGCACCTTCAGGCAGCATGAAGTGATTCATGCCGCCAATGCGGCGGTCGCGGTCCCAAATGCAGGCGGCAATGCAAGAGCCCAGAGTGGTCATCACCAAGATGTCTTCGGTGTCTACGTAGTACTCGCCGGGCAGTACCTTGACGGCTTCATTGCCGAAGTGGGCGTCGTAATAGAAGAACGAAGCTTCGCCCGCTTGCCGATGCTGGGACTTCAGCTTTTCGAGGCGTGGATTGCGGGCACCAAGCGCTGAGGATTTGGTGGTGCTGGCTGTGGGCAGCGGTGGTGTCATGGGCGGTTCTTGGTGAATGTGTTGAGGCTCATGAAGGCGCTTAGGCCCGGCGATAAATGGTCTTTCCTTGCAGCGCAAACAAGTCGCGCGACTCGGTGAAGTTTTCTGAGTGCCCGACAAACAGCATGCCGCCGGGCTTCATGACCTGGTAGATGCGCTCCAACACCTTGCGCTGGGTGGGCGGATCAAAGTAAATCATCACGTTGCGGCAGAACACCATGTCAAAGGGCTCGCCCAGGCTGCTCCATTGGGTGCTCATTAAATTGAAAGGACGAAACTCAAGGCAGCGGCTTAGCTCTGGCTTGGCCCGGATGAAGCCGGCATTGCTGGCGGTGCCGCGCAAGAAGAATCGCTTCAATCGTTCTGGGCTCAGCCCGCGGGAGTCGGCGGGGTATACCCCCCGCTGGGCCTGGGCCAAGACTTTGGTGTCGATGTCGCTGGCCAGGAGCTTGGCCTGATGACTGGGCCCCAGCGCTTCGGCCAGCACCATGGCAATGGAATAGGGTTCCTCGCCGGTCGAGGCGGCGCTACACCACACTCGCAGCGGGCCTGGTGGGTGGCTGCGCAGCATCTCGGCCATGGCCTGGAAATGGTGCTCCTCGCGGAAGAAGGCGGTCAGATTGGTGGTCAGGCTGTTGATGAACTCCTGCCACTCTTGATCGGCTGCGGGGCCGACTGACCGCTCTAGCCACTCCAGATAGCTATGGAAGCTGTTGTGGTTGGTTTCTCTGAGCCGCCGAGACAGGCGGCTGTAGACCATGGCACGCTTGCCCTCATGCAGGCTGATGCCGGCGCGATGGTAGATCAATTGCCGAACGCGCTCGAAGTCAGCCACAGAGAAGCTGAACTCCTGTGCCGCCGAATCACTGAAGCCAGGGGCGTTGGGGCGGGTCGGCGCATCAAGCAAACTGGACATGGTGTGGAGCCGCGAAGTGAATTGCCGCCGCGAGAGGATACGCAGCGGGGCTTGACCGAGAGTCTTGCAATGACCGGGCCTTTGCGGCGGCTGAAGTTGCAGGGCTTTCGGGGCCTTTATCCCCGTCTTCAGCGGCCAGCCCCCCCTCCTATACTGGGCGCCTCATTGGACTGAGCGCCGCCAAAGCAGCCTGCCGTGGATCACATTCCCTACGCCAACTTGCCCGATCCGGGGGTTTTGAACCTCGATCGCGCACTGCAGTTGTTGCGCCAAACGGGGCAAGAGCCGCCGCAGGGCCTGCCAGGCTCGGGCGCATGGCTGCAATCCTTGCTGGACAAGCTCTGCGACCTCAGCAGCCGTGACGCGCTGACCGGCTTGGCCAACCGCCGTACGTTTGAGTCGGCGCTGAACCGCGAGATTGACCGTGTGGCCCGCTCAGGCGAGCCTGCGCTGCTGCTTTATTTGGACATTGACCACTTCAAACGGGTCAATGACAGCCACGGCCATGCCTGTGGCGATTTGGTCATCAAAGCCGTGGCCCAGGCCATTGGCGAAAGTGTGCGTCCTATGGACTTGGCAGCCCGCATCGGCGGCGAGGAGTTCGCCATCATCCTGCCCAATTGCCCACCGGCGTTTGGGCAAACCGTGGCAGAGCGGGTGCGCTTACGTATTGAATCCCGCGCCATCGACGTAGGCCCGTCCCAACGCTTGGGGGTTACCGTCAGCATTGGCGGTGCTTTTGCGCCGCAGTGGGTGCGCTCGTCGGCCTCGCTGTGGGCCGAACGCGCCGACTTGCAGCTCTACCGCGCCAAGTCTGAAGGGCGTAACCGCACTTGCCTGGAGCCGACACCCGTGTCTCTGGTCAGTGCCGAAGAAAAAGGGCTGCTGTTTGGCAGCTCACCGTCAGGGGATATTGCATGAACGCCCAAGCCGCTTCCACCGGCCATGCGGCCCGTATCACCGCCATCACCAGCGGCAAGGGCGGGGTGGGCAAAACCTTTGTCTCCGCCAACCTAGCGGCTGCCCTGGCTCGCCAAGGCTTGCGCGTGCTGGTCTTGGATGCCGACTTAGGGTTGGCCAACCTGGATGTGGTGCTGAACCTCTTCCCCAAAATCACCTTGCATGATGTGTTCACTGGCAAGCACCCGCTTGAAGAGGCCATCATTCCGGCGCCCGGCGGCTTTTCTGTGCTGCTGGCCGGCTCTGGCATGGTGGAGTATTCGCGCCTGACACCCGAAGTTCGAGATCAATTGGTGGACGTGATTCGCCAGATCCGTCCCAAGTACGACCGCATCCTGCTCGACACAGGGGCTGGCATCTCCGATGTGGTGCTCTACACCGTATCGCTGGCTGACGAGGTGCTGGTCATCGCCACACCCGAACCGACCTCGTTGACCGACGCCTATGCCACCATCAAGGTGATCGCCACCACCCAGGGGCGGCGCGACATGCGCTTGCTGGTCAATCAAGTCAGCAAGGTGGGCGAAGGCCGCACCATCCGCGGCCAACTGCAACAAGTGGTCGATCGCTATGTCACGCCAGGGCTAGAAGCTCCCGTCAAACTGGCGTTTCTGGGTGAGATTCTCTCGGACCCGGCCGTGCGCCAGGCAGTGCAGCGGCGACAATTGCTGCTGGATTGCTTTCCAGGCAGCCCCGCGGCCCAAGGCATTGTGGCGGCGGCCACGCGCCTGGCCGACTGATGGCCGACGACGACACCACCTCCCCACCTGCTGGTCCCACACCGTTCGAGATGATGGGCGGCGAAGCGCGCGTGCGCAGCTTGGTCGATCGTTTTTACGATCTGATGGACTTAGAGCCCCGCTTTACCGTGCTGCGTCAGGTTCACGGCACCACGCTGGATGACGCCCGTGACAAGCTGTTTTGGTTTTTGTGCGGCTGGCTGGGTGGCCCCAACCACTTCATTGAGCGCTTTGGCCACCCTCGCTTGAGGGCGCGTCACCTGCCATTCTCCATTGGCAGCCAAGAGCGCGACCAATGGCTGGCCTGCATGTTCCAAGCCATGGAAGACGAGCAGGTGCCTGAACCCTTGGTCAGCCGCCTGCAGAAGTCCTTCTTCGACACTGCGGATTGGATGCGCAACCGCAACGATTGAGACTCGATTCGCCCTTGCTGAAGCTCGGCTCGCGAAAGAGCCATGGGGTGTCTGCTGCGAAGCATTTTTGCCTAGAAGGTCACGGGCTCATCGAGTGAGCCAGACCCAGCGATCCACTCATCAGTCTTAAAATGACGGGCTCTGATTTCTGACGGCGTGAGAAGGTCGGATGAGGCTGTTCAGCCTCGATGATGGGCACGCTTGCAGGGAGCTCTCAGGCCGTCGGTACGCACGAAGCACGCGCCTCTGGAAATTCCACAAGACCTAACTGGATTCTTTGCGATGGCTTCACTTTGGCACCGAACGATCATCCCTGTGCTGACGCACTTTCGACAGGCCCGCGGCAAGCTCCTGTTGCAACGGTTTCCGCAGTTGGGGGAGATGTCGATTCTGGATTACGGTGGCAGTGTCCACTTCTGGGTCGAGTCCGGCTTGGGCGATCAGGTCAGAAAAGTCGTCATCTACAACATTTCCGATGGCGAAGTGCGCATCGACGAGCGTGGCGATCATCGTTTCGAGGTTCGACTGTTCGACGGCTTTAACATCCCGGTGCCGGATCAGCACTACGACCTGGTGGTCTGCAATTCGGTGCTGGAGCATGTGCCCCCTGATCAGCGTTCGTTGGTCGTCAAAGAGCTGCTGAGAGTCGCCAAGTGCGGCCATGTTCAAACGCCCGCTCAAGAGTTCCCCGTCGAGCCGCACTTTGTGATGCCACTGCTGCATTGGTTGCCACGCAGTTGGGGGCGGCGCTTGGTTTTCTTGTCACCCTGGGCGCTCTTGTCTCAGCCCTCCACCGAGAAGCAAGCGGCGTACTTTGACGAGGTGCAGTTGTTGAAGAAAGCAGAGGTCATGGCCCTGTTCCCGGCAGCGAGGGTCAAGGCCGAGAAGTTCTGCGGCCTGACCAAGTCCTGGCTTGTTTCCTGGTGAGTCCGCCGGGCTAGGCCGGCTGCTGACGCAGTCGACCTCAGAGTCGCCGCAAGTTGGCCATGCTGTGGTCCCAGTCCTCTGCCATGCGCTCCAACAGGGGCCCCAGATCGGTCGGTTTGTTTGACATCACCGCCCGAGCCCCCTTGAGGATCAAAGTCTTGGCCTGCAGGCTGATGTCATGGAAGCCTTGAGCGGCTGCGTTGGCCTGTTCACCCAACTCCAACCAGCGCAGCCACGCGGCAGCCAGCTCAAAGCCGGCACCCATCTGGCGGGTGCCTGCGAAGGCCCAGACGTGATAGTGCGCCAAGCCTTGGTTTCGCAACCAAGGCAGGTCTTGATGCAGGCGTTCCCCAAAGCGTCGGATGGGGTTGTCGCGGGGACAACGATTGACCAAGGCTGAAAGCTGGGCGCGGCCCTGGGCCTGCAGGTCGGCCCGCGTCCGGACGAGGCGCCGGTCACTGCGGATAAGCTCCGCAAACAGCGGCAAGTAGTTTGGGTCAGCGGCTTGCCCGAGGCGGAAGGTGCGGTCGAAGTCTTCGCCCTCCAGCGCGTAGCAGCCGGCATTGTGGAAATAGACCAAGCGCTTGGCGGCCACATCAATGTCGGCCAAGACGATGGTGGTTTTGGAGTGCTGTTGACGGTAATCTGTGCCTGCCACATCGGGCAGCCAATACGCATCCGCTTCCACGCTGATCAGCTTGCCTGCGCTCAGGTGCTCCAGCGCATGGTCCAGCAGCGGGCGCCAGAGCGTCAGCTCTTGGACATCCAGGCCATAGTAGCGGCGCAGTTCATCGTGCGAAGGCTTGAAAAAGGTCCACTGGTCGCCCTCAAAATCTAAGGGGAGTGTGACTCCCAGCATCGCATGCGGGTCCAAGTCCATGGCATGCAGCAGCTCGATCCAGAGGTCGGCGTAGCAGTTTTTCTCGGGCCACACCGCGCCCTCACCATGAAGGGCATGGCGCTGGTAGTGGGCCGTATCCAACCCGGGCAGGGCGGTGGCGCGGTTCAGCGCCAGGGTGTCGAGGGTGCTGCGCAAGCTCATGCGAAATGGAAACTCAAGGCCAGAGTTGGGCGCGCACCTCGGCGGGCCATTGGTTCACGTCAAAGCCGTGGGTCTTGATCAGCGCCAGGGTGACACGCTCCAGGCCAAAGCCTAGGCAAGCGGTGTGCGCGGTGCTGCCGTCGGCACGCTTGATGCCGAACTTGCCGGTGAAGTGCTCTTGGTGCCAGTTGAAGGAGCAGATGGCGGTGGGCTTCTCTTCGGAGATGACTGGCACCATGATCTCAAACTTCAGTTGCTGCTCGCGCTGGCTGGTGGCCATCATCTTGCCGGCCTTGCCGAAGAAGGGGTCGTTGGCCACATCGCTGATCACCGGCAGCTTCAGGCTTCCCAGCAGGCGCAGGCCACGCTCCAGCCAGGCGTTGCGCCAGGCTTGCACGTCGTCGGGGGCGCCGACCCGGATGTACTCGCGCATGCGGAAGGATTGCAGGCGGGTGGGCTCGTCCGAGGGCTCGTGGCGGTAGCACCAATTGCGCACCGTCACCAGGCGGCCGCCATCCGGCAGCAGGCCACTGAACACCGGGTAGACCGGGTAGCAGGCGGCGGGCAGCAGCATGCTTTCGGTGATCTCCAGCACCTCTTCCCAGCGCTCGCCATTGCGGGCTTTGTCGGCCATGGCGCGGGCGTCGAGTTCCTTGCCGAAAAAGCTGTGGATGCTGCCGATGAGCTGCGGGAAGTTGTCCAGATAGCCCATCTTCTCGATCATCGTGCGGGCGACGATGGGCGGGAAGGTCATGGTCTCAGCGCCATCGGCAGCGGCTTCGCGCTGCACCAGCGCGTCAAAACGGTCGAGAATGTCCTCGAACACAGCGCCCCGGCCGTAGCCGCCCTTGATGGGCGTGGGGATGATCAGGCCATGGGCTACCAGGTCGTCGTAGAAGGCCTTCGGGTCATAGCGGTCGTGAGGTGTGGTCATGGTGGATTCAGTCTCAGTCGTCTTTGTGGACCAGCAGCAGGGCGGCGCTCTTGGCAGCAATACGGTCATTCGAGACCATCAGCGAGCCCGACAGCGCGTCGCGCAGCGGGCGGCCCATGGCGTAGGGGCCGTCGTTCTTGTAGCCTTGAATGCCCACGATCTGCAGCGCGGCAATCACGATCTGCGGCGTGGCTTCAGAGGTAGAGATCTTCAGGTTGTTCATACGCAGCGCCCAGCTCAGGCTGCTGTAGGACTCGACTTTGTCGCCTGCGGCCACAAAGCCGTCGTACTCATCGGCGATGGCCAAGATCTGCTGGCGAATGAGCTGCAGCCGGGTGTTCAGCTCGGCCAAGGGCAGGGCTTGGGGCGGCACGGTGCCGGGGTTTTTGCGGGCCAGGGTGCGCACGTACTGGGCCGCCTTGCCATAGGCGCCGGCGGCGATGCCCATCCATAGCGCCGACCACAGAATGTGCGAGTAGGGCACCATGGATGCAGCCGAAATCTCGGCGTAATCCACCGGCAGCACATGGTCGACGGGGCCTGTGGCGCTGAACTTATAGCCCGGGCTGCAGGTGCCGCGCATGCCCAGCGTGTCCCAGGTGCTGGTTTGCTCCAGGGTCAGGTCGGCCCGGCGGTTGTAGACCAAGCACTGGTCGTTGGCCGCAGAGTCGGCCGCCTTGCGGCAGGTCACCAAGATCACGTCGGCATCGGCGCAATAAGAGCCGGTGGTGGCGTCTTTGTTCAGGCGGTAGGTGTCGCCCATTTTCTCTACGGCGCAAATACTGCTGCGGGTGTCGCCAAAAGTGCCCACTTCAGAGGTGATGGAGGCGATGAGGTGCTGGTGCTCGCACAACTCGCGCACCCGCTGCAGCAGCGTGGGGTTGCCGCCGGTATTGCGCATCAAGCAGGCCACTTGGCTGTAGTGCATGGTCAGCACCATGGCTGCCGAGGCGCATCCCGGGGCCAGGGCTGCGACGATCTGCGCCAACTCCCGCATGGAACAGCCCGACCCGCCGAGTTCACGGGGCACGGGGGCCGACATCAACTTGGCGCCGCGCATGGCCTCCACCGCTTCCCAGGGGAAACGGCCTTTGACGTCCACATCATTGGCATGCAAGGCGGAAACGTCCTTGCTGATGTGGTGAGAGGCTTCCAGCAAGGTCTCAAAAGAGGGGGCGAGGGTGGACATGAAGCGTTTCCGGTAAAAACAGGGTGGCTGGTGGGCTTCTCGTCTGAAGGCCATGCCTTGAATTTTGCGGGCAATGCGCCAGTTGTTCGCGAAATCAAGCTCACGAAACAGTGAGCCTCGCGAGAAAATCACGCGAAATTTTGTCTCTGGCAGGGGATCGCATCAAGCTTGCGCCGACGGGCTTGTCTTTCACCTGCTTTTTCGTCATGTCCTCACTTTCCTTGAATACATCAGCCGACGCACCGCGCTGTCAGGTGCTGCTGCTGCATGGCTTGACCATGTTGCCCCAAACCCTGGAGCCCTTTGCCAAGGTGCTGGAGCCTCAGGCCGTGGTGCGTTGTCCTGCAGGCCCGGTGCACTACCCTGATGGCTCACTGTCCTGGTGGCCGGTCGATCTGGCCAAGCGTGAAGCCACATTGGCGCTAGGGCCTGTGGACTTGGCCCAGCGCTCCCCCAAAGAGCGTGCGCGTGCGAGGGCGGCCTTGCATGAGGCTGCCCTGGCAGCTCGGGCGGAACACCCTGAGCTGCCGTTGGTGCTGGCCGGCTTCTCGCAAGGCGGAATGCTGGCGGTGGACTACCTGCTGCAGCATGCTGATGCGCAGGCCGATGCCCTGGCCTTGATGTCGGCGTCGCGCATTGACCTCGAGACCTGGCAGCCTTTGCTGCCGCGCCTGGCCGACATGCCGGTGTGGCTCACCCATGGCCGAGCTGACAAAGATCTGGCCTTCAGTGCGGGCGAAGGTTTGCGCGACATGTTGCACAGCGCTGGCGCTCAGGTGCAGTGGCAGGCCTTTGATGGCGGGCATGAGTTGGCTATGGTGGTGTGGCGAGGGCTGAGACGCTTTGTCCATGGCCTCTACCCATGATGACGTTAGCTCCGTTATCGTCCGCCCGCCTCTGGCCCCTAGGGGCCGGTGCAACCAGCCTGTGCTCCTGGCGCACGGGTGGTCGGTGACATTGAGCCCTTTGTTTTCAACGCTGCCACCGTCCCCACCATGCAGTCCCTCCAGATCGACCCCCGCTGGGCAGCCCAGGCTGTTCCGGGCTTGCGCCTGTGTGCAGGCATCGATACCGTGGCCTTGTCGTCCCTGCGGGAATCCCTGGCGGCGTTTGGTCCGCGCTTTGTGCAGCGCTTGTTCACCGCTCAAGAGCAAGCCGTTGCGGCCGAAAGCGTCGATGGGGGCGTAGAGCGCTTGGCAGCGCGCTTTGCCGCCAAAGAAGCGGCCATCAAGGCTTTTGGCTTGTCTGAGGTGGGCGTCGATTGGCGACAGATTGAAGTGTTTAGCCTGCCCTCTGGCGCGCCGGAGCTGCGCCTGCATGGCCGAGCCCTGGCGCATGCCCAGGCGTTGGGCGTGCGCAGCATGACGGTATCTTTGAGCCATGACGGCGAGCAGGCCTGTGCCTTGGTCGTTGCCGTGGCCCATGAGACCGCATGCCCCGAATGTGTTTGACTTTTTACTTGGAGATTTCTCATGAGTGCTTCTGTTGCTGAGCGCATCCGCGCCATCCTCGCCAAGCATGGCAAGCTGTCGCAAGACGCTGCAGGCTTGGCCGCTGATGCTGACCTGTACGCTGCGGGCATGACCTCGCATGCCAGCGTCAATGTCATGTTGGCGCTGGAAGGCGAGTTCGACATTGAGTTCCCCGACCACTTGCTGACCCGCGCTGTGTTCTCCAGCGTGGCGGCGATCCAGGCGGCCGTTGAAGAGCTGACCGCCTAAGGGGTCTTTCGCCATGCGCCGTCTTGCTCGCGTCCCCGACAGCCCGCTGTGCCAGCCCTTGCAGGGCCAGTGGGCCATGGCGCGGCAGGAGGGCGATGCAGCACCAGACGAGGGCGCAGACTGGATCGCCTTGCCCGGCCCCATGACCGTGGCGGCCGGGTTGCAGCAGGCCGGTCTTTGGAGCTTGGCCTCGTCAACCCGAGACTTTGACCAAGAAGGCTGGTGCTTCCGATGCCGGTTTGATGCGCCAGTGGGCGCTGAGCCTGGTCAGCCGCTGTGCTTGGGGCTGGACGGCCTGGCCACGCTGGCCAGCGTCAGCTTGAACGGTGAAGCGCTGCTGCACAGCCAGAACATGTTTCGTCAGCATGAGCTGCTGCTCCCGCAGGGCGTGAGGCCGCTCGGCAATGAGCTGCTGATTCGCTGCGAGCCCTTGGCCCCTCTGCTGGCCCAGCGGCGTGGCCGCCCGCGATGGCGCACGCCCATGGTGCCCCAGCAGCAATTGCGCTGGGTGCGGACCACCCTCCTGGGTCGCACGCCGGGCTGGTCTCCCAATGCGCCGGCCATAGGCCCTTGGCGCGGGGTGTGGTGCGAACCACTGGCGGCCCGCCGCTTGACCCACCTGAGCTGGCAGGCTGAGGTGGTCGAAGGCCAAGGCCGGCTGCGTGTGTCGCTGGCCACTCAGGA
The DNA here is from genome assembly GCF_044358605.1 of Ideonella sp. GTDB lineage: Bacteria > Pseudomonadota > Gammaproteobacteria > Burkholderiales > Burkholderiaceae_C > Ideonella. The sequence continues at coordinate 41,244 of NZ_JBIKNQ010000029.1, forward strand.
CTGTGAGGCCCTGCGCGGGGCCTTCATCTACGTGGTGTGCGGCGAGCAGCAGGTGCAAGCCGGTCTGCAACTGGGCGACGACGGGCACTGGCAGGCGGAGGCGGTGGTGCCGCAGCCCGCCTTGTGGTGGCCGCACACCCACGGCCGGCCTGCGCTCTACCAGGTGTCGCTGCACTGGCCAAGTGGCGAGGCTGCGCAGCACTTAGGCCACGTGGGCTTCAGGACGGTGACGCTGGACACCGCCCAGCAAGGCTTTGGCCTGCAAGTCAACGGTGTGCCCGTTTTTGCCCGGGGGGCCGTGTGGACACCGTCTGACGCGCTGTCGCTGCACGCCCCTGCGGCGCAGTACCAAGACCTGCTGCAGCCGCTGTGTGCAGCGGGGCTGAACATGCTGCGCTTGGCTGGGCCTATGGTGTATGAATGCCCCGCTTTCTTCGACGCCTGCGACGCGCTGGGCGTGATGGTGTGGCAAGACCTGATGTTCGCCAATATGGACTACCCCGGCGAGGACGCGGCCTTCAGGGCCGAGGTCGAGGCCGAGGTCAGCCAGCAGGCCCAGCAATGGCAGGCCCGTCCCAGCGTGGTGGTGGTCTGCGGTAACTCAGAAGTTGAGCAACAAGCCGCGATGTGGGGTGCGCCGCGCGAGGCCTGGACGCCCGCGCTGTTTCATCAGCACCTGCCCGAGCTGTTGGCTAAGGTGTTGCCAGGCGTGGCTTACTGGCCTTCCAGCGCCCATGGTGGGGCGCTGCCTTTTCAGCCGGCGGTGGGCACTTGTTCTTACTACGGCGTGGGGGCTTACAAGCGCTCCTTGGAGGACGCTGCCAGCAGCCGCCTGAGCTTTGCTACCGAGGCCCTGGCCTTTGCCAACATTCCCGGTGACGACACCTTGGCCACGCTGCGCGAACAGTCTCAGGGCCAGGCGGCTCGGGTGCATGGCCCCGTCTGGAAGCAAGGCGCACCGCGCGACCTGGGCGCCGGCTGGGACTTTGACGACGTGCGCGATCACTACGTGGAAGCCCTCTACGGTGTTCGGGCCGATCAACTGCGCGCTTACGACCCGGCACGGCATCTCATGCTGGGCCGGGCGGCCGTGGCCGAAACCATGGCCGCCGCTTTTGCGCGCTGGCGCTCGGCGGGCTCGGTCTGCCGCGGCGCCTTGGTGTTCACGCTGCGCGACCTGCGCCCCGGTGCAGGCTGGGGCGTCCTGGATGACTGTGGACGGCCCAAGTCAGGCTTTCATGGCTTGGCTGCGGCGTGGCAAGCCCGCAGCTTGCTGCTGACCGATGAGGGGCTGAACGGCGTCACCCTGCAGGTGGTCAACGACCCGGCCGACGCGGTAGCCGGCGAGTTGGAGCTCAAGCTGTTCCGCGATGGGCATGTCTTGGTGGCCGAAGGCCGCGCACCGGTGGCGGTGGCGGGCCATTCAGTCACGGCGGTGCCGGCGCAGGCTTTGCTCGAGGGCTTTCTGGACATCAACTGGGCCTATCGCTTTGGGCCGCCGGTGGCCAATGTGCTGTGGGCCTGCTGGCGCAATGAGCAAGGCGATGTGCTGTCCGAGCGCTTGATGTTCCTCCCTACGGTGGCGGGCTTGCAGGGGCAAGAGCTGGGCTTGAGCGCCCGGGCCGAGGCCCAAGCTGATGGGTCACGACGCGTGACGGTGGGCACCCAGCGCGCGGCGCGTGGCCTGCACTTTGAGGCCGAAGGCTGGGTGGCGGACCACGAGTGGTTTGACTTGGCCCCGGCCGGTTCACGCACGGTGGTTTTGAGACCCAGTGGCCCCAAAGTGCGCGCATTCCGCGGCCTGGTGCAGGCCATCAATGGCTTAACGCCCGCTGTGATCAGCGGAGGGGCTTGAGCGTGCAGCCGGGCTTGGGCCTCGCTGCGCAGCCGTTCTACCTCGACACCCGGGGGGGCTCGGTGCTGTGCTGGTGGCATGCCCCGGCGCAGGCAGCCGTGGCGCATCCGGTGTTGATGTGCCCAACCTGGGGCGACGAAGAGATCGGCGCCTACGCGGGCTGGCGCGCGCTGGCGCTGAGCCTTGCGCAGCAGGGCGTGCCTGTGTTGCGCTTGGACTTACCCGGAGAGGGCGACAGTTTGGCGCGGCCATCCGGGGCTTCAGCCTGGTCAAGCTGGGTGGATGCTCTGGAAGATGCGGCCTCGGCGCTGCGGCAAGTGACGGGCGCGCCCAAGGTCCACCTCTTAGGTTTGCGCTTGGGTGCCTTGATGGCAGCGCAGGTGGCTGACCGCCTGCGTCAGCGCGCTGATCTCGTCGCCTCGCTGCTGCTCGTGGCGCCGGTAGCCTCCGGTCGCGCCTTTTTGCGCGAGGCTCGTCTGCTCAGCCAGGGTGCGGTGGACGAGCCCTTGCAGGAGGGAGAGGCCGTCGCCGGAGGATTTGTGCTGGACGCCCGGAGTGCCCAGGCAGTGGGTGCGGCCCAGTGGCCGACGTTGCTCGCGCAAAGGCACCCCGCACCGTGTCCGGTGACCATCCTGGAGCGCAGCGACAGGCCTTTGCCTGAAGCCGCCAAAGCTGGGCTCGCGGCTTGGGCTGGCGTTGAAGCCATGGTCTGCACAGGGCGTGATGATCTTGCAGGAGTGACAGACACCGCACATTCCGCAGTCTGGCCAGACTTGAGTGGGCCATTGCTCGACAGCTTGCTTCAGCCAGGCTTCCCTCCGACCGACTGCGCTGACCTTGTGTGGCCTGCGGCCTGTGCTGTGGCAGGCTCTGGTTGGACTGAAGAGGTTGTGACCTATGGCCCCGGCTTGGTAGCGCAATGCACGCGGCCCTTGAGCAGAGCTGTGCGTGCGACAGTTTTTTTGTCCAGCGGTGCGGAGCGGCGCATTGGACCGCATCGGCTATGGGTCGCCTACGCGCGGGAACGCGCCGCCGAGGGCGAGCTGTGCCTGCGGCTTGACCTGGCGGGCCTCGGGGAGAGCGCGGCTCGTGCTGCGAGCGAGCCCACGGCCCGCGCGGACGTCGTCTACGATGCTCGGTGCGTGGAGGATGTGCGTGCTGCCCTGCAGTGGTTGACGCAAACTGAAGGGGTGACGCAGGTTCGCCTGGTGGGCTTATGCTCGGGGGCTTATCACGCGTGGCGCTGCGCCGTCTCAGGACTAGGCCTTGAGCAAGTGGTGGTGATCACCCCTCGGTCTATCACTGGCGTTCTGGCATGTCTCTGGACCCGACTCACCATGCTTTTGGACAGATCGATATTGCGCACGGCGCAGTACGCTCCTTGAAAGACCCTGCTCGCTGGTTGAAGTTGTTGCGGGGGCAGGTGCATGTCAATGTGATTGTCCGGGCTGTTTGGGCCCGTCTCCTGGGTCGAGTGCAAGACGTTTCTCGCCATTGGGGGCGGCGACTGCACTGGCCACTGCCTGAGGATGTGGTGAGCGACTTGAGACAAGTGATCCGTCACGGAACTCCCCTGACCTTTGTGTTCTCCGAGGGTGACCCCGGACAGGCCTTGCTGCGCCAACTGGCCGGCCCTGACTTGCAGACGGTCATGGCCAGCACTTGCGTGCACTTGACCACGATTGAGCGTGCGGATCACACCTTTTCTACGCGAAGTGGCCGCGATAGCTTGTATAACTGTTTGAATAGCATCCTCTCGGCGGTGAGTGATTCACCCGACCTTGAGGATCAGAATTTGGCGTCTTTGGCGCACCTGCAGTCATGACCAACACTCAATCGCGCCGAATTGCCATCATGGGCATTCGTGGTGTGCCCGCGCAACATGGCGGTTTCGAAACTTTTGCTGAACGTTTGGCGCCATATCTTGTGCGTTGCGGATGGGAAGTCACCGTTTACTGCCAAGAAGACCAAAAGGGTTTATTGACTGAATCTGAGTGGCAAGGGGTTCGGCGCGTCCACATTGGCGTGGGCGAAGACACCGCCTTGAACAGCATCCACTTCGATTGGGCTTGTATCAAGCATGCCGTGCGCGAAAAGACACCGCTGGTGCTGACGCTCGGTTACAACACTGCGGTGTTGGGTCTGAGATTGCGCGCGGCTGGCATTTGCCATGTGATCAATATGGATGGCATTGAATGGGCCCGTGACAAATGGGGCCCGTTGGCCAAGGCTTGGTTGTATCTGAACGATTGGGCGGGGTGCATGGGGGGGAGTCACTTGCTGGCCGATCACCCCATGATTGCTCGCCACTTGGCTGGGCGGGTCCACAAACGCAAGATCAGCACCATTCCCTATGGCACCGACATCATCCGGGAGGCCTCCACCCGCCTGTTGGCGCCATTGGGCGTTGAGCCGGGCCAGTTTGTGACGTTGATTGCGCGCGCCGAGCCTGAGAACTCGGTGTACGAGATCGTCCGGGCGTTTTCCGCGCGTGCCCGTGGGGTCAAACTGCTGGTTTTGGGCAGTTACAAACCTCAGCAAAGCGCGTTTCACGCCAAAGTCATGGCAGCGGCCAGCCAAGAAGTGGTCTTCGCCGGAGCGATCTATGACCATGAGGTCGTCAACGCTTTGAGGCTGCACGGGCTACTTTATTTGCATGGACACCAAGTAGGAGGCACAAATCCGTCACTGGTTGAGGCCATGGGTGCTGGAAATCCGGTTCTGGCACACGACAATCGCTTTAATCGCTGGGTGGTTCGTGAAGGGGCCTGGTATTTCAAGGACTCAGACAGTTGTGCTGAAGCCTTGGATGCCTTGTTGGCTGATCCTGAAGAACGCCAGCGGATGTCGCGGGCCAATCGCCAGAGGGCAGTCGAAGCCTTCAGTTGGCCCGTGGTTTTGTCGCAATACGAAGTGACGCTGAGCGTGCTGTATGGGCGGGCGGCTGGGGCTACGGGCGATGTAACGCCTCCCTATGCCGGCAGCCTGGATACCGTGAATACGATTGACCTGTTATGAACCCCACTCGCCAAGCCTCATTCAGTCTGGCCCGTGTGCTCCGCCTTATCGCGGGGCTGTTGGTCGTGGTCAGCCTAGGCGCCTGCAGCAGCCTCAAGCCACCGGTTCAATCGTCCGGCCCCGTGCCGTTTCTTCGCCTGGACATGGACGGCCAAGTAGCGGCGGCTCAGGCTTCGGCCGAGGTGGGCGCCTTGCCAGGCGGCATGGAGACCGAGCCAGCGCTGCCACCTTACCGGTTTGGTGTGGGCGATGAGTTTGATCTGCGTGTCCCCGACGCGCCGCAGTTCGACTTGGCATTGAAAGTTCGGCCCGACGGCAAGGTCAGCCTGCCCATGATTGGCACATTGCATGTCAAAGGAAGATCGCCCGAAGACGTGCAGGATGAGGTGCGGGAGCGTCTGACGGCTTTATCCGGCGGCCCGGGCAGTCGCGAGTACTTGCTTCACACCAACGATGAGTTGGAAATCAAGTTTCCCTACATGCCCACGCTCAATGAGTCGGTGCGGGTGCGGCCGGATGGCAAGCTGCAACTGCAGATGGTGGGCGTGGTGCAGGCTGAGGGCCTGAGCCCCGAGGAGTTGCAGGCTCAACTTAAGCAGCGCTACGCTAAGTTTCTGCGCTCGCCGGAGGTGTCCGTCTTGGTGCGAACCTTCGGCACGCAAAACGTCCGGGTAGGCGGCGAGGGCACTGGCCGAGCGGGTTTGGCCAATCTCAGGCCCAACATCATTGCGCGGAGCACCCAAGCCACCCAGGTTTTTGTGGGCGGCGAAGTGGCGCGCCCAGGCGTGTTGGCTTATCGCCCGGGTCTGTCTTTGCTCCAGGCTTTGATCGAAGCCGGTGGTCAACTGCCCAGTGGCGACGTGACGCAGATGGTCATCTTGCGCCGAGGGGCTAACGACAAGGTGGAGGTCTTCCCGCTGCGTTTGTCTGCCACCTACTTCAGAGCGCCGAACAAGGACATCCAACTTCAACCCTTCGACGTGGTGCTGCTGCCTAAGTCGGGTATCTCCACGCTGGGTGATCAGCTGAACCAATATGTATTCAATTTGTTCCCACTGATCCGGAACAGCGCAGTTGGCCTGTCCTACAACTTGCGCTCCAACACCCCATGAGCGCGGGCCAAACTCCTTACAGCGTCATGTCCTCCACACAGTCCCTTTTCAGCCCTCCAGGCAGTGCCGCAGAACCGGCGATGACCCTGCAAGACGGCTTGGCCATGCTCGCAAGGCAGGCCATCTTGATCCTGATCACCATGGCAGTGCTTACTGCTGTGACCCTGTGGCTGTTGGGTGGGCAGAAGAAGGTCTACACGACGACGGCCCGCATCTGGATCCAGACCGAGCAACAAGGCACGCCAGCTTTTCTTTCGGGTCTGGCCGCCTACCGCGACTCTCCTTATCCGGACCCGGTGGCGCGCAAGATCGAGACGGAGATGGAGCTGCTGATGACGCGCTCCAACGCGGCGGACGTCATTCGCCGCTTCAAGCTCACCGAGGGACAGCTTGCCTTCAAGCCCATGGACCATGTGAAGAACAAGGTCTCCAAGCTGCTGGGCATCGAAGATGATTACGTCGGTGAGGACGCCAAAGTTGGCCCTCCCGTTGATGCCCTGGTGGATCAGTTGCTCAAGGGCATCAAGATCAGCCCACGCCGCTCGGGTACGGCAGACACCTCCTCCAACGTGTTAGAGATTGAGCTGGAGTCCACTGATGGTGAGTTGGCGCCCAAAATCTTGGCTGCGCTCATCGAAGGTTATCTGAAGCTGTCGGCAGAGCAGTCACAGCAACAGGCCACCACCACCAGCCGCCTGATCGAGCGACAGATGATCCAGGCTCGTGACGAGCTGCGTGCCGTGGAGGGCGAGATGACCGAGGTGCTGATGCGCCAAGCGCGTCGAGCTGAGGCCGATGGCACGGGGGGCTCGTTGGTGACCGCACGCACGGGCGCTTCACTGCAAGGTGAGGCCGATGGCGGCTCTGGGCAACTCAAGAATCACATGATGGAGTTGCAGATTCAGTTGGATCAAGCCCGCCAGCTCTACACCGACGATGCGGAGCCCGTGAAGGCGGTGAAGCGGCGCCTCGCAGCGGCAGAGGCCCGCTTGCGTCAGGGAATGGGCGATGGTGTCAGGACCAACGCGGATCTCGGCCGCTTGGAACGGCAACGTAACTTGGCCCAAGAGCGCTATGTCGAGTTGCGCAAGCGACTGGATCAGATCGAGTTGTACCTTCAGGCCAATCAAGAAGAGAACCAAGCCCGCACCGTGGTGGACAACGCCAGTGCGGCCTCTGGCTCAGGCAAGGCCAAGCAGCTTATGTTGATGGTGCTGGGCCCTATCTTGGGCTTGGCCTTGGGCCTGCTGTTGGCGGGTGTGCGTGAATTCATGGACGGACGCATGCGTTCGCCCAAAGATGTCAGACAGACGCTGGGCTTGCCGGTCTTGGGTCAAGTCAGCGAGTTGAGCCGCAAAGCGCGCCGTTCGCTCGAGCAGCACAGAGGTGGGTGAGCGCATGTTTTCCAAGTTGTTTGGCGGATCTGACTTGCCTTCTATCGACACGCTGTCCGTGGACCGCATGGCCTTGCACTTGCGGCAAGACAGCGAAGGCTCCGTTGAGGGGCGCGTGTTTGTCGTCACCAGTGCCAAGCCGGGAGAGGGTAAGTCGCTGATTGCCCGTCTATTGGCCCAAGCGGCCGCTAGGCACCAAGAGGGTGATGTTCTCTTGGTGGACGCAGGTATCACGGCCAACCCGGCCGAAGTGGCTTCGGCGGGCTTGGCGGAGCTATTGTCAGGGGCGCCTTTGGATGGTCTTGTCACCCAAGCTCCCAGTCCATGTCTGTGGCAGCTTTGGCGCGGTAACGGTTATCACGCCAGCCAACTCTTTCGCGGGGCTCGCTTACGTACCGCGCTCGATAAGGTGCGTGCGCGCTTCCCCCTGACAATCATTGACGCCCCTGAGCTATCGGCCTGCGGCGCCTTGCTGGCCTTGGTCGACCAAGCCATTGTGGTGGTGGACACTCGCGTCACCACGGGCGAGGTGGTCAAGCAGGCTTTAGACACCGCATTGGGCGTGGCTTGCGTGGGCCAGGACCGCATTGCGGGTGTGGTGCTCAACCGGCAGTCACAGCGGCAGATTCGCTGGACGGGCGGCTGATGCGCGCCGGGCTCCCCCTGTTGGAGTCCGCCTTCTGGTCGATTCTGGCCTGTGGAGCGGCGGTCGTCTCTGCCATGGTGATGGTGGGGGTGTCGCCGACCAAGTCGGCGGCCATGGTGGCCGTTGTCTTGTGCGGCTGTGTGTTCCTATGGTTGCGGAACTACCGCGCGAGTCTCCTGGCACTGACCTTTGGTCTGGTGCCCATGGACATGAGCAAGGCGATCTTTCCGCCAGTGGAGCTGTATTACTCGCCTGGGCTTTATCTGTATGCCGCGCAAGCCATCTCCATCGTCTTGTTGGGCATGGCTTTTGTGCGCTGGTTCATGGTCACCAAGACTTTGCCCAAACTGGAATCCATTGACGCACTGATCGCCATTTTTCTGGCCTGGGTTTGGATCTCCGCCATCGGCTCACCTCAGGGTCCCTTGGCACTGGCGACGGCGTTGGCCTATACCTTGATTGTGGCGGCCTATTACGCGGCCGTGATCTCGGTGCGAGAGATGCGGGACGTGCGCGCCATCCTGTTTGGTGTGGGCATGATTGTTTTGCTGCAACTCATTTGGGTGGCGCTTCAGGTCGTGACCAAACAACCCTTGGGTTTGCCGGGCAGCAAGAATGAGTCGTCGGCCTTTATGGTGAATTTTGGCGGCGCAGGCGAGGCTATTCGTCCTGGCGGCTTCACGGGGCACCCCAACGGCTTGGCACACCATATGGTGATGGTGATTCCGGTGGTCCTGTCCTTGGCCTTGCTGGGTTATCGCTTCATCGCCGCACGGGTGCTGGCTTTTGTCTGGGCGGTGTTGTTGGTGGCCTCAGTGATGTTGGTGCTGACCTTGTCGCGCGGGGGATGGCTGTCTGCGGGCATTGCGGGAGTCGCGTTGTTCGCCCTGATGATCCGCCTAGGGGCTATCTCAGGGCGCCGCTTGGCTGGTGCGGTGCTGCTGTCGATTGGCGCGCTGATGCTCCTGGTTGCCATGTTTCCGCAGACCATCTTGCGGCTCACGGAGTCTGACGACCGATCCTTTGAAGGACGCATGGTCCTGAACGATCAAGCCATGGCCATCATTGAGGGCAATCCGGTGAAGGGCGTCGGCCTCGGGGCCTACAACCGCTCCACCTACGCCTACAACGGGCCGCTTTATGCCACCGTCTCAGAGGACTTTCAAAAGCAGTTGCGCTCGGTGGTGGTGCACAACGGTTACTTGCTGATGGCGGCTGAGTTGGGTATCCCGGCGCTGCTGCTGTTTTGTGTCATCTTGATCAAGTTCTTGAGAACGCCATGGCCGCTCAAGCGCTTCAAAGACCCGGTCCTGTTGACGCTAGCCATGGGTCTGCTGGCCAGTTTGCTGGGGCAGGCCATCTACTTCAGTTCGGACAATTACTACGTAGACCAGCGTGTTGCCATGCTGTGGATGACTGCGGGCTTGCTGCGTGCAGTCAGCAGGTTGGCCAGTGAATCTGGCCCCGGACCCGCCGCATGAGAAAGCCTAGCACCTTGTGGTCGGCCCTCGGGTCGGCGGTGTTTCTGCGGCTCATCATGGCAGTGGTGAACTTCGGTCAGTTTTGGATCTTCACACGGCTGTTGCCCGCAGAGGAGTTGGGTGGATACGCCCTCATGTTGGGTGTATTGATGATGCTGCACTCCTTGCCCTTATTGGGTTTGTCAGTGCCCTTGATTCGACGCGTTGCCACCGATCCCGAAAAGGCTTCTGAAGAGGTCTCCAACGCCTTTGCCCTGAGTTTGCCGATGGCTATCTTGATGGGGCTTGGTGTTTATGTTTATGGCCTGACTCAGTTCGACGATGCCTTGCACGGCCCGATGGACTGTCTTGCGCTCACCATGATCCCTGTCGCCTGGATCCTGGTGGCGGAGTGCGCCTTGCTGGGGCTCGAACGCATGGACCTGATTGCCAAGGTGCAAGGCCTTGAGGCGTTGGGGCGGCTGATCTTTGGCGTACTGGCCATCAAACTGGGTTATGGCTTGCTGGGTGTGTTTGTCTGCATCTTCGTGTTGAGGTGCATGGTCGCGCTCTATTACAAGATGTCTTCAGTGGTTCCTGACGTCCGTTGGCCGTCAGTCAACTGGGGCTTTCTGCAGCGCAACCTCAGAGAAATCCCAACCTTCATTGGCATTGTGATTCTGGCCGCGCTGATATTGCGGCTGAATGTTTTGGTGCTGGAGTACACACGCGACTTGGCTGAGGTGGCCATTTTTGCGGCCAGCGCCCGCCTCTATGAGGCTGCACTCATGCTCCCAATCATGGCCGCGCAAGCACTGATGCCCACTCTGGCGCGCTTGCTGCAAGAAGATGAAGGTCGTTTCAAGCAGATGTTCCGCGAGGTTCTGGCTCAGATCATGCTGCTGGGCGGCCTCTTCGGCATTGGTCTGGCTGCATTGGCAACCTTGGTGGTGTATGTGATTTACCCGCCCCATTTACAGGCAGCGGGGACTGTGTTTTTCTGGATGGCGCTCGGCACCGCTGTCGCCATGGTTGAGCAAATTCTCTCTTCAGCCATGTTGGCTGCCAAGGCCCAAAGCGCGGACATGCGGAGCCTATTGGTCTCAGCTGTCGTGCTGACCTTGGCCTTGCTGCTGCTGACAGGCCAGTGGGGGGCGATGGGGGCAGCGTGGGCAAGCTTGATCGCGCTCTTGTCCTGCCTGGGAATGCGCATTGTTTGGGCTGCAAAGAGGTTCGCGTTTCCTGAGTTGCCAAGCCTCGCACTGCGTCACTTGTTCAGCTTGTTCATCGGCGTCTTGGGCTTGCGTGCGGTGCACTTTGTGCAGCCGATCGCAGAGCCTCTATGGGCTTTGGTGGCGGGGCTTGTGGCTTGGTACGTGAGTGTTCGACTGAGCGGTGTGCTGAGCGCAGACTGGTGGCATCGCCTGCGGCAGTGGCATGCCAGTGTGCGGGCAACGCGCTGAAGGCCCGCGATGAGAATCCTGCATCTGGATCCCGATGATGTAGACAACCCGGTTTCTGGTGGTGGGCCGATCCGGACGCTGCAACTCTATCGACGCATCGCCAAACATCACGAAGTCACGGTGCTTACGCCGACCTTCGCTGGCTCCACGCCGGAAGTGATCCGAGACGGTATCCGCTACCTGCGCTTGGGCCACAAGATCAGGAATCACGGCTCGTCGCATCACATCACTTACTTGTTCAAGCTCCCGCAGGCGGTGCGTCGCTTCGAGCATGACCTCTTGGTAGAGGACTTCATGCCGCCTTGCGGCGCCACCCATGTGCCGCTGTTCCGCCGTCGCACGGTGCCGCACATTGCGTCAGTGCAGTGGTTCAGTGCCTGGGATTACACCCGCAAGCTCAAGCTGCCCTTTCATTGGGGACAGCAAGTCGGGTTGAAGCTGTATCGCAACTTCATTGTGCTGACACCTTCCATGGAAGCGACGATTCGTCGCTGGAACGATCAGGCCCGCACTGACGTCATTCCCAACGGTGTCGATGATGATCTTTTTGATGTGCCCCTGCAGGCCGGACAAGGCATCTTGTTCATGGGGCGCGTGGAGATCGGCACCAAGGGCATAGATTTATTGTTGGAAGCCTACGCGCGCATTCCGACTGAGCAAAGGCCTCGCTTGACCATTGCAGGTAATTTGCAGGAGCCAGAGCTGTTGCATGCCTGCTTGCAGCGCTGGGGCCTTGAAGGTAAGGTGCAGATCTTTGGTCGCTACAGCCCCGAGCAGCGTCGTGAACTGTTGAGAACTCACCGCTGCCTGGCCATGCCCTCACGAATTGAGACCTTCGGGATGACCGTGGCGGAGGCCAATGCGGCCGGCAAACCGGCGGTGGTGTGGGACCAGGCGCCGATGAACGAGGTGTCCTCGACGGCTTGCTGGCGTGTTGCGCCCTATGACGTAGAAGGCTACAGCCAAGCGCTGATCCAAGCGTGCGCTGCCCCTGACCATGAACTTCTGCTCAGGGGAGCGCTCGCCCGTGAACAAGCGCGACGATTTAATTGGGATACTGTCGCCGCTCTGCAAATGGCAGTGTACGAAGATGTTCGAGACCGTTGGCTTCAGGCCCGGGCGCGGTGAGGTTTTGCCGACATGATGTTGATTCAAATTTTGCGCCAAACGGTGGTTCGATTTCTGCGGCCAGATGCGCGCAACTCATTGGCCATTGCCCTGATGCTGTCTGGTCACGACCGCTGGCCTCGCCCCATTGATGCTTGGCCAGAACGCAAAGTGCTGGTCATCAGCCCCCACGCCGATGATGAAGCCATTGGCTGTGGTGGGACGATCCTCAAGCATGTGGCGCAAGGGGCCGAGGTGACCGTCTTGCAACTCACAGATGGGCGCAATGGCTGCAAGCGGCTGCAAGACCCCACTCTGCCCGCCGACGAACGCGCTGCCTTGGTCGCTTGGGTGCGCCAGACTCGCGAAGCCGAGGCCCGAGCCTGGGCTGCTGGCGCGGGCGTGCAGGCGGTAGAGTTTCTGGGCATTCCTGACAGCGAAGTCGACGCCTCTACCCATGCTGTCGCGGGCTTGAGGGCCGTGCTGGAGCGCTTTCAACCGGATTTGATCTACGTCCCCGCGATCACCGACTTGCTGGAAGACCATTGGCGGGCCAACCTTTTGCTGGACGCAGCATTGAACGCCACGCCGGGGCCGTGGCAGCAGCGACTGCTGCTGCGCTCTTATGAAGTGTGGAGCCCTGTACCCGCCAATCGCACGGTCGACATATCGGCGGAGTTCCCCCGCAAGCTGGCCTTGCTCAAGCTCTATAAGAGTCAATTGGCTGATGTGGATTACTGTCGCGCCATAGAGGGCTTGAACACCTATCGCTCCACTCTGTTGGCGCGCACCGGGCAAGGCTATGCTGAGGCCTTTCTGGAGGCCAGTTTGCCGGGCTGGCGTGCCATTTTGGCAGGTCGAAACTAAGGGCATCATGACTTCGCAGAAGGCAGTGCCCATCCAAGTCAGAGAGGCAACCGCCGCTGACGATGAAGGCGTGAATCGGCTGTTCCACACGGTTTTCGGTGTCGAGCGATCAGCCGAGCACTTTCGCTGGAAGGTTTACGAGAACCCAGACGGCCCCATGGTGGCTCTGGTGGCTATTGCCGACACTGATATTGTGGGTTACTACGGTTTTTGGCCCACGGCCATGCGCCTCGGTGGCAAACGTGTGCTCGGTGGCCAAGCCCTCGACATCATGCTGCACCCGGACCATCGCGGCCTGCCCTTGGCCCTGCGCTTGTGTAGCGAATGCATAGAGCTGGCTGGGCAACGCGGCATGCAATTGCTGTACGGCTTGCCGAATGTATTGGCCCTCAAACTGCAGGTCAGCAAGCTCAACTCCGACCATGTTGGCGATGTGCCTCTTTGGGTGCGGATCCTTGACCCGCGAGAGTCATTGGGCATTGCCGGTCCAAGAGGTTGGGCAGTTCGGGCTTTGGGGCTCTTGTCTTTAGGGTCCTCTCAAGGGTTCGAGACACGGCAAGGCGCCCCCACAGAGGCCGAGCTTGCAGACTTTCTGGGGCGTGCCAAGTTGCCGCACGGCCGTTTACGTGTGGCCCCTACGCCTGGACGTTTGCTCTGGCGATTTGGCCCCCATGCGCAACGCAACTACGTTTGGCACACCGCTTGGCGGAATGGGCAGCTGGAGGGTTTGGTGGTGGTGGGCGACCACACATTGCCGCGCATGGCTTTGCTCTCGGAGATGCTGGGTGTGGCGGACGCTCCGCAAGAAGCAGCGCTGCAGCAAGCCCTGCTCTCGCTGAAGCGCCAGGGCGTCACCGCTGTGCACGCCATGTCGACCACCGGCCCCAGAGACCTGGTCATGAAAGCCTGCGGTTTCAGGCGACGCCGTGTGGCCCAACCCTTGGTGGTGCACAAGCCTTTGCCTGTGACGCTGCCTGCCAACCCGCATGTCTTTGAAGACTGGGTGGTGTTTGGGGCAGACCATGATGTGTATTGACCAGCAGGGCATTTCCGTCCGAAGAACCTGCCACAGCGAGCTCGAGCATGATTGACGTCTCCATCATCGTGGTGAATTGGAATGTGCGCGACCTGTTGCGCCTGTGCTTGCAATCATTGCGGGACCAAGCTGGCTTGCCCATGGCACGCATGCAGGTCATCGTGGTGGATAACGCCTCTGCAGATGGCAGCGCGGCCATGGTCGCTGCCGAGTTCCCTGAAGCCACTCTACTGGCCAATCAAGACAACTTGGGCTTTGGCAAGGCCAATAACCAAGCCTTGCCTTTGTGTCAGGGGCGCCATGTCCTGCTTTTGAACCCGGACACCGTGGTGCTGGACGGCGCTATTGGCAAGCTCGTCGCTTTGATGGACAGACAGCCCGAGGTGGCCGTGGCCGGTTGCCGCTTGCTCAATGGCGACATGAGTTTGCAGCGATGGACGGGTGGCGCTTATCCGCGCCTGCTGAATTTGGCCAATCACTACTTTTTCCTAGACCGCTTGCTGCCGGCGTCATGGCGGCCCATGCCGCTTTACCTCGACCGGGATGTGCCGCAGAACATGGAAGTCGATTGGGTCAGCGGTGCCTGCATGATCTTGCGCGGCAGCGCCTTGGGTGGACGCCTTTTTAACCCCGACTACTTCATGTATGGCGAAGATATGGAGTTGTGCCATCGCTTGAAGCAGGCGGGTGGCCGAGTGCTCTACACGCCCGAGGCGTCCATCATCCACTACCAAGGCGAAAGCATGAAGCAGCAGCAAGGCGATGTGCTGCTATCTTCGCTGAAAGGCCCTCGGCAGTTCTATCGTCAGATGCGAGGAGGCCAAGGTCTGTGGCTCTATGACTTCGTCACCTGGGCCGGGTTTGCCCTACGCTGGGCGCTGTATGCGCTGGCCAGTGCTCTTCCAGGTGGTAGCCGTTGGCGGGACAAAGCGGCTTCGAGTCGCGGGATGATGGGTCGCGCTTGGAAGATTCTGCTCAGCCCTTGAGCGGGCTTGGCGCCCATGCTGCTTAACCCTTAGGGGTACTCGAGTGCGTCCGACTGCATTTGCAGGGTGGCATAGGCCTGCAGTGGGATGTAGCCGCCAAAGCCATCGGCATCCGCCCCGGCATCCACCATGGCGGCAAACAACGGGTCCACGGTCAGGCCGAGCTGGCGCTGGGAGGCCAGCACCAAACGATAGGCCGTCATTACCAAGGGCACCCGAGGTTGATAGGCCATGATGACGCGGATGCGCAGGACATTGGCGTCTTGAATCGTTTGCCCAGAGCTGGGGCCGACCACTACCGGCCGGTACTCCAGCCCGCTGTTAGGGATCACGCGCAAGCCGCCTGGCTGAGTCATCAAGGCCGGATCAGCCCAATCGTTGAAGCTGGCGGTGGTGGGGTTGATCACGGTGATGACTCGCCAATTGGTCTTCAGCACCTTGCCCTGAGTGATATCAATGGCCTGTTTCGCACGGTCGCGAGACACCTGCAGCTGCGCGTCGTTCAAGCCGCCCCCGTACATCGGCACCATGGCGTCCGTAAGGGCCTTCAACATCACGTCCGGGTTGGCCGAGTTGACCGCCCCTGCACGCGCGGCCATAAAGGTCGCATGGTTGAGTTGGTTCTTGGCAAAAAACAGCAGGCCATGGTGGATCAAAACCATGGTCAACAAGAGCAGTACCGGCGCCACGATGGCCATTTCTACCATCGTGGCTCCACGCTGTGTGGGGCGCGAAGTGCGGCTCAAGAGGGGAAGAGATAGGGCGTTCATGGTGACTCGGTCCCCAAGCGTGCACAGGGCAGTAGAGCCGCCAGCGAGTCACCCACCTTGATGCCGAGCCGGTGGATAGAGCCAGCGCTCAGTTCCAAGGTGTGCACGGCCGCTCGCCCACCCAAATGAAACCGCCAAGGCTTGAGTCCAGGGGCGAGCCTGACCACGTTGGCAGTCCGATCCAGGTAAACAACGTCAATGGCAAAGCGCATGAAGCAGGTGTGAATGCTGTCGCAGCGGGTGATGAGCAAGCCTTCATCCTGTC
>NZ_JBIKNQ010000107.1:0-5420 GCF_044358605.1 Ideonella sp.
CGAATTCCTCAACGCGCCCTCAACCACCAGACCCCCATCGAGGCCCTGAAAAAATGGCACGCCTCACACCCCAAGCTCTTCACAAAACGTGTGAATGATCTCCCGGGGCTTGACAGCTACTGCCTTCCTCACCGGGCCGAGGTTCGGCTACGCCCAACCACGGCGATTCTTCTGTCGGCGGATAGGTGAAAACGTCCTGGGCGGATGAACCCTCGCCATCATCCGGTGGTACGGGCGAGTTATGGCCCTTGGGCTCATAGATTTGCACCGGGTCGCCATCGAAATCAGGATCGGCAAACAGCTCCGTTGCCTTCTTGAAATCAATGATGGTGAAGTAGTACTTGTCGTAATCCTCATTGATGCGCGTGCCTCGACCGATGATCTGCTTGAACTCGGTCATAGACTGGATGCGCTGGTCCAGAACGATGAGTTTGCAGGTCTGCGCATCCACACCCGTGGTCATCAACTTTGAGGTGGTGGCGATAACGGGGTACCTAGACTCCGGGAAGATGAAGTTGTCGAGCTCTGCCTTGCCCTCTTCGTTGTCGCCGGTAATGCGCATCACGTACTTGCTGTTCTGTACAACGAGGTCGGTGTTCTCGTTGACCAAAGCTTGGCGCATACGCTCGGCGTGATCGATGTTGTCGCAGAAAACGATGGTTTTATCGAAGCGATTAGTTTGCTTTAGGAAGTCACTGATTTTTTTTGCAACCAGTTCAGTGCGTTTTTCCAGGACGAGGCTTTTATCAAAATCCCGCTGGTTGTAGATCCGATCCTCGATCTCATTGCCGTGTTTATCGACCATGCCTTTATCAGGGCGCCAGCCCGTGAGGTCTTTATCCAGGTCAATGCGTACGACCTTGTAGGGGGCCAGAAAGCCATCGTCGATACCCTGCCGTAGGGAGTAGGTGTAAATCGGCTCACCGAAGTAATCGATGTTGGATACTTCTTTTGTTTCCTTCGGGGTGGCAGTCAATCCGATCTGTGTGGCCGACGAGAAGTATTGAAGAATATCCCGCCAGGCCGAGTCGGCTGCCGCGCTGCCGCGATGACATTCGTCGATGACGATCAGATCAAAGAAGTCACGGCTGAACTGTTTGTAGATGTTGCGTTCTTCTTCCGTGCCCGTGACGGCCTGATACAGCGACAGATAAATCTCATACGACTTGTTGGCCTGCCGCTTCTGGATTTTGGTCATTGCCGAACCGAAGGGCTTGAAGTCGTTGGTCATGGTCTGATCGACCAGGATGTTGCGGTCGGCCAGGAACAAAATGCGTTTTTTGGCTTTGGATTTCCACAAGCGCCAAATGATCTGGAAGGCGGTGTAGGTTTTGCCGGTACCGGTAGCCATGACCAGCAATAGGCGGTTCTGGCCGCGAGCGATGGCTTCAACGGTCTTGTTGATGGCCAGTAACTGGTAGTAGCGCGGTGTTTTGTTGCTACCGTCGCTGTAATAGTCCTGCGAAACCAGTTCGCTTTGTGCCGTGTCCAGGCCAAGGTGTTCTGCCCACCATTGCCAAAGCACATCCGGGCCCGGCAACTCGTTCAGAGCCAACTCGCGCTCGATGACGCCATCTTTGGCAATTTTGTTGTGAAACAGGAAACCGTCACCATTGCTGCAGAACACAAAGGGCACTTGCAGCATTTCGGCATAGCCCAGCCCCTGTTGCATGCCATCGCCCAACGAGTGTTTGTTGTCCTTTGCCTCAATGACCGCGATAGGCATGTTGGGCTTGTGGAACAAGACGTAGTCGGCGCGTTTGTTCTGAGCGCGGGTGTGCAGCTTTCCTCGGACGATGATGCGGCCCTTGGTAAGTGGAAATTCTTCTCGCACCTGGGTGGCAATATCCCAGCCTGCTTGCTCAAGTGCGGGGGTAATGAGCTTGGTGCAGATGTCGCGCTCTGACAGCTCTTTCTTGTTCATACGCCATTCCCTTCCGGCTTATGCTCACCGGAACTGGCCTTCAAATCATGAATTCGCGCGTACTCCAACACCAAGATTTCGATCATCGACGCCACCGAGCGACGCTCGCGATCAGCTGCCAAGCGCAAAAGCTGCTTGATTTCGGCCGAGGTGCGGATGGAAAGGGTTTCGTCCTTTAGGCGTGACATGGCTGTGGCCCGGCAATCGTGTCAGGCAAATGTACTGCCTTTGCCCGTAGTTACGCAACGCAATGTCGCACAACGCCTATCGCCGAAGACGGTGCTCTTTGGCCGCTGCCGAGGGCCCACTTGCAGGAGGTGGGCTTGCGAATGCCGGCCTCTCAAGGCGGACAGACCCGTCTTCATCCACCTAGGCACCTCAGAGATCTGCCTAGCTATGAATCGCGACTCCTTCATCGTGAAGACTCTGCTGTAGTGATCCTACTTTTCAGTGCTAACGCTATGTGAGGTGCTTGCCGTCTGTCGCTTCCATTCGCCACCCTTTGAATGCACCCTTAACGGCAAAGGTGCTCATCCACAGTAAGCCCCGCGAGAGCCTAGCCAGCGCACAATCACCGCTCCACCACCCGTGCCACCCCGCCCGTGGCAGGCCTTCACAACTAAGCACTAGGAGACACTCTCATGGCAGATTCCAACCCCTTCAGCAAGATGGTGCCCGGCTTTGACTTTTTGCAAGGCTTGGTGAAGAACGCGGGGCAGGCGCTGCCTAGCATTGGGCAGTGGGTAGCGCCCACGCTGGACCCGGTGGAGCTGGAAAAAGAGATTGAGAAGCTGCGCACGGTGCAGTTTTGGCTGGAGCAAAACGCTCGCATGGTGGCCACGACCATCCAGGCTATGGAAGTGCAGCGCATGACGTTGTCCACCCTGAAGACCATGAACGTCTCGGTCACGGAGTTGCGGGACGCGATGACCCTGAAGCCCGCCGCCAAGGCCGAAGAGGCCGCACCTGCGGCCAAAAAGGCCAGCAGCAAGGCCGATGCCGACGCAGACGCCCAAGCCCCCGCAGGCGTGGTGGACCCGATGCAGTGGTGGGGTGCGCTGACCAAGCAGTTCACCCAAATTGCCGCCACGGCGATGAAGGAAAGCGCCGCCGACGCAGCCCGCAATGCCGCCGGGACCATGGTCAAGCAATCCATGGACGCGGCCGCTGACACGCTGAAGAAGGCGGCCTCCATGCCCGCAGCGGTGGCCCAGCAGGCCGTCGACATGGCCGCAGCTGCCACCAAGACGGTGGCCAGTGCCAGCCGCGCCGCGACGGCCAGCGCCAAGGCCCCGGCTGCGGCCAAAAAGGCGACCACCACCCGCAAGACCACCACGCGCAAGCCAGCGACCAAGAAGACGACACGCTGACCCAGGGTATTCCCCCCGCGCCAGTCACAGCTGCTTTGTGGCCGCTTCAGGCGGATTTCAGCGCTGGCTTGCTACAGTCCGAGGGTCAGTTTTCCCCTGGACGGAGATGCTTGTGAGTGTGGCAGCGCAGACGGTATCGGTTGAAGAGCGGCGGCAACGTCAGGCCGAGGTGGTCGCGGCGCTGAAGCCGCTGCTGCCCGCGCATGCGCTGCTGTTGCAGTCAGAGGACACCACGCCCTATGAGTGCGACGGCCTAACGGCCTATCGCGAGCGGCCGCTGGTGGTGGCCTTGCCTGAAACCGAAGCCCAAGTCTCCGCCGTGCTCAGCGCCTGCCACCGCCTGAAGGTGCCCGTGGTGGCCCGGGGCGCAGGCACGGGGCTGTCGGGTGGCGCTATGCCGCATGCGCTGGGCGTGACACTGGGGCTGGCGCGCTTCAACCGCATCATGTCAGTGGACAAGGTCAGCCGCACGGCGGTGGTGCAGTGTGGCGTGCGTAACCTGGCTATCAGCGAGGCGGCCGCACCGCACGGCCTCTATTACGCCCCCGACCCCTCCAGCCAAATTGCCTGCACCATCGGCGGCAACGTGGCGGAAAACTCTGGCGGCGTGCACTGCCTTAAATACGGTTTAACCCTTCACAACGTGCTGGGCGTGCGTGGCTTTACCGTGGAGGGCGAGGCCATCAGCTTTGGCGCCGACGCGCTGGACGCGCCGGGCCTGGACCTGCTGAGCCTGATCGTCGGCTCCGAGGGCATGTTGGCCGTGATCACCGAAGTGACCGTGCGCCTGACGCCCAAGCCCCAGCTCGCGCGCTGCATCATGGCCAGCTTTGACGATGTGCGCCGCGCCGGAGACGCCGTGGCCAACATCATTGCGGCAGGCATCATCCCGGCTGGGCTTGAGATGATGGACAAGCCCATGACGGCGGCCGTGGAAGACTTTGTGCACGCGGGCTATGACCTGAGCGCCGAGGCCATTTTGCTGTGCGAGTCCGACGGCACGCCGGAAGAGGTGGAGGAAGAGATCGGCCGCATGTTGGACGTGCTGCAGCGCTCGGGCGCCACGCGCATGGCCGTCAGCGAGAACGAGGCCCAGCGCATGCGCTTTTGGAGCGGGCGCAAGAACGCCTTCCCCGCCTCGGGCCGCATCAGCCCCGACTACATGTGCATGGACAGCACCATCCCGCGCAAGCGCTTAGCCGACATCTTGATCGCCATTGCCGAGATGGAGAAAAAGTACGCCCTGCGCTGCTGCAATGTCTTCCATGCGGGTGACGGCAACCTGCACCCGCTGATCTTGTTTGACGCCAATGACCCCGACCAAATGAAGCGCGCCGAGGCCTTTGGCAACGACATCCTGGAGACCAGCGTCGCCATGGGCGGCACGGTCACCGGCGAGCACGGCGTGGGCGTGGAAAAGCTCGACTCTATGTGCGTGCAGTTCAGCCCTGAAGAGCGCGAACAAATGCTGGCCCTGAAGCGGGCGTTTGACCCGACGGAGCTGCTGAACCCCGGCAAGGCCATTCCCACCCTTCACCGCTGCGCCGAGTATGGCCGCATGCACGTGAAGAAGGGCCTGCTGCCCTTCCCTGAGCTGGAGCGTTTTTAAGCATGCGGCGCCTGCGCGTTCAGCCTAAGCAGCGCTTCAGCTTGTGGGGGGACGATGGTGGTTTTCACCTCCGGAGCCCACGCCATGCCTTCAGCAGCCCCTCTGGCGCCCAGCGCCCTGGCCATGAGCCTCACGCTGTGCGCAGCGGCCGCCTCGGCTGCGAGCTTTCAGATCACGCCGATCAGTCTGCCCAGCGGCACCAAGATCACCGGCACCCTCCAAACAGATGGCAGCACCGGGCCGCTGAGCGCCGCCAACTTCACCGGCTGGTCCATCACGGTGCGCAGCACCGAGACCATTCTCTACAACCCCAGCCAGCCGGGTGCACCCGAGTTGACCGATGTGGCCGTGTCAGCCGACGGTCGGCGCCTGCTGGTGCGGCGCTCGCCAGACGGTGTGGCGGACGGTGGCACCCTGCGCTTCGGCTCGGTCTGGCCGCTAGAGCGCTACGTCACCGTGGCCACCTATGCGGGCTACACGGCGGCCTCGGGCGGGCAATCCAGCTACGTCAACGGGG
>NZ_JBIKNQ010000031.1:0-55517 GCF_044358605.1 Ideonella sp.
GCGCGAAGGCCATCTGTTCGTCGGTGAATTTGCTCTTCCTCATGGCATGAACTCCTAGGCCCTCAGGGGCCATCTTCATGCCGGTCCATTCTGTTACTGAACGGTTCGGATTCTTGGGACAGGGTCAACGCGATTCGCTCAGCTGAACCAGTCGCTCTATCGTCCGTTCCTCCCAGGCTTGATCGAGCGAAGAAATGGGGTCGTCAAAGATGAACGGTGCGTTGCTGGGCTTTTCAGACAGGTCAGCGAGGAATGCCGCGAGCGCAACAATTCTTCGCTCACCCTCACTCAACACTGCGTCGATGGCCTGCTTACCGACAGCGCCTTTGAGCTGCAAGCGGTGTAGCACCTTGCCTTTTTCAGCTTTGGTTTTGACCAGTTCTACCTTGATGCGGGTCGCACCCAGGGCCTGCAACTCACCGTTGAAGCGCTTTACATAGGCTCGTGTGATGACCTGCTCAGCCACTTCGCTCGATTTTTTCGATATGCGCAGTGAGTTCGCCAATGACTTCCAGTCGTCATAGGTCTTGTATTGCTTCAGGCGCTCGACTTCGGCACGCACGGCAACGGCTTGCTGGCTAACCCACTTCTTCGCATCCAGTTCCAACTTCGCCCTCTGCAGCGCGATCATGTCAATGCAATTGGCATCTGCATCGTGTTGGAGTGCTTCTTTCTCAAGCTGGTCGGCAAAGTCTGTCAGTGTCTTGACCGCATCGGAGACATCTGCAACTGGAATGGCTGGCGCCGCCTTCTCGTCATCGATCAATGCTGTTCTGGCCTGGACAGCACTTGCCCAGAATGCTTTCAAGTACTTCGGCCAGACCTCTTCGGAGGTAAGCCCTGCGGCCTGAACATGTGTGTCGGTTTGGATTGACGTCCAAGCAATGGGCAACTGATTCTTCGAGTTCGTGTACGCGGCTTCTGCGGCAGTTGCCTCCGATGCCAGTTTGCTCTGCACAAAGCGTTCAAATGCCTTCAGGCGTTCTTGGGCGGCATGTGACAGTTCTTGGTGGCACAGCACGCAGCGGGCACTCTGCGTGGCTGGAAACGGTTGCGCCGAGTAGACGTCTTGCGAGTACTCGCGTGCAGCCATCCACATAGCTCGCCAGGTGTCAGAGCCAACCTGGTCCAGCTCTGCTGACTCAACCTTTGCAGACTCCATGGCGATCTTGCGTTTGCTTTGAGCGGTGGCACGCAATGCGCGTAGGCTTTCTGTGGCGACGGCACCGTAGGCATTGAATGCCTGTTGCAGGCCGGTCGCAATCTGCTGAACCTGGGTCTGTTGCGCGCGCTTCTGCCTGGCAAGTGCTCCATGGTCACCGGTTTTCAATCGCTCGATGGTCTGGTTCAGTACTCTTTCGTTGTCGTCTGTCCATGTGAGCAGGTCATTCAAGATGTCCTCACTCACATTGGGCTTGAGGCGCGAATACTCCGCATGGGCGGCTGTCGTCGAAAATTGAATTGGCATAGCTGGCAAGGCCTTGATCAGCAGGTCTTGCTCAGCTTGTAGCTTGGCCTTTACCAGATCGCATGCTCCAGCAAGGCCCTCGAACATCGCGACGATGGGAGGGGTATAGGCGGCAGCACTTTCGTTTCTAAGGTAGTGGGCAGCTTCCTCCGCATCGAAGATGTCAACTGCCCGAAGTGCTTCAATGGGCACGGCATTCGCCACCCATTCTGTTTGGGTCTCTCTGCCTGCAAGCGCATATGTGAATTTGCACTTGCTCTTAGGTGCTTTGGGCTGAAAGACATTGGCTTTCAACTCTTGAGCCCTGGGCTTGCCGGTCACTTTTTTCAGCAGCCGCGCGTAGCTGGATTTACCCGATCCGTTATGGCCATAGACTACCGTCAGGTTCGACTTTCCAAATGTCAATGGGCGACGTGGAGCCAGGCCTTCGATGTCTGCAATCTCGCTGATGCTGTGCAAGCGCAAGTCAACATTGGCGTGAGCCGGTTGCGGCAAGCCAGCAAAGAATCGGTGGTTGGTGACCTTTTGCTCGTGCGGCGTTTTCAGCAAGGCCACGAGGTCCTGCACATCGGATTGGCTAAGTGGCCCCTTGCTCAGCAGCCGGTCTGCAGCTTCTTGAAGCCAATCTGGCTGTTGAAGCAGCCATTGGCGGATGTCTTCGCCGGTGGATTGCATGAACCTTCCCCTGATTGATTGTGCTATTCCCGCCGTCAATGGACTCAGGTCCACTAGACAAGCCGCGTGCGGCCCGTCAACAGCTCTTGCATCATCCCGTGCTTGACGGCGCGGGATTTGGCGAGGCGTGCTTCGAGCGCGGTGAGGTCGGCATCCATACCCGAGAGGATGGTGGCGATGGCGGATTGTTCATCTTTCTCTGGAATGCAAAACTCAAGTGACATGACACTTGCAGATGACAGATTGTTGATGTTTGAATCTGCCAAGAGATTGTTGATCTAAAAATCATTCAAAGGGCGCTTGCGCTAGAGCGCATTCACCACCCACCCTAAGCCGCTGGCGCGCTGTGTGCGGTTCTCCAGCGCCTGCCCCCAAATCTGCCGTTGTGGGCACACCAAGGTGAAGGCTTGGCGCGCCCGGGTGATGCCGGTGTAGACCAATTCGCGGCTGAGCAACTGGCCGCCCTGGTCAGGCAAGACCAGGACGGTGTGGCCGAACTCGGAGCCTTGGGATTTGTGCACCGTCATGGCAAAGGCGGTGTCGGTGTGGGGCAGGCGCATGGGGCTGATGGCGCGCAGGGTGTCGCCTTGGGCGAACCACACTTTGAGCGAAGCGGGCTGTCCCGGTGCGCTCCAGGCGGACAGGGTCAGGCCAATGTCGCCGTTGAACACGCCCAGGGCGGGCTCGTTGCGGGTGACCATGACCGGGCGGCCGGGCCACCACAGGCCGTCTGGGCGCACAAGGCCGGTCTGCGCCATGGCTTGTTGAATGGCGTCGTTGAGACCGCTGACACCCCAGGGGCCTTCACGGGTGGCGCAGAGCAGGCGGAAGCGCTCAAAGCTTTGCAGCAGGCCACGCACCCATGTAAGGTGAGCCTCTTCGCTGCCTGCAGGCCGCTCGGCCAGTGCGGCCAGGCAGCGCGCATAACCGCCAGGTTCAGGGGCTTCGGTCCGGCCATGCAGCGCCAGGTGGATCAGGCGTTCTCTTTGGGCTGAAAAGTCTGCGGCCAGCTCAGGCCCGGCGTGCATCAAGGCGTGGGTGGCCCCTGCAGCATCGCCCCGGTTAGCGGCCAGGGCCAATTGGCCAATGGGGCCGCTGAAGCGGCGGCTTTCGCGCAGCATCACGGTCAACTGGGCCAAGGGCTTGGGGCTGCTGCTGGCCAGCGTCTCGGTGGGCAAGGCCTGGCCGGTGGCTTGCTGCAGCCAAGCGGCGGTGGCTGGGCTGTAGCCGCCTCGCTCAGCGCCTTGGCAGAGGTCGCCCAGCACGGCCCCGGCTTCGACGGAGGCGAGCTGGTCTTTGTCGCCCAGCAGCACCAGGCGGGCGTGGGGCGGCAGGGCGTCCAGCAGGGCGGCCATCATCTCCAGGTGGATCATGCTGGCCTCGTCCACGATCATCACGTCCACCGCCAGCGGGTTGCCGGCATGGCGGGCGAACTGCCGGGTGTCGGGGCGGGCGCCCAACCAAGCGTGCAGGGTGCGGGCGGTCTCTAGGCGGCTGACCAGGGCGGGCATGTCCAGCGTCTCGCCGGTGCGCGGGGAGGTGACCTCCGGCAGGGTCAGCAGCGCGTCTGCAATGCTGAGTTTGAGCCGCGCGGCGGCCTTGCCGGTGGGGGCGGCCAGGGCGATGCGCAAGCTGCTGGGCTCGGGCGTGGTGGCCAGCACCGTGGCCAGCAAGCGGGCGGCGGTGTAGGTTTTGCCAGTGCCGGGGCCGCCGGTGATCACGCCCAAGCGGGCGCGCAAGGCCAACGCGCAAGCCTGGCGCTGCCAGTCCACATGTTGCTCATTGGCCGGACCAAAGAGTTGGGCTAGCACCAGGCGCAGCAGGCTGGGCGCTGGTGAATCCTCCGCCGGCTGGCTGCGCCAACGCAGGTGCTGGGCCACCACCTGCTCGTCCGCGTGGTGGCGGCGGAGGTAGAGGCGCAAAGGGTGCTGGGCCAGCACCAGCGGCTGACCCTGGTCCGGTTGCTGCTGCTCACGCACCGTGGGCTGCTCGGCCAACAAACCGTGCCATTGATCCTCGCTGGTAGGCAACAGTGGCCACAGCGACTCCAGTGCTGCTTGGCCCACCGGCGGCCAGGGCAGCCACATGCTGCGCTGGGTGTGCAGGGCTTGCAGCGGCATGCAGGTGTGGCCTTGGCCTTCCAGGTGCGAGAGCAGGGCCACGCCCAGCAGCAGCGCTGGGGGGCTGGCGGGATGCAGATCGTGCACCAGCGCGGCCAGCGCAGCATCCAGGCGCCGCAGCCAGCCCTGCTCGGTCCAGTGGCGCAGGGTGGCCAGCAACTCAGGCGCGGTGAGGGCGGTGGCTGCAGGTTCCACGGTTTCGGGCTCGTCAAACAGCGAGCGGGTCAGTTGGGTGCTCAGCATGGCTGACCCTCCAGCATCGCGTCCAGTGCCTGCAGTAGCGGCCAGGGCGTGGGCACTGTCAGCACACCATGGCTGGGGGCGGCCACGCCGCGGATGAACCAGTAGAGCGCGCCGCCCAAGTGGTGTTCAGGCTGATAGGCGGCGCCTAAGCGGCTGCGCAGCAGGCGGTGCAGGGCCAGTAGATAGAGTACGGCCTGCACGTCGTATCGGGCTTCGACAAAGGCCTGGGCCATGCGCTCGGGCGTGTAGGCCGCGTCCTGCGAGCCCAGGTGGTTGCTCTTGTAATCCAGCACCCAAAAGCGGCCCTCATGCTCCACCACCAAGTCAGCAAAGCCCATCACCAAGCCGTGCAGTTGGCGCTGGGGCAGCGCAGGGCGGGGCAGCTCGGGCCAGAGCTGGGCTTGGCAGAGCCGGTGCACCTCTGGTGCATCTAGTTGGGCCGCTGGCAGCCAAAACTCCATTTCGGCCATCACGCGTTGCAGCTCGGGCGCGGCCACGCCCGGGCCCTGGGTTTGCGCGTCGCACAACGGGGCCGCCAGCAGGGCTTGCAACCAGGCCACGCCATCGTCGGCTTGGGCGCTGCGGCCCGCGCGCTCAAAGCGCTGGCGCAGCGCGGCCTCGGTGCCCGGCCCCCATGCAAAGTGCTGGGTGGCCAGCCACTCCAGTTGCTCATGTAAAAAGTTGCCCGCCAAAGCGCCACGCTCAAAGCGGTGCCATGGTGCGACGAGGCTAGGTGTTGCTGCGGTCGATAGCGGCGCCTCGAGCGACTCAGCCAGGGTTTCATCCTCTGCGGCTTGGCGGGGCAGGGGCGTTAGCGCCGAGCCGTGCGTGCTCATGGCCCGCACTAGAGATGAAAAACTCGCCACGCCCCAGCGGGTGTCAAAACCCCCGGCGTAGGGGCGGGCAGGCGCCAAAGCGGGCGGGGCCTCGGCGGCCACCCAGCGGGTCAGCGGGGCCGGGTCTTGGGCGGGCTCGATGCGCAGCGCAGGCCCCAGCGTGCGGCGGCCGGGCCAGTCGTCCACGGCGGCTTCCAGTGTGGGCACCTCAACCTCCTCTGGCCCCACCAACAAGCGGCCCAAGGCGCTGAGGTGGGATTGGGGCTTCTGGCCTTGGCCCCGCCGCAGCGGCGCAAAGCCCAGCCACAGTGCATGGCGGGCGCGGGTCAGGCCCACATAGAGCAGACGCAGTTCTTCGCGCAGGCGTTCATGGTCTTCTTCGGCCTTGGCCTCGTCGCTGGGGTTCAGGTCCCATCTCTTTTCAGCGCTGTCCGGCAGCGCGCGCTGCACCGCTTTGATCGCCGATTTCTTCAGCGGGCGGAAGTGGCCGGCAAAGGGCATCAGCACCAAGGGGTACTCCAGGCCCTTGCTTTGGTGGATGGTGACGATCTTGACCAAGTCAGCGTCGCTCTCCAGGCGCACGATCTGGTCTTCAGCCTGGCCGCGCTGGGCTCGGGCGTCCAGCACATGCTGGGTCAGCCAGCGGATCAGCCCCGCCTCGCCGGGCACGGCCAGCGCGTCTTGAGCGGCTTGCTGCATCAGCTCGGCCAGGTGCAGCACGTTGGAGAGGCGTCTCTCGCCCCCCATTTGCATCAACCACCGCTGCGGCAGCCCCAGCCGATGCAGTGTTTGCCGCCACATCGGCAGCACGCCCTGGCTGCGCCAGACGTTTTGCAGGCTGCGCATCAGCTCGCAGCGCTCGTCGAGCAGCTCGTCGTCTTGGGCCATGCGCTGCAGCTCGTCTAAGCTCAATGCCCAGGTGCTGCTGGCCCAGGCGGCACGCACCAGGCCGATGTCGCCTGGCTGGGCCACGGCCTGCAGCCAGCGCAGCAGGTCCAAGGCCTCTTGCGAGTCGAACACCGATTCACGGTCACTCAGATAGACCGAGGGCAGAGCCCGCGCCTGGAGTGCTCGGCGCATGGCCTGGGCTTCGCGGCGGCCGGGCACCAGCACGGCGACATCGGCGGGGCGCAGGCGCGCAAAGCCCTTCTCGCTGTCAAAGCCTGCGCTGTCATCCATCAGCCAGGTGCAGATGCGCTCGGCGGCCAGTGCGGCCATGCGCTCGCGGTAGGCGTCACCGTTCAGCAGCTCGCCCTCCCAGCAGACGGTCAGCGCCGCTTGGTCCAGCCCACCCACCACCCAGCGCTCGGGGCGGCCTTGGGCCAGCACGGGCGCGAAGGGCAGGGGGTTGCGGCCATCGGCCTCGCGGTAGGCAAAGGCACCTCGGTTGGCCTCGCGGCTCTCGGCTTGCTCAAAAAGCGCGTTCACCGCCTGCACCACGGCGATGCTGGAGCGGAAGTTGGTGCCCAGGCGGTAGTGCCGCCCCGCCGTGGCGCGGCGGGCTTGCAGGTAGCTGGCAATGTCAGCGCCCCGGAAGCGGTAGATGGACTGCTTGGGGTCGCCAATCAGCAGCAGCGCGGTGGCCGGGTCGTTGGCTGGCGGGTGGAACAGTGCATCAAAGATCTGGTACTGCAGCGCCGAGGTGTCTTGAAACTCATCAATCAAGGCGACGGGCGTTTGCTCAACGATGCGCTCACGCAGCCGCGCACCTTGCGGGCCGAGCAGCGCCTTAGCCAGGCGCTCTTGGACCTCGCCAAAGCTCAGCTCGCGCCGGGCCTGTTGCAGGGCACGCATGCGGCGCTGCACGGCGTGGGTGGCCACGCAGCGCAGCGCGGGGGCGAGCTCGGGCAGATCGGCCAAGTCGGCTCGGAGTTGGGCGAAGGCGTCGAATACTGGCGGAATGGGCGTGTCCGGGGCGTTTTTGTTGCGACAGGTCTCCAGCGCGTCGGGCATGAAATAGCACACGCCCTTGTCGGTGGACATGGCTTTGAAATCCGGGGCTTCAGCCGTGTCGTTGCGTGCCCATGTGTCCAGCACAGCCAAGCGCTTGGCGACGGTGTCGGGCTTGAGCTTGTTCCCACTCCAGTGCTTTGTTGGGAGTTGGACCTCAAACCAAGCTCGCATCGCCGCCACCCGCTCAGGCCAGCCCTGGCGTGCGGCCTGCACCCGGCGCAGGCGCTCGCCGCCCACTTCGTCCAGCGCCTGAGCCAGGTTTGCATGGGGCGAGTCGGGCAGGGTGTGGGGGAGCAGGTCTTTGAGATCCGCGGCCATGCGGGCCAAGTCCGGCCAGATGCTGGCCAAGGCCGTCATCTGCGGAGCCGTGAGCGGGTAGGCCTGCTGGCGCCAAACGTCTTGCAGGGCTTGTTGGCGCAGGGCTTGCTCTTCGGGCTGCAGGGTTTCGTCAAACAGGCTGCCGCTGTCCAGCGCATGCTCGCGCAGCATGCGCTGGCACCAGGCGTCGATGGTGTGGATGGCCGCGTCGTCCATGCTGGTGGCGGCTTGCTCTAGCCGCCAGGCGGCTTGTGGCCACTGGCCTTCCGGCCAATCGGCCTTCAAGGCCGTCAGAAACTCGTCCTCGTCTTTGGCCGCTAGGCTGCCCCGGAAGGCCTGCGCGGCTTGCACCAGGCGGGCCCGAACACGGTCACTCAACTCGCGCGTTGCAGCGCGGGTGAAGGTCATCACCAAGATCTGGTCGGGCCGCAGCGCGCGGGGGTGGGCGGCCTCGCCGCCATGCCCCAGCACCAAGCGCACATACAGCGCCGCCATAGTCCAGGTTTTGCCGGTGCCCGCACTCGCCTCAATCAGGCGGCTGCCCCAGAGTGGAAAGCTCAAGGGCGACAGGGCTTGCACGGTGTCGTCGGTGCTCATTCGTCGCGGCCTTCATCGTCGCTGTCGTCGCCAGCCTCGCCATGCCATTCGATCTGCGCGGTGGCGGCCCAGGCGGCGAGCGGGTCGTAGACCGCCTCGGCCAGATCCTCAAACTCGCCGCTGGCCAGGAGGCTATCCGCATCTGCAAAGAGCCGAGCCACGGCTGGGTGATCCACGTCGCCGACTTGGCGTTCGTCCCCCTCAAAGGCCTTGGCAACGTCTTGCTCCAGGGCATAGGCCAGGCCGGCACGCAGCGTCAAGGGTAAAGGCCGAGTTTGGCCTTGGGCCCAGGTGCTCAAGAGATGGGTCAGGACCTCGCCGGCGCTGTCGGCGTCCGGGGCTTCCAGGCGCACGGTAGCGTCGGCGCCGATCAAGGTCAGACCGGCGAGTTGCCCCTGCGCCGCCAGTGCCGTCAAGCCGACCCAAGCGGCCAGCAGTTTGTCGGGGCGGACGCGGTCGACCTGCTTTTGGCTGGAGGCGGGGATTGCCACCTTGCTGGCCGAGACCTCTACCCACTGAAAGGCCCCAGGGCTCTTGGGCTGTCCACGCAGCCCTGGCAACCAGTCGTCCAACGGTGCTTGCTCATGCGCCCAATGCAGCGCCGCCGGGCCCAAAGCCTGGGGCCAGGCTTGCAGCGCCTGCAGCCACGCTTGCAAGCTGTGCTGCCACGTGGCGCGCAAGCGGGCCAGGCCTTGTTCGCCGGGCGCGCCCAGCGGCAGTTGGCCCGCACTGGCCCAGTGCTGCACCATCGCGTCCATCAAGGCTGGGACTTGCGCTTGTGCGGCACGGGTGTCGCCGTCCTGGCACAGGGCCAGCAGCGGGGCCTGCAAGCCCTGCAAGGCGGCGTCGCCCAGCTGCCAGTGCGAGAGGCCATCCAAGGCAAAAACTTCGTCGTCGCCCGCGCCATCTTTGGGGTCGCGCAGCTCGACGTGCAACTGGCTCCGCAGGTATTCGGCCACCGGGTTCTTGAGCCAGCGTGCCAAGTCTTTGAGCGTGACGGGCTGCGGGCCTTCAGTCGGCGCTGTGGTGTGAGTTTGCGGGACAACGGTGGGGCTGTCATGGGCGCCGCGCCACTCGGCCGCCCAGGTGTGCAGGGCGCTGCCCTGTTCAAAGTAGCGGCGGCTGAAGGGCTGCAGCGGGTGGTCCACGGTGCGGGCTTGCACGGCGGCCTCGCCCCAGCCGCTGACCAGGTAGTCGCGCAACTGGGCCACCAGCACCGAGGGCGGCTGCTCGCCGTTGTTGCGCGGGCTGAAGCCGGCCCAGCTGACATAGAGCACGCGGCGCGCGGCCAGCAGGGCGTCGAGCATCAATTGGCGGTCGTCATCGCGGCGCGAGCGGTCACCCGGCCGCGCCATGCTGGGCAGGGCCAGCAGGTCGAAGTCGTTGCGCACGGCGCGGCGTGGGTAGTCGCCCTCGTTCATGCCCAGCAGGGCCACCACCTCAAAGGGGATGGCGCGCATGGGCATCAGGGTGCAGAAGGTCAGCCCCCCGGCTTTGAAGCGCTTGTTGACCGAAGGCTCATCGACGGCGTTGAGCCAAGCCTCGCGGGCCACGTCCATAGGCAGCTCTGCGCTGAACTGGGCCTCGGCGCAGTGGGCCAGCCAGGTGCCCAGGGCTTTGTCCAGCGCGGCCAGGGTCTGGCGTTCGTCGTCGGCTTTGGCCAGCAGCAGGTCGGCCAGCAGGGCGCGGAAGCGCTCGGCCCATTGCGTGGGCGTGGTGGGCGTGGCGAGGGCCTGCGCCCAGTGCAGCAGGCGCTCCAGCAGCAGGGCCAGGCAGCCTGCCAGCTCGGCGTCCAGACCGCCGACCTCGGTGTACGGAGCGATGCCCGCATATTCACCATCCCCGCGCGGGCCATTCATGAAGCCCAGCAGCATGCGGCGCAGGGCCCAGAGGCCCGAGGTCGTCTCGCCGCTGGCACCCAAACCCAGGCTGTCGCGGTGGGTGGCGTCCAGGCCCCAGCGCCAGGCGGCGCCTTCCATCCAGGCGTTCAGGCGGAAAAGGCCGTCTTCGGGCAGGCCAAAGCGCTGGCGCAGGGCGGGCACGTCCAGCAGGTCGCGCAGCTCAGACAGGGTGCAGCGCTGCTGAGGCAGGCGCAGCAGCCAGTCGAGTGCGGCTAGCAGCGGGCTGGTGTCGCGGCTAGAGAGGTCGGCAATGTCAAAGGGAATGAAGCGGGGGTCGTGGCGTGGGATGGCGCCAAAAACGGCGCGGATGGCCGGGGCAGCCGCCGCAATGTCCGGCACCATGACCACCATGTCGCGTGGATGCAGTGCGGCACTGTTGCCCTTGCCGCCCGCCGCCATGAGAGTCAGCAGATGGTCTTGCAACACTTCCAGTTCGCGTACCAAGCTGTGGCAGCGGCGAAAGACGATGCTCTGGTCGTCGTCGGCCAAAGCTAGGCGCGGGTGCTCGTGCAGCGGGCGCAGGTCGCGGATGTGGGCCTGTACCTGGCCCAGCAGAGGCAGGCTGTCGGCGGGGCTGTCGTCGAAGAGGTCGATGCGTGGCACATCGAGGGCAGCTTGCAGGCGCTGCGACTCATCAAAGGCATCCAGTTGCCGCACCAAGTCGCGCGCCTGGCGGCCCCAGGCGGCCAGCAGCGGGTGGGCGTGGGCATGCATCTGCTCCAGCGGCACGGTGCTGAGGTCGGCCCCGCCGCGCTGGTGGCGTTTGGCGGTGGCGCGCAGCAGCTCGCGGCCGTCGATGATGTCGCCCCAATAGACGCTGCAGGGGTTGGGCAGGGCCAGCATCACCGGGATGCGGGTGGCCAGCGCGGCCAAGAGGTCCAGCGTGCTGGCAGGCAAGTGCGTGGTGCCAAAAAGCAGCACGCGGCCGGGCAGCGGCTGGGCCGTGGGCTCGCTGCCGCGTAGGGCAGCGATGGCGCGGCGGTGGACCTCGGGGCGCAAGCCTTGCTGGTCGGCCGCTTCAGTGACGGTGCCCAGCACCCGGCGCCACAGCTCGGCCTGCCAAAGTTGGTCTGCAGGCAGCGGGTTGCTGCTGCCTTGGGGCTTTTGCAGCACATCGTCCTTGGCCTTCCAATCAGCCAGCCAGTCGGCGCGGTACATCTGGTACTGGTCGAACAAGTCAGCCAAGGTTTGGGCCAGTTGCCAGCGCCGGGTGGCGGCTTGCTCACCTTGGCCCAGGTAGGCACGCAGCGGCGCAAAGGCGTCTTCTTGGGCCCAGGAGGCCAAGCCTTGCATCAGGCGCCAGGTCAGCGGGGCTTTGTCGAGCGCCGACTCAAAGGGCACGGTGTGGGCACCCAGCACTTGGCGGTAGAGCCGCCAGATGAAGCGGGCGGGCAACTCCACCTGGGAAGCCGCGCACACGCCCCAGCGCTGGGCCAGGTTCATCTTCAGCCACTCGGCCATGCCGTTGGAGGGCACGAGCATGACCTCGGGCTCCAAGGGCGGCAGCGGGTGGGCGGCCAGCCAATGGGCCACTGCGTCGGCCAGCCACTCTAGGCGGTTGCCGTGCAGCACCAGCAGACCAGGAGGGTGTAAGGAATGGGAGGCAGGGGCGACCATAGAGGATTGACTTTAACGTCAGGACAGCGAGATGCTGGGTGTTGCCTGGGCTTTTTGAACCCCTGGCCGACTGCATCGACCCTTAGACTTGTCCGACCATGACCCACGTTCCGCAAACCGGCCTGATCCTCACGGGGGGCGGTGCGCGTGCGGCCTACCAAGTGGGGGTGTTGAAGGCGCTTCGAGACATTCGCCAAAGCTGTGTCGCCCCTGCGGGCAACCCGTTTCCGGTGATTGCCGGCACCTCGGCCGGGGCCATCAATGCGGCGGCGCTGGCCGGCTGTGCCGATGAATTTGACCTGGCGGTGAGTAAGCTGGTCGAGGTGTGGGCGCAGTTTCATGCCGATCAGGTTTACCGTGCGGATTCGATTGGCGTGATTCGCAGCGGCGCCAACTGGCTGACCATGATGTCGATTGGCTGGGTGATTGCCCGTTGGCGCAAGCTCAAGCCCCGATCGCTGTTGGACAACAGCCCGCTGGCCAGCCTGTTGAGTCAGCTGGTGGCTGTAGAGCGTGTGCCGCAACTGATTGCCCAGGGGCACTTGAAGGCCTTGGCGGTGAGTGCGTCGAGCTACAGCAGTGGTCAGCATGTGACCTTTTACGATGCTGCCCAGCCAGCCGACCATTGGGTGCGCTCGCAGCGCATGGCGGTGCATAGCCGCATCAGTGTCGAGCACTTGCTGGCGTCTGCGGCTATTCCTTTTGTGTTCCCAGCCACCCGCTTGCCGCTCTTGGGTGAGCAAGAGTGGTTTGGCGACGGCTCCATGCGCCAAGCCGCGCCCATCTCGCCCGCCGTCCATCTGGGGGCCGAGCGTGTTTTGGTGGTGGGGGCAGGCCGCATGCATGAGCCGCCGGGGCGGCGCGTGGGCAGCACCGATTACCCGAACATGGCGCAGATCGCCGGGCATGCGCTCTCCAACATCTTTCTGGATGCCTTGGCGGTGGATGTGGAGCGCCTGCAGCGCATTAACGCGACGCTGCGCCTCTTGCCACCCGAGGCACGTGCCCACACGCACCTGCGGCCCATTGATGTGCTGGTGATTGCGCCGACTCAGCGCTTGGACGACATCGCAGCCCGCCATCTCAACGCCTTGCCTACGCCCATCCGGGCGCTGCTGCGGGGTGTGGGCGTGAATGGGCAGGGGCAGACCGCACGCGGGGCGGCTTTGGCCAGCTATCTGCTGTTTGAGTCGGACTACACCTGTGAGCTGATGGCGCTGGGCGAGGCCGATACCCTGGCGCGACGACAGGAGGTACTGAGCTTCTTTGGCTGGAGCGAGCCGCTGGCGGCTTCAGGGCAGAAGCGGCCTCAGTCTGGGGTGGCCGTCACGGCTTCGGCAACGGTGTAGCGGCCGCCCAGGCTTGGCCGTTGATGCGCAGGCCTCGTTCAGACAGCCGTTTGGCACTCGCCGGACCCAGGCCTTTGACCCGCTGTTGGGCGTCGGCCCAACTGATGAACAAGCCTGCTCGGCGGGCGTGCAAGAGCCGCTCTGCCAATTGGGGCCCCAAGCCGGGGACCTGCTCTAGCTCGGCCTGATTGGCCAGGTTCAGCTCGGTGGTGGCAGGCGTTTGAGCCATGGCTTGAACCAGCGGCAAAGCTAAGCTGAACAGCGCTGAGGCCGTGAGGCGAAGAAGGCTGGGTTTAGGCCGGGGCATGCCCGCCATTGTGCAGCGCCGGCCCCGCCAGCGACTGCAGCTGCGCCTTGCCCAGCCGAGTGGCGCTCTCAAAATCTGCCTCGATCTCGGCCAAGGCTTCGGGCGTCTCCGCTTGCACGGCGGCCAGGCCTAGGGCTTGGTTGCGGCCTTGGCTCTTGGCCAAGTAAAGCGCCATGTCGGCCAAGTTCAGGGCTTGCTCCCAGGCCACATGCAGCGCTGCTTGGGGCAATGGGTAGGTGCCGAAACCCACTGAGGCGGTGACGCGCAATGCCACGGACGGCAGCAGCACGGGGCGTCCACCAATGGCCTGCAGCACAGCATCAGCGACCTCTGCGGTGCGCTTGGGCGTGGCCTGGGCCAGGTGAATGGCAAATTCTTCGCCGCCCCAGCGTCCCACCACATCGGCGGGGCCGATCAAGGCTTTGAGGCGCCGCGCCACCTCTTGCAGCACCACATCGCCCGCGCCGTGTCCGTGCTCGTCGTTGATGCGTTTGAAATGGTCCAGATCAATCAGCAACAGGCCACCCCGGTACTCTCCGGCGTCGCCCTGGGCGGCTTGAATGCTGCGGTGCAGACTGCGGCGGTTGGCCAAGCCGGTCAGGCTGTCCTGCTCGCTCTGCACACGCAAGTCGTCTTGACGGCGGCGCAGCAGGCGCTGGGTTTGACGCATGCGCCGCAACAACAAAATCAGGATGACCATGATGAGCAGTGCCACCACCGCCAGCCAGGCCCAAAGGCGTTGGCGCGCCTGATGGTTGTCCAGCAGGGCTTTCTGCACTGCGTTCTCGCGCACTTGAAGTTCGATCTCTCGCTTCTGGGCGTCTTTGTTGAAACGGCTGTGCAAGGCGCTGAGCGAGGCTTCTCGGTCGGCTGCCAAGGCTTCGTTCTTGAGCTTGCGTTCACGGTGGTAGGCCGACAAGGCGCCTGCCGTGTCTCCGGCTTTTGCCAGGGCTTCGCTGTACTCTTGCAAAGAGCTGGCCAGCTCTTCGCGCGCGCCTGAGCCTTCCCAAAGGGTGAGCCCGGCTTCGATGTCGCGTTTGCCTGCTGCGACCTGCCCCAGGGCGAGACGGGCCATGCCCAAGTTGTGTTTCAGGG
Organism: Ideonella sp.; assembly: GCF_044358605.1. Classification (GTDB taxonomy): domain Bacteria; phylum Pseudomonadota; class Gammaproteobacteria; order Burkholderiales; family Burkholderiaceae_C; genus Ideonella. The sequence goes on from NZ_JBIKNQ010000031.1 coordinate 14,480, forward strand.
TCGCCTCTATGCGCTTGTCCTTCAGTGCGGACATGCTCGATTGCGCTTGTTCCAGGGCTTGAATGGCCTGGGCTGGCCTGTGTGCCTTGAGCTCCAAGTCTGACAAGTTGATGAGGATGGTGACGGCATGGCGGGTGAGGTGTGCAGATTGCGCCAACGCCAGGGCCTCGCGCAGGTGGCCTTGCATCCCGACGCTGTCGTTGCGTGCACCTTGCAGTTGCGAAGTGAACATCAAGACGCGGACCTTCAAGCTTGGCTCATTGGTCTGGTCTGCCAAACCACGGGCCTGCCGCAGCAGGCGGTCGGCCTGGTCCAGCTGCTCGGCATGGATGGCCTGTGCGGCCAAGCCCACCAGGGAGACAGTTTGGCGGTAGGCGTCTTTGCCACTCTTGGCGGTGTGCAGGGCGGCTTGCGCCATGCGTCTGGCTTCGTCCTCCAGGCCCCTGGCACGCGCTGCGCCGCTGGCCAGCATTTGCAACTGCCACTGCCGCCGCCAGTCACAAGCGCTGGTGGGGGGCTCACAACTGAGCTCAAGCCTCTGCAAGCCTGCTTGGGTGTGGCTGGCGGCGCGATCCGGTTTGGCCTCGACCTGTGCCAATTGGGCCAGCACCATGTCGGCAGCCACCAGTCCGGCGTCACCATGCAGGGCAGGGTCAGCTTGCTGCAGTGCTTCTGCGATGGATCGGGCCTCTTGAGCCCGGCCGTTCGCGGCATAGATCAGACCTTGGGTGATGCGACGCTGAAACACATCCTTGGGTGCGGTCAGCGGCAGCAGATCTAAGGCACGCAATGCCCGGTCGGGCGCTTCTCGCCCCTGGCGCTCCAGTCTGTCGAGCGTGTCGGCCAGGCTGGCCGCAGCCAGTGGAGTGCTCAGCGCAAGACTCAGCAGCAGCAAGGCTAACTGCTTCATGCGGGGGCTCCTGGGCTAGGCGTCTCGGTGCAGCCTTGCAGCAATTGCAGGTCAATGTGACCGTTCCGCCAAGCTTCTTCTAGAGAGGAGGCAACAGCCAGCAGATCGTCCTCTCGGGTGATCTCTCTGGTGTGCACGCCATAGGCGCGGTTGCGGCCATGGGCCTTGGCCAAGTAGAGCGCGGTGTCGATCAGGTCCACGGCGCGCTCCCACGGCAAGGTCAGCAGACTCGGCCCCATAGGAAAGCAGGCATAGCCGATGGAGGCTGTGACGGCGATAGATTGACTGTCGTGGGTGACCGGGGCTTGGCACAGGCAGTCCAGCACCCGCTGAGCCAAGCGTTCCGCGTCCTCGGCGGTGGCTGTGTGGGCCGCAATCAGAAACTCTTCACCGCCCCATCGCACCACCAAATCGTCGGCACGAACTGTGGCCGCAAGGCGGCGTCCGACCTCGACCAACACAGTGTCGCCCGCTGCGTGTCCGTGTTGGTCGTTGATCCTTTTGAAGTGATCCAGGTCCACCAGCATCAGGCAGCCGTGCCAGCGGCCATCGCTATGGCGTTCCGCCATGACCTGGGCCATGCGACGCCGGTTGGCCAGACCCGTGAGGGGGTCACGCTCACTCTGGACCAACAACTGGGCATTCACCTGAGCCAATTGCTGGTTGGCGCGGCGGGTTTGGCGCCATAGCCAGACCAGAAGTCCCATGCTGAGTGCGGCGGCACTGGCGATGGCCAACCAGGTGCGCTCTTGAAGTTGCTTGCCTTCCAGGCCTGCTGTTTGCAGTGCGGCCTCTTCCTGCAGCAAACGCAATTCACGTTGCCGTTCGCTGCGTTCAAACCCAGCCTGCAACTCCAAAACAACTTGCTGCTGCTTGTCCTTGAAGAGCCGGTCGGCCAGGGGGCGATACTCGAGGTAAAGCTGGAGGGCGCTGTTCAGGTCTCCGGCGCGCTCTAGGTAGCCGGCAGCCTCCTTTAATCTCGCGGCTTTCTGGCTGATCTGCCCGGACTCCTCGTCCAGTTTGATGGCTTCTTTGAGGTCCGCTTTGCCCAAGTCAAACTGCCTCAGCATGATTCTGGCCATGGCGCGGTTGGAAAGCGCCAAGGCCATCACGCCTTTGTCATTCAATTCTCGGCCCATGCGCAAGGCACGCTCGGACTGCTGGAGGGCGGTGTTGTAGTCCGCGCTCTTGAGACTGAAGTCCGCAGCATTGCCCAAAAAGAGCGCCATAGAGGACTTGTCGCCAGAGTTTTCCACCAAGGCAATTGCCTCGTTCATGGCGCGTAGGCCTTCTGCCGGGAGACCGGACTCCGCATCGATGAAGGCCTCCGCATTGAGGATCTGCGCCAGCACCTCGTCATTGTTCAGGCTGCGAGCCTGCTGCAGTGCTCGCGCATTGACCTCCTTGGCCGCGACGAACTGCTGCATGGTCATGTAGGTCCAGGCCAAGGATGAACGTGCCAAGGCGCCTCGGCGCACGTTGCCCAAACGGTCTGCCGCTTCAATGGCGAGCAGGCGCAGGCGAACAGCTTCGTCTAAATGGCCTGTCTCTTCTTGGGCAAAGCTGAGAATGGAGAGGTACCGGAAGCGGATCAAGTCACCCACTGCGGGCGTCAAGTCGCGTTGGGCGTCCAACAGCCAGCGTTTAGTGGCCTCTGCGTGCGGCTCCAGCGCCGCTCGCAAAACAGCTTGGGCTACTTTGGCATCGGCACCTTCCAAACGCTCTAGACGCGCGACGACGGCCAACGTGGGGGCTTTGTCCTCTGCGTCTGCCAACATCAGTCCCAGGCTCATGAGGAGCTTGGGCTGCGCCTCCTTGGAAGCATGCGTGAGCAAGGTCTCAAGGCCCTGCACGATGGCTTTGTCGTGTACGGTAGGCAGGCTCAGCAGATGTTCGATCTCTTGATCGACCGAGTCTGGTGCTGCGGCCAGAGGCCCGCACAAGACCAGCGCGAACAAAGCCGCAGCCAAGAGATGTCGCGATAAGTGGCGGAGCCCTCCAGAGATCATGGGTGCGTATCGGTCAGTGGGCCACAGACTTGAGCATTGGCTGCAGGCGGAAGGCCATTCTTGGCTGCTTTCATCGGCCTCGCTGATGAGAATTATGTTGCAGAAGTTGGCCTGGGTAAGACTGCTTGTAACGGCGGTCCGTTCGCCTGGCCGTGAAGGATCTGATTCACTTGCGCGGGTCCCCCTACACAAGGGCCTTGGATCGGCCGAAATCCCTTCACTTATGTGCACAGAGCAGCAAGTTGAAGGGCGAGCATGACAGACCGCGCACCAATTGAAGTTGTGCTGGCGGCGTCGCCTGTGGGCTTGCAGTTCACGGAGCACTGGCATTTGCCCGTGTTTGCGGCGGACACCGAAGGTCGCTTGGTGTACGGCAATCCGGCCTTCGCGCGGGCTCTTGATGATGAGATGCAGCATCTGATGGGGTGCGATGTGCGGGGTTGGGTCAGCGCTTGGCAGCCGCCCTCCGCTTGGGAGGCCTTGACGGCCGGCGCCGAAGCGTCCACCAACTGCGGCCTGATTTCCTTTGAGCGCCCAGAGCGTCAGGCGCTGTGGATGGAGGTCTCGTGTTGGCGCCCGGTGCCAGACGCGCCGTCTCCCATCATGTTCGTGGCCACCGACATGACGCTTCAGCGGGCGGCGCAGGAGCGCTTGAGTGAGAGCAACGAGCGCTTGCGCATTGCACTGGAAGGCGGCAACGATGGCCTCTGGGATTGGCTGGACACGCACAGCCAGGACATGTGGTGGTCGCCCGAGTTTGTCGGTTTGCTGGGCTATGAGATGGGCGAGATCGAGCCCAGCTTGGTGAGCTTCGACAGCCTGCTGCACCCGGACGATCAAGCGGCCACATTCACGGCCTTGGCGCAGGCCCTGGAGGGCGGTGCCGACTATCGGGTCGAGTTTCGGCTGCTGACCAAGGCCGGTGGCTACCGCTGGTTCCGATCTCGCGCCAAAGTGCTGCGCGATGAGCAGGGCGAGCACCGGCGCATGGCGGGTTCGCTGCAAAACGTTGATGACCTCAAGCGCAGCCAGGAGCGTCTGGATCTGGCGCTGGAAGGCGGCAGTCAAGCCCTGTGGGATTGGCTGGACACCCACAGCCAAACCATGTGGTGGTCGCCTCAGTTCTACCGCATGTTGGGCTACAGCCCGGGCGAGATTGCGGCGGACTTGGCCGTGTTTGACACCCTCGTGCATGAGGACGACCAAGGCAGCTACTTTGAGGCCCTGGGCGGCGCGCTGGATGACGCGCCGCACCTGAATGTGGAGTGCCGCCTGAAGACCAAGAGTGGGGTCTACCGCTGGTTCAAGCTCTTGGGCAAGGTGTTCCGCGACGGCAGCGCGCAGCACAGCCGGATTGCCGGCTCCATGCATGACATCGACGACAGCAAGCGCATTCAGGCCGACATCCGCCGACGCCAGGAGGAACTGGGCGCCATCGCTGCCATCAGCCCCGATGGCTTCCTGTCCTTCGACGAAGACTATCGCTTGCGCTTCTCTAGCGATGCGGTGGGACGCCTGACGGGCTTGGATGTACAGGCGGCCATGGGCCAGACCTTGCAAGCGGTCTTGCAAGCCCTGAGGCATCTCAGCACCCAAGCCGATCTGCGTTTGGACGAGGCGACCTTGCACACAGGCTCGGTGCAGACGGGCGTGACCGCGTCTCCGGGGCGCACAGTGGAGTTTTCGTGGCACCAGGCCGTCAATGCGGCTGGCAGCAAGGGCGAGGGCGGCGACGCTGAGGGCACGCACCTGCTGAGGGTGCGTGATGTGACGGTGGAGTTAGAAGCCGAGCAGATCAAGGCGGACTTTCTGACGGCAGCGGCGCATGAACTGCGCACGCCCCTGGCCAGCGTCTATGGCTATACCGAGCTGCTGCTGAACTACGACATGCCCACGGAGCGGCAAAAGAAGATGCTGGCGACCATTTATCGCCAGTGTGAGGTGTTGATGACCATCGTCAATGAGCTGCTGGACATGGCGCGCATTGATGCGCGCGGCGGTCTGCCCTTTGACCTAGAGCCGGTCGACCTGCATGCGCTGGCCTGTGAGGTGATCAGTGACTACCCCGTGCCTCCAGACCGCCACGCGCCTGTGCTCCAAGTGGGTGAGGGCCCTTGGGTGGCCTGGGCCGAGCCAACCGAGGTCAAGCAAGTCTTGCGAAATCTGCTGTCGAACGCTTACAAGTACTCGGAAGCGCTCAGCACAGTCGCCGTCGGCCTAGATGTGGAGTCCGGTCAAGAGACCGGGCGCCAAGTCAGTGTCAAGGTGTGTGACCAGGGGGTGGGCATGGACCAAGAGCAACTGGCCCATGCCACCGAACGCTTTTGGCGAGCCGACAAGAGCGGCCACGTGCCGGGGGCAGGCCTGGGACTGAGCTTGGCTCAAGATGTCATGAAGCTGCTGGGCGGTGAACTCCGCATGAGCAGCAGCCCAGGCCAGGGCACGACGGCTTGGTTGACCCTGCGCGAAGCCACCCAACCCTAAGGCCCAGCGCTTCAGCCATCTTGGCCCTTGCGCCGCATGAAGAGTGTGACGATCAAGGTCACGATCAAGATCGGTGCCACAAAGCTCAGCATGGCCGAGGAGAACGTGGGCAAAGCAGCGTGCTGCTGTGCGGCCATGATCAGATAGGCCACATAGGCGGCATAACCGCCCAAGAAGAGGCCGCCTTCCCAGCGGGCGATCTCACAGCCGCTGATGAATACCGGCAGGCACGCCAAACTCACCGCCAACATGACCCACAAGTCGAAGCTCAGCAGGGCGGGGGCGATGGGCAAAGTGCCCCCCATGCTGCTCGCTGTGACGCTTGACAGGCCGACGACGCCCAAGATGTTGAAGGTGTTGCTGCCCACCACATTGCCCACAGCAATGTCGCGCTCGCCCTTGAAGGCGGCGGTCAGGCTCGCCGCCACCTCGGGCAGGCTGGTGCCCGCCGCCACGATGGTCAACCCAATGACAAGGTCGCTGACGCCCAGGGCTTTGGCGAAGCTCACGGCCGCCGTCACCATCCAGCCAGAACCCAGCACCAATGCGGCCAGGCCCACGGCAATCAGGGCCACTTGCACCAGCCAATGCTTGTCCCAGGAGCCCTGGGCTGCAGGCTGCAACTCGGCCTCGAACTCGCTGGCTGCGCCGGCGCTTTCTCGGCGCGATTGCACGATCAGAAAGACCGTGTAGGCGATCAGCAGGCTACAAAGCAGCACGCCGTCAAACAGGGAGATGCCGCCATCCAGTGACATGACCGCCAGGAGCAGGCCCGCACCGATCATGATGGGCACCTCTTGGCGGATCAATTGCACATGGACAACCAAGGGCACGATGAGGGCACTGACCCCCAAGATGAACAGCACATTGAAGATATTGCTGCCCACCACATTGCCCACGGCGAGATCCATCTTGCCGTCCATCACGGCGCCCACGCTCACGGCCATTTCTGGCGCGCTGGTGCCGAAGGCCACGATGGTCAGCCCCACAACCAGGGGGCTGATGCCAAAAGACAGTGCCAGCTTTGAGGCCCCTCTGACGAGTGCGTTCGCACCCAAGACCAAGAGCACCAAGCCGCCGATAAAGAGTAGGAGGTTCATAAGTGACTGAGCGTGAAAGTGGGTGGGCAACGAGATCGTAACGACAAACGCTTACCCACAGCACTTGGGTGGGTCCAAATTTGTGCCGTCAAAAAGCACAAAAGTCAGAGGGATTGCTCCGGCTGACTTTGGCTTGAATTGGCTCCTCGACCTGGGCTCGAACCAGGGACCTACGGATTAACAGTCCGGCGCTCTACCGACTGAGCTATCGAGGAATTGATCGGTACACCACTGAGGGTGATTCACTTGGCTCCCCGACCTGGGCTCGAACCAGGGACCTACGGATTAACAGTCCGGCGCTCTACCGACTGAGCTATCGGGGAAGTGAAGCCTCAGATTATAGGCAGAAAATTTGCTGCTTCACCAATTCGACTTACAAATTCACTTGCAGTGAGGCGCGCCAGGTGCGCGGTGCCAGCGGGTAGAGGTAGCTGTGGCCGTACTGATAGGGCGTTTCTTGCCAAGCGCGGCGGTCAAAGACATTGTCTACGCCGGCGCGCAACAGCCACTCGGCCCCCACGGCCTTGAGGCTGTAGCGGGCCGACAGGCTGGTGGTGGTCCACGACGCGACTTGCAGGCTGTTGTCGGGCAGCACATAGCGCGGGCCTTCGTGGGCCAATTGGGCTTGCAGGGTCAGGCCAGGCAGGGCGGCCAGCTGGTGCGCGGCCATCAGCCGCAGGCTGCGCTGGGCCACGTTGTCGGGCACCAGGCCATTGAGACTGGCGGTGGCGCTGCCTTCGCGGCGGGCTTGCAGCCACATTGCGCTGCCGCGCAGGCTCCAAGCGCCCCAGCGGGTGTCAGCGTTGGCCTCCAAGCCGCGGTGGCGGGCGTTGCCGTCAAGGCGGCGGGTGCAACTGTTGTCGATGTCGCACGCGCCCAGGTCGGCTGCCACGGGCCGTTGGATGTCAAACAGTGTCACACCCCAGCCCAGGGTCTTGCTGCTGTGCTTCACACCGACTTCGACTTGGTCACTCTTGAGGGCGGGCAGGGGCTCGCCGGCATTGGTGTAGCGCGGGCGGTTGGGGGCCACATCCGTCTCGACGCCTTGGCCCCAGCTGGCATAGGCCATGGTCTCTGGGCTGAACTGCCAGGTGGCGGCCAACCAGGGGGTGGCAAAGCTTTGCTCATAGCTGATGGCGCGGCTGCCATCTGTGCGCACGCTGCTGCGGTCCAACTGGTTCGCGCGCAGGCCCAGCCACAGGCTCCATTCGGCGTTGAGCGCTACGCGGTCCCGCAGATGCCATTCCAGGCTGCGCTCGTCGCGGTGGGTGTTTTCGTCCGTCAGCTCCGGTGCTGCGGGCACTTGCACGCTGCCATCCACCTGGCCCACGCCGGCCCAGTTATAGGCTTGGCGGCCAAAGCGCGCGGTGAGCTGGCTCCATTGCAGGCCGGTCGAGAGATGGTGCTGCAGGCTGCCCGTACGCAGACGGCCCTCAAGGCTTAAAGCCAGAGCCTGTGTGCGGCGACGTTCGCCTTCGCTGCGGAAGTCGTAGAGGTCGAAGCTGCCGTCGCTGCAATAGCGGTCGTAGTTGTTCTCCGCGCTGCAGCCATAGGGGAAGGCCAAGCGGTCGTCGGTGTGCAGGTGTTGGCTGGCGGCATGGGCGGTGAGCTGCCAGTCTGTGCTGATCTGCCGCGTCCAGCGCAGGCTGGCGGTTTGGCCCTCAAACACCACGGGCTGGCTCCAGGCCTGGTTGTTGAGGTTCAGGCGCGGGTCGAACTTATCAGCGCTGGGCAAGGTGGCGCCCAGCAGGCTGAAGCCCGGCACGCTGGGTTGGGACTGACGGCTCCACTCGACCTCGGCGTCCAATACATCATCGCGGCTGAGCTTGGCCTGCAGCGCGGCGGCCAGCAGGCCTCGCTCACCTTTGGCGTTACGAAGCTGAGGGGCCAGCTTTTCGTAGGCGGCATTGACGCGCAAGCCTAGGCTGTCCTCGCTGCCTGTCGCTCCGAGTTGGCGGTCCACATCGACAGCCGCCTTCAAGCTGGCTTGTTCGGTCCAGCCCAACAGCAGGCTGGTGGCATGGCCGCGCGGGCGCTTGACCACAAGATTGGCCAAGCCCGCTGGGCTGCTGAGGCCCGCCTGCGCACCGCTGATGCCCTTGAGGACTTCGAGGCGCTCTTTGTTGTCGAGCAGGAGGGCGGTCTCGCCACTGATGGGCAGGCCATCGCGGCGGTAGTTGTTTCGGTTGTCGAGTTGAAAGCCACGCACGCGCAGAGAGGACCAATAGCCCGGTGCGTTGTAGGCATCGCCGATGCTGGCGTCGAGCTTGGTGATTTCGCCCAAGGTGTCGATGCCTAAATCGCGCAGCGCGGTGGTGTTGATGCTGGTGACCTGCAGCGGCGTGCGTGCCAGCGGTACCTCGCCAAAACCGGCCATTTGCGCCGGTGGCGCTTCATAGCGGCCGGTGACGGTCACTGACTCAGGCTTGGCGGCTTCGGCACTGGCCTGGGCCAGCGCATGCAGCGGGAAGTTCAGCGTGAACAAGGGTGCCAGGGCCAAGCCCCAGGCGCGGGAGGAAAAAGCAGTGTGTGCCATCGCAACTCATGAGTTGGTGGCAGGTGAGCAACATCGGGAGACTTTGGGTGGGTGCCAGAAAAGGCGAGCCCACGGTGGTTCGATGGCTTCCCTGCGCGAGGATTACCTCAATCAGGTTCAAAGGGACTGTCTCAGTCGGCATCACAGCAAGCTGTGGTGACAACACCCCTAGCGAATGCGTGGCCCAGACAAGCTGAACCACGGCAGGCGAGCATTCTATGCGGCCTAAGAAAAAGCCCGCTGAAGCAGCGGGCTTTGGACAAGGACTTGAGCGTCTTAACGGATCAGTTGATCCAGCTTGTCCTTGCGGTCTTTCCACTCATCGGCATCGGGCAAGGGTGCTTTGCGCTTGGTGATGCTGGGCCACTTCTTGGCCAGATCAGCATTGAGCTTGATGTAGGCTTGCTGGTCGCCAGGCACATCTTCTTCAGGCAGGATGGCATTGACCGGGCACTCAGGGATGCAAACGGCGCAGTCGATGCACTCATCCGGGTCAATGGTCAGGAAGTTCGGGCCTTCGCGGAAGCAGTCGACGGGGCAAACGTCGACGCAGTCGGTGTACTTGCAGCGGATGCAGGCTTCGGTGACGACGTGGGTCATGGTCGAGAAGTTTTGGATGAGGCCAAGGCCTCGGTCAATGAAATGGTGTCGGCAGCAGTCTGGCGGGCGGCCCAGACTGGCAAAGGCCGATAAACGGCGGATTTTAGGCGCTGGCGCAGGCCTTGGCGTGATGCCCCTCAAACTCGCTGCCCTGGACAGTGCGGGCCGTGCTGGCGGCCATGGGGCTGGCGCCTACACCGACGGTCACCACGCTAGGGCGCCCCGCATGCAAGACCACGGCGGCCGCCAGGGTGGCCACAGTGTGGTCGGATTGAGACTGGTCGGCACAACCGGCCCGCGACACCACCATCACCGGGGTGTCCGCGGCCCAGCCCGCGTCCAGCAAACGGCGAGATAGAGCGGCCAATTGACGGCCCGCCATGTAGAACACTTCGGTGTCGGCGCGCTGGCCAGCGGTGAAGGCGCCTTCGCGCGTCATGGCGGTGGACAGCGCCACGCTGCGGCCACGGCCACGCCGGGTCAGCGGGCGGCCGGTGGCCGCTGCAGCCGCCAAGGCCGCTGTGATGCCAGGAATGACCTCATAGCTCAGGCCCGCTTCAGCCAGGGCTTCAATCTCTTCTTCCAAGCGGCCAAAGACGCTAGGGTCGCCGCCCTTGAGGCGAGCCACGCATTCACCCTGGCGCCCATAGTGCACCAGCAAGGCGTCGATATGAGCTTGGGCTGTGGAGTTGCAAAAGCCACGCTTGCCCACGTCCACCCACAAGGCCTTGGGGGCCAGGGCTTGGAAGCCAGGGTCGGTCAGGGCGTCGAACAGCACCACGGTGGCGTTTGCCAAAGCTTTGGCACCGCGCAGGGTGATGAGGTCCGCCGCGCCCGGGCCTGCCCCGATGAAGCAGACATGGCCCGGCTGGGGGCCGATGCTCAAGACGGCGTCGCTCATGCGGCCACCGCGTCAGCAGCCTTGACGTGCAGACCGCACTCTTTGGCGGCTTCGTCTTCCCACCACCAGCGGCCGGCGCGGAAGGGCTCACCCACCGCAATGGAGCGGGTGCAGGGCGCGCAGCCGATGCTGGGCATGAACTGGTCGTGCAGGGCGTTGTAGGGCACGTTGTGCGTGTCGATGTAGTGCCAGATGTCCGCCCAGGTCCAGTCGGCCAAGGGGTTGAACTTGGTGCGGCCGTTGGCTTCCACTTCGCTGTGCGGCACCGCACCTCGGTTGGCGGATTGCTCGCGGCGCAGGCCAGTGACCCAGGCGCTGCGGCTGGCCAGCATGCGCGACAGCGGCTCCATCTTGCGCACTTGGCAGCAGCTTTTGCGCAGGGCCAGGCTTTGGTACATGGCCTTGTCGCCATGGGTCTTGACGAAGTGCACCACAGCCTCGTGCTGGGGCTCATAGACCTCGACCTTCAGGCCGTAGCGCTGCTCGATGGCCGGGATCAGCGCCGTGGTCTCTGGGTTGAGCGCACCCGTTTGCAAGGTGCCCAGGGCGATGGGCAACTGGTGGCGTGCGATCAGGTCGGTCAGCACCATGTCTTCGGCGCCCAGGCTGTTGGCCAGCACGATCTGGCCGGGGTGTTCGGCAGCGGCTTGTTGGAGCTGGGCCAAGGTGTCGGCCACGCGCTGCTCAAAGCCTTCGGTCTTGCGGGCGTAGAGGTCGATGGCGCTGGAAGGGCCAAAGTTCAGCGGCGCGAAGTCGTCGTCGGTGGTGGTTTGGGGGGCAGTGGATGAGGAGAGAGTCACAGGGCAGTCCTCGCAAACGCTGGGCGGGTGGCGTGCACATCGCCCTGGTAGTTTTCGGTCACGATGCTCAGGGCGCGGCGGGCGCTGGCTTCACGCTGGTCGGGGCGCAACTGCACCGTGTTGAAGCCTGCGCGGTGCAGCAGCGGCATCATGTCCACCAGCACCTCGCCCACAGCGCGCACTTCACCCTTGAATCGCAGGCGGGCCCGCAGCACATGGGCCTGGCTGTAGGCCCGGCCATCTGTCCACTTGGGGAACTGCAGGGCCAGCAGGCTCAGGCGGGGCAGGTCGTCGGTGAGGTCTTCCACATCCACCGTATTCGGCACGATCACGCCGACGGAAAGGCCTTGCGGCCAGGTGTCGCGCACGGCGTGCCATTGTTCCCAGCTCAGCAGGGCATTGGCACGGGGCTTGGGGCCGTCTTCGCCCCCCACGCGCTTCCAGACATCGTCTTGAGAATGAATGAATTGCATGTTGGATCTCGAGCTCAGATGGACAGGGCAGGGTCGGCAGACTCGGTGCGCGCGGTGCTGCGGCGCACAGCGTCGGCGGCGGCGCGCAGCGGCGGCACGCCAATGCGGCGTGCGGCGTCCACAAAGCGCTCACCGGGTTGGCGCTGCTGGCGGTAGACCTCGATCAAGGCTTCGATGACATCAGGCACTTCATCAGCCGCGAACGAGGGGCCAATCACTTTGCCGGGGGTGGAGGCGCCGCTGAGCGTGCTGCCGTCGGAGCCCCCCACCGAGACCTGGTACCACTCGTCACCGTCTTTATCGATGCCCAGAATGCCAATGTGGCCGGTGTGGTGGTGGCCGCAGGAGTTCATGCAGCCGCTGATGTGCAGGTCGATGGGGCCGAGGTCGTACAGCTCGTCCAGGTCGTCGAAGCGCTCAGTGATGCTCTCGGCCACGGGAATGGAGCGGGCATTGGCCAGAGCGCAGAAGTCGCCGCCGGGGCAGGCGATCATGTCGGTCAGCAGGCCAATATTGGGCGTCGCAAAGCCGGCGTCTTTGGCGGCATGCCACACGGCCAGCAAATCAGCCTCACGCACCCAAGGCAGCAGCAGGTTTTGCTCATGGGTCACGCGCAACTCGCCCAGCGAGTAGCGGTCGGCCATGGTGGCGGCGGCATCCATTTGGTCGGCGGTGGCGTCGCCCGGGGCCAAGCCCACGCGCTTGAGTGACAAGGTCACGGCGCGGTAGCCCGGCACGCGGTGCGGCTGCACATTGCGCTCCAGCCAGCGCAGGAAGGCGGGCTGCGGGTTGCCGGTGCGGTGCGGGTCAAAGTTGTTGGTGGCGGGGCGCACACCGGCCGGGTCTTGGAAGGAGCGGCTGACGCGCTCCAATTCGGACACCGGGATGATGTGCTCGCGGCCGCCCGCATCCAGCGTCAAGATCTTGTCGAACTCGGCATTGACGGCGTCAAAAAATGCCTGGCCTTCAGCCTTGACCAAGATCTTGATACGGGCCTTGTAGAGGTTGTCGCGGCGGCCAAAGCGGTTGTAGACCCGCACAATGGCTTCGAGGTAGACGAGGATCTGCTGCCAAGGCACAAAGGCATTGATGACCGAGCCGATGACGGGCGTGCGGCCCATGCCACCGCCCACCAGCACCTTGAAGCCGACCTCGCCGGCCTCGTTTTTCAGCAACTGCAGGCCCACATCGTGCCAGCCGATGGCGGCACGGTCTTCTTGGGCGCCGCTGACTGCGATCTTGAACTTGCGCGGCAGGTGGGCAAACTCAGGGTGCAGCGTGCTCCACTGGCGCAGGATCTCGCAATAGGGGCGGGGGTCAACGATCTCGTCTTGGGCAATGCCGGCCAGGGCGTCGGAGGTGATGTTTCGGATGCAGTTGCCGCTGGTTTGGATGCCGTGCATGTCGACTTCGGCCAGTTTGTCCATCACGTCTGCGGCTTGGCGCAGCGGGATCCAGTTGTATTGCAGGTTCTGACGCGTGGTGAAGTGGCCAAAGCCGCGGTCGTATTGGCGGGCGATCAGGGCCAACTGGCGCAACTGCTTGCTGGACAGCTCGCCATAAGGCACGGCCACCCGCAGCATGGGGGCGTGGCGCTGCACATACCAGCCGTTTTGGAGGCGCAAGGGGCGGAAGTCGTCGTCGGCCAGTTCGCCCGCGAGGTTGCGTTCGAGCTGATCGCGGAACTGTGCCGCACGTTGGCGGACGACTTGGCGGTCAAAAGCGGTGTACTGGTACATGGAGTGTGCGTGTTCAAGGCGCCCTTCTTGGGCTTTGGGGCGACTGTAGGCAGTCTCTATATGCTTGGGAACTACATTCTGGGTGTTTATAAATTTCTTGCAGATATATAGAAGGTTTTCGTTCTTCCTAGAATGGGCGGATGAACGCTTCTGATCCTTCTGTGTCTGCCTGTCTGTGGGGCCGCCGCCAGTGGTGCTTGGGGCTGGCAGCCCTGGCGTTGGCGGGCTGCCAAACCCCAGCGCCACCGGTGGTGGTGCAGCCGCCGCCCTCCGTCATTCCGCCGCCACCGCCCAAGCCGCCGCGCATTGGCTTGGCGCTAGGCGGCGGGGCTGCCCGAGGTTTTGCCCACATTGGGGTGATTCAGGTCTTGGAAGAGCAGGGCATCAAGGTCGACCTGGTGGTGGGCACCTCGGCAGGCAGCTTGGTGGCCGCGCTCTATGCCTCGGGCCGCAGCGGCCCTGAGCTGGGCAAGATGGCCGATGGCATGGATGAATCGGCGCTCACCGACTGGGCCTTCCCCGGCCGGGGCTTGATCAAGGGTGAGGCCTTGGCCAAATACATGCGCACCCAAACCGGCGGCACACCGATCGAGCGCATGAAGCTGCCGCTGGGCATCGTCGCCACCGACCTGGCGGACGGCCAGCCTATCTTGTTCCAACGCGGCGACGTGGGCACGGCAGTGCGGGCGTCCAGCGCGGTGCCTGCGGTGTTTCAGCCGGTCAAGATTGCAGACCGGGAGTATGTGGACGGCGGTTTGGTGTCGCCCGTGCCGGTGCGCTTTGCCCGACAAATGGGCGCCACGCTCGTGATTGGCGTCGACATTTCATCGCCGCCCGAGGGCAAACCTACGGCTGGGCCTATCGACATCCTGATGCAAACCGTGGCCATCATGGGCCGCAGCATCAACACCTTTGAGTTGAAAGATGCCGATGTGGTGATGCGCCCACCGCTGCTGGGTGTCTCTAGTGCCGACTTCACGGCGCGCCACAAGGCCATTGCCTCTGGCCGGGAGGCGGCCTTGGCGGCCTTGCCTGCGATCCGCCAAAAGATCGCCGCTTTGACGCGATAAAGCGGCGCCCAAAAACAAACCCGCCGCACGACTGCCGTGGGGCGGGTGAGGGCCTGAGTCGCACGTCAGGCTTTCAGCGCGTCGCCCCCCGAGGGAGGCGGTCGTCTGAATTAGGCAGCGCGGCGAGCCTTGGTGGCTTGCTGGCTGGCCTTGACGGCGGTGTTGCTCACAGCTTGGAAGTTGGCTTCGGCCACTTCAGCGGCTTGCTTGGCAGCCTTGTGCACGCTGTCGTAGGCGTTGTTGGCAGCGGCCAGAGCCGACTTCACCAAGGCCACAGCGTTTTCGGTGCCAGCAGGAGCGTTCTTGACGGCGGTGTCAACCAAGCCGGTGAAGTTCTTTTGCAGGTCAGCGACTTGGGCTTCAGCAACCTTGGTCACTTCGGCGTTGGTGGCAGCAGCGATGTCATACAGATGACGGCTGTAAGCAGCAGCCTTTTCAGCGGCAGGCTGGAGCAGGCCAGCTTGCAGGCTCAGCAGCTCTTGGGCGTCCTTGACAGCCAGGGCAGCCTTGGTGGTTTCGGCGGCTTCGCCCATGGAGGCCTTGGCCACTTGCAGGTTCAACTCGACCAGCTTTTCAACGCCTTCGAAGGCCTTGTTGGTCAGGTCAAACAGAGTTTCGAGGTTGGCTTTTTGAGCGGCAACGATTTGTTCGGCAGTCAGCATGAGAAATCTCCTGTTTCAACGGTTTGGAACTCACAGGCAGCTCACTCAACAACTTTCATTGTGCGCTGCAACATGACTCGTATTCTAAGGGTTCATCCGTAGATTGCAAGCTGTTTTGTTGCGGTGCAGCAAAATGAGCTGCGTAACTGTGGTTGGGAGGGAGTGTCACCTTTGCGACATTGGCGGGGTATCGCCCAAATGGGGGGGGGATTTGTACGTAGATGTTTCTACCAAATGGGTATCCTGCTGCGTAAGCATTGAATCTGCACAATGATGAAGGCCTACACCTCTGACCGCTTTGTCTTGCCCCTGCCGCCGGGCCATCGCTTCCCGATGAGCAAGTACGCCTTGCTGCGCGAGCGGGTGGAAGCGCTGTCGCCGCACATCCGGCTGACGGAGGCCCCCCAGGCCATCGAAGATGAATTGCTGCTGGCCCACAGCCCCCGCTATGTGACCGCCGTGCTGCAGGGGCTGTTGTCTGCGGCGGAGCTGCGCGAGATTGGCTTTCCGTGGTCGCCCTGGATGGCCGAGCGGGCACGCCGCTCGGTGGGCGCCAGCATCGCGGCGGCCCGATCTGCCCTGGCCGAAGGCGTGGCGGCCAATCTGGCCGGAGGCACCCATCACGCCAGTGCAGACAAGGGCTCTGGCTTCTGTGTGTTCAATGATGTGGCGGTGGCCGCCCGGCTGATGCAAGCGGAGTGGCGCCGCACCCACCGCCAACTGCTGCACGTGCTGGTGGTGGACTTGGACGTGCACCAAGGCAATGGCACGGCAGACATCTTCAGCGAAGACGACACGGTGTTCACCTTCTCCATGCATGGAGCCCGCAACTTCCCGTTTCGCAAAGTGCCCAGCAGCTTGGATGTGGACTTGGACGATGGCTGCGACGACGCCCATTACTTGGCGGCATTAGAAGGTGCGCTGGCCAAGATTGATGAGCGCTTGGCGGGCGCGCCGCCCAGCTTGGCCTTTTACCTGGCCGGTGCAGACCCGCATGAAAGCGACCGGCTCGGCCGCCTGAAGCTGAGCGCCGAAGGCCTGGCTCAGCGCGACCGCCGGGTGCTGAGCTGGCTGCGCGAGCGCCGTATCCCCGTGGCCTTGAGCATGGCTGGGGGTTATGGCCATGACATTGCCACCACCGTCTCGCTGCAACACCGCACCCTGGAATTGGCCGCTGAGGCCTGGACACAGTGGCGGGGTGCTTGATGCACATGCCTCAGCAGGGTCGCCACCGACCCCCTGGGCCATTCCCAGCCCTTGGGTGCTGAGGGGCCTGTTCAAATAGATGTTCACCACAAAGCTCACCGGGCCATGTCGAACCCTCCCGCTCCCACCCGGCCGCAAGCGCGGCCCCGCAGCGACTTCAAGCTGTTCAGGCCCATCCAAACCCGCTGGATGGACAACGATGTCTATGGCCATGTCAACAACGTCGTCTTTTACAGCTACTTTGATACAGCGGTGAACGCCTACCTCATTGACGCTGGCGCGCTGGACATCCACCACGGCGAGGTGATTGGCTTGGTGGTCGAAACCCAATGCAACTATTTCGAGCCGCTGGCCTTTCCGGGCGCAGTGGAGGCCGGCTTGCGCGTGGCCAAAATGGGCGGCTCCAGCGTGCGCTATGAGATCGGGCTGTTTGCTGAAGGCGCGCCGCTGAGCGCGGCTGCCGGTCACTTTGTTCATGTGTACGTTTGCCGAGACTCCCGGCGCCCAGCTCCGTTGCCCGCAGCCTTGAAGCAGGCCTTGATGCCGCTGCTGTGAGCCTGTTTTTTTGATCCTCTCTCACCACCATCATGACCTCCACCACTCCCCAGGACCGCAGCGTAAACGCTGCCCACACCACCGCCGTTGATGCTGCTTTGAGCTCTCGACGCTCGATCCGCGCTTACCTGCCCACGCCGGTGCCGCGCGAGACGCTCGAAGCGCTGCTGGCCGTGGCCGCCCGTGCGCCCAGCGGCACCAACACCCAACCCTGGCAGGTGCATGTGCTGACGGGCGAGCGGCTGAAGGCGCTGAGCCAGCGCATCGAGGCCGCCTATTTGGACCCGGCCGAGCGCGCCTCCCACAGCGAGGAATACGCCTACTACCCCACCGAATGGCGCAGCCCTTACATCGACCGCCGCCGCAAGGTGGGCTGGGACTTGTACTCGCTCTTGGGCATCACCAAAGACGACAAGGCCCGCATGCAGGCCCAGCATGCCCGCAACTACCGCTTCTTTGATGCGCCCGTGGGCCTGATCTTCACCATCGACCGGGTGATGCAGCAAGGCAGTTGGTTGGACTACGGCATGTTTGTGCAGAGCGTGATGATCGCCGCCCGCGCACGGGGGCTGGATACCTGCCCGCAGGCCGCGTTCACGCAGTTCCATCGCGTGATCGAAGAGGAACTGTCGTTGCCTGCCGAGCAGATGGTGGTCTGCGGCATGGCCCTGGGCCGGGCCGACCCGGCGGCCATCGAGAACAGTTTGCACACCGAGCGTGAGCCCGTCTCAGGATTTGCCCGGTTTTGGGACTAATTCGCTGAGGGGCTCAAGCAAGCTCGGGGCCGCCCGGCGTTTGCTGGTGCGGCCTGACTCAGACAGAAGCCTGAGGGTCCTGGGGCGGCAAATCGCTGGGGGGCTCCGCCTGGGAGGGCAGCTTCTGGTGCAGGGCGGCCTGAGCCAGCAAATTGGCCGAGACGGGGGCCGTCACAAAGACAAACAGCGTGATCAGCAACTCGGCCAAGCCGAAGCGATCTTGGCTCGCTGCCACCACGATGGAGGCCAGCAGCACGCCACCCACGCCCAAGGTCGACGACTTGGTGGGGGCATGCAGGCGCATGTAAAAGTCGGGCAAGCGCACCAAGCCAATAGCACCCACCAGCAAAAAGAAGGCGGCTACCACCACCAGCAAGGCTGCAAGCCATTCGAGCATGAGGTTCATCGCGTTGAGTCCTTGAGTGTCATTCCACCACGTCGCCACGACTGAGGTAGCGCGCGAGAGCCACGGTCGAGGCGAACCCCAACATGGCCACAATCAGTGCGCCCTCGAAAAGCAACTCCGTGCGCCAACGGATGCCCAGCAGCACGATCAAGGCCACCGCGTTCATGTACAGGGTGTCCAGCGCCAAGATGCGATCGGTGGCGTGCGGGCCCTTGAAGAGCCGCCAACCGCACATCAGCAATGCCAGGGTGACGGCCGCCACCCCGATGTTCAGGGCGAGATCGAGCACGTTCATGTGGGGCTCCCTGCGTTCAGATAGAACACACGCAACAGCGGGGCTTCATAGCGAGTCTTCATGTCGGCCACCATCGCTGCGGCGTCATCGCCATTCAAGGCGTGCACCCAAATCACACCTTGCGTTTCGTCCACCACCGCAGAGACCGTGCCGGGTGTGGTGGTGATGATGCTCGCAAACAAGGCGTTCACCCGTGGATGCTGGCTGGCCAGCGGCACTTTGAGCCACACCGGGGACATGCGCTCTAAAGGCCCCAAGACCAAGCGGGCCACGGTGATGTTGGAGATCACGATGTCCCACAGCACCACCATGGCCAATCGACAGGCGGTGGGCCAATGAACCGGGCCAGTTGCGGGCAAGAAGGGGCTGATCAAGCGGGGAACGATCAGGCCGATCAAGGTGGCGGACAGCAGATGCACAGGCTCTAGACTCTGTGAAAGAGCGAGCCAACTCAGCCCCAGGAGCACCGACAGTATGGGGTGAGCCAACCACATCGATGCGGGGGCCCCGGTGGGCTGCGGCTTGGGCGTCACGTCAGAGCTTGAGGCAGGGGGCTGGGGCCTCATGGCTTCTCCTTGAGGGGTGCTTGCTGCCCGTCATAGGGGCGCGTTGTCGCGCTGGGCGCATCACCCAGCACGGACTTCAGATAGCTGGCGCGGTCCGCCAACTGCAGGGCTGTGGCGTCGGTATAGCGTTTGATGGGCGAGGCGCTCACCGCCAAGCCCACGGAGATGACCATCAGCACCACAGCCGCTGACAGCATCTTGGGGCTTGAGCCCGAGGCTTCAGTGGGAGTTCCGGTCGTGGGTTGGACATGCCAGAAGATGATCACTCCAGCCCTGGCCAAACCCACAATGCTGACAAAGCCGACGCAGAGGACGACGGTCCAAACCCAGGCTTGCGCGGGCAGTGCCGCGCTGCTTTGCAAGATCATCAGCTTGCCCAAGAAGCCTGGCAAGGGCGGGAGGCCCGCAACAGAGGCCGCACCAAACAGCATCATCAGGCCCAGCAACACGGGCTCTTTGGCGGCGTTGGCGGGTTGAAGGGCATCACCCGCTGTGCCGCGTTGGGCGGCCATCAACTCCACCAGCAAGAACAAGCCCGCGATCACGATGGTGCTGTGCAGCATGTAGTAAAGCGCGGCCGACAGCGTGTCGGGCGTGAACAGGCCCACCGACGCCAGGATCGTGCCCACTGAGGACACCGTCAGGTAGCCCACCAAGCGGCTCAGGCTGTGAGAAGCCAATGCGCCCAAGACACCCAGCACGCTGGTCAGCAAGGCCGCAGGGAGCAGCCAGGCTTGTGCGCTCAGGGCCGCTTCACCCGGGGCGTCGCCAAAGATAACCCAGTGGGTTCGGATGATGCTGTAGACGCCGACCTTGGTCATGATGGCGAACAGCGCTGCCACCGGGGCGCTGGCAGAGGCATAGGTGCCTGGCAGCCAAAAGTAGAGGGGCACGATCGCGGCTTTCAGGCCAAACACCACCAACAACAGCAGGGACGATGCGCGCGCCAGGCTTGCGCTGTCCCCTTGGAGTTGGGCCACGCGCTGGCTCAAGTCGGCCATGTTCAGCGTGCCGGTGACTGCGTAGAGCATGGCCAGCCCAATCAAGAACAGGCCCGAGCCCCCCAGGTTCAGCACCACGTAGTGCAAGCCCATGCGCAGGCGTTCGGTGCCCAGCCCATGCAACAGCAGCACGTAGGACGAGATCAGCAGAACCTCAAAGAAGACAAAGAGGTTGAACAAGTCGCCCGTCAAAAATGCACCGGCCAGCCCCATCAATTGGAACTGGAAGATGGCGTGAAAGTAGGGGCCGCGGCGATCCCAGCCGCCCAGCGCGTACCAGAGCGCCGGGGCAGCCACGACATAGGTGAGCAGGACCATCAGGGCTGAGAGGCGATCCAGCACCAGCACGATGCCGAAGGGCGCCGGCCAATCGCCCAGGCGATAGGTGACGGGTGGGCCGTCCATGGCGCGCCACACCAAGGCCATGGCCATGCCGCAGCCCAGCAACACCGAGCCCATGCTCAGACGTCTCCGCCAGCGCAGCGCGGCGGAGTCGTGGCCGCCACCCGTTTGGCTCATGCCCTGTGGCTCGCCCAGCAGCAGCAAGAGTACCGCCGTCGCAGAGGGCAGCAGCACGGACAACACGGGGCCATGCATCCACCAGAATTCGTAAACAGCATCCATCATCGGGAGGCCTTCTCGGTGCTGGGTGGGTAGCCCACCGCGTGGCCAGGCTCATGCCCGTCGACATGGTCACTGCCACTCTCATGGCGGCTGCGCAAGGCCAGCTCAATCACAAAGCCGGTGGTCGCAAAGCCGATGACGATGGCCGTCAGGACCAAGGCCTGGGGCAGGGGATCTGCCATCGGAGCCGATCCTCCAAGAATAGGCGCACCGTTGACCCACAAACGACCCATGACAAAGATGAACACGTTGACGGCATAACCGAAAAGGCTCAAACCCAACACCACCGTAAAGCTGCGACCCCGCAGCATCAGGTAAAGGCCACAGGCGGTGACAAAACCAATGCCAGAGGCCAGCAAAAACTCCATGCTCATGCGTGGACTCCCGAATCAGAGGAAGGCTTGGGTCCGCGCTCACGGCTGACTGAGCCCAGTACGGAGATGGTCAGCAAGGTAGCGCCCACCACGGTGCAAAACACACCCAGGTCAAACAGGGCGGCTGAGGCCAGGGGTAACTCGCCTAAGACCGGCACGGCTGGATGCCCATGCGCACTGGTCATGAAGGGGCGGCCCCACACAAAGGCCCCAACGCCCGTCAGGCCAGCGATGGCCAGGCCACTGCCAATCCAGCGCACAAAACGGCGGCCACCATGGGCTTGCATCAGTGCTTCTGCGCGCTCTTGACCCATGGCCATGAACTGCAAGACCAGCGCGACGGCGGTGATCAGGCCTGCAATGAAGCCACCGCCAGGGAGGTTGTGACCGCGCATAAAGATGTAGAGCGCGAACACAAGGGCCAGCGGCAGCACAACCGAGGCCGCGACCTTCAACAAGAGCGGCTGGGCCGCGAAGGTCCAGTGCCGCCCTTCGGGGTCAACCGCAGGGCGCCGCGCACGCAGGCCGTCCATCAGTGCCAGCACGCCAATGGCGGCAATGCCCAACACGGTGATCTCGCCGAAGGTGTCGTAGCCACGGAAGTCGACCAAGATGACGTTGACCACATTGGTGCCGCCGCCCATGGGCAGTGATTGGGCCAGGAAATACCAGGAAATGGACTCTAGGTCTCGTGTCATGAACAACCATGCGACCCAGGCCATGCCCGAGCCACCGGTCAAGGCGATCAGCGCATCACGAACGCGCCGCCCGGAGCTAGACTCCCTGGGCGACTGCTGTGGCAGCAGAGCCAGGCCCATCAGCAGCATGACGGTGGAGACCACTTCCACCGAGAGTTGGGTCAGCGCCAAATCTGGCGCAGACAGGCTCACAAAGCACAGCGATGTGACCAAGCCGACGACACCCACCAAGACCACGGATTGAAAGCGTTGGCGGTGCGTGAGGACGATGGCCAAGCAGGTCACGCCCAGCAGAACCCAGATGGCGATGGCCAGACCGTTGGCGGGCATCTGTGGCCGCTGGCCCGTGCTGATGTCTTGACCCATGAACTGCGACCCCACCAAGACGATGGCAGCGATCACCAAACACAGCACATAGCGCTGCAGAGAGCCGGTCTCAAGCCGCGCAGAAAGGCGCCCCGACAGTCCAAACAGGCCGTCCATCAAACGGCTCAAGATCTCCCGCCCAGTCAGCGCACCGAACCAGTCCTCAGAGCTCAGGCTATGCAGTCGCTTGCCGCGAGCCAAGGCGAAATACAAGGCTACCCCGAGGCCCAAGGCCAAAGCGCTCATCAATAGCGGCAGATTGAACCCGTGCCAAATCGCCAGGTGATACGCCGGCAGCGGCTGGCCCACCATGGCGGTCGCGGCGACATGCACCAAGGGGCCGAAGGTCAGGGCCGGCAACAGCCCCACCGCCAAGCACAGCGCAACCAGCAGGATGACAGGCAGCTTCATGCCCAGCGGCGGTTCATGGGGGTGCGTGTTCGGCACATCGCCGAGTGCGCCGTTGAAGTAGGTGTCATGTACCAATCGCAGCGAATAGGCCACGCTGAAAACACCGGCTAAGGTGACCAGGACAGGCACAGCCATGGCCCAGAGGCCGGTGCTGGCGTTCACGGCTTCCGTGAAGAACATTTCTTTCGAGAGGAAGCCATTGGTCAGGGGCACGCCGGCCATGGACGCCGCAGCGACCATGGAGAGGGTGGCGGTCCAGGGCATGAACTTCCACAGTCCGCCCAACTGCCGCATGTCACGAGAGTGGGTTTCATGGTCCACGATGCCCGCGATCATGAACAGAGAGGCCTTGAAGGTGGCGTGATTCAGCACGTGAAACACCGCAGCCACCGCAGCCAAGGGCGAGCCCAGGCCGATCAAGAACACGATCAAGCCCAGATGGCTGATGGTGGAGTAAGCCAGCAGCCCTTTGAGGTCATGCTTGAAGATGGCAACAAAGGCCGCGAACAGCACGGTGATCAGGCCCGCGCCACTGACGATGGCTTCAAACCAACCCGTGCCAGACAACACAGGATACATGCGCATCAACAGGAACACCCCGGCCTTGACCATGGTGGCGGAGTGCAGGTAAGCGGAGACCGGGGTGGGGGCCGCCATGGCGTCCGGCAGCCAAAAGTGAAACGGAAACTGAGCGCTTTTGGTCAGGCAGCCCAGCAAGATCAAGATCAAGGCGGGTACAAAAAGCGGAGAGGCTTGGATGGCTTCCACTTGGCCCAGCATGCCGCTGAGCTCATAGGTGCCGGCGATCTGCCCGAGCATGACCATGCCCCCGAGCATGGCCAAGCCGCCGCCGCCGGTCACGGCCAATGCCTGACGGGCGCCTGCTCTGGCCTCAGGGCGGTGGCTCCAGTAGCCAATCAACAAGAATGAAGAAATGCTGGTCAGCTCCCAAAAGACCACCAGCAGCAGCACGTTGTCCGAGAGGGCCACACCCAGCATGGCGGCCATGAACAACATCATCTCGCTGAAAAACTTGCCCGCGGAGTCCTGTGGACTCAGGTAGAAATGGGCATACAGCACGATCAAGAGGCCGATGCACAGAATCAAGCCCGCAAAAAGCAGCGATAGACCGTCCAGCCTGAAGCTCAAATGCAGTCCAATTTCGGGCACCCATGACCACGCATTTCGGATGGTTTGCCCGGCCATGACGGCTGGCGCATGGCTCAGCAGCAGCCCGAGACTGCCTGCAGTGACGGCGCCGGCCGCGATGGCAGTGAGCGGTCTGGACTTGGCGCCCAGCCACCATGTCAGCAGCGTGCCGATGCACAGTGGGAGGAGAACAATGAGGAGCAGCACGCTTGTCTTTCAGTGAGTGGCGGGATTCTAGGCGGCGGAACTTTGAAGTCAGCTGAAAATGCACGGGGCAAGCTGTCAGGGAAAATCAGGGGGCAGCAGCCTGCGTCGCCCTGCTCCTCTATCTTGCCCCTTGCCCCTATCTCTGTTTCTGAAAGCCCGCCGTCTCATGAGTCCTCCTCGCCTGCTGGTCACTCGACGCATTTTTCCGGAGGTGGTGGCGCGCTTGCAGCGCCACTTTGACGTGCGATGGCATGACAGTGACATGGCCTTGAGCGCGGCCCAATTGCGGGATCAACTGCAAGGCTGTGATGCGGCCTTTGTGGCCACCACCGAGCGCATCGACGCGGTCTTGCTGCAAGCTTGCCCGCAGCTCAAGGCCGTGTGCTCCATGGCCGTGGGCGTGAACAACATCGACATCGAGGCCTGCACGGCGCGCGGCGTGATGGTGAGCAACGCGCCCGACGTGTTGACCGAGACCACGGCCGACTTTGGCTTTGCGCTGATGATGGCGGCGGCACGGCGCGTGCCTGAGAGTGAGCGTTTTTTGCGCGCCGGGCAGTGGACGCAGTGGAGCATGGATCTCTTCGCGGGTGCCGACATTCACGGCCGCACCTTGGGCATCTTGGGCATGGGCCGCATTGGCCAGGCCGTGGCGCGCCGGGGTGTGCATGGCTTTGGCATGTCGCTGCTGTATCACAACCGCAGTCGCTTGGCGCCTGAGCAGGAGGCGGCCCTGAAGGCCGAATACGTCAGCAAGACGGAGCTGCTTCAGCGTGTCGACCACCTGGTGATCGTGGTGCCCTATACGCCTCAAACCCACCATCTGGTGGGGGCAGCCGAACTGGCGTTGATGAAGCCCACCGCGACCCTGACCAACATCGCTCGCGGCGGGGTGGTGGACGACGCAGCCCTGGCCAGGGCATTGTCTGAAGGCCAGATCGCCGCCGCAGGCATTGATGTGTTTGAGGGCGAGCCCAAGGTTCACCCAGACTTGCTGGCGGCGCCCAAGGCGGTGCTGACGCCACACATCGCCAGCGCCAGTCTGCCCACGCGCTTGGCCATGTGCAATCTGGCGGCAGACAACCTCATCGCGGCCTTTACAGGTGGGCAGCCGCCGACCGCGCTGAACCCGCAAGTCCTTGCTCTGAAATGGCGAGGCCAAGCCTGACAGAATGCGGGAATGCCCGCTGCGCTCCCTCTGTCTGATATGCCCCTGCTTTGGGGTGTGCTGATTCTCCTGATTCTCAATCTTTTGGTGCTGCTTTGGGTGGCGTTGCGTCGCTCAAGCGGCCCAGATGTGGCGGGCCTGATGGCCCAGGCCGAGACCCGCCAGCAGCGCGATGCCGAGCGCCTAGAGCGCGAACTTCGCGAGGCGGTGATGGCCACCGCGCGTGACTTGCGTGCAGAGGTCGGCCAGCAATTGGCCCTGACCCAGCAAACACTGCTGCAACAGTCTGATGTGCTAGGGCGGCAGCAAGTGGGGCAGTTGGAGCGCTTGGCCGAGGTGCTGGAGCGGCAGATGGCCGAGTTGCGGGAGCGCATGGGCCAAGCCTTGACCCACCTGCAAGAGGGCAACGAGCGCAAGCTGGATGCCATGCGGGCGACCGTGGATGAGAAGCTGCATGCCACGTTGGAGCAGCGCTTGGGCGAGAGCTTCAAGCAAGTGGCCGATCGCCTTGAGCAAGTCCACCAGGGCTTGGGTGAGATGCAGGGCCTAGCGCGCGAGGTGGGCTCGCTGGGCCGCGTGCTCAGCAATGTCAAAACCCGCGGCGTGTTTGGCGAGGTGCAACTGGCCGCGCTGTTGGAGCAGGTCTTCACGCCCGAGCAGTACGCCGCCAATGTGGAAACCGTGCCGGGCACAGGGGCGCGGGTGGAGTTTGCGCTGAAGCTGCCGGGCGGGCAGGGCGCCACGGGGCCGCTGTGGCTGCCCATTGACGCCAAGTTCCCGCGTGAGGATTACGAGCGCCTGTTGCAAGCCCAAGACGAGGCCGATGCACCGGCGGTGGAGTTAGCCGCCAAGGCCATCGAAGCGCGCCTACGCGCCGAGGCCAAGCAGATCCGCGACAAGTATCTGGCGCCGCCCCACACCACCGACTTTGGCATCTTGTTTGTGCCCACTGAAGGCCTTTATGCCGAGGCCCTGCGTCGCCCTGGGTTGGTGGAGAGCCTGCAGCGCGAGCAGCGCATTTTGGTGGCCGGGCCCACCACGCTGCTGGCGGTGCTCAACAGTTTGCAAATGGGCTTCAGAACCTTGGCCATTGAGAAGCGCAGCGCCGAGGTCTGGGAGGTGCTGGGCGCCGTCAAGACTGAGTTTGGCCGCTTTGGCGAGGTCTTGGCCAAGACCAAAAAGAAGCTGGAAGAAGCCAGCAGCACCATCGACGCGGCCGAGGTGCGCACCCGCGCCATGACGCGCAAGCTCAAGGGCGTGGAAGCCATGCCGGTGGAGCGGGTGGGCGGTGTGCTGGGCGCAGCCGCGCTGGACGATGACGAGGCTCAAGGGTGAGGGGCGAGGCTGAGCACAGCCAAGCCCTGAGGCAGGCCTTTCCGGCCGTGATCGCCATGTTGGTGTGCGTGCATGCCAGCATGGCCGCGACTCGCGTGGCCGCCAGCCTGTTGGTGCTGCACCGCGGCTATCCGGAGTGGGTGGTGGGCGCCTTGTTGTCGCTGTTCGCGGTGGCGCCCATTGCCTTGTCACTCTGGGCGGGGCGCTTGGCGGATCGTCATGGCATGCACAAGCCCCTGGGCGTGGGCGTGCTGCTGGGCACGGGCGGTGCCGCCGTGGCGGTGGTGTCTCAGCACCCGGTGGCTTTGGCCATTGCGGCCTTGGCCACGGGCGGCGCCATCGCCGTGGCCGCCGTGGGGGTGCAGCGAGAAGCCGGCCTGATGGCGCGCGACCCTTCTGACCTCAAGCGTGTGTTCAGTTGGGTCGCCTTGGGCCCGGCCCTCTCCAATGCGCTGGCGCCGGTGGCGGTCGGCCTGTTGATCGACCATGTGGGCTTTCGGGCCGGCTTTGTGTTTGCGGCGGTGCTGCCCTTGCTGGCGTGGTGGCTGGCGATGCGGGTGCCGCGCAGTGTGCCCGCAGCCGCCAAAGAACCGGCATCCGGCACTGTCGGCCGGGGGGCCTTAGCGCTTCTGCGCCTGCCGGCCTTGCGCTGGCTGATCTTGGTGAACTTGGCGCTGTCGTCCTGCTGGGACGCCCACAGCTTTGCCGTGCCCGTGATTGGCCACGGCCGCGATATGAGCGCCTCGGCCATCGGCCTGGTGCTGGGCAGTTTTGCGGCCGCCGCTACGGTGGTGCGCCTCTTGATCGGCCGCTTCGCGGACCGGCTGGATGAGCGGGTGGCGCTGCGATCCGCCATGGCCCTGGCCACGGCCACCTGCTTGGTCTATGCCTATTTGCCGGGGCCAATGGGCATGATGCTGGGCTCCGCCGCCTTGGGGCTGGCTTTGGGCTCGGTGCAGCCCATGATCTTGGCCATGCTGCACCGGGTTACGCCCTCAGACCGGCATGGAGAAGCCTTGGGCGTGCGCATGCTGGCCACCAACGCCGCCACCATCGTCATGCCCTTGGGCTTTGGGCTGCTGGCTGCCGCCACCGTCCCCTGGGCGCCGATGTGGCTGATGGCTGGCCTGGTGCTCTTGGCCCAGATACCGGCCAGTCGGATTCAGGCTCGGCCGGGGCACTGAACACCCAAGCCCATCAGAACCGAATCTTCGGAGCGTTGGGGTCGGCCGGTGGCGCGGTGGGCGCGGCAGGCTCAGGCCTGCGTTGCTCGACCGGCTTGGGCGCTGGTGCCGGCGTGGTCAGCGGTGTGGAGGCTGGGTTGCGGTAACTCGCAGGAAGCGCCGAAGTCTTGGGGTAGCCCGCAGCATCCAGGTAGCCCTGCCAATCATTGGACTGGTAGCCCTTGAGTTGCTGGCTGCCAATGGTCAGCACCGGCAAGTTGCGGTCCCCGGTGAGCTTGGCCAAAGCGGCCGTGTCAGTGTCGGTTTCGACCCGTTTCTCGGCAAAGGGGATGCCTCGCTGAGTGAGGAGCGAGCGGCCCTGATCGCAGGGTGCACAGCCTGGGCTGGTGTAAAGGGTGACTGGATAGCGGCCCACTACGGGACGCAATGCAGCCGGGAGATTGGCTGCATCGACCCGCCCGCCGATGCCGCTGATGGGCACGGCCTGCGCCTTGGCCTCGGCCGGAGGGCGGTCGGTGTAGGTGACCGTGCCATCCGGGCCGACGACTTTGTACTGAGCACAGACCACGGACGCCCACAGAGCCAAACTGCTGGCCAAAAAGGGTCGGAGAGTGTTCATGGCAAGACCGAGCAAAAAAGGACAGTGAAAAAGACAGCGCTTAAGCCGCAATGCCTTGATGCCGCAGCAGCGCGTCGATCTGGGGTTCGCGGCCACGGAAGGCCTTGAAGCTCTCCAGGGCTGGGCGGCTGCCACCGGCCTCAAGAATCTCGCGACGATAGCGCTCACCCGTGCGGGCGTCCAGAACGCCAGCCTCTTCAAAGGCACTCCAAGCGTCCGCAGAGAGAACTTCTGCCCATTTATAGCTGTAGTAACCGGCGCTGTAGCCCCCGGCAAAGATGTGCG
The DNA here is from genome assembly GCF_044358605.1 of Ideonella sp. Classification (GTDB taxonomy): domain Bacteria; phylum Pseudomonadota; class Gammaproteobacteria; order Burkholderiales; family Burkholderiaceae_C; genus Ideonella. The sequence continues at coordinate 42,968 of NZ_JBIKNQ010000031.1, forward strand.
AGAAGGTATGGGCGCCGCGCGCGAAAGCGGGCGGAAAGATCACCGCGACTTATTGGCGTACCTCGTCTGCCACTGCCAACACGCGCTCAGCGGCTTCTGGCTCGGTGTGCAGGCGCATGTCGAACAGGGCGTATTCCACTTGGCGCAGGGTCTGCAGGCCGCTTTGGAAGTTCTTGGCCGCCAGCATCTTGTCGAAGAGCGCGCGCGGCATGGGCTCGCCGCTGTCCACATGGGCGGTTAGCGTGTTCAACACGTCCCACTCCCAGCAGAAGTTCTCCATGAACTGGCTGGGCAATTCCACTGCGTCCCACTCGACGCCGGAAATGCCTGAGATGCCCAGGTCATCGACCTGGGTCAGCAGGTGGTGCAAGCCATGGCCGAACTCGTGGAATAGGGTGATGACGTCGTCGTGCGTCAGCAGCGAGGGCTTGTCGCCTACCGGCGCGGCAAAGTTGCAAATCATGTTGGCCACCGGGGTTTGCAGGTGGCCCACATCGGCCCGCACCCAGCGCGAGCGCACGTCGTCCATCCAAGCGCCGGGCGACTTGCCTGCGCGCGCACAAGGGTCGAGGTAGAACTCGCCAACCAACTGGCCAGCGCGCTCGATGCGGAAGAACTGCACGGCCTCGTGCCAAACGGGCGCGCTGGCGGGGCTGATGGCCACGTCGAACAAGCGCTCGATGATGCCGAACAGGCCTTTGAGCACGGTGGGCAGCGGGAAGTAGGCCTTGACCTCTTGTTCGCTGAAGGCATAGCGAGCCTCTTTGAGCTTTTCGCTGGCAAAGGGGATGTCCCAGCTTTGCAGGTCCGACAGCCCCAGTGCGGCTTGGGCGAAGTCCTGAAGCTCCGCCCAGTCCCGTTGGGCCGCCGGGCGGGCCTTGCTGCTCAGGTCACGCAAGAACTGCATCACTTCGGCGGGGCTGCGCGCCATCTTGGTGGCCAGCGAGACCTCGGCATAGTTGGCATAGCCCAGCAGACGGGCCTCTTCTTGGCGCAGTTGCAGCAGCTCGGTCATCAGCGCAGAGTTGTCGCGCTCCGGCGCGTCCAGCTCGCTGGCCCGGGTGATGTAGGCACGGTAGAGCTTTTCACGCAGCGGCCGGTGGGTGGCGTACTGCAGCACCGGGAAGTAGCTGGGGAAGTGCAGGGTGATCTTGTGGCCGTCTTTGCCCTCGGCGGCGGCGGCATCACGGGCGGCTTGGGTCACATCGGCGGGCACGCCCGCCATCTCGTCGAGGCTGGCGTAACAGGCGAACGCGTCCGTGGCGTCGAGCACATGGTTGGAGAAGTTTTGCTCCAACTCGGCTGAGCGGTCTTGGATCTGCTCATAGCGGGTTTTGGCCTCGCCGCGCAAGTCCGCGCCGCCCAGTTTGAAGTCACGCAGCCAATGGTTCAGGGCATGTTGGCGCGCTGGGGTCAGGGCGCTGCCCGCGGGGCTGGCGGCCAGGGCTTGGTACTTGGCGTAAAGGCGCTCGTCGGCGCCCAGTTGGGTGAAGAACTCCGTCACTCGCGGCAGCGCCGCGCCGTAGGCCTCGCGCAGCTCTGGCGTGTTGGCCACGCGGTGCAGGTGGCCCACGGCGCCCCAGGCGCGGCCCAAGCGCTCGGTGGCCACGGACAACACCCGCGCCATGGCGTCGAAATCGGCCGGCACCTCGTCACTTACCACCTGCTCCAGTGCTGCTGCAGATTGCGTCAGCAGCGCCTCCACGGCCGGCGCGACATGCTCGGGCCGAATGGCGTCATAGGCCATCAGGCCCTCAGTCTGTAGCAGGGGGTTATTCATGAGTCCTCCGTTGAATCTAGTCGTGCTTCAGCTCCGCGCTGCGCGCTCAGCTGCCTCCAGGGTGTTGACCATGAGCATGGTGATGGTCATGGGACCCACGCCACCCGGCACGGGCGTGATCCACGAGGCTACCGGTGCCACGCTTTCAAAGTCAACGTCACCGCATAGTTTGCCTTGTTCATTGCGGTTGATGCCCACGTCAATGACGATGGCCCCACGTTTGACCATGTCACCCCGCAAGGTGTTCTGTCGGCCCACCGCAGCCACCACGATGTCCGCCTGGCGGGTGTAGACGCCCAGATCAGGCGTGCCGCTGTGGCAGATGGTGACGGTGGCGTTGGCCTGCAAGAGCAGCAGTGCCATGGGCTTTCCCACCGTGTTGCTGCGGCCAATCACCACGGCATGCTTGCCTTTGAGCGATTCGCCGGTGCTCTCGATCAGCTTCATGCAGCCATAAGGGGTGCAGGGCCGAAAGCCGGGCAGGCCCGTCATGGTCTCGCCGGCAGACAGCACCGAGTAGCCGTCCACGTCTTTGCGGGTAGAGATGGCCTCGATGACCTTCTGTGCATCAATGTGCTTGGGCAGCGGCATCTGCACCAAGATGCCGTGCACGGTGGGGTCGTTGTTCAGGGCGTCGATGCGGGCCAGCAATTCGGCCTCGGTCATGCTGGCCGGGTATTGCTCAAGGATGGAGCGGATGCCGGTGGTCTCGCAGGCCTTGACCTTGTTGCGCACATAGACAGCCGAGGCAGGGTCGTCACCCACCAAGATCACGGCCAATCCGGGCTGGCGCCCTTGAGCGGTCAGGGCGGCGGTGCGCTGGGCGACTTCCGCGCGGAGTTGGGTGGAGAGGGCGTTGCCATCAATGATGCGGGCGGTCATGGTGGTCCTTCAGGAGAGAACGGGGTCAGGAATGGCAAACGGGGCCCAAGGGCCCCGTCAGTGGTGTGTGGTTGCGTGGGCGCTCAGGCCTTGGCTGCGGGCGCGTTGGCACCCAGTGCGATTTTGAGAAGGTCGGCCACGGTGTTGGCGTTGAGCTTCTCCATGATGTTGGCGCGGTGCGCCTCCACCGTCTTGATGCTGATGCCCAGGTCATCCGCGATCTGCTTGTTCAGGCGGCCAGCGACGATGCGCTCCAGCACCTGTGCTTCGCGGGTGGTCAGGCGCGAGAGCAGGGCGTCGCGGCTGGCTTGCTCTTGGTGCTGGCTGAAGGCCACGCGGGCTTGGTCCAGCATGCGCTCCACCAAAGACAGCAGCTCTTCTTCCTTGAAGGGCTTCTCGATGAAGTCCATCGCGCCCTTCTTCATGGTGTTCACCGCCATCGGCACATCGCCGTGGCCGGTGATGAAGACGATGGGCAATGGGCTCTTGCGCTCTAAAAGGCGGTCTTGCAACTCCAGGCCGCTCATGCCGTCCATACGGATGTCGGCGATCAGGCAAGCCACTTCACGCGGGTCGAAGCGTGAGAGGAAGGACTCGGCGGAGTCGAAGCACTTGACGCGATAGTCTTTGCCTTCAAGGAGCCATTGCAGGGAATCTCTGACCGCTTCGTCATCATCGACAACGTAGACGGTACCTTTCTTGGGGATCAGGCTCATGAGGACGATGCGTTTGGGTTGGAGACTGCGGCTTCCATCGGCACGTCGGGGACAGCAGGCCCCTCGGCTCGTTGGGTCAAATCCACCGGGAGTGTCACCGCGAAGCGACATCCGGTGACGGAACTCCCATTGTAGAGGTTCTGGGCCCGGATGCGTCCTTGATGCGACTCAATGATCGAGCGGCACAAGGACAGGCCAATACCCATGCCTTCGACCTTGGTCGAGAAAAAGGCTTCGTACAGGCGGGCCAGCACGTCTTCCTTCATGCCCGGGCCGGTGTCGGTGACACTGAACTCAATGACGCCACCTTCTTCGGCACTGTGCTTGGGCACCACACGCAGCTCAATGTGGCGGCGCGACGGCGGCATCTGCGCGCTATCAATCGCCTCGGCGGCGTTTTTGAGCAGGTTCATCAAGACCTGCTCGATCAAGATCGGGTCCACCATCAGCGGGGGCAGGCGCTGCGCCACATAGGTGTGGATGTTGACCTTGCGGCGACGCAGCTCGATACCTGCCAATTCCACCGCGTCTTCCACAATGTCCACTGCTTGCGAGGCTTGGCGCTGGGGTTCGCTGCGCTTCACAAAGGCGCGGATGCGGTGGATCACCTGCCCGGCGCGCTCGGCTTGGCGGGCGGTTTTCTGCAGTGCGGCAATCATGTCGTCAGTCTGGATGGTGCCGGCGCGCACGCGGCTGACGATGCCATTGCAATAGTTGGTGATGGCCGTCAGCGGCTGGTTCAGCTCATGCGCCACCGAGGAGGCCATCTCGCCCATGGTGATCAGGCGGCTGGTGGCAGCGGCCCGCTCGGCTTGCTGCTGGGCTTGCTCTTCAATGCGGCGGCGCGCAGTGATGTCGGTGGCAATCAACATCTGCGCTAGCCGACCGTCCGTCCACTGCAGGTAGCGGCTGCGTACGTCGAACCACATCTGCAGGCTTTCGATGTAGACCTCGCGCGGCTGCGCCCCAGACTCTGTCAACTCTTGCGTGGGCAAGCCAGACAGCGTATCGACGTTGTCTTCCCCTTCGGCCTGGAAGGGCGGGCTGATGCCGACACTCGTCAGTCCTTCATGCCCCTTGGCGTCACCGCCAAACCAGAGTCGGTAGGAACGATTGGTGAACAGCAATTCGCCTTGTTGGACCGACAGCACGGACACCGCGGCATCCAACTGTTCCAGCACGGTGGTGAAGCGTTCATGGGAGGCAGAGAGCTGATCGCGGATGCGTTTAGCCTCTGTGATGTTGGTCATCGAGGTCATCCAACCCGTCTGCTGGCCTTTGGGGTCGATCAGGGGCGAGACATACATGCGGGCATCAAACACCGAGCCGTCTTTGCGCTTGACCTTGACCTCAATGCCACCGGCGGGGCTGCGGCCCTGGAGTTCTTGTTGCAGCAGGCGCATGTTTTCTTCGATGCGGTCTGCAGGCCAGTAGGGGAAGGGCGGGAATCCGTCGACCAGGTCGGTCTCGGCGTAGCCGGTCATGGCGCAAAAGGCGGGGTTCACGTAGGTGACTTGGCCATTCATGTCCATGGCCCGCATGCCCGTGAGCATGGAGTTCTCCATGGCTCGGCGGAAGTTGGTCTCTTGGACCAGGGCCTTTTGGATTTGGCCGCGTCGGCGCATGTGGCGCCATGTGCCCAGCAGCATCCACACCGTCAGCACGGAAAGGGCCACCACCATCCAGAACAAGGTGTTGCCGATCAGGCCAATGGAGGTTCGGAAGCCCTGGCCACGAAGTTGCATGCCGTTGGCCAAGGGGGCCAAGGGGACTTGGTAGGCCAGGGTGTTGGTGCTTTGAGTCTGTGTCGGCGTGTTGACCGTGCCTGTCAGGACGCGCTGGTCCGGCCCAAGCACCACGATGGCATGGCGGCGGGTGACCTCGGCGGGTACAAAGTAGCGCAGCAGGGCTTCAATGGAGTACTCCACGACGATGGCCCCGGCAAAGCCGTGGCGGTCTATCAGGGGGACATGAAGCTGAAACACCGGCGCACCTTGGGCGTCGTTGTAAGGCTTGGAGTAAAGCGGTTGGCGGGCTTCTCGGGCAGCCAGGAAGGCGGCTTCGGCTTCGCTGCGCTGGTTCTCCACCGGCAAGGCGGGCTCGGGAATCTCGCCATTGGGCGCGGTTTCTGGGTGGAAGGTGCTGACGGCTTGGCTGGCACGCACTTCGCGCTGGGCATTGATCCAGGCCACCAAGCGCACCTCAGGTCGCTCTCTCTGAAAGGTGGCGGCCTGGTGCATGAACTCTTTGGCGTCGATGTCGCGGGTGACCAGCTCTCGGGCCATCCGAACCAATTGCTCTTGGTTTTCGATCAGGTGCAGGCGGATTTGCTGCTGCGCGACCTCGGTATCACGGTGCAGGGCTTCCGTGGCGCGGTCGATTTCTTCATTGCGCAGGTACCAAAACGCCGAGGTGATGGCTGCCAGGAACAGCAACACCGACACCAGTGGCCCCATGGTGGCAAAGCGGTCTTGGCGCGAGGGCGATTGCCGACGCCACCAGCGTCCGGCCAATCGCTTGAGCCGGGAGGGGGTGGGTTTGGGAGCTTCACTCAGATCAGACATTGGTGTCCATTATCGCGAAGGGACATTCCTTGCCAGAACTTGGTTTCATCCGAGTACGTATTTCTCACAATACGAAACGAGTAGCCGCCATTTGAAATACATATCAAGTTGTGCCACACTCTCGCCCACCTAACGACCCATGGCCTTTCAATAGGAGACAAACCATGTCCGCCATGCCTGATTCCCGCCTTGGAGCGTCCGCCATCGATGTGGATGCCCAGGAAACCCGCGAATGGCTTGACGCGCTGACCGCCGTCATCAGTGCCGAGGGCCCAGAGCGCGCCCACTTCTTGTTGGAGCAGTTGCTCGAAGAGGCACGTCAGCACAGCGTGGACCTGCCGTTTTCTGCCAACACGGGCTATGTCAACACCATCGAGACCTCGCAAGAGGCGCGCTGCCCCGGCAATATCGCCATCGAGAAGCGTCTGCGCGCCTATATGCGCTGGAACGCCATGGCCATGGTGGTGCGTGCCAACCGGCTCAACCCGGCCGACGGCGGCGACCTGGGCGGCCACATTGGCTCCTTTGCGTCTTTGGCGTCCATGCTGGGTGCGGGTTTCAACCACTTCTGGCACGCAGAAAGCGCGGACCACGGTGGCGACCTGCTTTACATCCAAGGCCACAGTGCGCCTGGCATTTACGCCCGAGCCTATCTGGAAGGCCGCTTGACCGAAGCCCAGCTCGACAACTTCCGCCAGGAAGTGGACGGCAAGGGCTTGCCCAGCTACCCCCACCCCAAGCTGATGCCGGAGTTCTGGCAGTTCCCCACCGTCTCGATGGGCTTGGGCCCTCTGATGGCCATCTACCAAGCCCGCTTCTTGAAGTATCTGCATGCCCGTGGCATTGCCGACACGGCCAAGCGTAAGGTCTGGGCCTTCATGGGCGACGGTGAAATGGATGAACCGGAAAGCCTGGGTGCCATTGGCTTGGCGGCCCGTGAAGGTTTGGACAACCTGGTGTTCGTCGTTAACTGCAACCTGCAGCGTTTGGACGGCCCGGTGCGCGGTAACGGCAAGATCATCCAAGAGCTGGAAGGCGAGTTCCGTGGCAGCGGCTGGAGCGTCATCAAGCTGATCTGGGGCAAGGGTTGGGACGAGCTGCTGGCCCGCGACAAGAGCGGCAAGCTGCGCCAGCTGATGATGGAAACCCTGGACGGTGACTACCAGGCCATGAAGGCCAATGACGGTGCCTTCATCCGCAAGAACTTCTTCGGCAAGTACCCTGAGACCGCCAAGCTCGTGGAGCACATGAGCGACGACGAGATCTTTGAACTGCGCCGTGGCGGGCATGAGCCTGAGAAGGTCTATGCCGCCTTCCATGCTGCGCACAACAACGTGACAGGCCAGCCCACCGTGCTGCTGGTCAAGACCGTCAAGGGCTATGGCATGGGCAAGGCCGGTGAAGGCAAGAACACCGTGCACCAGACCAAGAAGCTGACGGACGAAGACATTCGCTACATCCGCGACCGCTTCAACATCCCGGTGCCAGACAGCGATCTGCCCAACTTGCCCTACTACAAGCCGGCCGACGACACGCCGGAGATGAAGTACCTGCAAGAGCGCCGCAAGGCTTTGGGCGGCTACCTGCCCAAGCGCCGCCCGGTGGCTGAAGAGAGCTTCACCGTGCCGCCCCTGGAGACCTTCAAGGCGGTGCTGGACCCCTCGGCCGAAGGCCGCGAGATCTCGACCACCCAAGCCTATGTGCGTTTCTTGAACCAACTGCTGCGCGACCAGGCCTTGGGCCCCCGCGTGGTGCCTATCTTGGTGGACGAGGCCCGCACCTTCGGCATGGAAGGCCTGTTCCGCCAGATCGGCATCTACAACCCCAAGGGTCAGCTCTACACCCCGGTCGACAAAGACCAGGTGATGTACTACCGCGAAGATAAAGCCGGGCAGATCCTACAAGAGGGCATCAACGAAGCCGGCGGCATGGCCAGCTGGATCGCTGCAGCCACCAGCTACAGCACCAACAACCGGATGATGATCCCGTTCTTTGTGTACTACTCGATGTTCGGCTTCCAGCGCATTGGTGACCTGGCCTGGGCGGCGGGTGACATGCAGGCGCGTGGATTCTTGCTGGGCGGCACCTCGGGCCGCACCACGCTGAACGGCGAAGGCTTGCAGCATGAAGATGGCCACAGCCACATCTTGGCTGGCACCATCCCGAACTGCATCTCTTACGACCCGACCTTCGCCCACGAAGTGGCGGTGATCATGCAGCACGGCCTGAAGCGCATGGTGGAGAAGCAAGAGAACGTCTTCTACTACCTGACCTTGCTGAACGAAAACTACCCGATGCCCGGCCTCAAGGCCGGCACCGAAGAGCAGATCATCAAGGGCATGTACTTGCTCGAAGAGGGCGCCAAGAAGACCCCGCGCGTCAACCTGCTGGGTTCTGGCTCCATCCTGCGTGAGTCACAGTTCGCCAAGCAATTGCTGGAAGACGACTGGGGCGTGGCCGCCAATGTCTGGAGCTGCCCGAGCTTTAACGAACTGGCCCGTGAAGGCCAGGATTGCGAGCGCTTCAACCTGCTGCACCCCACCGACGCACCGCGTGTGCCCTTCATTGCTCAGCAATTGGACGGCCACCCTGGCCCGGTGATTGCCTCGACCGACTACATGAAGAACTTCGCCGAGCAGGTGCGGGCCTTCATCCCCAAGGGCCGCACCTACAAGGTGCTGGGCACCGACGGCTTTGGCCGCAGCGACTTCCGCTCCAAGCTGCGCGAGCACTTCGAGATCAACCGTCACTACATCGTCGTGGCCGCACTCAAGGCCCTGGCCGAAGAAGGCAGTGTGCCTGCGACCAAGGTGGCTGAAGCCATTGCCAAGTACGGCATCAAGGCTGAAAAAGTGAATCCCCTTTACGCTTAAGCGGAAAACGGGATTCACTTTTCAGCGAAGACTCACATCGCTCAGCGATGTGATGTCGTAGCTACAAGATGGATCCCATCACTAAGATTGAGACACATCATGAGTTTGATTGAAGTGAAAGTCCCCGACATCGGCGACTTCAAAGACGTGGCCATCATCGAGTTGCTGGTCAAGGTGGGTGACACCGTGAAGGCCGAGCAGAGCCTGATCACCGTCGAGAGCGACAAGGCCTCGATGGAGATTCCCTGCTCGCACGCTGGTGTCGTCAAGGAACTGAAGGTTGGCCTGGGCGACAAGATCAATGAAGGCACGGTGGTGTTGATGCTGGAGGTCGCCGGTGCCACCGCAGCAGCGCCTGCCGCCGCGCCCGCACCGGCTGCGGTGGCCGCACCCGCGGTGGCTGCGCCAGCGCCTGTTGCCGCACCCGCTGCGTCGGCTGTGGGCCGCATTGAAGTCTTCGTGCCTGACATCGGTGATTTCAAAGATGTCGCCGTCATCGAGCTGCTGGTCAAGGTTGGTGACACCGTCAAGGCTGAGCAGAGCTTGATCACCGTGGAGAGCGACAAGGCCTCGATGGAGATTCCGTCGTCACACGCCGGTGTCATCAAGGAGCTGAAGGTCGCGCTGGGTGACACGGTCAACCAGGGCACTTTGCTCGCCATCGTGGAAGGCGAGGGCGCTGCTGCTGCGTCTGCCCCCGCACCGGCTGCTGCCCCAGCGGCGGCGGCAGCTGCGCCCGCACAAGTTGCAGCTGCTCCGGTGGCTGCTGTGGCCTCTGCCCAGCCGGCCCATCAGCCAGGCACACCGGCCGCAGGCTTGCCGCATGCGTCCCCCAGCGTCCGCAAGATTGCGCGTGAACTGGGCGTGCCCCTGGCTGAAGTCAAGGGCTCGGGCCACAAAGGCCGCATCACCGCGGACGACGTGCAGAACTTCGTCAAGGGCGTGATGGCCGGCAGCCTGCAAACGGCCGCCCAAAAGGCCAAGGCTCCGGCGGCAGCGTCTGCGGGGGCTGGTGGCGCCTTCCCTGGCCTGCTGCCCTGGCCGCAGGTGGACTTTGCCAAGTTCGGCCCCGTCGAGCGCAAGGATATGTCGCGCATCAAGAAGATCAGCGGCGCCAACCTGCATCGCAACTGGGTGGTGATCCCGCACGTCACCAATCACGACGACGCCGACATCACCGATCTCGAAGCCTTCCGCGTTCAAACGAACAAAGAGAATGAGAAGTCGGGCATCAAGGTCACCATGCTGGCCTTCATGATCAAGGCGGCCGTGGCGGCTTTGAAGAAGTTCCCCGAGTTCAATGCCAGCTTGGATGGCGATCAGATCGTCTACAAGAACTACTTCCACATTGGCTTTGCGGCGGACACGCCCAATGGCCTGGTGGTGCCGGTGATCAAAGACGCCGACAAGAAGGGCATCTTCCAGATCAGCCAAGAGATGGGCGAGCTGGCCAAGAAGGCCCGTGACGGCAAGCTGGGCCCGGCCGATATGTCGGGTGGTTGCTTCAGTATCTCGTCCTTGGGTGGCATTGGTGGGCGCTATTTCACGCCCATCATCAATGCGCCGGAAGTGGCCATCATGGGCGTGTGCAAGAGCAGTATGGAGCCCCGCTGGGATGGCAAGCAGTATGTGCCGCGCTTGATCTTGCCGCTCTCCTTGAGCTGGGACCACCGCGTGATTGACGGCGCAGCTGCTGCACGCTTCAACGTCTATTTCGCATCTCTGCTGGCGGACTTCCGTCGCATCGTCTTGTAAGGAGCCCAGCATGGCAACGATAGATGTTGTGGTGCCGGACATCGGCGACTTCAAAGACGTGGGCGTGATCGAAGTGCTGGTCAAGCCGGGCGATACCGTGAAGGTGGAGCAAAGCTTGATCACCGTGGAGAGCGACAAAGCCTCGATGGAGATTCCTTGCTCGCATGCGGGCGTGGTCAAGGCCCTGAAGGTGGCCGTGGGTGACAAGGTCAACCAAGGCTCACTGCTGTTGGTGTTGGAGACGGCGGATGCCGCTGCGGCCGCTGCACCTGCTGCGGCGCCTGCACCGGCCCCTGCGGCTGCTGCAGCCCCTGCGGCTGCCGTGGTGGCTGGGCCAGCAGGCAGCTACAGCGGCGCGGCCGATCTGGATTGCGACGTGTTGGTCTTGGGGGCTGGCCCTGGCGGCTACTCTGCCGCCTTCCGCGCGGCCGACCTGGGGCTCAAGGTGGCAATCGTTGAGCGCTATGCCACGCTGGGTGGTGTGTGCCTCAACGTGGGCTGTATTCCGTCCAAGGCGCTGCTGCATGTGGCGGCGGTGATGGACGAGGTCAGCCACCTGGGCGCTCTGGGCGTGGAGTTTGGTGCGCCCGAGGTCAATATCGACAAGCTGCGCGCCCACAAAGAAAAGGTCATTGGCAAGCTGACTGGCGGCCTGGGTGCCATGGCCAAGATGCGCAAGGTCACCACCGTGCGTGGCCTGGGGCAATTCATTGACCCGCACCATGTGCGCGTCGAAGAGACCACGGGCAGCGGCCAAGAAAAGACCGGTGCCAGCAAGACCATCAAGTTCAAGCACGCCATCATTGCGGCCGGCTCGCAAGCCGTGCACTTGCCCTTCTTCCCGAAGGACGAGCGAATTGTCGACAGCACCGGGGCGCTGGAGCTCAAGGCCGTGCCCAAGAAGATGCTCATCGTCGGCGGCGGCATCATCGGCCTGGAGATGGGCACCGTCTACAGCACCCTGGGCGCCCGCCTGGACGTGGTGGAGATGATGGACGGCCTGATGCAAGGTGCAGACCGTGACTTGGTCAAGGTTTGGCAGAAGCTGAATGCCCCGCGCTTCGACAAGATCATGTTGAAGACCAAGACGGTGGGCGCAGTGGCCACGCCGGAAGGCATCACCGTGCAGTTCGAGGGCCTGGATGGCACCAAGAGCGAGAGCACCTACGACCTGGTGCTGCAAGCTGTGGGCCGCACGCCCAACGGCGGCAAGATTGCCGCCGACAAAGCCGGTGTGGCCGTGACGGAGCGCGGCTTCATCAACGTGGACATCCAGATGCGCACCAATGTGCCGCACATCTTCGCCATTGGCGACCTGGTGGGCCAGCCCATGCTGGCGCACAAGGCGGTGCATGAGGCGCATGTGGCGGCGGAAGTCATCGCCGGTGAACTGCAGGGCAACAAAGAGCTGGCCTCAGCCGCCTTTAACGCCCGCGTCATCCCGAGCGTGGCCTACACCGACCCCGAAGTGGCCTGGGTAGGCCTGACCGAAGACCAAGCCAAGGCCCAAGGCATCAAGGTCAAGAAGGGCCTGTTCCCTTGGACGGCCTCGGGCCGCGCCATTGCCAATGGCTGCGACGAAGGCTTCACCAAGCTGTTGTTCGATGACTCCCCCGAGGCTCATGGCCACGGCAAGATCTTGGGCGGTGGCATCGTCGGTACCCATGCCGGTGACATGATTGGTGAGATCGCCCTGGCCATCGAGATGGGAGCGGATGCGGTAGACATCGGCAAGACCATCCACCCCCACCCCACGCTGGGCGAGAGCATCGGCATGGCGGCTGAGGTGGCTCACGGGTCTTGCACGGACTTGCCGCCATCGAAGAAATAAGCGGCACGCAGTTCAAAGTAAAAGCCCCAGACGGGAAGCTGTCTGGGGCTTTTCCATTCCAGCGTGTGGCGAATTACCCCGAGCGCAGGCACCTCCCGTCGATGCTGTTCAGGCGCTGGACCTGAGGCGATGCTTTACCCAAGGTGAGC
>NZ_JBIKNQ010000082.1:0-16957 GCF_044358605.1 Ideonella sp.
TGGCTCATGCGATCTGGCTATGATGAACTCTCTGGGATCGAAGCCAGCAACTCGCTCAGGACAGCTCTGGCCTGAAGTAGCGGCCAGCTTCGAATCGGCCAATGATCACATGAGACGTGACAGCTAGCTTAGTCAGATCGGTGTCTGTGAGTGAAGTCTTGGGCATGAATGCACGGCCAGTTGGCAGGTTTGCGATTGCTTTAGCGATTCCTGCTTCCGCCATCGCGTACTCGGTTCGCCACGCGGACGCATATTCAGCGTAGCTTCTTGAATCAAATTTATGTTGGAATTGTCGCTTCAACGCCGTGACTGCTCTCTTGTCGTGGACGACGTACGGAGATCTGTATGACAGCCAAAGCAACTTAGTTGCAGCGGACAGATTGAACTGACCAAAATCTTGCTCAAACCTTTCGCTAAGTTTCATCACCTTGTTGCACGCGGATGGTAACTTCTCGTCGCTTCTAACCTCTACAAGCGCACTTCGTATTTTTCCTAAATTCTTCGGGTTCTCTTTCAACTTCGCGAAGTTCCGTGACACTTGAAAGTACGCGAGTGCCTTGGCGATGCTGTCTTCGCTTGGTGTTGACGAGATTGCCTCGTAAAGGGTCACTTCGCGCTTTTGCCATTGCCGTAGAAATCGCGCGGCACAGTATTCAAATGGGAACTCTTCTCGGTAGTCTTTCATGGTGGGCCGCAAGGGCATAGTTGCTCTGTCATGGCTAACGAGGCTGTCCAAAAACCTCAAATCCACAGCCACTCTCACCTCGAAGGGCGACTGAAGCTTTGCAAAGGCGGGTTTCTGGGTTCATCGGTGATCTTGATTCTGTGCGCCGCAGGTTGCGGCTCCTGAGTGATTGTGCGGCTGTTGCCCGCCTTACTGAACCCCGGTTTGCCCGAAGCCCGTTCTCTGCAGCTTCTCGATGTTGTGCACCATGCAGTACAGGCTCCACTGCGTCCTGACCTTGGCTTGCCCGCGGTGGTTCAGACGATGCATCCGCTTGTTGTGCCGCAGGTTCGCAAACACCGGCTCCACGGTACCGATGCGCTGGCTGTACAACTGCCGACCTCGCGATGAGTCGATGGCCTGGCGCATGCGTTCGCTGGGGTGGCTGAGGTCCACGGGCCTGGAGAAGAAGCGAGTGACTTGTCGGCCCCGCTCGTCGTTGGCACCCTCTTTGGATCGCCGCTTCAGGCCTTGCCTTGTGTTTGTCTCGGCCTTCAAAGCGCTCATCGCGTTTGCGCATCTGGCCGTCGGCGATCAAGGCCGGAGTGTTGCTGTCATGCAGCTGCTGCACATTGGCATCGCTGTGATAGCCCGCATCGGCGGTGACGAGCGTGTCGCTGTCGCTCCAGGGCTTGGCTTGTTCGATCATGGGTGTGAGCATGGCTTGCTCGGAGCCCGAGCCCACCACATCGGCCGCGATGATGACTTGGTGGGCACTGTCCACCGCTGCTTGCGCCGCGTAGCCTTGGATCACGCCTTTGTTGGTGGCCATCTTGGCGCTGTCGGGGTCGGTGATGTTGGACTTGAGCTCCTGGCCTTTGTTGTTCAAGCGCTTGGGGCTCTGCGAGACAAAGGCACGCGTGCGCGCTGCCTCTTGGTGCAGCGCGTCAATAGGGGCTTGGCGCTTGGCATCCAGCGCTTCTTGCGTGCCGGCTTTGTCTTGGGCTTGGTGCAGCGTCAGGATTTTGTCGGCCGCCTTGTCCAGCCGCTCGGCTCGGTGGCTCAACTCCTCATGCGTGCCGCTGCGTTCTTTGCTGGCGTTGCTGGGCAGCTTGACGCCGTCGATAGCAAACATCTCGCGGCCGATCAGGCCCTGGGCATCGCAGGTCATCAGCACTTGCGCGAACAGCGGCTTGATCTGATCGCTCAGTGACACCACGAACTTGGCGATGTGCGCGTGGCTGGGCTGGCTGTTGCCACTGATCGCAATGAACTGGACGTTGCGCGCGCAGGCAGCTGCAATGCTGCGACTGGAGATCAGGCCTTGGCTGTAGGCCAGCAAAACAATCTTGAGCATCACACGCGGGTCATAGGCGCTAGCCCCCACCTCGTCGTTCTTGAAGAGCGCATCCAAGGCACTCAAATCCAATTCGTGATCGACCAGGTAGTTCAGCGCAAACGCGAAGCTGCCCTGCACAATCTGCTCCGACAGCACCACCGGCAGCATTAGCGCGTGGCAATCACTGGGTTTGTAGCCCGGCATTGTGGCCTCCTCATCGCGAGGATGTATTTGACGCGTCAGGGGCCTAACAATGAATCGGGTGTGACCCGCTTGGGAAGTTTTTTTACAGCCTCTCAACGTTTGACATGAGCGATAGCGCAAGGGCGCAGCCCTTGTGGCGTCCTCTCGATGGAAGGGTTGGGCGTCACCGCGATGCGCAGCCTTCCTTAGAGGCCGAGACTCTTGGAGATGTACGAGGAGATGACGCCCACAACAACGCCAAGGACGACGACGGTCCAGACAATGAAAACGAAGTTCTTTCGTCTCTGGTGAAGTGCCATGCTGTCACCCCAGTAAAAGACATAAGGGGAACTCAATACTTGGGCGAGCTTCGGAACTCCTAGGGACACTCTGCATAAACCCCGGGCAAATCAGCTACCGCAAGGTCTGATCAACTGAGACGATGCTGGGCATGAAGCAGACGAGTTTGGGATTGGGGCAGTCGAGCAAGCGCACACGGCGGCGCGTGTTCCTCGACGAAATGGACAGCGTAGTGCCATGGTCGGAGTTGGTTGCGTTGATCAGCCCGTACATGCCCGAGGGCCGACGTGGTCGGCCGCCGTTTGCGGTGGAAGTGATGCTGCGGATCCACTTCATGCAGCAGTGGTTCAACCTGAGCGACCCGGCCATGGAAGAGGCGCTGCACGACATGGCGCTGTTCCGGGACTTCGCGGGCTTGGGCAACTGGAATGAGCCGGTGCCGGACGAGACCACCATCCTGAGGTTTCGGCGCGTGCTGGAGAAGCACAAGCTGGCGCCCAAGATTCTTGAGACGATCAACGATCTGCTGCGCAACAAAGGCCTGATGCTGCGAGCAGGCACCGTGGTGGACGCGACGCTGATTGCCGCGCCAAGCTCGACCAAGAACGCCCAGGGCGAACGCGACCCGGAGATGAAACAGAGCAAGAAGGGCGGTCAGTGGTACTTCGGCATGAAGGCGCACATCGGCGTGGATGTTGACTCGGGACTGGTGCACACGGTGCGTGGCACGGCTGGCAGCGTCCACGATGTGACCGAGGCCAACTCACTGCTGCACGGTGAGGAGACAGTGGCCTTTGGCGATGCGGGCTACCAGGGAGTGGACAAGCGCCCTGATGCCAAGTCGGGCGTCGACTGGAACATCGCGATGCGGCCGGGCAAGCGACGGGCGCTAGATAAGAGTCAGGACGTGAATCGCTTGATCGACGAATTGGAGAAACTCAAAGCCAGCATCCGGGCCAAGGTGGAGCACCCGTTCCGTGTGATCAAGCGCCAGTTTGGCCATGTGAAGGTGCGCTACCGCGGGCTGGCGAAGAACACGGCGCAACTGCACACGCTGTTCGCGCTATCGAACCTGTGGATGGTGCGCCGCCAACTCGGTGGAGTGCAGGCATGAGTGCGCCTGCTGTGCCCGAAATCCGCCGAATCGGGGGTCTGCAGACACCGAAACTCACGGTGGCAAGGCCCGCGATGGCTCAAATGGTCTCAGCCGCCACGTCAAACTGCGTCGAGCACAGCTGACTGAGCTTTGTGCAGACCTTCCCTAGCGAAAGAGTCAGGCCTGCTACCAGGAAGGCAAACGTATATAGGGGAAGCGAGTCGGGGCGCGATGCCGCCTTGGCTTTCTCGAGCATCAACATAGCTTCAATGGGGTTCGTAACCTTGCCTGCTTGATAAAGCCGCTCAAGCTCTATGTGCGCTGGTATTGGCTTGGTGAAGCTCATGAGAAATAGCGCTCCAAGGAACATGCACGCCATCAGCAGAACCGCGGGCATGTATGGCTTGCTGAGCAGCCGCATCAAATTTGTGCGTCGCACTAGACGAATACGCTCATCGAGTTCACCGGCCGCCAAAACAACCCAGTCCCGAGAGGTTCCCTCCGCCTCGATAAGGATTGGGGTTGTTGAACGGAAACGCTCCTTGGTCTTTTGGAACTGGATGAATAGACGCCAGTCCTCTTGTACCCCTACTCCATGAGGGTTGGGCAGAACGCAAATGCTCAAGTACTCGATTGACCTTTCGCCGGTGTTGTCGATCGCGAGAACATCGTCAACTGATGGAAGTTCATAGATCGAGCCGTTCTCAAGGCGTACATGGAACTGTGACGAATGTGCTCCTGGATTCACCTTCACGGCGGCATCAACCATGATTTGGTACAGCCTGCGCACATCTTGCTCGGACAGCAGGAAACCATCTTCGTACTGTTTCTGGATAACGGTTTTCATACGCAGGGGTCTTGTGGATGCGAAGGGCGTGTGCCTGGAATTGTGACGCTCAACTCTTTTGTGTGGAGACAGATGCCTGTCTCCCGAAAAAACCCAGTCGCCAGCAACAGGCTGTGTGACCAGCGTCTAAGTGCTTGTTGGTGCTGACGTATTGCGCTTCACACTGAATTGACATACAGCATCATCAGATCGGCATTTTGGCGCAGGGCTGTGCAGCACTATAGCCCCGGGCGGTCACTTTTGAGCACGCTTTGGAGGGTGAACAGAATGGCCAGTCGCCCTCAGCTTGAGCCGGGCTCAAGCCAGCCGCCCTAGAAGGCCCTGGTGTGTCGCTTGTGGCCTGCAAGTGTGGGGTGGCACTCCGCGATACAGTCTGCAAGACACTTCACTTGAGCTCGCCCCATGCCCCCACCTCGCCTGCTTCAACATCCTTGGATGGACGCTGATGTGTCCACCTTTCGCGACCAAGTGCGGCGCTATGTCGAGGCCGAAATGGCCCCACGCTTGGACGCTTGGCGGCGCGCGGGCGATATCCCGCCGGTGGCCTGGCAAGGCTTGGGCGCCTTGGGCTTTTTGCTGCCCGAAATGCCCGAAGCCTATGGCGGTTCCGGCGTGAGCCTGGCCTGGCAGTTGGTGGTGCAAGACGAGCTGGCGCGGGCCGAAGTGCCGGCCATCTCCGCCGTGCACAGCATTGCAGCCCACTACATCTTGGCCTATGGCAGCGAGGCGCAAAAGCATCGCTGGCTGCCCAAGCTCTGCAGCGGTGAGTGGCTGGCGGCCATCGCCATGACGGAGCCGGGCTGCGGCTCCGACCTCAAGGCCCTGCGCACGCGGGCCCGCCGCGACGGCGATGACTATGTGATCGACGGTGCCAAGACCTTCATCACCGGCGGGGCCAATTGCAGCTTGCTGGTGCTGGCTTGCCGCACCGGCGGCGAGGGCGCAAAGGGCGTTTCTTTGGTGGTGCTGGAGACCCAGGGTCTGGAGGGTTTCAGGGTCGGCCGCCGCCTAGAGAAGCTGGGCCAACATGCGGCCGACACGGCCGAGTTGTTCTTTGATGGCGTGCGGGTGCCCGCCAGCCATTTGTTGGGGCCGGTGGAGGGCCAGGGCTTTGGCCAGCTGATGAGCCAGCTGCCATACGAGCGCATGTTGATCGCCGTGCCGGCCGTGGCCGCCATCGAGCAGGCACTGGCGCTGACGGTGGCCTACACCCGTGATCGCCAAGCCTTTGGCCAGACGGTGTTCGACTTTCAAAACACCCGCTTCAAGCTGGCCGAAGTGGCCACCACCGCCCACATAGGCCGCAGCTTTGTGAATGACTGCGTCCAGCGCTTGGTCGATGGCACGCTGGACAACGAAGCCGCCTACATGGCCAAGTGCTGGACCACCGACAAGCAGTGCGAGGTGATGGACGAATGCCTGCAGCTCTTTGGCGGCTATGGCTATATGACCGAGTACCCGATTGCCCGCATGTGGGCCGATGCCCGGGTGCAGCGCATTTATGGCGGCACCAACGAGATCATGAAAGACCTGATCGCGCGGGGCTTGTGATGGCGATGGGAGACGCGCCATGACAGAACGTGCCGCCCCCAGGCTCTCGGCCCGCTTCTTCCGCTGGCATCGCTGGCTGGGCTATCTGGTGGCCTTGCAGGTGCTGGCCTGGGTGCTGGGCGGCGCGCTGTTTGCGTGGCTGCCCTTTCAGGCCTGGGTCAAGAGTGCAGACACCGTCACCAAGCCCAGCCTGAGCCTGCCGGCCGATTGGGCACAAGCCCTGGCCCGCAGCCCGCTGGCCAGCCAGCCCGTGACGGCGCTCTCTGCCGTGGCCACGGCCAGCGGCCCGGCCTTCAAACTGCGCACGGCGCAGGGCGAGCAATGGTTGCTGGCCACCGGCGCCCCGCTCACCGCGCCCAGCGCAGAGGCGGTGGGCCGCTTCGCGCAATCCATCTACAAGGGCGCGGGCACGCTGCAGGCGGTTGAGAAGCTGGCGCAGGTGCCCACGCAATGGCTGATGGTGCGTGAGCTGGGCGCACGCCGCGACGTCTGGGTGGCGCGCTTCGATGACGGCCTGAACACTCGGCTGTACTTCAGCGGCGCCCATGGCGAGTTCATCACCGCGCGCAGCGACGCCTGGGTGCTCTACGACTTCTTCTGGCGCCTGCATGTGATGGACTACAGCGAAGGTGAGGATTTCAACCATCCGCTCATCAAGGGGGCCTCTCTGCTGGCGCTGGGCCTGGTGCTGACCGGGCTGGTGATGCTGGCCCTGGCGCTGCGGCGCGCGTGGCGCCGCAGGCCTCATTGATCAGTCCTCCAGCAGCGAGCGCAACATCCAGGCGGTTTGCTCATGAACCGCCAGGCGCTGCGTCAGCAAGTCGGCGGTGGGCTCGTCGCTGGCCTTGTCCACCAGGGCATAGAGGCCGCGCGCGGTGCGGGCCACGGCTTCATGGCCCTCCATCAGCGTGCGCACCATGGCCAAAGCCTTGGGCGCAATAGTGGGTGCATCGGGCACCGAGCTGAGCGCTGCAAACTCGGCATAGCTGCCGGGTGCGCGGTGGCCCAGAGAGCGGATGCGCTCGGCAATCGGGTCCACCGCATTCCACAACTCGGTGTACTGCGCCATGAACATGGTGTGCAGGGTGTTGAACATAGGCCCCGTCACGTTCCAGTGGAAGTTGTGTGTGGTCAGGTAGAGCGTGTAGGTGTCGGCCAACAGGTGCGACAAGCCTTGCGCGATGGCGGCACGGTCTTTGTCGCTGATGCCGATTTGCGGGGCGATGCCTGTGGCTGCGGCGGCGTGCTTGGATTTGGACTTGGACATGGTGGCTTCCTTTGAATGAGGGTGTGGTGAGCTTAGAGCTTGCGGCAGACGGTGTCAGGGCGCTGCCATACCGAGGGCCAGTTGCCCCAGCCACAACAAACTGCCCGCCCCAGTGATGGCGAGCCCCAAGCTGCGGCGCAGGCGCAGGCGCAGGGCGACAGGGGGGCGGGTGGTGAGGCGCTGGGGCATGAAGGTCTCCGGTGTCTGTGCGATGGAGAGATTCTGTCTTTGAGCTATCAAGAATGCCAATTCAATAGCGCTATGGCATTGATAGCCCTTGGGGGCCAGCGTGGTGTTCATCAAGCTTGAGGGTGCGTGAAAACACGCCAAAACCTATGGTTTCAGCCTCGAAGCCCCCTGGCGAATCGCGCTGCTGGTGGGGCCCCGCGACTGCCCCATGGAGTGCCCGATGTCCCCCCTTGACACCCTAGAGTCTTTGGCCGAGGTCGGCCAACCGCCTGTATTGACCGACCGCGCGCCAGCCCAGCGCTGGCAGCAGAGCTTGGCCGCGCTGGCCCAGGCCGGCGGGCCGACCCCCGAACAGTACCCGATGCTGCAGCAACAGTTGGCGCATATCCACAGCGCGCGCATG
The DNA here is from genome assembly GCF_044358605.1 of Ideonella sp. Lineage (GTDB taxonomy): Bacteria > Pseudomonadota > Gammaproteobacteria > Burkholderiales > Burkholderiaceae_C > Ideonella. Next base: position 7,840 of record NZ_JBIKNQ010000082.1, read on the forward strand.
TCGGGTGACTTGAGCGATGAGTCCCTGCAAACCCTGCGCCACACCCTGGGCGCGGCCATGGGCTTGGCCACGCTGCAAGGCCGCAGCTGGCTCAAGCCCTATGGCTATGCCGGCGACTTTCAAGTCATCGACGACATCTACCAAGAAGTCCGCTGCTCAGACCCGCACCTGCGCGCCTGGGACGACTACTTTCACGCCCAGCCTGCCGTCAAGGCCGTACGCAACCGCAAGGCTTACTTCAAGGCCTTGGTCCAGTCCGCCGCCCTGGCGAAAGGAGGAAACGCGGGCCACCCCTTGAAGGTGCTGAATGTGGCCAGTGGCCCTTGCCGTGACGTGGCGGAGCTGCTGGCCGAGTGTCCCGACCTGGCCGTGCACTTCACCTGCGTGGACCTGGACGAGCAGGCCATTGCCCATGCCCAGCGCCTGTGCGCTGCTTGGCCCGACCAAGTGCGTTTTGTCCGCGCCAATGCCTTGCGCCTAGCCCTGCCAGAACGCTTTGACTTGGTGTGGAGTGCCGGTCTGCTGGACTACTTCTCGGCCCCACTTTTTGTGCGCTTGCTGCGCAAGTTCATGAGCCTGGCTGCGCCCGACGGCGAGATCGTGGTGGGCAACTTCAGCACCGACAACCCCAGCCTGGCCTACCAGGCCTGGGCCGACTGGCTGCTGATCCACCGCAGCCCCGAGCAACTCCGCGCCTTGGCCGCGCAAGCAGGTGCCCCGGTCAGCCAGGTCGAGGCCGAACCCGAGGGCGTGAATCTGTTCTTGAGGGTGAGTGCTAGCGCTAACTTGCCGACGAGCTGAGCGGCCACAACGACTTGTGCGGCACGCAGCACGGGCAGAGCACGGGCACCGGGATGCTCATTCCGGTGACAGCGTCGTCGCCCCCACCGCCTGGTGCAAGCTCAGGTAAATCTTGCCGTGGGCCTGCTGGCTCCAGCCCACGGCGGCCAGGCGGTCCATCACCGGGCCCTTGACCTCGGCCAGGTCCAGCCGGGCACCTCGGTCGTGCAGGGCGGTGTCCAGCGCGGCCAGGGCGGTCAGGCCGCTGAAGTCGATGGTGTTGACCGGGCTCATTTGCAGCACCACGCGGCGGGTGTCGTCGTCCACATGGGCCATCACCAGTTCAGTCAGGGCGCGGGCGTTGGTGAAGAGCAGGCTCTCGTCAATGCGCAGGGCCACCACGCCGGGGGTTTCGCTCGCCTCGTAGCGCTCGATGTTGCGGTAGTGCTCGGTGCCGGGTACGCGGCCAATGCGGGCCACATGCGGGTCGGTGGTGCGCTGCAAGAGCAGGGCGACCGAGAGCGCGACGCCGACCGACAAGGCCAATTCCATGCTCACCAGCAAGGTCAGGCCGGCCGCACCGGCCATGACCCAGAACTCCTCGCGCGAGAAGCGCCAGGCTTGGCGAAACGGCGCCAAGTCCAGCATGGACGAGGCCGCGATCACGATGGTGGCGGCCAGCACCGCGCGCGGCAACTCGGCCAAGGGCTGGGCCAAAAAGGTGGCGGCCAAGGCCATCAACACGGCCACCATCACGCCCACCCAACGGCTGCGCGCTCCGGCCTCAAAGGCCACGGCGCTGCGCGAGAGGCCCCCGGCCACCGGCATGCCGCCGCTGCAAGCGGCCACCAGGTTGGCCGCACCCAGGCCAGCCAGTTCGCGCCGGGGCAGGATGGTCTCTTTGCGGCGGGCCGCCAAGCTGCCGGCCACGGCCAGGTTTTCCACCGCGGCCATCAGGGCCAGCAGCGCGGCGCTGGGCAGCATCACCCGCCACAGCGGCGCGGGCACCTCGGGCCAGCCCAGGCTGAGGTGCAGAGCGGGCAGCACACCCACCCGAGCCACCTCGGGGTTGGGCCACAGCAGCGTGACCAGCAAGGCCCCACCCATCACGGCCAGGGGGGCGGCCTTGAGCATCAAACTGGCTTGCGCGGCTGTGCGGCCCCAGCGTTGTTGCAGCCACAGCGCTGCATGCTGGCGCCACATCAGTAACAGGCCTAGCGCACCCAGGCCAAATGCCAAGCTGGCCCAGTGCCAAGGCCGGGCGGCGCCCCACCATTGCGCGGCCACCGTCATCAGGCTGGTGCCGCCACTGCTGGCACCGGCCAGCACGGGCAGTTGCGTCACCACAATGGTCAGCGCCGCCCCCGTCATGAAGCCATGCAGCACCGGCACCGACAGCAGCGCCACCAGGGTATCGAGGCGCAGCGCGGCGCCCAGCAGCAAGAGCGCGCCCACCTCGGCGGCCAGCACCAGCGCCGCTGCGCTGACAGAGGTGCCCTCGGGCGCGACGCTCATCACATGGCCCAGCGCTTGGGCGCACATCAGCGAGAGCACCGCGCCCGGCCCCATCACGGTGACGGGGCTGGAGCCCAAGGCCGCATAGGCCAAGGCCGGCAAGACGCTGGCTGCCAAGCCCACCGAGGGCGGCAGGCCCGCCAGCATGGCGTAGGCCAAGCTCTGCGGGATCAGCAGCAGGGTGATGATGGCGGCGGCCAGCAGGTCGTCGCGCCAGGTGGGGCGGGAGGTGGGCACCCCGCCATTGTCACGCGCCAGCGGGCTCAATCGCCCTTGAAGCCCGAGGCCTTGACCACCGGTGCCCAGTGTTCGGTGTCGCGCACGATGCGGGCGGCCAGGGCGGCGGGGCTACCGCCGGTGGGCTCCAGCCCCATCTTGAGCATGCGCTCGCGCACCTCTGGGGTGGCCAAGGCCTTGTTCAGCGCCGCATTGATTTGCGTCACCGTGGCCGACGGCGTCTTGGCCGGGGCGAACACGCCAAACCAGCCCTGGCCTTCCGCGCCTTTGAGCCCTGATTGGCCCATGGTGGGCACATCGGGCAGCAGCGGGCTGCGTTCGGCGCCCGAGGTGGCCAGGATGCGGATCTTGCCGTTGCGGTGCATCTCGATCTGGTCGACCAGGGTGTCCACGCCCACATTGACTTGGTTGCCCACCAAGGCGTTCATCAAAGGGGCCCCGCCATTGAAGGGCACATGCACCATGTCCACCCCGGCCGCCTGGCCCATCATCACGCCGATGAAGTGCGGCAGGCTGCCTGGCGCGGGGCTGCCGAAGTTGGCCTGGGCGGGGTTGGCCTTGGCCCAGGTGACCAGGCCTTTCAAGTCTTTGGCCGGGTGCGCAGCGGGCACCGACAGCCCGAACTGGAAGTTGGCCACCGGGGCGACGGGCGTGAAGTCAGTGCCCGGGTTGTAGTTGAGCTTGCTGAAGACCAGCGGCGCGAGCACCGGCACCACCACCGGCGCCAGCATCAGCGTGCTGCCATCGGCCGGGGCGTTCTTCAGGGCCTCGGCGGCAATGCGGCCACCGGCGCCGGCGCGGTTCTCCACAATGACGGGCTGCTTCAGCTCCGCCGCCATGCGCTCGGCCAGCAAGCGGGCCGCCACATCGGCCGAGCCCCCGGCCGCAAAGCCCACCAAGATCTTCACCGGCTTATCCACTTGGGCATGTGCCAAGGCGGTGGCAGCCGCCAGCGCCACCCCAGCGGCGAGTTTGAACAACGACGTCATTGCAGAGTCCTTCATGAATGAAAAAGCGGTGAGCAGGCTCACCATTGACCAAAAAACACACCGGCACGCTTGTGCGCGGCCGTGCCCTGGGCCACCGCCGCCTCGCTGACGGTGGTGCGGTGTTTGCGGCGGGCGAGAAAGTCCAGCAACTGGTGGCGCAGCTCGGCCCGCACACCCGCAGTGCTGGTGTCTCTGCCCAGGTCTTGGAAGCAGTCGGGGTCGGCGTTCAGGTCGAACAACTGCTCGGGCTCATCCAGCCAGTAGACATAGCGCCACTGCGCGCTGCGCAGGCTGAAGGCGCGGCACTGCTGCACGTCTTTGCCCAGGCGCAGGCGGGCCTCGCGGTAGCTGTAGTCCAGCTCGCTGTAGGCAAAGCTGCGCCAGTTGCTGGGGGCCTCGGCACGGTGCAACAGAGGCAGCAGGCTGCGGCCCTCCAGGCGGTGCTGGGGCAGAGGCAGGCCCAGGGTCTCCAGCACGGTGGGCACCACGTCCACGGCTTCGACAAACTCGTCGCGCACCTGGCCGCGCGTGGCATGGGCCTCGGGGCGCGGGTCCACCACGATGAAGGGCACCTTCTGCACGGTGTCGTAGAACAGCTCCTTCTCGCCCAGCCAGTGGTCGCCCAGGAAGTCGCCGTGGTCGGCGGTGAAGATCACTAACGTGTCCTTGGCCAAACCGCTTTTTTCCAGGTACTCGAACAAGCGCCCGAGATGGTGGTCGAGCTGGCTGATCAGGCCTTGGTAGGCGGGCCGCACGGTGCGGATGCACTCGTCGCGCTGAAAGCTGCGGCATTCCTCTTGTTGGCGGTAAGCCGCCAGCACCGGATGGGCGGTGTCCAGCTCTTGCAGCGTGCGCTGTACCGGCAAGCACTGCGCCGCGCTGTACATGGCGTGATAGGGCGCCGGGGCCATATAGGGCCAGTGCGGCTTGACGTAGCTCAGGTGCAGCACCCACGGCTGGCTGCCCATGCGCTGCATGTACTGCAGGGCCTGGTCGGTCATGAAGGCGGTTTCGGAATGGCTTTCCGCCACCCGGGCGGGCAGGTGCACGTTGCGCATGTGCCAGCCGCTTTGCACCTGGCCTTGGGCATCCACCCCGGAGATCACATGCTCGCTCCACGGGTCGTCACCGGCATAGCCCTGGGCGCGCAGATAGGCGGCATAGCCGCTCTCGCTGCCGGGGGGGTGGTGGCCGTCGTAGCGGTCAATCTCTTCAAAGCCACCGCGTTGCAGCAGCGTGGCCAGCTCGCTGCCGCCCTCCAGCTGCAAGCGGGCCAGGCCCTCGCGGTCGGCCATCACATGGGTCTTACCAGCCAGGGCCAAAGAGCGGCCCGAGCCCTTGAGCATTTCGCCCAAAGTCACCTCGCCCACCGACAGCGGCACGCGGTTCCAGGTGGCGCCATGGCTGATGGGGTAGCGGCCGGTGTAATGGCTCATGCGGCTGGGGCCGCAAACGCCGCTGTTCACAAAGGCATTGGCAAAGCGCACGCCGCGCGCGGCCAGGGCGTCGATGTGGGGAGTTTGGAGATAAGGGTGGCCGCTGCAGCCCAGGTGGTCCCAGCGCAGTTGGTCGGCCATGATGAACAGCACGTTCATGCGGATACCGTTGGTTGACTTTGGCGCTAATCTAGCCAGCCCATGAACGATTGTTCTAAACAACCCATCCCCGGACAGACCCTGAGTCTGCGCGCGCCCCGCAGCCTGGATGAACTGCTGAACTACCGCCTGCTGCGGCTGTACGCCGTCAGCGGCGCGCCGGTGCTGCGTCTGCTGGAGGGCCGCTATGGCATCTCCCGGCGCGAGTGGCGGCTGCTGGCGCTGCTGGCCACGCAGGCCGGCTTGTCGCCGTCGGCCATCGCCGACCTGGCCCACCTGGACAGGCCACGCGCCTCACGCGGGGTGGCGGTGCTGGTGCAAAAAGGCCTGGCCCACCGCAGCGCGCGGGCGGGCGATGCGCGCCACGCGGTGCTGGGCTTGACCCCTGCGGGCCAGGCGCTCTACGACGAGTTGTTTCCGCAGATTGCGGCGCTGAACAAGCAGGTGCTGCAGGCGCTGGACGACGCCACCGTGCAAGCGCTGGACCAAGCGCTGACCCGCCTGACCGACGCCGCCACCGCCCTGAACGCCGAGGCCGTGCGCGATGTGCGGGCCGATCGCCGTGCTGGGGGGTCTCGCGCGGCGCGGCAGTGGCCGGCGCGCGGGGAGGATGAGCGCCTAACTTAGTGCGCCGTCAGAGATCCAACTCCGCGCCTCGCGCCCTCAGCCACGCCTTGCGCTGCCGGTAATCCGGCAAGACTTTGTCCACCTCATTCCAGAATGCGTCCGAGTGGTCTCGGTGGTGTAGGTGGCGCAGCTCGTGCACGACGATGTAATCCACGATGGTGCCCCGTTGCTTACCCTTCTTGACCCGGTTGGTCAGTATGCCGGTCACCAACTGCTCTGTGCGGCCAGTTGGTCGAGGAAGGGGCGTTCGACTTCGGTGTATTCGCTCACCGGTGGCCCTCCAGTGCCTGCTGTTGCAGCCACTGGCGAGCCTTGGCTGTCAAACGGTAGCGCTGCTTGGTGCTGCGTGGGCTGGTCGGATCAGTCATCTCCAGCGCACCGGCCGCCATGGCAGGTGCCAGATAGGCCTTGCGGAAATGGTCTGCATTGCGCAGCCCCATGACCGCCTGCAACTCGGCCCGTGACATCTCGCCCTGAACCCGCTTCAGCAGCCCGGCCACTTCCGGCGTCACATCCATGGTCACATCCATGGTCACATCCATGGTGCCCGTACCAGGCCCCCCTGTTTCAGGCCGCAAGGCCTGCGGGTGGGCGGGCAAATGCACCGCGCAAACCAAGCGGTCGTCGTCCGTTTCAAAGCGGGGCGGCGGCGAGCCGTTGGCTGCCATCGCCTTCAGAATTTTGGGCACTCCGGTCGAGCGGCCTTCGGTCAGGTCCAGCTCCTTCAGGAACTCGCCAATGCGTCGATTCCGATAACGTCGGCTCACTGCCCGACCGGCCTCGAAGTCGGCCGTCTTGATCGAGCGGTCCGGCCCCGGCACGCTCATGATCACCAGCTCGTCGTAGCCGATGCGCACTTCCACCGGTTCGCGCTCTTCATACGAGCGGTGGTAAACCGCATTCACCAGTGCTTCTTCCACCGCCACATACGGGAAGTTCCAGACCCGCGTCGCCTCGGCCCGGTCTGGGTGCTTGATCACCGTCTCGTGCAGGTAGTTGCGCTGGATGTAGGCCAGCGCCTCGCGAATCATGCGGGCCAGCGGCCCCTTGAAAATCTTCTCGTCAAAGCGGTCGCCGCCAGCGCCCTCGGGGAACCACACCACGTCGATCTGCGCGTAGGGGAAAAACCGATCCGGTGCGTCGTTGAAGAACAGCAGCCCCACGTTCTTCACCCAGGGCGCCTCATTCGGCCCACCCACCACGTTCATCTGCCGCCCCAGCGCTTCCAGCGGCAGGCTGTCGGCGTCATCCGCCAGCGCGCTGCCCACCTCGCGCAGGTAGTCCCGCATCAGCGGGTGCGACAGGTCGGCCAAGCTGGCCTGCCGCGCATAGCGGTCGTCCCAGGGCACTTGCGCCGTCAGGCTCAGCAGTTCGCGCTCGGTGTCGCCCTTGGCCTCTACCGTGCTGCTGAAGCGGCGGATGTAGTAATGCCAGCTCTTGTGCTTGGCCGACACCGAAGCCGGTGCTTTGTAAGGCCGGTTCATGCCGCCCGGCGCCTGCAGCACGATGAGGTGGCGGCCCTGCACCTCTTCCACGCTCAGAGCAGGAAAGTAAGGCGGCTGGATCAACTGGCAGGCCGCCAGCAGCTCCTGCTGCACCTTGTCCAACTGCTCGGCGGGCAGGCCCACCGGCGGGAACACTGGCTGACCGTTGGCATCGCAGTCCTGCCCGATCACCACATAACCGCCGCCCAGGTTCTGGAAGTCGTTGGCAAACGCGCACAGCGTGCGGAGGATGGCGTCCGGGTTCCAGCCCGCCTTGTATTCAATGCGCTCGCCTTCGACTGTGCGCTGGCGCAGCAGGTCGGCGATGTTGATGGGCAGCTTGTCAGGCATGCAATGCCAACGGATCGAAAAGGGGGCGGACCATGTCCGTGGTGTCGCTCACAGGGGTATTCGGGCTGCGGGCAAAGCGGCGTTCAATGTCTGCCGAGGGAATACTGTGCCCACCATGGGCCAAGGGCGACAAGCCCGCTGCAATCAAGTCAGCATTGATGAAACGTGAGCACTGCGCCACTTGGGGCAGATACTCCATTGCAAAGGTGGTTTTGCCCGCTCCGTTGGGCCCGGCAATGATCCAGCATGTGGGCATGGGGTACTTGCTCCGGCAATCAAGCTCGATGATCCGAGCGCAGAGGTTGAGTGCCTCTGTCTCCGCAGTCGAGTTTGCCAGACTGAGTCAAGGCCACCCAAGATGGCTCAGTCCCTGCTCAGCGGCTCTTCCTCAACACCGCATGCAGCAAGATCGCTCCAAAGGTGGCGGTGCCGATGCCGCCCAGCGCAAAGTCGCCGAACTTCAGGGTGTAGTCGCCGGTGCCCAAGATGAGCGTGATGGCCGCGACGATGAGGTTGCGGTTGTCAGAAAAATCGACCTTGTTCTCGACCCAGATCTTGGCCCCGGCCACGGCGATCAGGCCGAAGACCACAATGGAGATGCCGCCCATCACGGCCAGGGGAATGGTCTGGATCAGCGCGCCAAACTTGGGCGAGAAACCCAGCACCACGGCGATCAGACCGGCCACCACAAACATGGCGGTGGAGTAGATCTTGGTCGCGGCCATCACCCCGATGTTCTCGGCATAGGTGGTCACGCCCGTGCCGCCTCCGCTGCCCGAGACCATGGTGGCCAGGCCATCGCCCACAAAGGCACGGCCCATGTATTTGTCCAGGTTTTGGCCGGTCATGGCGGAGACGGCCTTCACGTGGCCCAGGTTCTCGGCCACCAAGATGATGGCCACCGGCGCGATCAAGAGCATGGCCTTGGGGTCGAACACGGGGGCCGCAAACTGCGGCAGCCCGAACCAGTCGGCGCTGAGCAGCGGGCCCAGATCAATGGGCTTGCCCAGGCCCATGCCGTTGGTGAGCACCGCATAGATCAGGCTGGCGGCGATCAGGCCCACCAAGATGAGCAGGCGCTGCGTCATGCCGCTGGTGCGCACGGCCACCAGGCCCACGCACAAAAAGGTGATGGCCTGCATCCACTTGTCAAAGTCGGTCGGGGCCATGTTCTTGATGGGCACTTGGGCCAGGTTCAGGCCGATCACGGCCACCACCGCGCCGGTCACCACGGGTGGCATCAGGGACTCAATCCAACGTGTCCCCACGGCCTGCACCAGCAGGCCAATGGCCACCACCACCGCCCCGCAGGCGATGATGCCGCCCAGGGCCACGCCCAGGTTGGGGTTGGGGCCCTGGCCGGCATAGCCACTGGCCGCGATCACCACGCCGATGAAGGCAAAGCTAGAGCCCAGATGTCAAGCCCCGGGAGATCATTCACACGTTTTGTGAAGAGCTTGGGGTGTGAGGCGTGCCATTTTTTCAGGGCCTCGATGGGGGTCTGGTGGTTGAGGGCGCGTTGAGGAATTCGATGGTTGTA
>NZ_JBIKNQ010000032.1:0-55226 GCF_044358605.1 Ideonella sp.
ACTCTCTGGGATCGAAGCCAGCAACTCGCTCAGGACAGCTCTGGCCTGAAGTAGCGGCCAGCTTCGAATCGGCCAATGATCACATGAGACGTGACACTTTGGGTACTGAAATTCAATTTCAGCAATTAATCCAAACCGACAGTTTGGTCACTTGTTTGATCTCGCCCAAATCCTCCATGAATATGGAACGCTTTTAAACTCACTTTCAACCAGTACCCTGCCTGCATCATCTAAAGGCTACCATGATTAATCCTTCAATGAAAACTGAATACTAGTGATACAGAATGAGATAGCGAGGGTATTTAAAATAATATGAGCAACACTCAGCATTTCCCAGATATCTCTTGCTTCCGCAACCGATCTGCGGTAAATATTGCGCCCTTCAGCATCAATTCCCAGAACCGTCCGCCCTATACCATCATTTGCGCACCACTGGGGCGTCTTCAGATAACTAATCGAAACTGATTTTCCATTATATTCATCCCCTATTTGTGAGCAATTTAACTTGCTACCCGACATTCCCAATACTGCAAATGCCCCACTTACGCTACATGTCAATGGCTGATCATTCACGAAAGTTCTGTACCCGACTCCTGGCCCACCAGTTCGAACAAAAACTCCAGAGATTACAAGTGTTTCGGGGGCGAGATTAAAATATCGCTCCCTCACATGCAAATAGTATACATACTGAAGCGCACTCAAAATGAGTGCCGCAAGTACAAAAAATGACATCTTTTCCCTCATGATTCAGTCGCCACATTGATTATTATCAAATTGAGCAAGAGCTTGTAATGTAGGACTTACGCAAAGCCATGCTAGCGGAAGGACTGCGAAGTTCTTGACGAAGGTATCTCGAAAGCATGTCATGCTTGATCCGATAGATCGTCCTGTAAGACTTTCCGGCCACTGAGGTCAGTCGTATCCAAACCAATACAGCGCAGGCAATGTGATTTCTCTGAATTCTGGCTTTGCGGCACTGACATTTCTCTATACCTGTTCATCTGCGCGGCCTCATTGAGCATATGGCTCAGCTTCCCGCTGGTGCCGTGCCGCTTCGCAAGGTAGTGCGAACGCGCAAGGTTGACTTCACTACTGCCGCTCGAAGGTCACCACATGGTCCACCTGCGGCCGGATGCCTATCCACTCGCCGACTTGGTGGTCGTGGTGGGAGGGCACATGGGCCAGCACTTGCTCGCCGCTGGCCAAGCGCAGGGTGTAGAGGAACTCAGAGCCCCGGAAGGCTTTGCGTTCGATCTGGGCCTTCACGGTCGAGGCGTCGTCGTGAATGATGTCGTCGGCGCGCAGCAGCACGTCGCACTGGCCGCCGGGGTAGGCGCTGGGCAGGGGGCATTCATCAGCGTCGGTCAGCGGGCCCAGCGGGGTTTCCACATGCGGGGGCGTGCCGGTGATCAAAGCCGGGGTGAAGACACCGTGGCCGATGAACTGGGCCACAAAGCGGCTGGCGGGGCGGTGGTAGAGCGCGTAAGCGTCGCCCCATTGCTCTAGGCGGCCTTGGTGCATCACGCCGATGGCGTCGCCAATGGCGAAGGCTTCCAATTGGTCGTGGGTGACGAACAAGGCGGTGGCGCCAATCTGCTTCAAGATGGCGCGCACATCGTGGGCCAGGCGCTCGCGCAGGTCGACGTCCAGGCTAGAGAAAGGCTCGTCCAAGAGCAGCAGTTTGGGCTGGCGGGCCAGGGCGCGGGCCAAGGCAATGCGCTGCTGCTGGCCGCCTGAAAGCTGGTGCGGCGCGCGCTTGGCGTTGTGGGCCAGGCCTACCAAGTCCAGCATCTCGGCCACTCGGGCCGCCCGCTCGGCGCGGGGCAGGTGCTTGATGCCGAAGGCAATGTTCTCGGCCACGGTCATGTGGGGGAACAGCGCATAGTCTTGAAACACCATGCCAATGCCCCGGTCCTCGGGCGCCACATGGTGGCCTGCCGCCCCGTCACTCAGCACATTGCGCTCCATGCGCACCTGCCCGGCGCTGATGGGCTCCAGCCCGGCCACCGCGCGCAACAGCGAGGTTTTGCCACACCCAGAGGGGCCGATCAACACCCCTATTTGCCCCACACCCAGGCCCAAGGAAACGCCGTCGACTGCCAATTTGGCACTCTTGCCCAGCCCGTAGCGGATGCTGACTCGATCCAATTGCAAAAACATCGGCCTATGATAGCGACCCAATGGAAATGAGGATTATTCGTATCTGCGGCAAGAGGGGCCGCGCGTGATGATGAGGCTGCTGCTCTTGCTCATCACCGGCTTGCTGGCCCTGCCCGTGCTGGGCGTGCTGGGCGCCTGGGGCCTGATGGACGCCCAAGCCTTCAGCCTCTTGGCCCACCAGTGGGACACCGTGCTGCCCGCCTACACCCTTCAAACGCTGCAATTGGTGGTGGGCGTGGGCCTGGGCGTGGCACTTTTGGGTGGCGCCAGTGCGGCGGCCGTCACGCTGTTTGAGTTTCCCGGTCGGCGCTTTTTTGAATGGGCGCTGCTGCTGCCCCTGGCCCTGCCCGCCTATGTGCTGGCCTATGCCTACACCGACGCCCTGCAGTTCTCTGGCCCCATTCAATCGGGCCTGCGCAGCGCCTTGGGCGCCAAGGGTGCGCTGTGGCCCGATGTGCGCAGCCTGGGTGGCGCCACCCTGCTGTTCATCATCAGCCTCTACCCCTATGTCTACCTGCTCACCCGCACGGCGCTGGCCGACCACGCCGGCCCGGTGATGGAAGCCGCGCGGCTGCTGGGTGCGCCGCTGCGCCGCCGCGTGCTGGAAGTGGCCCTGCCCATGGCCCGCCCGGCCCTGGCCGCCGGCGTGGCCCTGGCGCTGATGGAGACCCTGGCCGACTACGGCGTAGGCTCTTACTTTGGCCTGTCCACCTTCACCACCGGCATCTACCGCGCCTGGCTGGTGATGGACGACCGCATTGCCGCGGCGCAGTTGGCCAGCCTGCTGCTCATCGTGGTGGGCGTGCTCTTGGTGCTGGAGCAGCGCGCGCAATCCCGCATCCGCTTTGCCAGCACCCGCGCCGGTGTGCCCGGCGGTCTGACAGCCCAGCCCACTCCCTTGAGCCTGCTGGGCAAACTGGGCGCTTGGGGCGTGTGCGGCCTGCCGGTGTTCTTGGGTTTTGTGGCGCCTGTGCTGTGGCTGCTGCGCCTGCTGTGGCTAGAGGCCCAATCCAGCGAGACGCCCGTCTTTGTGCCCGACTACCTGGCCCGCTTTGGCGAGTGGGCCTGGGCCAGCTTCCGCCTGGCCGGGGGCGCTGCCGTGCTGGCCGTGGTGTTTGCCTTGGCCCTGGCCTTCACCCTGCGCCGCCATGCCGCCCAGCGCGCCCCCCTGTTGCGCGGTGCGGCCCGCTTGGTGTCTTTGGGCTATGCCATCCCGGGCGCGGTGGTGGCCGTGGGGATTTTGATGATCACCGGCCTGCTGCAGCAATGGGCGCCGCAATGGGGCGTGCCGGTGCTGGTCACCGGCACGGTGTTTGGCCTGATGTACGCCTATCTGGTGCGCTTCTCGGCCGTGGCTTTGCAGTCGGTGCAGGCGGGCTATGCCAAGCTGCCGCCGTCCATGGACGAATCTGCCTTGCTGCTGGGCGCCAATGCCCAGCGCACCTTCATGGAGGTGCACCTGCCGCTGCTGGCCCGCTCGGGCCTGGCCGCCGCGCTGCTGGTGTTTGTGGACGCGATGAAGGAGTTGCCCGCCACCCTGGTGCTGCGCCCCTTTGGCAGCGACACCCTGGCCGTGGTGGCCTATCAATTCGCCCGCGACGAGCGCCTGGCCGAAGCCGCCCTGCCCTCCTTGGCCATCGTGGCGGTGGGGCTGATTCCGGTGCTGATGCTCTCTAGAGCCCTGCGCAAGGCTTGATGGAGCCAGCACTGTGGTGCCCCCGGCAGGAATCGAACCTGCATCTGAGACTTAGGAGGTCCCCGTTCTATCCATTGAACTACGGCGGCATCCTTGGGCGAAGCCAAGCGGCGCATTTTGGCATGAGCAAAGGGCAGTTTCAGCGCGAGCATGGCCACACAGGGCTTGCTCGGCCCGCGCCCAACGTACCATTGAGGACTTTGCCGCTCGCTGTCAGAGAGCCAGCAAGCCTGAACGCCAGCATGCAGGAGCTTTTGTGCCATGACCACCGTCCGTAAATTCATTCCCCAAGGCCAAGGCTTGGCCGCTGTGTTGTTGCGCCGCGCGCCGGCACTGGCCTTGAGCTGGGCCCAGCGCCAGCACCTGCCTGCCCAGGTCACTGATGCCAACGGCCGCACCTTGACGCTGGCCTTGCCCGAGGGCAGCACGCTGACGGTGGGTGATGCGCTGCTGGCCGAAGACGGCTCGCTGGCGGTGGTGCAGGCCGCATCCGAGCTGCTGTGGCGCGTCAGCCCATGCCCGGAGCATGGCAGCCCGGCCGACCTGCTGCGCACGGCTTATCGCCTGGGCCAGCAGGGTGTGGCGGTGGCCATGGAAGCCGACCACTTGCTCGTACAGCCCGATGCCCCCCTGGGCCACACCTTGGGCCATTGGGACATGGTTATCGCTGAGGTGACGCAAGGTTTTGCACCCGATGTGACCCCGGCCGCTTGCGGGCATGAGCATGGCCATGATCACGGACATGTGCATGGTCCGGGCTGTGGGCATGAGCACCATGGCCACTCACACCAGGCCCACGATCATCACGACCACGGCCATGTGCACGGCCCCGGCTGCGGGCATGACCACAGCCACGACGACCACGCGCACGCCCCTGCGGCGGCAGCGGTGCCGGTGCAGTTTGTGCGCCAGCGGCCTGCAGCCGCCGCCGCAGCGCCTGCGCCGCATGTGCATGGGCCGGGTTGCGGCCACGACCATGGGCATGAGCACGGCCACGGCCACAAGCACGAATGAGCGACGCCCCCACCCCCGAGCAGCCGCGCAACCCCTTGCATGGGCTGACGCTGGAGGCCATCGTCACCGCCCTGGCCGGGCATTACGGCTGGGCGGAGCTGGGCCAGCGCATTCCGATCCGCTGCTTTCAAAGCGAACCCAGCGTGGCCTCTAGCTTGAAGTTCTTGCGCAAAACACCTTGGGCGCGCGAGAAGGTCGAGGGGCTCTACCTCTTCATGCTGCGCGACCTGAAGCGCCAACAGCCCAAGGGCTGAAGCGCAGCGCAACGCCCCTCGCGGCTCAGCGCCGCTCTTGCACCTGCAAGTCTTTGGGCAGGCTGATCAGGTATTCAGCCTTGAAGCGCTGCACCTCACCCGGCTTGAGCGTGGTTTGCCACTGCGCCATGCCGGGCTGGGACTGCCAAAGCTGCGTGTCCACCGCAGGTTCAAACTTGGTTTGCACAGTGATCTGCTCGTCGGTGCTGACGGGGAAGGCCTCGATCACCCGCAGAGCGATGGGCGTCTTGCGGCGGCTCTCAACCTCGTAATGGCGTGCCTCACGGCGCACTTGGCGGCTGCTGATGAAGCCCGTAGTGGAGGTTCGCTCATCAGGCGGCAAAGAGCGCACGCTGACCAGCTCATCGCGGCCAAAGGGCAAGCTCAGGCGCTCGGCATTGCCCATGCGCCACACGCTTTGGCCCACGGCTTGGGTGCCGCGCATCAAGCTCATCGGCCCGTCGGGCCACACACCGGCCGGGCGTGCCACCTCAGCCAGCAACCACGCGCTGGCTTCTTGGACGGGCACGGCTTGCACCAAGACCGTGGCGGGCCAGCGGGCCGTCTCTAGGCTGAAGGAAACCCGCTGCTTGCCGCTGGCCACGTCCACCTTGCCGGGCACTGCAAACTCGGTCGCGAACTCGCTTTGGCTGACTTGCACGGCAAAGCTCATGTCGGCTTCAGCGTCGGCCACACGGCCGAAGTTGCTGAGCGGCGCTGCTTTGGGAGCCACCGGCGCGGGTGCCGGAGAAGGCATGCCATAGGCGCTGGCTCGTTCCGCCACCACGGGCGGCCGAGGTGAAATCTGCCAAGGCCGAGGCAGCGGCCCTTGCGTTGCAGCTTGGGGCGAGCCGGTGGACAAGCGCATGCTCACCCCCACCCAGTCTTCGCCACTGCGCTGGCTGACATGGGCCATGCGCTCCACATCCACTTGCGCTGCCGCCAGGTCCAGGGTGGCGCGGTAGGCCGGCGCCCACGTGGCACCGGGCACCTGGTAGCTCAAGCGCAACTCGCCCTCTTGCCCGGCCGCCACTTGCACCGTCAACTGGCGGACATCACCCGGAGGCTGCTGGCGCGCACGCTGGGCCTTGAGGGGCTTGAGTTCCAGCTCCAGCTTTTCTCGCTCGCGCTGCAAGCGCTGCTGTTGCTGCCCGGCCTCTAGGCCGCTGCGCTGCACCTGGGCCAGGGTGGGGCCGAGCGGCCCGCTCAAAGCAGGCTTGGCGCCCTCGGCCTGGCCCAGGCTCTTCAGCACATTGAGCACCAACTCATGCGAGGCTTGCTCGTTCTGTAGGGCCTGAATGCGCTCTTCCAAGGCGGTGATGCGGGCCTCCAGCGGGCCGTTTTGGCAGGCCGTGGCTTCGTCGCGAGGCAGGCTCAGGGCGCTGACCGCCCCCACCCGGATGCCCGGCGTGGCCTCCACTCGCAGCGCCGCCATGTCGAACTGCGTGCTCAGGCAGCCCAGCACCACTTCTTTGGCACCTGCGGGCACCCGCGCGACCCGCTCGACCACCGCCACGCCAGGGTAGACCGTGACGCTGTGAATCCGCGAGGCCACTTCGGCCGCCTGCGCCAGGGGCGCGAGCGCCAGCACACTCCACACACTGAAGGCCCAAGGCCTGACCAAACCCTTTGACATACGCATGCTCCCCACTGAGTTGATCTATGCCGACGATTGTGACGCTGCTGGGTGTCTGTTCCGTAAAGTGACACGCTAGGCGTCACAGCCCGTGTCTCCCCCAGGGCGCAAACTCAAGCTTAACGACTAGGATCAGACGGAGGCTGGCACTGTGCCTGCCCTTTTTCATCCTCAGGAGAGCACCGTGGCCGACACCATCAAATACCTGCTCAGCGAAGAGCAAATGCCCAAGGATTGGTACAACCTAGCAGCCGACCTACCCGTGCCGCTGCCCGCCGTGCTGCACCCCGGCACCCTGCAGCCGGTGGGGCCGGATGACTTGGCACCGCTGTTCCCGATGTCGCTGATTGCGCAAGAGGTGTCGACCGAGCGCTACATCGAGATCCCTGAGCCGGTGCAAGAGGTGTTTCGGCAGTGGCGGCCCTCGCCACTGTTCCGCGCCCGCCGCCTAGAGAAAGCGCTGGGCACACCAGCCCGCATCTATTACAAATATGAGGGGGTGAGCCCCGCCGGCTCGCACAAGCCCAACACCGCCATTCCGCAGGCGTTTTACAACCGCGAGGCGGGCATCCGGAAGCTGACCACCGAAACCGGTGCGGGCCAGTGGGGCACATCCCTCGCCTTTGCGGGCTCGCTGTTCGGCATTGAGGTGCAGGTGTTTCAGGTGCGGGTGTCTTACAACCAAAAGCCTTACCGCCGCGCCGTGATGGAAACCTATGGCGCGCAGTGCGTGGCCTCGCCGTCCGAGCTGACTCAGTCTGGCAGAGCCATCTTGGCGCAGAACCCCAACCACCCCGGCAGCCTGGGCATTGCCATCTCTGAAGCGGTGGAGCTGGCCGCGCAACGCGACGACACCAAGTACGCCTTGGGCTCGGTGCTCAACCATGTGCTGCTGCACCAGACCATCATCGGCCAAGAGGCGATTGCGCAGTTGGCTATGGCCGGGGACGACCCGGATGTGATCGTGGGCTGCACGGGTGGCGGCTCCAACTTTGCGGGCATTGCCTTCCCCTTCTTGGGCCTGCAGTTGCGCGGTGGGCGCAAGCGCCGCGTGGTGGCGGTGGAGCCTGCGGCCTGCCCGTCGCTGACGCGCGGCAAATATGCCTACGACTTTGGCGACACGGCCCACCTGACGCCGCTGACCAAGATGCACACGCTGGGCTCCACCTTCACGCCGCCGGGCTTCCATGCCGGGGGCTTGCGCTACCACGGCATGGCGCCCATGGTGTCGCACCTGAAGGAGCTGGGCTTGATCGAGGCCACGGCCTATCACCAGACGGCATGTTTTGAGGCCGGTGTGACCTTTGCGCGGGCAGAGGGCATCGTGCCCGCGCCCGAGGCCAACCATGCGGTGAAGGGCGCGATTGAAGAAGCGCTGCGCTGCAAGCGCGAGGGCAAGAGCGAGGTGATCTTGTTCAACCTCTGCGGCCACGGCCACTTCGACATGCAGGCCTACACCGACTACTTTGCGGGCAAGCTGCAAGACCTGAACTACGACGAGGCCGAGCTGGCCATGGCGCTGTCAGGCCTGCCTTCGGTGCCGGCCTGATTCAGAAGCTGACGGGCGCCATCAGAATGTCATATTTGGCCAAGCGGGCGGCCAGCTCTTCGGCCGCCGTTTGGTTGGGCAGGGGCATCAGCGCCAGCACTTCGCCCTCGGGCAGGCGCAGGATCTCCGCGCGCATGCCGTTGAGGTGGCGACCCAGGATCTTGGCCAGCTCGCGCTGGGTGGCCTCAATCTCCGCCCGGCGCCAAGTGGGCACGGTCACCAGGGCATGAATAGAGCCGGCAACCGGGTCGGGCTTGGCGTCTTTGGGCGCAGCGGCTGCGGTTTTGGGCTCTGCAGCGGCGGGGCTGGTGTCGGCGGCAGCGGCTTTGGCGGGTGTGGCCTCAGCCGCATGGCCAGCGTCTGCGGCTTTGGCGGTGGCCTCACCTTGCCCAGCCTCGGCCTTGTGTTCAGCGTCGTGGCCTACTGCTGCCGACGCGGCGTCGGCATGCGCACCCGGCGCGGCGCCAGAGGCCGCATGGCCGGCCTCTGCAGCGGCAGCGGGCTTGGCATGGCTGTCGCCCTGAGCCGCGTGGTCGTCGCCATGGGCCGCTGCAGAAGCGGCTGATGCGGCACCCGCCTTGGCTTTGGCCGGCGGGTGGGCCGCCGGTGCGGTCAAGGCCTTGTAGGCAGCGATGCCGCCAAAGGTCAGTGCCACCGCCAAGCTCACACCACCAGCCAGGATGCCGATGCGCTTCAAGCTGAACTGCCGCCGACCCATGGCCTGCTTCAAGCTGCCCGGCGCCACCAACACGCGGCGCACCTCGCCCTTGGGCGTCTTGAAGGCAGCGGTCAGCAGATACAGCGGCTGCGGGCTCGCGGCACCCGCGCGGGTCAGCAGCACACGGGTGGGCCAACTGCTATCGCCCGTGCGCTGCAGGGCGCCGTGGCGCTGCGCGAACTTCACAATGCGCGTGTGCGCCAAGCCGTCGATCAGTTGTTCATCAAAAAATGCCGGCTTGGGGCCGGTCGGGCCACGACTGAACCAGCGCTTCCAGCCGGTCGGCTCTTCTGCCCGCACCATCAAGGGCGCTTCAAAGGGGAGCTGTACAAAGCCCAAGCCGCCCACGTCGGCCGCAGTGATGCGGGCGGCCAAGGGGTGGCGGTTGTGCCAATCCACCACGGCTTGAACAAGGGCTTGGGGGCTGGTGCCGGCCGCAGCACCGGGTGCATGCACGGCAAAGAAGCCTTCGTCTTGAATGACTGCGCTGGCGTGTGCGGCCGGTGCGGCGTCAGCAGGTGCCGCAGTGTGCGCTGCCGCGCTGGGAGGGTCGATTCGCTCGGTCAGCTCCGGCGCATCGGCGTGGGCTTCACTCATGGGGCGCGCCTTTGAGCGGCGCGCCGCTCATCAATGGATGGGAGAGAGTTGACGCATGGCCTTGACCGCGCCCTGACCCACGGCTGCGCCAAAGCGCTTGGCCAGTCGTTCAGCGACGTTGTCTTGGGGCGTGTAGTCAATCACATCCTCCGCTTTCACGACCTCGCGTGCGACGAAGTCGAGGTTGCCGAAATGGTCAGCCAAGCCCAGCTTGACCGCCTCTTCGCCATTCCAAAACAGGCCGGAGAAGGTGTCGGGCTGCTCTTTGAGCCGCTCGCCTCGGCCTTCTTTGACCACGGCAATGAACTGGCGATGGATTTGATCCAACATGGCTTTGGCATAAGCGTCTTGCTTGGCGTTGGGCGGCGAGAACGGGTCCAACATGCCCTTGTTCTCACCGGCCGTCAGCAGCCTGCGCTCGACCCCCAGCTTGTTCATCAAGCCAGAGAAAACAAAGCCGTCCATCAGCACCCCAATGGAGCCGACGATGCTGGCCTTATCCACGTAGATCTCATCGGCACTTGCGGCGATGTAATAAGCCCCAGAAGCGCAGATTTCCTCGACAACTGCGAAAACTTTCTTGTTATGCAGGGCTTTAAGGCGGCGAATCTCGTCATAGACGATGCCCGCTTGCACCGGGCTGCCGCCGGGCGAGTTGATGCGCAAGACCACGGCTTGGGCGCCTTCGTCTTGAAAGGCCTGTCGCAAAGCCCCCACCAACAAATCGGCACTGGCCTCGCTGTCGGCCGCGATCTCGCCGCGTACTTCCACCAGGGCAGTGTGCGGGGTGCTGGGCGCGGTGCCATGCACCCAGCCTGGGCTGTTTAGGACCCAGAAACTGGCGAGCACCAGCCCCAGCAGTGCAAAGCGCCAGCCATAGCGCCAGCGCCGCTCGCGGCGACGCTCGGCCAGAAGCTCAACCCCCAACTCGCGCACCATGCCCTCCAGGCCCGCCAAGCGCTGGGCCTCGGGCGTGGGGCTGGCGGGGCTGGGGGCCGGAGCCGCCCCGGCGGCAGCTGCCACCAGGGGCGCTGTCGGGCTGGCCTGCTCTACCGGGCCGGGCGCAGGCTCGGCCTGCGGTGACGCGGAAGGATCATGAGATTGCATGTGTCACCACCAATGCGCAAGGATCAGGCCTTGGGCGCTCAAAAAACGACGGGTTGCACGTCGGGGTTGGGAATCCAGAACACCTGGCCGTTTTGCTCATACACGTCGACCACCTGCAGGCCATCGCCCCGGCAGGGCCCGCCTGCGCAGCGGCCATTGGAGGGCTCATACACCGCGCCGTGGATGGAGCAGATGATCCAGCGCTTGTCCTCGTCCAAGAACTTGCCGGGCTGCCAGTCCATTTCAGTGGGCACATGGGCGCAGCGGTTGAGGTAGCACACCACTTTGCCGTCAAAGCGCAGGGCAAAGGCGCGGGCGGGCTCGCGCCACAGCATCACGTCAAAGACCACGGCGTCACCGCGTTCCAGCAGCTCATCGCTGGCGCACAAGGCCTGGGGCTCGGAGACTTTGGGCTCAAGCATGGCTCAGCAGCCATTGGCTGAGTTCAGCCGTGGAGTGCGCCACAAACAGCGGGTTCAGGGGCGCAAACTCTGCCGGGTCGTGCGCACCATAGCTCACACCGACCGAGGCGACGCCCGCATTGACCGCCATTTGCAGGTCATGGGTGGTGTCGCCGATCATCAGCACCCGGTGGGCCGGCAGGCCGTGGGCTTCCATCAGTTCATGCAGCATGCGCGGGTGCGGCTTGGAGAAGGTCTCATCTGCGGTGCGGCTGTCGTCAAACAAACCGTGCAGCTCGGTGTGGGCCAAGGCTTCGTCCAGGCCACGACGGCTTTTGCCGGTGGCCACGGTCAGGATGTGGCCGCGCGCCTTGAGCGCATGCAGCATCTCCAGCGTGCCCTTGAAAAGGGTGATCTCATGCTGGCGCGCCATGTAGTGATGGCGGTAGCGCTGGCCCAGCTCGGGGTAGCGCTCGGGTGCCAAACCCGGTGCCGCATGGCGCAGTGCGTCTTGCAGGCCCAGGCCAATGACGTAAGCGGCCTGCTCGTCGCTGGGCACAGCCACGCCCAGGTCGGCACAGGCCCCCTGAATAGCCAGCACGATCAGCGCGGTGGAGTCGAACAGCGTGCCATCCCAATCAAAGGCGATCAGGTCATAGCGTAATGCAGGGGGTGTCGTGCGGTCGGGCATGCAGAGAGCAGCAAAGGGTTTCAATGGGGGTCAGACAGCCGGCCCAGCAGTGTCGCGCATTCGGGCGGCAGCGGGGCCTCCAGCTCAATGCGCTCCCCGCTGGCGGGGTGGTCAAAGGCCAGGCGGCGGGCATGCAGGAACATGCGCTCAAAGCGCAAGCCCGCGAGGCCATCGCCACGCGCCAGGGCCTTGTTCAGCAAGAAGTCGCCGTATTTGTCGTCACCCACGATGACATGGCCGCTGTGGGCCAGGTGCACGCGGATCTGGTGAGTGCGGCCGGTTTTGATGGTCACGTCCAGCAAGGTGTAGCCCTCAAAAGCCCGCGCCACACGCACCAGCGAAACAGAGCGCTGGCCGTTTTCATCGTCTGGCGTGGTGGCACGCACGCGGCGCTCACCTTCGGGCGTCAAGAATTTGTGCAGCGGCACATCGATGACCTTGAGCTTGGCCGGCCAGGTGCCCACCACCAAGGCGGCATAGGTCTTGCCCGTTTCGCGCTGGCGGAACTGGTCTTGCAGGTTCGTCAACGCGCTGCGCTTTTTGGCCACCAGCAGCAGGCCCGAGGTTTCGCGGTCCAGCCGGTGCACCAGTTCCAAGAACTTGGCGTCAGGGCGGGCGCTGCGCAATTGCTCGATCACCCCAAAGCTGACTCCGCTGCCGCCGTGCACGGCCACGCCCGAAGGCTTATCGATCACCAGCAGGTGGTCGTCTTCATAAAGAATGGGGAACTGGCGCGCCGGGGCCGGGGGCGCCGCTGCCTCGCCCCCCGGTGCGGTGGCCGAGACGCGGACCGGCGGCACGCGCACCACATCGTCCAGCGCCAGCCGGGTGTCGGCCTGGGCGCGGCCCTTGTTCACCCGCACCTCACCGGCGCGGATGATGCGATAGACATGGGTTTTGGGCACGCCTTTGAGCTCGCGCAGCAAAAAATTGTCCAGCCGCTGCCCGGCGCTGCCTTCATCAATGGTGACCATGCGCACTTGTACCGCTGCAGGCGTTGCCTGAGCAGCGACAGGTTTGGGCCTAGGGATTGCCCTTGATTTGGCGCCCTTGTTATCGACGGCAGGACGCCGGGATTTCGCATTTATAATGGGCTGCGCCACGATTGAGCTGTAAGTGCTTGATTATTCTGAGTTTACCCGGGCTCTCACAGGGATATCGTGCGCCGGTACGCTGGAAAGCGTATTGAAAAAGGTGATGCAACACCTTTTGGAGAGGCGGAATGACGGGTCCCGATGTGACCGTCGGCTGCAAATTCAAGGGTGGCAGAAGAACAATGGATGTGCCGTCCCCGGCGCTTGGGCTTTGTGCCATGCCGGGAGACCCAAAGGTTTTTGACGAGCACGATGCGCCCCAGCACTTCGCAAAGTGTCAGGGCGCGCCGGGCTCGCGCGTAAAGAAGTTTCGTTTTCATCGCTCCTGCATGAACTCCCTCCACCACCCCCACCCGCCCATGGCAGGCCCCGGCATTGCGCCGACGTGGCCCGAGCCCGAGCGCTGCGGTGGGCCAAGCCGGGCGCTCTACAAGCCCGGCTTGGAGCGAGAGAGCCAGCGAGAGCCTTGGGGCAAACCTTCCGCGCATGCGCCAACGCTGCTTTGCTGAGCGGCCTGTTTTTCAGGCTTCCCCGCAGTTTTTAAGCAGTCCAGGGCGATTCCTTCCACCGGCCAACACTTGTTTTTCGTGCATCGGTTGGGGCTTCGCCCGGCAACCTCAAGTTGCTGTGCGGGGCCTTCACGTGAGTTGTGCTGGCCTGTGAACATTCAGGCCAGCACGCGTGGAAGGAGTGCACATGAAGCGCATGCTGATCAATGCGACGCAACCTGAAGAGCGTCGCCTAGCCATCGTCGATGGCCAGAAGCTGCTGGATTTCGAGACCGAAATCGAAGGCCGCGAACAACGTAAAGGCAATATCTACAAGGCAGTGGTGACCCGCGTCGAGCCCTCGCTCGAAGCCTGCTTTGTCGATTACGGTGAAGACCGCCACGGCTTTTTGCCGTTCAAGGAAATCTCCAAGTCCTATTTCAAAGAGGGCGTCAACGTCCGCGACGCCAAGATTTCCGACGTCATCAGCAACGGCCAAGAGCTGTTGGTGCAGGTCGAAAAAGAAGAGCGTGGCAACAAGGGCGCAGCCCTGACCACTTTTGTCAGCCTGGCCGGTCGTTATTTGGTGCTGATGCCCAATAACCCGCGCGGCGGTGGCGTCAGCCGACGTATCGAAGGCGAGCAGCGCGAAGAGCTGAAAGAAAACCTCGACCAGCTCGAATATCCCAAGGGCATGAGCCTGATTGCCCGCACCGCCGGTATTGGCCGCACGGCCGCCGAGTTGCAATGGGACCTGAACTACCTGCTCAAGCTCTGGGACGCCATTGACGGCGCGTCCAAGGCGGGCAAGGGTGCCTACCTGATCTACCAAGAATCGTCGCTGGTCATCCGCGCCATCCGCGATTACTTCACCGCCGACATCGGCGAGATCTTGATCGACACCGACGACATCTTCGATCAAGCGCATCAGTTCATGAACCACGTGATGCCGGAATCGGCCTCGCGTGTGAAGCGCTACCGCGACGACGCGCCGCTGTTCAGCCGCTTCCAGATCGAACACCAGATTGAAACGGCCTTCAGCCGCACGGTGAACCTGCCTTCTGGCGGCGCCATCGTGATCGACCACACCGAGGCCTTGGTGGCCGTGGACGTCAACTCGGCCCGCGCCACCCGTGGCAGCGATATCGAAGAGACCGCCACCCGCACCAACCTCGAAGCCGCCGATGAAATCGCCCGCCAGTGCCGCCTGCGCGACCTGGGTGGCCTGATCGTCGTCGACTTCATCGACATGGAAGAGAGCAAGAACCGCCGCGAGGTCGAGCAGCGCCTGAAAGACGCGCTGCGCTTTGACCGCGCCCGCGTGCAGTTCAGCTCCATCTCCAAGTTCGGCCTGTTGGAGCTGAGCCGCCAGCGCCTGCGTCCGGCGCTCTCGGAAGGCAGCCACATCACCTGCCCGCGCTGCAATGGCACCGGCCACATCCGCGACACCGAGTCTTCGGCGCTGCAGATCCTGCGCATCATCCAAGAAGAGGCGCTGAAGGAAAACACCGCCGCCGTGCACGTGCAAGTGCCGGTGGAAGTGACCTCCTTCTTGCTGAACGAAAAGCGCACCGAGATCACCAAGATCGAACTCAAGCAGCGCACCACCGTGCTGCTGGTGCCCAACAAGCACCTGGAGACCCCGAACTACAAGCTAGAGCGCCTGCGCCACGACGACCCGCGTCTGGAAAACCTGCAAGCCAGCTACACCATGATCGAGGAGCCGGACGACGAAGTCGCCATCTCCCGCCGCGAAAAGGCCAAGCCCAAGCAAGAGCCGGTCATCAAGGGTGTGTTGCCCGACCAGCCCGCGCCCATCGTGCCGCCGCCCGCCCCCGTGGCCGCACCGGCCCCTGTGGCCGTGGCTGCGCCTGCTGCACCCGCAGCAGCACCGGCCAACGGTGGCGGCTTCTTCGGCTGGCTCAAGAGCCTGTTCGGTGGCGCCAGCCCCGCAGCAGCGCCCGCCCCGGTGGCCGCTCCCAAGGCGCCTGAAGCAGCCCCGGCCGCCGGTGGCCGCGACGGCCAGCGTGACAGCAAGTCTCGTAACGGCCGCCGTGACCGCAACGACCGTGGCGGTGAACGCAGCGAGCGTGGCGAGCGCAATGAGCGCGGCGACCGCAACAGCAAGCCCAGCCAAGGCCGTGTCGAGAACAAGCCCGAAGGCAGCCGCGACGAGCAACGCAGCAGTGGCAACAGCCGCCGCGACGGTGGCCGCCGCGACCAGCGTGGCGACCGCCGCCCCGAGCAGCAGCGTGGCACGGAAGAGGCTGATGCAGCCCGCCTAAATGCCCCGGTCGCTGAGCGCAGCGAAGGCCAAAACCAACGCCGCAACCGCCAAACCGAAGCCGCCGCCGACGCCACACCGGCAGACGCCAACGCTTTGGCTTTGGTGCCCATGGCTGACGGCAGCACGCCTGAGGCTGGCAGTGATGCCGAGCGCAGCCGCCGCCGCCGCCGCCGTGGCCGTGGTGGCCGCGAAGAAGGTCGCGACGACAACGCCGCACGCGCTGAGGGCGACGACTTCAGCGACACCCAGCCGCAAGCTGAGTTGAGCACTGCGGAAGCCGAAAGCCTGGACGCAGGCAGCCGCCCGGACGCCGCCCCTGCCGCCGAAGGCAGTGAAGACGGTGGCCGCCGCCGTGGCCGCGACCGTGGTGACCGCCCCCGCCGCGAGCGCCGCGACGAAGCCGCCCCTGCGCAAGACGCCCCGGTGGCGGCTGATGCCTCGGCCGACGACGCCACGGCTGTGCGCCCCTGGTGGGAAAGCGCTGACGGCGCTGCTGCACCGGCCCCGGCCGCCGCAGTGGCTGCGCCAGCACCCGCCCCGGTGGCCAGCCCCGCGCCCGCCCCTGTCGCAGCAGCACCGGCCCCCGCCCCGGCAGCCCGCCGCGAGCCCGTCCGTGTCGAGCCCTATGTGCTGGCCATGGACGAGTTGCAGCGCATTGCCGAAGGCGCCGGCCTGAGCTGGGTCAACTCGGATGCCGACAAGATCCGCGAAGCCCAAGCCGCCATCGCCGCTGAGCCCAAGCCCGTGCATGTGCCGCGCGAACGCCCACCCCTAGTGGTGGTCGATGAAGGCCCGCTGGTGCTGGTCGAGACCCGCAAGGACCTCAGCCAACTGGTGTTGCCGTTTGACCAGCAAGTGCAACAGCAGCAACAACAACAGCAGCAGTAAGCCGTGCGGTGGGGCCGATCACCGGCCCCGCCCTCTGCCCAACAAAAAGGCCACTCTCAGAGCGGCCTTTTTTCATGGCTTGGTCGCACGCAGCAGGGCCGCGAGCATTCCGTTCCCAAATCAGTCATGCCTAGGCGCTAAGCCCAAGACAGTGCAATAGCACGGCGAGGCGAAGCAACAAAGACACGGATGATTTAGAGACGGAATCAACCTTCCATGCGCTCCAGCGCTTGCTGGTAGGGCACATGGCGCATCAGGTCATCCCAGGGCAGGGGTGCGGTCTGTGGCAACAAGGCGCGACGGCGCAATTCGCTGTGCGGGTTGGTGGCCCATTGGCCGCGCGCAGCGCCCTTGGCCAAGCCTTCCAGCAACTCATCCACCGCACGACCACCGTTGACCTGGCTTTGGTTGCACAGCAGCACCATGTCGCAGCCTGCGTTGAGTGCGGCCACGCCCGCCTCCACATAGCTGACGGGCTTGCCGTCCAGCACACGGGCGCCTTCCATGCTCAAGTCGTCGCTGAACACCGCGCCGGTAAAGCCCAGGTCCACGCGCAAGATGTCTTGCAACCAGGTGCCCGAGAAGCCTGCCGGACGGCTGTCGACCTTGGGGTAGATCACGTGGGCCGGCATCACGCTCTTGAGTGAGCTGGACAGCCATTGATAGGGCTTGGCGTCGTCGCCCAGCACCGCTTTCTTGGAGCGCTTGTCCACCGGAATCTCGGTGTGGCTGTCCGCCTTCACAAAGCCATGGCCGGGGAAGTGCTTGCCGCAATTGGCCATGCCGGCCTGCAGCAAGCCCATCATCAGGCTCTTGGCCAGCATGGTGACCACGCGGGCATCGGCATGGAAGGCGCGGTCGCCGATCACGCCGCTGCTGCCCCAATCGAGGTCCAGCACGGGCGTGAAGCTCAAGTCCACGCCGCAGGCTCGCAGCTCACTGGCCAACACAAAGCCCGCAGCGGTGGCCGCATCCGTGGCGGTCAGCGCATCTTTCATCCACATCTCGCCGTAATGGCGCATGGGTGGAATGTGCGTGAAGCCGTCGGTGCGGAAGCGCTGCACGCGGCCGCCCTCGTGGTCCACACACACCAGCAAGTCCTCGCGAATGGCCTTCATCTCGGCCACCAAATTGGTCAGCTGATGCCTGTCTTGCCAATGGCGAGCAAACAAAATGACACCCCCGGTAAAAGGGTGCGCAAGGCGGCGGCGGTCGTCGGCATGGAGTGACGGGCCGGCAATGTCAAGAATGACAGGGGCGTGGCGTGAAGTCATGACAGCATGCTACCAAGGGATGACAGCCGCTTTGTTTACAGTCGCTGGATTCTCTGCATTGCTCCCTCGCCACGCCATGAATCTGAACGCCCAGCCCGAACGCCTCATCACCGCCGAGCAATTGTGCTGGTGGCCCGCTGGCCCGGCGCACAGCTTCACCCTGCGGCCC
The DNA here is from genome assembly GCF_044358605.1 of Ideonella sp. Taxonomy (GTDB): domain Bacteria; phylum Pseudomonadota; class Gammaproteobacteria; order Burkholderiales; family Burkholderiaceae_C; genus Ideonella. The sequence continues at coordinate 18,024 of NZ_JBIKNQ010000032.1, forward strand.
GGCTTGAACCTGGTGCGTGGCGGCGAGCAGCGCGGCAAGAGCAGCCTGCTGCAGATGCTGGCTGAACAGCGCACGCCGCTGAGTGGCCGCTTGATCAAGCCACTACTCAGTTGCTGGGGCGAGCACGCCTTGGACCCGGCCCTCGACAACATCACCGCCCAAGATTGGCTGGCCGAACAACAGGCGCGATACCCCACCTGGCAGCCCGCTCTCGCCGCCGCCTTGGGCGAGGCCTTCAGCCTGCCAGAACACCTGCCCAAGCCCTTTTACATGCTCTCCGCAGGCAGCCGCCGCAAAGTTGGGCTGCTGGCTGCCGCTGCCTGCGGAGCTGACCTCGTCCTGCTGGACACCCCCTACGCCGCGCTGGACATGCGTTCTTGCCGTCTGCTGGACGAGCTGCTGAGTGACGCGGCGGACAGCAGCGCGCAAATCTGGGTCATCGCTGACTACGCGCTGCCCGCTGGGCTGGCGGGTGTAGAGATGGCCGCAGTGGTGGATTTGGGCGACTGACCCCCTCACACCCACCCCATCGCGCCCGCCAAGGCCCCCGCGCCCAGCAACCACAGCAAGTGAACTTGCGTGCGCCACACCAGCAGCAGGCTGACGGCGGCCAAGGCCGCCAGTTTGGGCTCAGCCCAGATGCCGGCACTTTGACCCACCAGCCACGCGGTGGAGAGCATGACACCCACCACGATGGGGGCCATGCCTTTTTGGAAGGCTTGGACCACCAAGCGCTCGCGGTGGCGCTGGACCCAGCGGCTGGCGCCATAGGTGAGAGCCGTGCTGGGCGCCATCACCCCGAGCAGGGCGACCAACAAGCCCAAGGCGGCGAGGCTGCCTTGCAAAACCGGCCCTGCTGCTGCGGGCACCGACGCCCAGCCCACCTGCCAGCCCAAAACGGCGATGAACAGCACATTGGGGCCGGGTGCGGCCTGGGCCAGCGTGATGGCAGCGCCAAACTGCACCTCGCTGATCCAGCCATGCTCGGTCACCAAATAACGATGCAATTCAGGGGCCAACGTCATCGCGCCGCCCACGGCCAGCACCGACAGCGAAAGCTGGAATCCCAGCCATTGCAGCCAGTCTGCCGGGCTCATGCGGCCCCCTTCAGGCGCCAGCCTGTCCACACACAAGCCAGCCCGCCCAGGCCAAACACGCAGGCCACGAGCGGCACCCGCCACCAGGCAATGGCCAGCAAGGCCGCACCCGCTACAGCGGCGCACCACAGCGGGCCCATAGGGTGCTTCAGCAGCGGCTTGGCCAGCTTGAGGCAAGCGCCCGCGATGAGGCCCACCACCACCGCCATCATGCCGCGCAGCGCACCAGCCACTGCGGGCCACTGTGCCGCTTCTTGATAGGCCACCAGCACCAACAAGAGCAAACACAGCGGGAACAGGAGCAGGCCCGCAAGCGCGGCCGCAGCCCCTCGCCATCCGCAGCAGCGCCCGCCAAACACCACGGCCAGATTGCAAACATTGGGACCGGGCAGCACTTGGGCCAAGGCCCAATCCTCCAGAAAGCCCTCGTGGGTGTACCAAGCCCTTCGTTCCACCAGTTCACGCTGGGCCACCGTCAACACGCCGCCGAAGCCTTGCAAAGCCATCCAAGAAAAAGCCCAGAACAAGGGGCCAGGGTCGCGCGGGAGCGTCGGTGGTGGGCGTGTCATGCGGGGCTGCAATGGGGCGACAAAAGGCCATGTTAAAGGGTCACGCCAGCGCAGCACCTTCGGGTAAGCCGGATGTAGAGGTCACCGCAAACTTGAGACACTGCACACATCGCCTTGCACATCAAGAAAGCCCTATCCATGTCTGACGCCTTGATTGACCGCCGCACCCTTTTACAAGCCAGCGCTGCCAGCGCTGCAGGCTTGATCCTGCCCTCCGCCCACGCCCAAGCCTGGCCCAGCAAGCCGGTGCGACTGGTGGTGCCTTTTGCGCCGGGCGGCAGCTCCGAGATCGTGGCCCGCACCACGGCGCACGAGATGGGCAAGCACCTGGGCCAGAGCGTGTTTGTCGAGAACAAACCAGGCGCCGCTGGCAATGTGGCCATGCAGGAAGTGGCCCGCGCGACCGACGAGCACACATTGATCCTGGGTCACATCGGCACCCTGGCCGTGAACCCCTATATGTTCGACAAGCTGCCCTATGACCCCAACAAGGACTTCCGGCCGCTGACCTTGCTGGCCAAAGTGCCCAGCCTCTACTTGGTGCACCCGGATCTGCCCGTCAAGAACCTGAAAGATCTGATCGCCTATGCCAAGAAGAACCCCGCCAAGCTGAACTACGGCTCTGCGGGCAACGGCAGCGCCGGGCACCTGGCCATGGAGTATCTGAAGATGGTCACCGAGACCTTCATGCTGCATGTGCCCTACCGTGGCACCGGCCCGCAACTCACCGACCTGCTGGCGGGGCGGCTGGACCTGGCCTCGGTCGGTGCGCCTGCGGTCTTGCAGTTCATCAAGACCGGCAAGCTGCGCTGTATTGCCACCGGCACACCTCAGCGCATCCCGCAACTGCCTGACGTGCCCACCGTGGCCGAGCAAGGCTGGCCAGGCTTTGAGATGACGCAGTGGTATGGCCTGATGGCGCCCTCCACGCTCAACCCCAGCTTGGCAGACAAGGTGGCCAACGCCGCCATCAAGGCGGTGAAGGAACAAAGCTCACAAGACAAGCTCACGGCCGACGCGGCCCAGGCCGTGGGCAGCAGCCCCGCCGACTTTGCAGCCTTCATCACCAAGGAGCAGCAGCGCTGGAAGGCCGTGGTGCAGCGGGCCAAGATCAAGCCCGATTGAGCGGCCAGCGTTAAACGCGAGTGGCACTGATGGTGACCATCTTGCCCTCGCCCAAGTCCTCTTCGTAGGTCCAGCGCGTGGCGTCAATGCTCAAGGTCTTGGAGGTGCTGGTCTCCCCGCGCATGAAGGACTTGGCCATTTCCTTCTCCATCTCTTGCAGCACGGCGGGGTCCTTCACCTCTTGGCCGTTGACGATGAAGCCGGTCACGACCATGCGGGTGTCGATGGTCTTCTCGTAAACCAAGCGGTCCTTCACGCTCCACTCGCCCGTCATCTGGAAGTCGAACTTGATGTCGAGTTGGCTCTTGCCCCCTTTGTCATCCAGGTGAACGCCTTTGACCGTGCCCGTGCCCTTGAACTGCGAGCTCTTGCTGGGGAAATACTCGCTCACCCCCTGCAAGGTGATGACCTGATCCTTGGCATCTGCTTCATCCGGCAAGGGCATGGAGGTTTCATACTTCCACTTGCCAATGATTTGGGTCGCCAAGTCCGGTGCGGCGGCCACGGCAGAGGCTGCCGCAGAGGCCGCGCTGGGCGCAGCAGATTGGCTTGCTTTCTCGGAGCAAGCGCCCAGCATCAGCACAGCGGCAGACACCATGGCCATAGAGAGGGTGGTCAAGTTGCGCGACATGGGGCCGTCCTGAAGTGGGTGGAAAGTGGTTGACGAAACATCGCTCCTATCGACTGCCCCACTCACAAGTTAAGTGCGCCATGGCTATGATCCCGCCACCACCCCGCGCTGCTCAGGCGCGCCACCTCACAGGAAGCTCCCATGCCCTTTACCGTCAGCCTGCACCGCGTTTTGAAGGCGCCACCTGAGCGCGTTTACCGCGCCTTCTTGGATGCCGATGCGCTTGCTAAGTGGATGTCACCCAACGGCTTCACCGCCAAAGTGCATCACCTCGACGCCCGTGTGGGTGGCGGCTTTCGGATCAGCTTCACCAACTTCAGCAGCGGCCACAGCCATGCCTTTGGAGGCACGTACCTGGAGCTGGTGCCGCAGGAGCGTCTGCGCTACACCGACCAATTTGAAGACCCCAGCCTGCCGGGCACCATCGAGGTCACCATCACTTTGAAGGCCGTGTCACTGGGAACCGATCTGCGGATTGAGCAAGCGGGCATTCCGGATGTGATTCCGGCCGAGGCTTGTTATGTGGGCTGGCAGGAGTCTTTGCTGCTGCTGGGCAAGCTGGTTGAAACCGTAGTCGAGTGAGCACGCCATGAGTGACGCCAACACCTACACCCCACCCGCCGTCTGGACCTGGAACCAAGCCAATGGCGGCACCTTTGCCAGCATCAACCGCCCCATCAGCGGGGCCACGCACGAGCAAGCCCTGCCGATGGGCCGCCACCCCTTGCAGCTTTACTCGCTCGGCACACCCAACGGTGTGAAAGTCACCATCTTGCTGGAGGAACTGCTGGCCCTGAGCCACAGCGGGGCCGAGTACGACGCCTGGCTGATCCGCATTCACCAGGGCGAGCAGTTTGGCAGCGGCTTTGTGGAGGCCAATCCCAACTCCAAAATCCCCGCCCTGGTGGACCACAGCGGGGCCGCGCCGCAGCGAGTGTTTGAATCGGGCGCCATCCTCATGTACTTGGCAGAGAAGTTCGGCGCCTTCATGCCCGCCGAGCCCTCCGCGCGCACCGCCTGCTTGTCGTGGTTGTTCTGGCAGATGGGCAGCGCGCCCTTCCTGGGTGGTGGCTTCGGGCACTTCTATGCCTACGCGCCGGTCAAGATTGAGTACGCCATCGACCGCTATGCCATGGAGGTCAAGCGCCAACTCGACGTGTTGGACAAGCACCTGGCCCACCACAGCTATTTGGCGGGCGAGGACTACAGCATTGCCGACATGGCCACCTGGCCTTGGTATGGTGCCTTGGTCAAGGGCGTGCTCTACAACGCGGGTGAGTTCCTGCAGGTCCACGAGTACACCTATGTGCGACGCTGGGCCGATCTCATCGCCCAGCGCCCGGCGGTGCAGCGTGGCCGCATGGTCAACCGCACCTTCGGTGAACCCGCCAGCCAACTGCATGAGCGGCACGAAGCCAGCGACTTCGAGACCCAAACGCAAGACAAGCTGCAGGCCGCGCAGCCATGATCACGCTCTACGACTGCGCCACCGCGCCCAGCCCACGCCGGGCTCGCATCTTGTTGGCCGAGAAGGGCGTGGCCCATGAAACCGTGCACATCGACCTGCGGCAAGGCGAGCAGTTGGGCGAGGCCTTCCGCGCCATCAACCCGCAGTGCACGGTGCCTGCCTTGCGCACCGATGAAGGCTTGGTCCTGACCGACAACGCTGCCATTGCCGCCTACCTGGAAGCCCGCTTTCCCGAGCCCCCGCTGATGGGCCGCAGCCCGGCCGACAAGGCCGAGATTGCCAGTTGGCACTGGCGAGCCGAGTTTGAAGGCCTGATGGCGATTGCCGAGGCGCTGCGCAACAGCAGCCCGGCCATGGCCAACCGAGCGCTACCCGGCCCGGTGGACTATGGCCAGATCCCTGAGTTGGCCCAGCGCGGCCTGCACCGTCTGCAGCAGTTCTTCAGTGACCTGAACGCTCACCTGGCGGGGCGACGCTTTGTGGCGGCCGACCAGTTCAGCATTGCCGACATCACCGCTGTGGTCGCGGTGGACTTTGCGCGGGTGGTCAAGGTCAAGCCGGATGCCGAACAACACCCGCACCTGCTGCGCTGGCGCGCCGAGATGGCCCTACGGCCTGCCATGGCACTTTAGCTATCATCTGCGCCCACCAAGATAGGAGGAGCGCATGAAAACATTGGCCATTGCCAAGGGAGAGTTGTGGCTGCATGACGGAGCAGGCAGCCCACGCCAGATCGTGTCGGCCTTTGCGCGCGAGGTGATAGAGCGCGACGAGCGCAGCCGTCGCACCACCTCGTGGAAGCACGCGCCCCGCGAGCAGCAGAACGGCGTCATTCCCAGCAGTTCGCTCTGGGGCACCCAGCAGAGCAGCGCGATGGCGCCGCCCAAGTTTTTGCAGGCCTGCTTTGGCGCCAATGAGCAGACGGTCTATTACGTGCTCAAAGTCGGTGAAGCCACAGGCCTGTTCCGCCAACATTTGGATGAGGACCGCGAAGTCCGCTTATTCCATCGCACAGGCTTCAGCATCGACGGCTTGGCCTACAACCCGCACGACCAGCGCTTGGTGCTGGGGGTGCGCATGAACGATGGCACGGCGCAACTGGAGGTCTACGACGAGGACGGCAACCTCAAAGGGGCCATCACCGGCGGTGACAGCCAAGACGGCTTGCCGTCCCTCGTTCCCGGCAGCGCCAGCACCATTGTGTTCCAGAGCACCGGGGTGGCCCGGCACCCCGAGCATGGCTATGTGGTGGCGGCCAGCCACGCCACGGTCTGCAAGCTGGATTACCGCAGCGGCCAACTAGAAACACTGTTGGACGACCAACACTTTGACTTCATCGCGCCGAAGATGGGCGCAGACGGCACGCTCTATGCCATCCGCCGCCCTATTGAAAAGCCTCCCACCGAGCGCGCAAGCAACGCCTTGCTCGACACCGTGATGATGCCCATCCGGCTCATCAAGGCGGTGTTTGGCTTCCTCAATATCTTCTCCATGCTGTATGGCAAAGAGCCGCTGCGTTCGGCCGGTGGCCCGCGCACCCCAGAGCTGGACCAAGACCTGGGTCGGCTCTGGCTGCATGGCCGGATGATCGAGCTCAGCAAGGTCCGCAACGACCCGGGTTATGCGGGCCATTTGGTACCGGGCAGTTGGGAGCTGGTTCGCCAACCGCCCGGCCGCCAGCTGCAAATTGTGGCCAACCATGTGGCGGGCTTTGATGTGCTGGCCAGTGGGCAACTGCTCTACACCAACGGTTATGAACTGACCCATTGGCAAGATGGCCGCAAGACCACCCTGGGCCGCCACGAGCTGATCGAAACGGTGGCGGCACGCTGAGCGCGCTGTCAGCCTAGGTCGCCACACGATGCACGCTCTACTCGACACCATCGCCGCCCTGCCCTTGCCCACCGAGTCCTGCCGCGTTTTTCATGGGCGCGGCGGCTTGCACCTGGGCAGCGAGCAGTGGTCACTCGATTTCTATCCACCGGTCTGGCTGCTGACCAGCTTTGCGCCGGTCACTGACGAGGAGTTGGCCCAGGTCGGCAAAGCGCTGGCCGCCCGCTGGGCTGAGCTGGCTCCGGGCCAGCCCTTGAATTGGGTCTTTCAGCACCGAGATGAGTACCGCCCCCACAACCGACTGATGGCGGGCAGCGTACCCACGCCGCACATCGTGAGTGAACACGGCGCGCGCTATGAGGTGCACCTGCTGCGCGGCCAAAACCACGGCCTTTTTCTGGACATGGCTGCGGGCCGCCAATGGGTGCAGCGCTGGGCACAGGCTCACCCGCGCGGCCGGGTGCTGAACCTGTTTGCCTACACCTGTGCGTTTTCGGTAGTGGCGCGGCTGGCGGGCGCGGGCTCTGTGTTGAACTTTGACATGGCCAAGGGGCCGCTGGCCCAGGGCCAACGCAACCATGAGCTGAACGGCGTGCAAGAGGGCACGGCCTTCATGCCGCATGACATCTTCAGCTCTTGGGGCAAGATCACCCGGCGAGGCCCTTATGACCTGGTGATCGCCGACCCGCCCAGCTACCAAAAGGGCAGCTTTGTGGCCAGCAAAGACTATGCCCGCCTGGTGCGACGCCTGCCCGACTTAGTGCCCCCAGGCGGACACGCGCTCTTGGCCCTGAACGCGCCGGAGTTGAGCCCCCAGTTTCTGTTGAACCTGGTGCAACAAGAAGCCCCAGGCTTTCAGTTGGTGACGCGCGTGGCCAACCCCGCAGTGTTTGCGGATGTCGATGAAGACCGGGCCTTGAAGGTGCTGGTGTTTGCACGCCAAGCCTGATTCACGCCAACGCAGCGCTGGCCTCTTGGCCGGTGCGAAAGCCGCCCACGGAAGAGGCCAGCCGTGTGGCTTGCTCGTTCAAGCTGGCGGCGGCGGCGGCGGATTGCTCCACCAAGGCTGCGTTTTGCTGGGTCATTTGATCGAGCTGGGTCACCGACTGGTTCACCTGGGCCAAGCCATCACGCTGCTCGCGCGCGCCCTCGGCAATGTCACCAATCAAGTCCGCTACGCGGCGCACCCCAGCCACAATGTCTTGCATGACCTCGCCCGTACGGTACACCTGCGCAGCCCCCGCCTCGACATGGTTCACCGAGGTATCGATCAAGCCCTTGATCTCTCTGGCTGCCACTGCTGAGCGCTGCGCCAAGCTGCGCACCTCCGCTGCCACCACGGCAAACCCTCGGCCCTGTTCGCCAGCGCGGGCCGCTTCTACGGCGGCGTTCAAGGCCAGGATGTTGGTCTGAAAAGCAATGCAGTCGATCACCCCAATGATCTCGGAGATGCGCTTAGAGCTGTCCGACATCCGCTCCATGCTGTTGACCACCCTGCCCACCGCCTCACCGCCTCGCTCGGCGGCTTCGGCGGCAGATCGGGCCAACTGCGTGGCTTGAAGCGCCACATCTGCGGAGTGAATGACACGGTCTGTCATCTGCGCCATGAAGCTGGCCGTGTCTTGCAAATTTGAGGCCGTGTGTTCGGTGCGATTTGACAGATCCAGATTGCCCACAGCAATCTCCGACGCCGCGATGCGCACCGACTCACTGGTGGCACGTATCTCTACCAATGTGCCTCGGATCTTGCCGACAAACTGGTTGAAATCATGCGCAATCTCAGAGAGCTCGTCTCGGCCCTCCTGTGTGAGGCGACGGGTCAGATCACCATCGCCTTGCGCCACCTCCCGCATGGCATCGCGCAAGCGGCCCAAGCCCCGCAACTGGCTGGCCACCAGGCTGCCCAGTAGCAGCACGCACAGCACAGATAGCAAGACACCGCCGATCATGGACTTCCAAATCAAGGCATGGATTTCCGCCAAAGATTCATCACGGTGCATGGCCACCACCAGGCTCCAGCCCGAGTCACCAATGGCTTGCGCCGTCAACAGCATGTCGTGCTCGCCGATGCGAGCCTCCAACAGGGACTTGTCAGTGCCGCTGAGCCAATCAGCCGTCAACACAGGGCTCAGTTCGGTGGCGGCCTTTTGAAGTTGGCCTGGATCGCGGTGCGCCACCACCTTGCCGGTGCGAGAGACGATGAAGCCGTAGCTCAAAGGCGTGGGCTGAATCTTCGAGACGCTCTTGCTCACATTCGCCAAAGAGGCATCGGCAGCCACCACAGCATAGACCCGTCCTTGTTGATGGATCGCCTTGCCAAAGCCCACCATCAGATGGCCGCTCGTCGCATCCAGATGGGGCTCGGTCAGCTCCACTTGGTCTGACTGCGCTGCCTGCTGATACCAAGGCTGACGGGTCGGGTCGTATTCGGGTGGCATGCCCGCCAGCTTGGAACTGACGTAGCGCTTGTCTGCATAGCCGAAGTGGGTGATCTCAAAGCCGCCCGACTGGGCCGCCTGCAGCAGCTTGCCCGTAGGGTCTGGGTCATCCACGGCTGGCGCCAAAGACTCCACTACCGCAGCGTGCGAGTCCAACCACTCTGTCACTCCACCGACATGGGCCTGCCCGATAGAGAAGGCTTCATCGCGCAAGGCATGCATGGCTGCGGCATTGGCGGCAAAGGCGTTGTAGGCGGCCAAACTGAGCAAACTCAGCAACATCAGCACACCCGTCGCAGCCACCATGCGGCCGCGCAAAGATCGGAGAGCAACAATCATCAACAGCAACTTCTTATCTATAAATCTGGACACCGGCTCAACCGAGATGGTGAGCAACCGCGATGCCAAACGCTAGACGGAAGTGTGTACAGAGCAAGTTCTTCTCAGTGGGGAGATAACTCTCTCAACCCTTGTCTAATCAAGTGGATTCCGACATGTGTCGGATGAAATCTGTCAATCAGCTGTCACTCAAGACAAAGGTTTCTTTAACCTCAATTTTCAGTGGGTATATCCGCCACTTTCTGCATCGCTTCTGCTGCGATATCCAGTGCGCGCAAACGCAAGGCCGGATCATGCACATCGCACACCAGCATCAGCTCGTCCGCTCCCGTCGCTTGCAGCAAGTTAGCAAAGCCCTCGCGCACTGTCTCGGGGCTGCCGATGACGGCTGCCCCCAGAAAGTCCGCAATGCCGGCACGTTCAGCAGGGCTGAGTTGCGCCACATAGTCAGGCACCGGTGGGCCTAGAAGGCGGCGGTCACCGCGCAGAATGCCCAGCACCCGCTGGTAGATGCTGCTGGCCAAAAACTGCGCTTCCTCGTCGGTGGGCGCAGCCACCAGGGGCACCCCGATCACCACATAGGGCTTGGTCAGCGTGGCCGAGGGCTTGAACGCGCTGCGGTAGACCTCCAAGGCCTGCGTCAACATGCGCGGCGCAAAGTGCGAGGCGAAGGCATAGGGCAGGCCGCGCTCGGCTGCCAAATGTGCTGAGAACAAGCTGGAGCCCAAGAGCCAGATCGGCACCTGTGTGCCCGCGCCTGGCATGGCCACGACGCGCTGGCCCGGCTGCGCGGGGGAGAGAAACTGCTGCAAGGCCTGGACCTCGCGCGGGAAGTCTTCTTCGGTCTCCGGCCTGTCGCGGCGCAGGGCGCGCATGGTTTCGCGGTCGGTGCCCGGGGCGCGGCCCAGGCCCAGATCGATGCGGCCGGGGTAGAGCTCCGCCAAGGTGCCAAAGGCCTCGGCCACCACCAGTGGCGCGTGATTGGGCAGCATCACCCCGCCCGAGCCCACGCGGATGCGCTGGGTGGCCCCAGCAATATGGCCCACCAAGACGGCGGTGGCGGAGCTGGCAATGCCCGCCATATTGTGGTGTTCGGCCAGCCAATAGCGCGTGAAGCCGAGGGCCTCCACATGCTGGGCGGTGCGGCGCGCCACGGCCAGCGCATCGGCCACGCTGCCGCCCTCACGGACGGCGACCAGATCCAACATCGAGAGGGGAACAGGGCGAGCGGTGTGCATGTCGCGATGATGCCTGCAAACCAATCGCCCTGCGGATGGCGCAGAGAGCAAGCCTAGGCGCTATGCGGCCATGCCGATGGCAGCTTGGGCTGTCATAGCCGCATCCAAGATGGCAAGGCCTTGCGCTATCTCTTCAGCCGTGCTGTTGAGCCGGGGCATGAAGCGCAGGCAATGCGGGCGGGCCGCATTGAGCAACAGGCCCCGCTCGCGGCATGCGCTCACCAGGGCTGGGGCCTGGTTGCGGCCCAACTCCAGCGCCCACAGCAAGCCCGCGCCGCGCACTTCGCCTAGACCATGCTGTGCCGAGAGCGCCTCCAAGCCGCGCCGCAGTTGCTGCCCCAAGCTGCGCACTTGGGCCAGAAAGTCGGGCTGGCTCAACTGTGCCAGCACCGCCAAGCTCACCGCACACATCAGCGGGTTGCCGGCATAGGTGCCGCCTTGGTCGCCGTGCTCAAACACGCTGCAATGGGCCTGCGCCAGCACGGCCGAGATGGGCACGCCGCCGCCCAAGCCCTTGCCCAGGGTCAGGATGTCGGGCCGCACCCCAAAGTGCTGAAAGCCAAACAGCTCGCCCAAGCGGCCACAGCCGGTCTGCACCTCGTCAAAGATCAGCAGCATGCCCTGCTCGTCACACAGCGCGCGCAGGGCTTGCAAAAAGGCTGGCGTGGCGGGCCGCACTCCGGCCTCGCCCTGCACCGGCTCTAGCATGATGGCCACGGTGCGCTCGTTCAGCAGCGCCTTCACACTGCCCAGGTCGTTCAGCCGCGCCTTGGCAAAGCCTTCCATGCGCGGCGCAAACATCTGGTCCCAGCCCGGCTTGCCACTGGCCGCCATCGTGGCCAAGTTGCGCCCATGAAAGCCATTCTCAAACGTAATGATCTCGTGCGCCCCCGCTCGATGCAGCCGCCCCCACTTGCGCGCCAGTTTGATCGCCCCTTCATTGGCCTCCGCCCCCGTGCTGCCAAAGAAGACCTGATCCATGCCACTCAGCCCACACAACTGCTGGGCCAATTCCAAAGCGGGTAAGTTGTAGAGCGCCGGGCTGGGCGTCAGCAACAAGCTGCTTTGCGCCTGCAAGGCCTGGCTGATGACGGGTGGGCAGTGGCCCAGTGCATTCACCGCCCAGCCCTGAAGCCAATCAAGGTAACGCTTGCCCGCCGCATCCCACAGCCAGGCGCCCTCGCCCCGCACAAAGACCTGCGCGGGGCGGTCTGTGACGGGCATCAAGGTGTGGACATTCAAGGGCGTGGAGGGCATGGGGCAAGTCATGATGGGCCTTTCAAAAGTGGCGAGACAAAGAAAAAGGCCACGGGGGTGAACCGTGGCCTTGGGGGGGAGAAGTAGGAGTCTGGGGCTTAGATCGACTTCGGCTTTCTCTCACGCGCAGCGCACGGCAGCGAGCAACGGGCTCGTGCGGCTCGTGCAGCTCGCGCTTGGGCAGCGCTGGTGGAGGAGAAGGCGATCAAAGACATGCGGGCCATCTTATGCCAACACCGTGTAAGCCCGCATCCGCGCCGTTGCAAGATGTGGACAATGCGCGGGCCTGTATGACGAATGCACTGCCCATGCCCCCTGACACCGCTTCGCTTAGCCTTGGCCGACCTGCCGCCCCGCTTGACAAGGGCTGGCGTTGGGCTTTGACGACCTTCTGCACGCTGACCCTGGCCGCAGCCGCCGCAGCAACCGAGCCATCTCAGAGCAAGGCGAGCGCAGCCCCCAGCACCGTTCGGGTGGCCTTCCACGGCCAAGAGAACGGCTTTGACCCGGCTCAGATCTCGGATGTGGTGTCAGCCGCTTTGGTGGGCAGCTTGTTTGACGCGCTGCTGACCTACGACCACCTCGCGCGGCCGGCCCGGCTCAAGCCCAACACCGCCGTCAGCCTGCCCGAAGTCAGCGACAACTACACCCGCTTTGTATTTCGCATCAAGCCGGGCATCACCTTCAGCGAGCACCCTGCCTTCAAAGACAAAGAGGGCCGCCCCGTCAAGCGCGAGCTGGTGGCTGCAGACTACGTCTACAGCATCAAGCGCTACTACGACCCGGCCGTGCGCAGCCCCACCCTCTTCCATTACCAAAGCGCCGGGCTGCTGGGCTTAGACGAGCTGCGCCAAAAGGCCTTAGACACGAAAACGCCCTTCCCGTATGACACCGAAGTGGAAGGCGTGCGGGCCTTGGACCGCTACACCTTGCAGATCCGGGTGGCCAAGCCCGCGCCGCGCCTGCCTTATGTGCTGGCCACACCGGCCTTGAGTGGCGCCTTGGCCCGCGAGGTCATTGAGAGCCTGCCCGACACCAAGTCGGCGATGGAACATCCTGTCGGGACTGGCCCCTTTAAGCTGGGGGCATGGCGGCGCGGCTCACGCATCGTGCTGGAGCGCAACCCGGCGCATCAGCACAGCGTGCACGATGAACAGCCGGCCGCCGACGATGCCGAGGGCCAGGCCATCGCGCAGCGCTTCCGGGGCCGAAAGCTGCCGCTGGTGGATCGGGTGGAAGTCTCCATCATTGAAGAGGCGCAGCCGCGCTGGTTGGCCTTCTTGAACGGCGAGCTGGACGTGGTCTGGGTGCCGGACGAATTTGTGGGCAGCGCAGCACCCCAAGGGCAGGTAGCACCCTATCTGGCCAAGCGGGGGGTGCGCATGACGCGCGTGGTGGCCCCCACCACGCGGCATGTGTATTTCAATTTGGAACACCCGGTGGTGGGCGGCTACACGCCCGACAAGGTGGCGCTGCGCCGTGCCCTGGCCCTGGCCTACAACTCACCGCGCGAACGCGCCCTGATGCGGCGTGGCCAGATGAAGCCAGCGCAGAGCGTGATCCCGCCCCAGGTCAGCGGCTATGACCCGAACTTAAAGTCGGAGATGAGTGATTACGACCCACAGCGCGCCAAAGCCCTGCTGGACTTGGCCGGCTATGTGGACAAGGACGGCGACGGCTGGCGCGACCAGCCCGACGGCCAGCCCTTGCAGCTTGAGTTGCACACCGAGCCCACCCAGTTATCCCGCCAATGGCAAGGGCACTGGAAGAGCTCTATGGATGCCATTGGCGTGAAGATGAGCTTTCGCATGGGCGCTTGGCAAGAGAACATCAAGGCCGCACGGGCGGGCAAGCTGATGATGTGGACCACCGGCTGGAGCGCCGCCATCCCCGATGGCAGCTACTTCTTGGACCTGATGTACGGCCCCAACAAGGGCCAAAGCAACTACGCGCGCTTTGACCTGCCAGCCTTCAACACGCTCAACGAGCAGCAACGCGTGCTGCCCGACGGCCCCGAGCGCCAAGCGGTGATCGACCAAGCAGTGAAGCTGAGCCTGGCCTACATGCCCTACAAAGCCAGCGGGCATGACGTCAACACCTGGTTGATGCAGCAGCGGGTGCAGGGCTTTCGCCCGCATCCCTTCATGCGCGATTATTGGCGCTTTGTGTCAGTCGAGCCTAGCGCGCAATAGTCCTATCGCCGCAGCGGCTTGAGCAAATCGCTCAAGCCGTTGTGGTCGATCTCCTGCATCAGCGCCAGCAAGCGGCCGATCTCGCTCTTGGGAAAGCCCTCGCGTGCAAACCAGTTCAGGTAGTTGCCCGGCAGGTCGGCCAGCAACACGCCCTTGTGCTTGCCAAAAGGCATGGGGGTGGTGACAAGCTTCTGCAGATCTTCGGGGTTCATGGAGCAGGTGTGAGCCAAGGGTGACGATGGTAGCGGCAAGGCGCCACTATGATGTGGAGACACCCTGCCCCCAGCGATAGAAAGCCCCTCCCATGCCCTCCATCTACCAACAGCACCTGGACCGCAACCCTGCCAACCACGCGCCCATCACGCCGCTGCTGTTCATCGAGCGCACGGCCGAGGTCTATCCGCAGCGCACCGCCATCATTCACGGCGCGCTGCGGCAAAGCTGGGGCGAAACCTACGCCCGCTGCCGTCGCTTAGCCAGCGCCTTGAGCCAAGCGGGCATCGGTGAGGGCGACACCGTGGCCGTGATGTTGCCCAACACGCCGCCCATGGTGGAAGCGCACTTTGGCATTCCGATGGCCGGTGCGGTGTTGAACGCACTCAACACCCGGCTGGATGCCGAGACCATTGCCTTCATGCTGGACCATGGCGAGGCCAAAGCAGTGATCGTGGATGTGGAGTTTGCGGCCACGCTGCACAAGGCGCTGACCCTGCGTAAGAGCAACCACGCTCTGTTGGTGATTGACGCTGAAGATGCGCTGTACACCGGCGAGGCCCAGCGCGTGGGCAGCACCACCTACGAGGCCTTCTTGGCCCAAGGTGACCCCGAATTCGACTGGGCCTTGCCGGCCGACGAATGGGATGCCATTGCCCTGAACTACACCAGCGGCACCACCGGCAACCCCAAGGGCGTGGTCTATCACCACAGAGGTGCGGCCACCAATGCCACCTCCAATATCTTGGAGTGGGACCTGCCCAAGCATGCGGTCTATTTGTGGACGCTGCCCATGTTCCATTGCAACGGCTGGTGCTTCCCCTGGACGCTGGCGGCGCGCGCAGCCGTGAATGTCTGCCTGCGCAAGGTCGAAGCCGCCGCGATGGCACAAGCCATGGCCGAGCATGGTGTCACCCACTATTGCGGCGCACCCATCGTGCACAGCTTGCTGGTCAACGCACCGGCTGAGCTCAAGGCCAAGCTGCCGCACGGGGTCAAGGCCATGGTGGCAGGCGCCGCACCACCAGCCTCGTTGATTGAAGGCATGGAAGCCCTGGGCTTTGACCTCACCCATGTCTACGGCCTGACCGAGGTTTACGGCCCCGCCACGGCCTGTGCCAAGCATGGCGAGTGGGAGCAATTGGACATCGGCGAGCGCGCCCGCTTGAACGCCCGCCAAGGTGTGCGCTATCACCTACAGCGCGGCGCTGCGGTGCTCGACCCCACCACCCTGCAGCCCGTGCCCTGGGATGGTGAGACCATGGGCGAGATCATGTTCCGCGGCAATATCGTGATGAAGGGCTACCTCAAAAACCCCGCCGCCACCGCCGAGGCCTTTGCCGGTGGCTGGTACCACACGGGCGACTTGGCCGTGCAGTATCCGGATGGCTACATCAAGATCAAGGACCGCAGCAAAGACATCATCATCTCGGGCGGCGAGAACGTCTCCTCCATCGAGGTTGAAGACGTGCTCTACCGCCACCCCGATGTGCTGGCCGCCGCCGTGGTGGCCAAGCCCGACCCGAAGTGGGGCGAAACGCCCTGCGCTTTTGTGGAGTTAAAGCCCGGCTCACAGCTCAGCGCTGAGGCCGTGATCGCCCACTGCAAACAGCACCTCGCGGGCTTCAAAGTGCCCAAAGCCGTGGTCTTTGGGGAGCTGCCCAAAACCTCGACCGGCAAGATCCAAAAGTTCGAGCTGCGCAAGCAAGCCGGGTCGGCCTCGGCCATTGATGTCTAAGTTGTTCCGCAACCGCCCACCAAGCGCATCGCCATGACCTCATCTTCCGCTCATTTCAGTGTGGCCTTGCTGGCCTTTGACAACATGGAGGCCCTGGACTTCGCCGGGCCTTTTGAAGTGTTCACCACGGCCTCTCGTGTGGCCCGCAAGTGCTTCTCATTCCCGGTGCCTATGGCCGGTTCCGGCACCGACCCCAAAGACCTGTTCAGCGTGTGCTGCGTGGCTCGCATGGCCGAGTCGCTGGGCTGGGACGGCGCCGCCTTGGCCGAGGCCACGGCCCACCAGATGGACTATGTGTGGACGCAGGCTTGAGGGCGTTGCCACCTTCGGCACAGCCAATGCGCCCTGAGGGCTAGCTCACCCGCTAACGGTCTGATTCAATAGGCACTCCAACACGGAGTGTCCTTATGTCCTTTCCATCTTTCCCTCAGTTTTCTTCGACCCTTCTGGCGGCCTTGCTGATCGTCGCCCCCAGCGCTCAGGCCCAAAGCACCGCCCCCATGACGCTGAGCAGCCCGGACCTGGCCAGCGGTCAGTTCAGCCTGCCCTTGGTGGCCAACGGCTTTGGCTGCACCGGCCAGAACGTGTCCCCAGCTTTGACTTGGCAGAACGTGCCTGCAGGCACGCAATCTTTGGCCTTGCTCATGCATGACCCAGACGCGCCCACAGGCAGCGGCTTTTGGCACTGGGTGGTGCTCAACATGCCCGCCAACACCACCGGCCTGCCGCGTGGCGCGGGCACCGGTGCGGGCCTCTCGGTCAAGGTCCAAGGCCAATCGGGCTGATGCGCGACCAGCGCTTGCACACGGTCCACCCAGCGCTGCGCCTGCGGCGGTGCAAAAGCCCAGCCCGCTTCGGCCAACAGCAGCAATAGCTCCAAAGCTCGGTGCATGCGCAAGGCCTCTGAGGCCTTACTGGCGGCCACGGCAGTCACCCGCTCAAACGCATCGGCCAAGTCGCCAGCCAGCGTCAGCCCCACCGCGCCCTTGGGCACTCGGGCCGCCGCGCACTGCGCCGAAAACTGTTGGCCAAAGCGGCTCAACACCTCGGGTGAAAGCACCAACACCTCTGCCACATACCAACCGTTATCGGCCGGCGTGTTGGCAATCTCCCAGCGCATGCCGCCAGGCATCAAGACCAGCGTGCCCGCCGCAAAGCGCTGCACCCGCCCACCCGCAAACACCTGCTTAACGCCCTGCACCACCGCCACCAAGGCCGCGTGATGGGTGGCCACCTCGTGCAGGTGGTGTGGGGTGGCGACGCGCAAGGTAAGGTGGTGAAGCATGCGCACCACGATAGCCCAGAAAAAAGAGCCAGACCTTGCGGCCTGGCTCTGGGGTCACCTGCTTACAGGCTCAGGCCTGCTTGCAGATGAGGTGGCACCACGTCGTAATGATCGAAATGCATCGCAAACTGCGCCCGGCCTGAGCTGAGGGCGCGCAGTTGGCCGATGTAGCCGAACATTTCCTTCAGGGGCACCTGCGCACTGATGACGGTGGCAAGGCCGCGTACATCTTGGTCACGGATGTGACCACGGCGACGCATCAGGTCACCCAAGCAGTCGCCCAGATGTTCTGCAGGCGTCATCACCTCCACGGCCATCACGGGCTCCAACACCACCGGGCCGGCTTTTTGGGCCGCGTCCCGGAAAGCCGCACCCGCTGCATGCTCAAAAGCCATGGCCGACGAGTCGCGCTCATGGAAGCTGCCATCCAGCAACGTGGCCTTGAAGTCCACGCACGGGAAGCCGCCCCACACGCCCGACTGCGCCGCACGCCTGACCCCGGCCTCAATGGCCGGGATGAACTCGCGCGGTATGGCGCCGCCGGTGATCTGGCTTTCAAACTGCACACCCTCGCCACGAGGCAGGGGCGCCAACTTCAGCGTCAGCTCTGCAAACTGGCCTGGTCCACCGGTCTGCTTCTTGTGAACATGATGCACCGTCACTTCCTGAGCAATCGTCTCACGATAGGCCACTTGTGGTTGACCCACAGAGACCTCCACACCAAACCGCGCCCGCAGCTTTTCCAGCGACACCTCCAGCTGCAGCTCACCCATGCCAGACAACAGCACCTGCCCGGACTCGGCGTCTTGCCGCACGCGCAGACTGGGGTCCTCGCGTGTCAAGACATGCAGCGCCCGACCCAAGGTCTGCTGGTCGCCGCGAGCCTTGGGCTCGATGGCCACATCGATGACAGGCTCAGGCACCACGATGTGCTCAAGCTCCACCGGATGACCGGGCGCGCACAAGGTGTGTCCCGTCAGCGTGTCCTTCAAGCCCACCACGGCTGCGATGTCGCCAGCCACCAACTCGGTACGCTCTATGCGCTGGTCGGCATGCACCTCATACAGCCGGGCAATGCGTTCCTTCTTGCCTGTGCTGGCATTCAGAACCACATCACCCAGCCTCAGCCTGCCGGTGTAGACACGCACGAAGACCATGGCCCCATGCTCGTCAGCCACCAGCTTGAAGGCCAGCGCCGACAAGGGCTTTTCAGCAGCGGGCCCAGCCTCCTGCATGTGCCGATCTTCCGGTGAGGGAAGGTAGGCCACGACGGCGTCCAACAAGGGCTCCACCCCCTTGTTCTTGAAGGCGGACCCTGCCAAGACCGGCACCAGAGCGCCTTGCAAAGTACCGCGTCGGATGCAGGCCTGCAAGGTCTCCACGCTGATGGGCTCACCGCGTACATAGGCTTCAAGCGCTTGTTCGTCGTGCTCGACCACGGCTTCCACCAAGCGGGCGCGTTGAGCTGTAGCCACACTCATCAAGTCGGAAGGGATGGGCGCCATCACATAAGGCTCGCCCGCCTTCTCGCCGTGCCACAGCAAGGCTTGCATGTTCAACAAGTCGACCACGCCCGTAAAGCCCGCCTCTTGCCCAATCGGCCACTGCAGCACCGCCAGCTTGGCACCCAGGCGCTGTTCAATCATTTGGCTGACGCGGGCAAAGTCGGCCCCCACCCTGTCCAGCTTGTTGATGAAGCACACCCTGGGTACTTGGTACTTGTCGGCCAAGCGCCAATTGGTCTCGGTTTGCGGCTCCACCCCGGCCACGCCATCAAACACGACGACGGCACCATCGAGCACGCGCAGTGAACGATTGACTTCGATGTTGAAGTCAATGTGCCCTGGGGTGTCGATCAGATTGATCTGTACACCCTGCCAGAACACGGTCGTCGCCGCGCTGTTGATGGTGATGCCGCGCTTGCGCTCTTGCGGGTCGAAGTCCATGGTGGTGGTGCCGTCATGCACCTCACCCACGCGATGGCTCTCGCCCGTGTAGAACAGTACACGTTCAGTGGTGGTGGTTTTGCCTGCGTCGACGTGGGCAATGATGCCGATGTTGCGACGGGAATGAAGAAGTTTCGAGTTCATACGGATCTCTCTGAATTGGAAGGCTGATGGGCCAGCCTTCGAGCGAGATCCGCTTCAATAGGCTAGCGCCGCGCTTGCAGAGACGAGCCAAAGCACACGCGCAAGCCAGCACGTGCTTTGGCGGACCAAATCGTGGCGATCAACTTGTCGTAGGTGCGCATGGAAAACTCCAGAAAACAAAAAACCCCGGTGGAGTGAACCGACCGGGGTTGCTTCCGGAAGGCCCACAGCCTTCCGAACCATGATTCGAAAGGCTATTGCATCAAAGCGGTGATCGCGAGATCACGCATGTCGTTGGCAATGAACACTTGGGAAGTCATGGTGGAAATCAGATTTGAAGGACGGCATTTGCCGCAGAAGGCGAGATTGTGCAACAGGCCTGAACGCGAGATCAAGTCTTGCTGCATGCATTGGTGTGTTCGCCCTACAACTCAAGGCCGCTGCGCATACGCCGCATCAAAGGCGGCGCGCAGCACGGGGCTCACCGCCGGCAGGCCTTGCACCACCTGCAAGGCCCAATCGAAGTAATCGCGGCGACGCTGCAGCGGCCAATCGGCAGGGGGCGAGGCGATGATGTCCCGCAGATTGCAGGTCTTGTCGGCCAACTTGACCAGAGCGGCTTGAGCCGACTTGTGCGGTGCGTGCTCAACCTGCAAGGCTTTGCGCTGAACTTTGGGCAGGCGCCTGTCGTCAGTCAACTCGGCCACCACGGCGGCTACTTGCGGGCCAAAGTGCGTGGTCAGTTCTTCCAAGCTGGTGTCGGTATCTTCCACGGTGTCGTGCAGCACCGCCGCCTGCAGCACCACAGGGTCCGTCACGCCGCCCGTGGTGGCCAACAATTGGGCCAGCGCAATCGGGTGGTTGATGTAGGGCGAGGCCTCGGCATCTTTGCGGCGCTGGTCGCGGTGCTTGGCTGCTGCAAAGGCCAGGGCGTTGAGCAGTTGGGCTTCAGGGGACATGAGCGGGCTCCTTGGGAAGCCCTCATTATCGGAGCGCAGGCTACCGCCCCTCAGCAGGCACGCCACCCTGCCGCGTCACTCAACAGTCACCCCACAGGGCGTTCAGCCAACGCGGGCCACGCGCATCAAACCCTTCTCGGTTGCTCAAGACCAGCAGCGATAGCTGCTCTGCGGGGCAGCGCAAAACCAGCGACGTGAACGAGGCATAGCAGCCACCATGAAAGGCGAACTCGCGGCCCGCGTGGTGCAGCACCTCCACACCAAAGCGGTAGGTTTGGCCGACCGGTGCGAAGCGTTGATCTTCGGCACAGCAGCGCGCCAGCAAGAGCTCATGGGCAGGGACTTGCGGGTCTTGCTGCCACTGGCGTTCGGCCTGGGTCAAATCGGCCAAGGTCGACCATAAGCCGCCGTCACCCCAGGTGGCCAAAGGCACGGGTGCATCCAGCCAGGCGCCGGGGTGCAAGGGATCGGGTTCGTAGCTGCGGGCGCGGCGGGGCATCACCCGCCAAGGATCCCGCTCAAAACTAGTGCTGGGCATGCGCCAGGGCTTGAAGCAAAGCTGCGCGGCCAACTCGGCCAGGCTGCAACCTTCCAACTGCGCCAGAAGCTCGGCCAAGAGCACATAGTTGCTGTTGCTGTAAGCATATTGGCTGCCGGGGGTAAACCGGACGTCATGAGCCCTGCGGATCAACTCCAAGGCTTGCTCGGGCTGCAAGACATCGTGGTCACCCCGCCCCAACTGGGCGTGCCACAGCGTGAGGTAGTCGTCGATACCGCTGGTGTGCCGCAGCAAATGGCCCAGCAAAATGGGCTGGGTATAGGAGGCCAAAGCCGGTAGGCGGCCACGCACATCCTCATCCAGAGCGATCTTGCCTGCCGCCACGCTGCGCATGATGAATGCGGCTGTCCAAGGCTTGGCTTCGGAGGCCAAGTAGAAGCGCGTGTTGGCATCAATGGGCTGCTGCCACTCCAAGTGCGCCAGGCCATGGACCTGCTGTGCAAGCACCTCCCCCTTGACGACCAAAGCGGCGCAAAAGCCTGGCCCGTCAGGACCATAGGCACGGCACAGCTCGTCAGCTTGCGCGGCTAAACCCCGCAGCGCCTGTTCAACAAACTCAGACATCAAGCTTCTTCTCTTTCCTGATGCACGGCAGCCTTTACGCTCAACGGCCTCGGATCATGGACATGACTTGGCTGGCGTCCAGCGAGGAGGCCTTGCTCTGGATCTGGGGCAGGTACTGAGACTGCAATTGCTTGGCCGGCCCCAGCAGGCTTTGGAAGGTCTCGCGCAGCAGATCGGTGCTCATGACCCGGCCGCCTGCGTAGTAGCGCTTGGCTACTTGGCCCAGCGCGTAGGTGGTTGCAAAGGAAAAGGCCATGCCGGTGGCGGCGCCGCCGATGCTCCCCATGGTCTTGCCGGCCACCTTGCCCAGCAAGCCGCCCAGCAGCTTGCGGCCCATCTGCTCCACGTACTGCGAGGTGATGCCCACCCCCGCCGCAGCGATGAACTCTTTGATGTGGCCCTGGTCCAGCGCGACGCCGTGGGCCTGCCCAATGCTGTAGACCATCTTGATCTGCAAAGGCACGATGGCCATCGACGCCCAAGACTGCGGCAGCAACTCCAGCGCGCCGTTGAGGATCGCATAGTTGAGGATGGAGCGGTCCAACTCAGCATCGTTGGCGCGCACCGGCGCAGCGCTGGCGGGCAGTGGAGCCGCAGCGACGACGGCCGCAGGCACAGCAGCGCTCGCCACCGGAATGAAGGGCTCTACCTCGCGCTGAATGGCTTGCGCTTGCGCCTCCCCCAGCCCCAAGCGGGCCTTGAGCTGCTGCAAAAAGCTGCGCTCGACATCGGTGATCTGGCCGTCGGCCTCGCACACGCACAGCGCCACCTCATAGGCATAGTGGCGCAGGCCCTCGTCGCCCAAGCCGGCCACCGCCTGCTCCAGCGTGAAGCGCTTGAGCAGCACGTCTTGATAGAGCGAGCGGAGGTCCGGCGACGAGGCCTCAGACCCCAAAGACTCGGCGATGCGGCGAATTTCTTCGCGCTCTCGGTCATGCTTGGCCCCATCCGCGAAGGCGGCGTGCAGGGCGATGGCGAGTAGCGATTTTTGGTCTTGCGAATTCATGTCTTAGCTTTCAGAGGGTAGGAGACGGTGCTGAGACTCCGTGTTGGCCTCAGAGTTCCACCATCTCGAATTGGCTCTTGGCCACGTTGCAGTCGGGGCACTTCCAATCTTCGGGCACTTGCGCCCAGGGCGTGCCCGGCGCAATGCCGTCTTCTGGCCGCCCTTCCGCTTCGTCGTAGATAAAGCCACACACCACACACAACCATGCTTTCATCGTGTTTCCTTGTTCAAGGTTTTACCATCACCGGCCCCAGGCCGCCCGCAGGCTGGCCCAGTCGATCAGGCCTTGAGGCGACTGATGCCACTCCCAGGCCACATAAGCGCCCACCACCAGCAGCAATAGCGCAGCCAAGCGCCCCTGGTTCTCTTTGACGAGGTCGGGGCCACGGCCTTCGGTGCGACCGGTGAGCATAGGCCCCGAGAGATTTTTGCGGCGCCACAAGCTCAGGCCTAGCAAGGCGGCCAGGTGGGCCAGCACCACGTAGAGCAGGGCATCGCCTGCGGCGGCATGCCTCTCGGCCAGCGGCGCAGGGCCCCACTCGTTGAAGCTGGCATAGCCCGTCAAGGTGACCGGCAGCACCGCCACCAGCATGAGCACCACAGCCAGCGCCATCATCAAGTTTTGCCCTTGGCGCCAGTTCACGCTGGCCAGCGCAGGGGCACGCCCCGCGCTGCGCAGCCACTCGGCACCGCCGCTGAGCTTGGCCCAGAGGGCCGATAGCCGCACCGGGCGCGGGCCGACCAAGCCGTAAACCAGGCGAAACACCAGCAGCCCCGCCATGGTGTAGCCCAGGGTCACATGCAGCATGCGCCAGCGTTCCCCCTCAGCCGTGAGATGGGCTCCCAGAAAGCTCAGCGCAAACAGCCAGTGGAACATGCGCGTCGGCGCATCAATCACCCGCCGCGTGGGGGCGCGGGGTAGCGCCACTGGGGCCTGTGGAGCGGCGTCCGCCAGGGGGCCAGCAAAGGGCGTGGTGGATTGGCTCATGATCAGTCGTCCTGAAAAGCGGGGCGGAAGCGGGCATCCAAACCCTTGGGGAACTGCAAGCTCTTCTCGCTGAAGTTGCCCTTGTCAGCCGTGGTGTGGCAAGCCGCGCAGTTGGCTGCACTCTTCACCGACGCGTGCTGCCACACCTTGGGCGTGTTGATGTCGCTGTGCTTGCGTTCAAACCAGGCGCTGCGGGTGATGCGGTCTTCGGGCGGTTTGTCTTGGGCGCTGACTCTTTTGTAGCTGCCGGCATTGCTTTGGAGCCACGTGCTGATCTGCTGCACGGTGGCGGCATCCAGGGAGGCATCGGTGCCATAGTGGACGTTCAGCGAGCCCATCATGCGTTTCCAAGAAGCGGCTGGCAGCAAGCCCGGTGGATAGGCCAGGTGGCAAGAGCCGCATTCCTCCTTGTAGATCTTCAGCTCATTGCGGGGCTGCAGGTTCTTGCTGTCCGCCAGCGCGGCCAGGGGCACCGCTGCAGCCCACATGCCAAGGGCCATGGCGGCGGTATGCGCCCATCGTTGAAGGGTGGTCATGGTGTCTGCGCCTTTCACTTCAGGGTGATCAAGTAAGCCAGCACATCCGCCTTCTCGCCCGCGCTGCACTCACGGCTCAGCACGTCTTTGCAGTTGCGGCGAATCCATTTGTCCACCTTGGCCTCCTCGGTAAAGGCCTTGGGGTTGAAGCTCGGCGCCAGCGGCGGGATGACCTTGCCGGTGTTGGGGTGCTTGCCCTCAGTGGTGGGCGGCGCGTTGTGGCAAGAGGCGCAGCTCCACTCCCCACCAAAGCGCTTGCTGAAGAAGGCCTTGCCCCGCTCTGCGGAGGCCGGCACGGCGGCTTCCGCCGTCCAGCGCTGGAGCTGCCCGGCGGGGCTGGTGTCTGCGGCCTGTGCAGCAGCACCCAGGCACAGCAGCGCCGCACAGGCGGCCAAGGCAGAGAAGGTATGCCTGCGGCGGGGGCCAGGGGCCAAGCGCGAGACAAACTGGGGAAGCGTCATGGTGGTTCCTTGAAGAGTGGAGGCGGGAAGCAATGGCGGCCAGTCTCGCGGCCCAGGCTTGAACCGTTGCTGAAGCCGGCGTTCATCCCACGTTCACCTTCGGACACCCAGAATGGTGATCACCCTAGCCATTTGGTCACCCTATGTCCGCGCTCACCCCCCTTGTTGCTTTCATCGCCCTCATGGCCTGGGCCTGGAGCAGCGCGCTCTGGGCGCATGGCGCGGGCACGGACTCTCTGCCCTGGGCCGTCTACACCCAGTCCTTCTACTTGAGCGGCTTGCTGTCCATCGCACTGATGTCGCTGACCATGGTGTTGGCGGTACGTGCCCCTTGGCTGGAGCGCCCCCTGGGTGGGGTTGACCGCATGTACCGGCTGCACAAATGGGCGGGCATCGCAGCCGTGCTGTTCGCCGCGCTGCACTGGTTGCTGGAGATGGCGGATGACCTCGTCAAGGCCGTGTATGGCCGCGCTGGCCGCCCCGCCGAGTCGGAGTACGACGGCTGGCTTGGCGCACTGCAAGAGCTGGGCGAAGACTTGGGCGAAGGCGCTCTCTATGTCGCCCTGGCCATGCTGGCCCTGACGCTTTGGAAGCGCTTCCCCTACCACCTGTGGCGCCACCTGCACCGCGCCATGCCGGTGCTGTACTTGGTGTTGGCCCTGCATGCCGCCGTGCTGGCCCCACCCCATTACTGGGCTGAACCCGTGGGCCTGCTGCTGGCCGGGCTGCTGACACTGGGCTCTCTGGCCGCGGCCTGGACCCTGACGGGCCAAGTCGGCCGCAGCCGGCGGTATGCGGCCACCATCGTCAGCGTGGCCACGCCGATGCCGGGGGTGACGGAGTTGGTCTGCCGCCTCCCGGGCGGCTGGCGGGGCCACCAGCCCGGGCAGTTTGCGTTTTTGACACTCGATTGGGTTGAGGGCGCACACCCCTTCACCATCGCCAGTGCCGACCATGGCGACGGCTTGGTCACCTTCCAGATCAAGGCCTTGGGCGACTTCACGAGGCACCTCGGCCAGCACACCCAAGTGGGCCAACCCGTCGCCATCGAAGGGCCCTATGGCCGCTTTGAGCTGGGCCGTCAGCGCCAGAAGGCGCGGCAGATTTGGGTCGCGGGTGGCGTGGGCGTGACACCCTTTCTCGCCTGGCTAGACAGCCTGGCCCGCACTGCAGCTCAGGGCCAAAGCACGCCCGACGCTGACCTGCATTACTTCACCCGCAATGCTCCGCAAGACCCCTTTGCACAGCAACTGCAAGCGGGCTGTGCAGCCGTACCCAGTGTGCGCTTGCATGTGCATGACAGCCAGGCTGCGCCGCAGACCAGCGCGCAGCACCTGGTGGCTGAATCGGCACAGGCCCGCCAGCGCACAGAAGTCTGGTTCTGCGGCCCGGCAGGCCTGGGGCAGCAGGTGCGCAGCGCGCTGCGCCAAAAGCTGGGCTGGCGCTTGCGCTTTCATCAAGAAGCGTTTGAGCTGCGCTGAGGCGCGCCACGGTATGCTGAGCCCCTGAAAGGAGCTGTGATGAGCCCATTTGCCCGGCCGTTGCGCCTGCTTCAGCAAGGCCTGCTGTGCGCTTGCTTGCTGGCCGCTGGTGGCGCCTTGGCCAGCAGCGACGACGACCACGAGCAAGCCCGCCGCGCGGTGGCGCGGGGCGAGGTGCTGCCCTTGAAGCAAGTGCTTCAGCACCTGGAGAAGCAGCGCCCTGGGGGCCAAGTTCTGGAGGTCGAGCTGGAGAAAGAAGAAGGGCTGTGGGTGTATGAGATCAAGCAACTGGAGACAGGCGGCCTGATCGTCAAGCTCAAGCTCGACGCCAAGACCGGCGTGCTGCTGCACGCCAAGCCGCGCCGCAAATCTTGAACCCTGCGCAAGCCCTGCCCCACCCCAAGGACGAACCATGAGGATTTTGCTGGTCGAAGACGAACCCACCCTGAACCGCCAGCTCGACATGGTCTTGCAGCAAGCGGGCTACAGCGTGGATGTGAGTGTGAATGGCCGAGACGCCTGGGCGCTGGGCGACGCCGAACCCTTTGACGCCGTGGTGCTTGACCTGGGCTTGCCACAAATAGACGGGCTGACGGTGCTGAAGCGCTGGCGTGCTGCGGGGCGCCATATGCCGGTGCTGATCCTCACCGCCCGCGACAACTGGCACGAGAAGGTAGCCGGCATAGACGCTGGCGCCGACGACTACCTGACCAAGCCCTTCCACACCGAAGAGCTGCTGGCACGCCTGCGTGGCCTGATCCGCCGCGCCAGTGGTTTGTCATCGCCACTGCTCACCTGTGGCCCCATCGAGCTAGACACCCGCAGCAGCCGAGTTACCGTGCACGGCCAAGCCATCAGCCTGACCAGCCATGAGTTCAAGGTCTTGGCCTATCTCATGCATCACCCCGATGCGGTGGTTTCGCGCACCGAGCTGACCGAGCACATCTACGCCCAAGACTGCGACCGAGACTCCAACACCATTGAGGTGTTTGTGGGCCGCCTGCGCAAGAAGCTGCCGCCCGACCTGATAGAGACCGTGCGCGGCCTGGGCTACCGCTTGGTGGCCCCGGCATGATCCAGCGCTGGCTGGCGGGCTTGCGCGGCTCTCTGCAATGGCGCCTGCTGCTTGTCACCCTGGCAGGCATTGCCCTGGCCTTGGCGCTGACAGGCTTGACGCTCTACCAATTGTTCAGCGCCCACGTGCAGCGCCAGTTTCAAGCGGATCTGGCTGTGCAACTCGAACAACTCACCGCCCGCCTGGAGTTCAATGCCAGCGGCCAGCCCGTGATAGACCCCAGCCAGTTGAGTGACCCGCGCTGGCTCAAGCCCTTGTCGGGCCGTTACTGGCAGGTCGATGTCTATGCCCCCACGACCAAGCCGGCGGCGGCTGCCGGTGTGCTGCGCTCGCGCTCGCTGTGGGATGAAGTGCTGACCTTGCCCGCCGATGTGGTGGCCGACGGCGATACCCACCTGCACGAGATTGCAGGCCCCTCGGGGCGGCCACTGCTGGCGATTGAGCGCACCGTCCGCCCCCCCGCGCCCCACAGCAGCGCCTGGACCCTGGTGGTGGCGGCCGACGCCAGCGAAGCCCAAGACGCCGCCCGCCGCTTTGCCCGTGTGCTGGCAGGCACCCTGGCCGTGTTGATGGGCCTGCTGGCCTTGGCCGCCGCCGCCCAAGTGTGGGTGGGGCTGGCACCCCTGCGCGCACTCAAGCAGGCGGTCTTGGCGCTGGACAGCGGCCAAGAGGCTCGGCTGCGTGGCCGCTTTCCGGCCGAGATACAGCCACTGGCCGACGGCTTCAACCGCGCACTGCAACGCCAAGAAGAGGGACTGACCCGCGCCCGCACCCAAGCCGGTAACCTGGCCCACGCGCTCAAAACCCCGCTGGCGGTGCTGCGCCACACGGCCGAGGGCGCCACGCAGCCAGCGCAAGCCCCTGCCATGCAGCAGGTGGGCCAGCAGATCCGAGAGCAGGTCGACAAGGCCCAACAGCACATCGACTGGCATCTGCGCCGCGCCCGCTCTGCGGCCAGCGCCGCCAGCATGCAGCGGCCAAGCTGTGCTCTGCTGCCCACACTGCAAGGCCTGCAGCGGGTGATGAGCAAGGTCCACGCCCAGCGCTCGCTGCACATCAGCATAGAGAGCGCCAACCCGAACCTGCATGCGCCGATTGAGCAACAAGACCTGCACGACATGCTCGGCAACCTGATCGACAACGCCTGCAAGTGGGCCCGCAGCCAGGTGCGCATCCAAGTGGACGCGGCAGGAGCCGTCACCATCGACGACGACGGCCCCGGCATCCCCGCTGCCCAACGCGCCCTGATGTGCCAGCGCGGGCAGCGTCTGGATGAGCACACACCAGGCTCCGGCCTGGGGCTGGCCATCGTCAGTGAGTTGGCCGAGCTCTATGGTGCCGAGTTGAGCCTGAGCGAGAGCCCCTTGGGCGGACTGCGTGCGCGTCTGTCTTGGGGCGTGTCAGTGGCCTAGCCCACGGCCTGCGATGAAAACGCCCTGGCAGCCGAGCCAGTGCTGCGGCCTATCACTCCGCATTCAGAATCTGTTCAATCAGTTTGTCGAGCGATGCCTCGACGTTGCCGCTGCTGACCCGCTCTTCCTGGGCGCGCCGCACGGCCGCCTTCAGCGCTGTGCATTCCGGCGGGCCTGCCACGCGCACGCGGGCCAGCAAGGCGCTGGCGGCTTGATAGCCGATGAAGGCCCGCTCTTCAACCAAGCGGCGGGCCAGCCATTCCATCTGATCGGGCATGTACTTCATCTGCAAGATGACGGTGGCGGCAAGGTGCTCGCCGGTAGACGTGCTGCGGATCAAGTCGCCGATGTAAGGTGCGGCGGCAATGGCATGGGGCCGCATGCGCCGGACGATGTCGGTCATCTGATTCGTGCGCTCCCTGGAGTATTCCTTTCGGCCGCGCAGCGCTTCGTACTCGCCCGCCAACTGGCGCAGCGGTTGCAGCACCACAGTAGCGTCTGCAGGGGCCGCATCGGCCACCGCTTGTGCAGCGCTGACACTGGCGGCTGAGGGCACTACGGGCACGGGGTCTGAGCCATCGGCGCTCATGAACTGTGCTGTGGTCGGCTCCTTTTCTTCAAGCTGATTGGCGTAGTCCAGCGCATCACGGTAGTGCGCCTCTGAGCGGGCGATGGCGTCGTCCGCCCGGCCAATGGCGCCTTGCACAAACAAGCGCATGTACAGGTACACCGCCAGAAAGCCGAGCATCGCGAAGCCCACCACCAAAGCGGTGGCGGCCGAGACATCGGCTGCGGTGGGATTCGGCCGCATGGCCGCTGCAGCGTTGTGGCAGACGGCGGTGATTTCATTGCGCACTTCGGTGAAGTTCACCAAGGTCAAGCCGACGATGATCTTGGTCAACCAGTCGGACACCTCTTCCAGATTGGTGTTGGGTCGCGCCCGCGTGGCGGCGTCGCTGGGGGAAGCGCCGCCCGCCTGGGCTGGCGTTGTGGTGCCTATTGCTGCGGCGCCCGCCACCGCTGCTGGGGTGTTGGGCGACGTGGTGTTGGTCGTGCCCTCCGCCTTGCCAGCCATCCCAGACTTCGGTATGCCGAATAAAAATCCTGCCATACCGCCAGCCACTACCGACGCAAACACCCACAGCAAAACCGGGCCAACGGCGTCGGCCTTCCAGCCCACCCACAAGGCCGCCAATACGGCCCCCACCACCACCGGCACCACCACCCGGTTGATCTGACGCAAGTCATCGGAGGTGGTGGGAGGAGCGGGGTTGCTGCGCGTGCTTCTGTGGGAAAACAATTGACCCAGACTGCCCACGCTGATGAGTTTGCTCTTGAAGGTCATGTGGCCCGTCTCCTCGTACAAGTGGCCCGTACCGCCAGACGCCCTGGCCGCTTCTTGCCGCACAACTTCAGCGTACGCCGATCACGACCTGTCCGCCCCCCTAGATCACTAGCTGCACAAGCCCAACACCCCCCCAGCTTGCCCAGCAACTCCCCCCTGTGCGCCGGGTTAGCCAATGCCCGCAGGCCCGTTACTGTGCATTGCATGCCTGCCACCTTGGGAGGCAGCCCACCCGAACGGAGCCCACCATGAACACCGAGATCGTCTCGCAACTGCAAGCCATGCAGACCGTCACCCAAAACCGCCTCGACAACTTGGTGCAAGAGCTGAGCAAGCGCGCCCGCGTGGTCAATGAAGAGTCGATCAGTCATTTGATCGAGCGCGGCGTCATCGCCAGGATGGCCCAAGACGGCTGCTGCAAGCCCGACGGTGGCACCTGCTGCCCCAATGCCAAGCGGCAGATCGTGACCAACCCCATCAAGTCACTCTGAGGCCGCATCACCATGAGCGCAGCGCAGATGTTGAGCACCCAGCTCTTGGACGCAGCGATGCTGAACTACCTGCGGTGCAAGTTTCCCCAACTATCCGCCGATGAGCTGGCCGTGCAGATCGAGGAGACCTTGCGCTTCTTGTTCATCGCGGACGAGTGCACCGGCTCCATCCCGGTGTCGCGCGAGATCGACGAGATCTGGCACGCCTGGATATTGCAAACCCAGGAGTACATGGCGCTCTGCGAGCGCCTGCCCACCGGGCGCTACATCCATCACAGCTCGAACCAGTACCTGCGCTACTTCGACGCCACGGTGGGTGAAGGCGAGGACCTGAGCGAAAGCGTGAAGATGCTGGCCCTCTACGTCGCCAACTTCGGCCCGTTTGAGCCGCAGCGCGCCCCGCATTGGCTGCTGGTGCGCCACATGACGAGCCAATGGCACTGGCCGCTGGAGGCTGTCAATGATTGGCTTTGCACAACGCCAGCCGAACCGACATCGATTTGCCAATCCGTGCTAGCCAAAGCAGCCTCGGCTGGACAAGATCGCGCGCATGACCACGCCCTCCTCCAGCCCACCACCCAGCGCCAGCCCCCTGGCGATGCGGCCCGCCCATGAGTTGGCCCGCCTGCTGCGGCAGCGGCAGATCAGTGCGGTGGAGTTGCTGCGGCTCTACCTAGATCGAGTCGACCGCTTCAACCCCCAGCTCAATGCCGTGGTGGTGCGCCTAGACGAGGCCGCGCTGTCCCGCGCCCACGCTGCTGATGCCGCCCTGGCTCGCGGCGAGCTGTGGGGCCCGCTGCACGGCCTGCCCATGACGGTGAAGGAGTCCTTCGACGTGGTGGGCACCCCCACCACCTGGGGCTTTGAAGCCCAGCGCCAGCACCGGACCACTGAGCATGCTGATGCGGTGAAGCGCCTGGAAGACGCGGGCGCCGTGGTCTTTGGCAAGACCAATGTGCCCACCGCCCTGGCCGACTGGCAAACCTTCAACCCCGTCTACGGCACCACCTGCAACCCATGGGACATGAGCCGCGTGCCCGGTGGCTCCTCAGGTGGCTCAGCCGCCGCGCTGGCGGCTGGGCTGTGCGCACTGGAGTTGGGCAGCGACATTGGCGCCTCCATCCGCAACCCGGCACATTACTGCGGCGTGTATGGCCACAAGCCCACCTGGGGCGTGGTCGCCATGCAAGGCCAGCAACTGCCGGGCACCGAATGCATAGACGCGCTGGACATTGCCGTGGTAGGCCCCATGGCCCGCAGCGCCCACGACCTGAGCTTGGCCATGGACGTGCTGGCCCACCCCGTGCGCAGCTTTGGCCCGCATGGCTGGCAGCCTGCCACTTGGCGCGACGCAGGCGCACCCGCCAGCCGCATGCGCGTGGCCATGCTGCTGGATGACCCCTGCGCCGAGGTCGACGTCAGCGTGCAACAGGCCCTGGCCGACCTGGCCCGCTTTCTGCGCAGCCAAGGCGTGCAGGTGGACGAAGGCGTGCGGCCCGTCGACAGCCAAGAGGCCTATCAAACCTACATCGGCCTGCTGCGCTCGGCCACCGGCGCGATGATGGACACAGCGCAACACCGACTGGTCACACAACAGGCCCAAGCCTTGGCGGAGGACGACCGCAGCTACGGCGCCTGGATCGCACGCGCCCAGACCTTGTCTCACCACGGCTGGGTGCAGCTGGACCAAGTGCGCCGCAAGCTGCAGCGCCAGTGGGCGCAGTTCTTCGAACGCTACGACCTGCTGATCTGCCCCACCGCCACCACCCCCGCCTTTGAGCACAACCAAGCGGGCCAGCGCTGGGAGCGCATGCTGCAAGTCAACGGCCGCCCCCAGCCCAGCACCGACCAACTCTTTTGGGCCGGCTACCCCGGCGTGGTGGGCCTGCCAGCCACCGCCGTGCCACTGGCCACCCACAGCGCCCCCGGCCTGGCCCAGTTGCCCATCGGCGCCCAACTCATTGGCCCCGCCTTTGGCGACCCCGTCTGCCTGCGCTTTGCCCGCTGGCTAGAGGCCGAATACCGCGCCTTTGTGCCGCCACCGGGGTTTGAATAGGCGTTACGCGGCGGCGCATTCACCTTGGTTCATATACTGTATATTTATACAGTTTCAATGACTCATCCGGGCGCATGGCCATGAGCAGCAGTATTCACGCCTCCATTCTCCCGACACGGGCCCACCTCACTCGGCTGATGAAGCTCTGGCGCTCTGCCGGTTGGCCCAGCCGAGACCCGATAGACCTAGACCTGCTGGCCGCCGGTTGGGTGAGCTTGGTGGGTGATCACCCCGCCCAAGAGTGCCTGAAGCTGACCGATGCTGGCCTGGCCCTGCTGGCCCAAAGCCGCCAAGCTCAGCGCCGCGCCGCCAGCACGCATGACAAGCTGGCCCTGCGCATGGCCGACCTGCTGGTCGAGACCGGCCGGCTGGTGTGGCATGAGTTGTCGCTGCGGGCACAGGTTGAGATTGAAGCGCCCGCCGAGGCCCCCCCCTTAACAACTGCGTCATCTCCAGGCCCGCAACGCGCACCCTTCATGGCGAGCCCCAGTCTGTGGGCCGATGAAGAAGCCAACCCAGACGCCACCCCCACGCCGCCCAAGCCCGCCGCCCAATGGCGCCTGGCCCGGCCTGATCTGTTCTCGGTGCGGCGCACCAGCAACCCAGCCTATCTGCAGGCCATGGTGCACGAGATCAAAGTCAGCCGGGCGGATCTGTTTTCCGACCTGCGCAACAAGGCCAAGCGGGCCTCGTACCAATGGCTTTGCAGCGAGTGCTACTACGTCTTCCCCGCCGGCATGGCCGAGCCCAAAGAACTGCCCGAAGACCTGGGCGTGTGGGTGCTGCACAGCGACACCGAAGGCGGCCGCCTTGAAATGCTGCGCCCTGCCCGGCACGCGCCCTGCACGCTGCCCTTTGAGGTGTGGATGGCCTTGGCGCAGGCGACACCCATGCAAACGGAGGGCGTGGAGGTGGTGCAGGGGGAGTTGGCAGAGGCTGCGGGGTGATCAGACGTTAAGCCCGAGTGCAGAGCCGCACGATGGCTCGCTCGCTGCCACGGGCTGGCCTGTTCGCAGCGCCAATCGCTCCACACTCAAGCGCAACGATTCATATTGGCACCGACTGCAGACGTGATCATGGCCACGGTTCCCTTTCGGATCGAGGGGTAGGCCTGCAATTCGTTGGCAATGCTGGAGGCCACCTCTAACGTCGTGTCAAGGATGTCCTCGGCCACGCGCTTCTTGAGGCTGGCATCGGCGGCCAGCGCCAACAGTTGTCGACGACCCGGCTCAAGCGCCTCGCCCATCACCGAAGTTTGGTGGTAGCCGCCGGGGCCGCTGTTGAACGTCAGGTCATAGGCGGGTGCGAGCTGCCATTGCATTTGCTCATTCATGCGCAGCGCAAAGTTCTTGGCGTGGTCGTCGCGGTTGTTGAACACCACATTGAACACACAGCGCCGGAAGGCCGCTTCGACCTGCCTGACATCTGCCGTGAAGTACAGCGTCGCCCGAAGAATGCTCTGGTAGTCCAGAGACGGGACTCTGAAATCCGCGTGGAGTGCAGCAGCAAAAGACTGCACCGGCACCCGCATGCCACGCTCGCGATCAAAGCGCTCGATGCCAAACGCAGCCAGGTTGCGATTGATCTCAAACAGCCGCGTGGTGGGCACCTCCAAGCCGCAGCGGCGAGCCATGCCGCAGTAGGCCTGCTCAATGGCACAGACCTCTTTGTGCTCTTGCCCGGCAGGGAACTTGATGAGCCAGGGCGTGCCGGGTGCGCCATCCAAGGTGCTGATGTGCTGGTGCTGGGCGTCGACTTGCACCAGCACCTTGGGTCGCGCGCCATGGGGGGAGCCGCCCACCATGGCCAATTGCTGCAAGGCCGCCGTGTCCCTGTCCGCCACCACCTCGCGCACCGCCTGGGCCATCTGCAACAGGCTCAGGTCGTCTGCCGACAAAGAGGCTTGGCTTGCCGGCACAAAGGACAAGGCGCCCATGCCCCGCTCACCAATGAAGCTCAATCTATCCAGCGGCGAGATGCCTGCCAAGGGCCGCCCGCTCTGCAAGAAGAGGCGGTCCATCAGCAGCAGGCCCCAGCCATCGGGCAGGGAATCGGCCACCAAGCCAGGCAGGCGGCTGAGGTAGGGCGGGAAACCGCCATAGGCCTGCGCGCGCAAGGGCAGCTTCAGGGCAGACAACTCAAGGCCCTGCTTCAAGGCCTCTGCTGAATACTCAAACAACAACTGCCGCCCATCGTCCGCCAAAGTGCCCAGCAGCCAACGTTGGCCCCAGCCGCCAAAGAAGACGTCCAGCTTCTTCATGATGGCGCCACACCCGCTCGCTTGCGTGCGCGTTGACGCTTGGGCGCGGCGTGTCGCTCCATGTCGGCAATGCTGGCGTAGGCGGGCACAGCAAACAAACCCGACAGCTCATTTACCAAGCCCAGCACGCGCGCCACCTGCACCAAGGTCTCCAAGGTGACCTTGCCAGAGGACTCCAGCTTCTTCACGGCCCCCAGGGCCACGCCTGCGCGACGCGACAACTCCTCCTGCGTCATGAGCTTGGCCAAGCGCTGCTCGCGCAGGCGTTGACCCAGCGCTTGCATGATCTCAGCTGAAGAGGCGAGGTTGAGGTCGGAGGGCGTCACAGCAGAATGAAATTAGAGCCGTTTAAATGACTATTAAATCACCAAAGCGCATTCTGTAGCCTTTTTTATGTCCACTAAAAATTCCCCATTTATCATCAAGAACTGAAGCCCGGAGCAGTGTGAGCCAACACACTGCTCAAGCGCTGGGCAGCTCAAACACCAAGCAGGTGGTGGTGGCGTGGGCGTAGAGCTTGCCATCCGGCCCCACGATGCGGGCTTCGGCCGTGGCCAGTTGGCGGCCACAGTGCAGCACCTCGCCCAGCGCACGCAGCGGCCCCGTCTTGAGCGTGGCGCCGCGCACGATGTTCACGCTCAGCTCGGCCGTCGTGTAGCCACGGCCGGGCGGCATCAGCGTGTGTACCGCGCAGCCCAGGGCCGAGTCGAGCAAAGTGGCATACCAGCCGCCATGCACGCCGCCCATCGGGTTCAAGTGCTTGAGCTGCGGCGTGCCCTGAAACACCGCCTTGCCCGGCGCCACCGACACCAGGCCAAAGTCCATCGTGTCTGAGATGTGCGGGTAAGGCAGCTCACCGGCCAGCATGGCCTGCAGCACCTCTAGCCCGCTCTTGCCTGCGGCCTGGGCGGGGGTGACGAAGCCAGCGTTGGGTGCTTTGGCCAACATGCGCTCGCGCACAGCGTTGAACTCTTGGGTCCACTGGGCCAGGGTGTCTTCGGTGCTCATGGTGGCTTTCGCTGTCTGTTGGGGGTCCTGGGATTTTGCATGCTCACCCTCCTGTGCCGCTGCGCCTTGTGGCGCAATGAGCGATTGGTGTGCGATTGAAGGCCGCGTCTGCGTGCGCTCTTCACCTCTGCCCGTCAGGCGAGAATCCCCCCCTGCTCCGCCCTTGCTCGGCTGTTCAGCCCGCCCCACATTAATAGCCGCCGACAAACCACTCATGACCGACGCTTCTCCCTCGTACACCACCCTGCCCGCCTGGCCCAAGGCTTATCCGGCCAGCGGCGCCAACGCCACCCTGAAGCTCCACAACGAGGACTTCATCGTCACCGAGTTGCCGCTGCAGCAGCCCTCGGGCGCGGGCGAGCACATTTGGGTCGATGTAGAGAAGAACGGCGCCAACACCCTCTTCGTCGCCCAGCAGTTGGCCCTGGCCGCCGGGGTGAATGAGTGGGATGTGGGCTATGCCGGCCTGAAGGACCGCTACGCCATCACCCGGCAATGGTTCAGCATCTATCTGCCCAAGGGTGACACGCCCGACCTGACCCAGCTTCAGCACCCTGAATTTAAGGTGCTGAGCCAGAGCCGCCACGTGAAGAAGCTGCGCCCGGGTGACTTGCAAGGCAACCGCTTTCGCATCGTGCTGCATGAGGTGACGGGCGACCGCGATGCGCTGGAGGCCAACCTCCAAGCCGTGGCGGCGAAGGGCGTGCCCAACTACTTTGGCGCTCAGCGCTTTGGCCACGATGGTGGCAACGTGGAGCAAGGCCGCGCCATGCTGGCGCGCGAGATCCGCGTGCGCAACCCGAAGAAGAAAGGCATCTACCTGTCGGCGGTGCGCTCTTTCATCTTCAATGAAGTGCTGGCGCTGCGCATGCAGCAAGGGCTGTGGGGCCAAACCCTGCCCGGCGACGTGCTGACCGAGGCCGGCCAGCCCACCGGCCCGCTGTGGGGCCGCGGCCGCGTGAGCACCACCGACCAAGCCCAAGCCCTGGAAAACGGCGTGGCCGAGCGCCATGCCACCTTGTGCAGCGGCATGGAATTTGCCGGCCTAGACCAAGAGCGCCGCGCCCTGGTGGCCCAGCCTGCGGACATGAGCTGGGAATGGCCACAGGCCGACCAACTGGTGATCACCTTCTCGTTGGCCGCGGGCACCTACGCCACGTCTGTGCTGAGCGAGATTCTGCAGACCACGGAGCCGGAGCGGCTCACAGAAGGTGAGCCTGGGGCGGTGGAGTGATGTGACCGAGGCAGAAGGAAGGCTGCGCGGCGACCAGCGCCCGAGCTTCAAGGCCTCCGGTCCATGGGAACAGGCTCTGGCGGCAGCTCCTCGGCTGTATCGGTATCGGCGATGTTCCATATAAATCGCCCTAACAGGCTGCTGAAAAACCGCCTTGATCATGCAGCTTTGGCGCCCGACTTAAAGTCTGAGTTGAGTGCGTTTCGTGATGCGGGAAATCGAGCCCGAATTTCATCGATTTAGTGCGGTTTTCAT
>NZ_JBIKNQ010000033.1:0-54832 GCF_044358605.1 Ideonella sp.
TCGACATCCCACTCTGAAACTGCACTCGGTTGATCGACATGGTGGCGGCTCCTTGAAAGAACACCGCCAGCTTCTCAGGCTACAGGCTCACCAGATGAGCCTTGCTGAGCTTCATGCCTAATCAGGTAGATACAAGAGGAAAAAATGAGTGCTCAGATTCCAGGTGAGCTTCGCAACATCAAGGAGCGAGTCCTCGAAGGCATGCTCTCGTACATGGAGCGCGAAGTGGGAGAGGATGATTTCGACGATTACTCGAAGGATGACGTCGAAAAATGTGCATCGATATTGGATAGGTATCTATCTTCGGTGCTCGATCCATCGATGCGCGGTAACAGAGATGGAATCATGGCGGCAGTAAAAGCGGCTGTCATTGATCTCAATGACTTAAATGAGGAATGTGAGCACAGCCTCATTGAAACGGACCAGCGGGAAGATATTTGCGAACTGATCATTAACGCGGCCTCTTTGGCTGGTCTCGAAGTAAATGGCGATGTCACCGAAGAGTGGCGCGAATGGTAGGCATCCGCATAACAGGTCGCTCCATCGGAGCGCCTGCGGCGCCCGCTGAACTCCGACGTTAAACGGCACGGGTCATGGCGTCTGGATTTGTCTACGTTCTGCAAAACAAAGCGTTTGGCGCGAATGTCTTGAAAATCGGACTATCGACGCGCGCGCCGGATATTCGTGCCCGGGAGATCTATCGAGGTGCCACAGGTGTCCCACTTCCATTTGATGTCGCCGAAGCGTTCTCAGTGGCGGATTGCAAGCGGGCCGAGTCATTGGCGCACAGGCGGCTCAGGACATACCGGCTAAATCTTCGAAGAGAGTTTTTCCGGGTGCCACTTGAGGTCGGAACGAGTGTTGCATTCGAATCATGCGTACAGGTGAATCGGGAATTGTCGGCTGGCACACCGGAACGTATTTCGTTTACTGCCGTCGTCAGTGCGCCTGTCTTGGTCGATCAAAACGACGTGCAGCCTGATGAAACTGACGGTCGCCCTGTCTTTTATCTGGATCCCCGGAAGCTATCTAAGAGCCCAATTCGAGTTGCATCATTGACGGAAGAGGAGTCTGATCGGGCGAATATTATTTTCCGTATTCTTCAGAAGCTGAACCCGGTGGAGCAGACCCATTGGCTTGAGGGCTTCATGCGCGATGAGTCCCCCGAACGTGAACTTCGGATTTGGGAGCACATCGCCATTGCCTACATGTCTCTTCAACACGCCGATGATGCAACTCAGGCATATCGCGACGAAGCTTTCTCTCTCCTACTACAGCGCACGTGGCATAGCGCAGAGCAGGTGTTGTCGACTGCGACTCTGAAACACTTCTCAAAGTCCAACGCCAAGCGATTACTCGATGCCTACGCGCTGAAACCAAAACCACTGCTTGCGAGATTTGAGCGTGATTCCGTTTAACCTTTTGTTTGATCGGACCCTCCACGGCAAAGGCCTGCGCTGCTGCACATTTCAATTTCAGCAGCGCAGGACTTTGCCGTTACTGGCCACTCAACGTGAACGTTGAGTGACAGGTGGAGATGGCAGTGAAGTTTGACGAAGCTGAGATGGCGCTCATTAAGTCTTTGCGTGCCGCGTTGCCCTGGAATTGGGCTGAACTACGATTGAAGCTCGAATTTGACGACGGCAGCTTCAGCCCCTCCGGCAGCGTGTCGCGAATGCTTGGATCGGCGCTGGATTTTTCGGATCTGAACATGCCAGCTGAGTTCAGCCATGCTGCGTTTGCCTTGAGAAAGGCCTCTCTGAATAGCCAGGCTGGGCCGGTACTGAACATGGATCTCGCCTTAAAGAGAAGTGCAACGCCCGTCATCAGCTATTTGCGAGAAGACCAAAACGTCACCTCTATCACTCAAGTGCCGCGCGACATTCACGGACGACTCCCCATGTTCATGTTCAAGCGCGCTTTGCCCGCCAGCCTGCTCAAGGAGCTCCGCCCTCAAGAAGTGATCTACGCGATTCAAACGTACGTTTCTGCTAATCCTGAAAAACAGATCCAGAACCGCCTGCGCGAGATCTTGGCAATACGTGAATGGGTGGCCTGCGTGTGTCGTGGCGGCTCTGATAGTTACTTCTTCGATGGCCCGCATCGCGATGAGGCTGAAGCTGTAAAGGCAATGAACGCGGTGCGGTCAGGTCTTGAATCGCTCGGCGAGGGAGATTTGGCGCTAGCCTTCGATCAAAGTCTTGCTGTCTATGCACCCGAAGTGCCACCTGCCCTGCAACTCTGCAAGGAGATCAAGCTAACCCCGAGCTCCAAGAAACCCTCGGACAACGACGAGGAGGTCAATCGCCTTACGAGGCTGATCCAAGAGCAGGACCTGCTCTGGCTCGAGCGGACGGGAAAGCACATTCAGGAGAATGTCCTTGAGTACGCGTCCACCTAGGGCACTGCCGCCCAACATCGCACTACAAGCGACATTCTCGCTTCGCCCGACCGCGCCTGAGTGCGGGCGTTAGCCATCTCAAGGAGGCATCGTGTCCATTCGAGCATTTGTTTCTTCACTTTTGGCGGCAGGGTTGGCGCAGGCAGCAGTCGCGGAAACATACACAACCTCAAGGTGCAAGCTCTTCCAACAACCCGAGTTCCGCATTCAAGTTGCAAGCAAAGCGGTGCCAATCAACGATGTCGAAGGGATCCTTCATGGCCTTGAAGAGAGAGTTGCCGCAGGAGAGCGATTCAAAGGGGGCGAGACTATCCAGATTGGTTGGATGCTGACCAAGCTAGAGCCCGATCCGGACGGTGCTCTTCATGTAACCGAGCCTGACATGAAGTCGATCCCAATCAAGTTTGTTAGATCTATTGACAACACACTCAGGCAGTTGCGATCACAGAAAGACACGGTGGAAAGCGTCATGCCGTCAGATCAGCTGTCTTTCCCATTCATCACGCAAAGCGCAGTCGTTCATGTGAACTACAAAACAACCAAGCGCCTTGCCCTTGACCGCGCGGCGCCCGATGGCGCGGACTCTGGATGGTGGCTGTCCGATCTGAACGAGAAGAGCACCACACACGAACCGAAGAACTACACGAAAATTTCGCTCTATCAGCTGGCGATTGATCGCCCTGATCTGGTGAAGTTCTTCGCGCTTCCAGCGGGCTTGCAAGCTGTTGTGGACGGGAATTTGATCGGAGTTCTGAAAGACGGCAAGGAGTTGCCACAGGCGCCAGGCTCATTCCTTAGCGAGCTGAATCGAGTCCGAAGGTAGCAAGAGATGGCTAACCCCTCATTGCCGCCGAACTGCGCCAGCTACGCTGGCTGGCCTACTGAATTCCAACGTAAGACGAATAACCCACCCCTTCAACCCATACATGCAAACAGACTTCAGCCCCGCTCACCGTCATTTGGAGTTCATGTCCCCACTGTCGGACCTGCGCGCCAACGAACTCGCTCAGTTCGTCTCCACGCATGCTGGTGAAACTGTCGTCGACATAGGGTGTGGCTGGGCATCGCTCCTGGTCCGTATCCTTGAGAAATCCAGCGCCATCCGTGGTGTCGGTATAGACCTGCAAGACGACGGGTTTGAACATGCAAAACAGGTCGCTGCGGCCCGTGGCGTCGCCGACCGCCTTCAATTGATCGGGGGCGACGCAAAGGCCCCCATGCCCGCTTCAACGCAGGGCGCGGTTTGCATCGGAGCCACCCAAGTGTGGAGCCAGCATGCCGAAGCCAATAGGCCGTTGGACTATGGGGCGGCGTTAACGGCGTTGCGGCAGCTCGTCGATACCGGCTCCCCAGTGGTCTATGGCGAGGCCATTTGGAGTGCACCGCCGACTGAGCAGGCTGCAGCGCCGCTTGCTGGACGACTCGACGAATTCATTTTCTTACCCGACCTCATTGAGCTTGCCTGGAGCAGTGGCTTCGCAGTCGCACAGGTTCACGAGGCAAGCCAAGACGAGTGGGATCACTTTGAATCGGGTTACACCGCCCGATATGCCGAATGGCTGGCGAAGAACCCGCCAAGCCATCCAGACTACGCGGCAGTTCTGGAAAAGGTTCGCCGCCAGCAGACGGGGTACTTTCGAGGGTACAGAGGTGTGCTTGGCATGGCATACCTGTGTCTCCTGGCCATCTAAGCGCATGCAGCCCGACCCGGTTGGCGGTCCTCGCGAGCTATGCCGCTGCTATCCCCGCACCATCACGTTGACGGGCCAAGAGGGCCGTCAGGCCAGCGCAAGGGCGCACCGATGAGCATTCGGACTGCGCGCCTTGAAGACGCGACGGACATCGCAACGCTGCTGCTGGCGACGCGAAAGGCCTGCATGCCCTACGCGCCCCTGGCCCACTCCGATCAAGACGTTCGCCAGTGGGTGCGCGACGTGCTGCTGCCTTCAGGCGGCGTGAATGTGCTGCGTGACGGTGATCATGTTTTAGGTTTTGTCGCCACCCGCTCGCAGCCAGGCGAGGCTTGGATAGATCAGCTCTATGTTCATGCAGGCCAGTTGCGACGCGGTGTAGGCTCGCGCTTGTTGCTGCACGTGCTGGCGCATCTGCCCGGGCCGATCTGTTTGTATTGCTTCCAGGCCAATAGGGGAGCCAGAGCCTTCTACGAGCGGCACGGCTTTGAGGCCGTGGCCTTCAGTGATGGATCCACCAATGAAGAGCGCTGCCCCGATGTGCTCTATGTGCTGCCATGAGCAAGAAGGTGGCGATAGCCCGCGCCCTGTCCATCCTCGGCCACCCCGGCGTGGTGATGCCTGCAGCCTTGATGGTGATGTCACGCCAAGTAGGGTCGGCGGCTAATGCGGCCCTGTTCGTGGCACTGGGCGTCACTGCGCTGGTGGTGCTCTACAGCCTGTGGCAAGTGCGGCGCGGCGCCTGGGCGCATGTGGATGCGTCGCAGCGGCCCGAGCGGCTGCAACTCAATCGTTTTGTCGGGGCGGTGCTGTTGGCCTCGTCGGCCTTGGCTTGGCTGAACGGTGCGCTCGCCTTGGCGCTGGGCTTGGTCGCCAGTGCCAGCCTGTTGCTGATGGCCCTGGCACTGCAGCGCAGGTGCAAGCTGTCGCTGCACGTGGGCTTTGCCTGCCTTGCGGCGGGTTTGATGTGGCCCAATGCTGTAGCTCTCGGGTTGGGTGCACTGCTGGCCAGTGGTGTGGCGTGGTCGCGCCTGGTGCTGCAAAGGCATGTGCCTAGAGACCTATGGGTGGGGGCAGCGGCGGGGAGCTTGGCTGTGCTGGTGGTTCACTGGACCCTGCCTCGGCTTCAATGAGTTTTCCTTTAAGCTCTTCGCGGTGAACCGAGCTTCTTGGGCGACAGGCGCCTTCTCTACCTAACATGGTTCATTCATCATGCACATTTTTCAGCGACTCGTAGCGCTCATACTTTTAGCTGCCAGTTCACTTGTTTGGGCTGCGCCCTTCGAGAATGAGGTCTTTCGCCTGGATGTTCCCTCGGGCTTTGGTGGCCCGATTTTTGGCAAGATGGATGATCAATCAACGGTTGTGGCCTTCACGAAAGCGCACGCAGGCGCGTCGACGAGTACGCTCCTTCAGGTGACCACCTACAACCCCGGAGCGAGCGCGTCACCGCCAAAGGAACAGCTCGGGGCATTGGCCGATAAGTACTTACCGCAGTTTCTCGCGGGCATCGAGCGTCGGCGTTCAAGTTACACGGCAACGGCCCCTCGGCGCGTGACACTCGGCGGCATTCCGGCTTCTGTGGCAAGCTGGTCAGGCATGCTCGAAGGTGCTAAGGCACATGGCACGCATGTACTGCGTCATCGTTGGCACCAAAATTGTCAGCCTGCATGTTCAGGATCTAGCGACGGCCCCCTCTGCAAATTATCTGGAGGCAGAGGCTGCTATCAAGGCCGTACGCTTCAAGACGGAGAGCTGATATCTTTCTCTGGTGAGGCTTTCCGTTGAGTCAATCTACTGTTGTTGTTCATTGCCTTTAGGGCGCTTTCAGCTTCAATGATGAGGTGACACTGCGGGGCATTCGATTAGCGTGGCAATGCCGCCGCCCAGGGCCTCCCGAAGTTGCGATTCCATCTCGCGAAAACTTCACCATGTGGCGTATTGAATTTTCTTCGTCTGAGTTCCTTCCTTACTTGCCTGAGGAGTCTTTGCAATACCGTTCGCGTTCATATGGCCGCCAATGACCAAAGCCAATGCGTGGTTCATGCTGTTGTGCGGCGTCACATATGGCATCTACTGCCTTTGGGCACAGCGTAGGGCTCTTTGCCGAGATGGCCTTCTTCCGCCCTACCGATGAAAAGGCCCGGCACGCCGAAATTGTGGCTAACTACATGTTGCGAGCCCAGAACGGCGGCGGATGCCAAAGCGTCGCTCGGACAGTTTCGTTAGATCACCTGCTGACCGTCATGCACCTCGTTTTCAACACCCTCATTCTTGCCACCCTGCTGTTGCCGGCGCTCTCTCTCGCCAAGGACGACAAAGAAGCCAACACCTGCTCAGTCACCTCGGTCCCTATCGAGTCTGGCTACTTTGAGTTCATGGGTGTTCTTGCGCGCGTCTATCCGGCGCCGCCAAAAATCACACCTTCATTCAATGGCTGTCAGTCACTGTGGTCTGTTGACGGTGGCATTACAAAGATCGAGTTCCGAGTAAGGTTCGAAAGCGGCGTCCCGGTCGCAGTTCTAGGGCCAGACCTTCCTCGGGAAGAG
This sequence comes from Ideonella sp., assembly GCF_044358605.1. GTDB lineage: Bacteria > Pseudomonadota > Gammaproteobacteria > Burkholderiales > Burkholderiaceae_C > Ideonella. The sequence continues at coordinate 6,642 of NZ_JBIKNQ010000033.1, forward strand.
CCCCTGAAGTGCGAGCCCAGAAGCACTGGGTCTTCAAGTGAGTTCAACTGCCCCCCACTTGGGCTGTTGCCGTTTTCGAGTCTCCCCAAAGAGTGCATCGTTTCTCATTCATCACCACCGGATAGTCGCGGCTATAGAGTTTCAAAGTCGTGTAGGAAGCCTTCCTTTCACGCTAAGGGTGGCCCTTCGCCGCCAGCACCTCCGCGACCCCTGTCCTAGCTGGGCCCGTCGAAGGTGAGTTCAATGATGGGGGTGGACGAACAGAGAGCCTGCCAAGGTCTGCGTGCCCGTGCAGTTGGACTATGTGCGTCGTTTGTACTAACATTACGACCATTGATTTCACATCACAGGTGCTGCCATGGCTGCTGTTGCATCGTCGCCTTCCGCCCGCTCTGCTCGACTGGGCTTGCGCGCCACGCTCGAACAAGAGGCGGTGCTGCGCCGTGCCGCCGAGGTGGCACACAAATCGTTGACCGACTTTATTCTTGACAGCGCTTGCCTAGCCGCCGAGCAGACGCTGCTCGATCAGCGACTGTTCATGGTCTCGGGCAGCCAGTACCAGGCCCTGATGGATCTGCTGGATCGCCCTGAACAGACCAACGAGGGTCTGCGCGAGTTGTTTGCCCGTCAGGCGCCCTGGGACGCCAAGTGAGCTTGCGCGCACCGGCGCCTCTGGCCGCGGAGCATCGCTTAGAGGGTTTTGATTGCGGCAAGCCTGCGCTGAACGACTGGCTGTTGCGCCATGCTCGCCAGGCGCAGGGCGGTGGCTCGGCCAAGACCTTCGTCGTGTCTGAGGACGATGGCCGAGTGGCGGGCTACTTCAGTCTGACCGTGGGGCAGGTCGATACGCTGGACGCACCGGAACGCCTGCGAAAGGGGATGGGGCAGTACCCGTTGCCCGTGGTGATCTTGGCGAGACTCGCTGTATCGCAGCCTGATCAGGGTCGAGGCATTGGCTTTGGTCTGCTACAGGACGCGATACGCCGCACGATGTTGATTGCCGAGCAGGCCGGCATCCGTGCCATGCTGACTCACCCCATAGATGCAGAGGCGGCACAGTTCTACAGCCGGTTCGGGTTCATCGCGTCACCGCTGCGTGAGCAACAGTTGCTGCTGCTCTTGAAGGACGCCCGTCGCTGGCTTGATTGAGGGGTGCCATCCCGTCCAATGCGCCATGACCCAGAGGAGGCTTGCGCCTTTGCGGCGTGGCAACGATCAATCCCAGGAGTGATATCGCTGATGTTGCAGATAGCGTCGGATATCACATCAGCAGCCACGCAACCGGCTACCTTCAGGGCGGCCGGGCTTGCAATGCTTGGATGACTTCATTGAGCCGACGAACTGTGGTCATGACATGAATACCCTTGCCCGAACCTGCCTTCTCGCGACCATGATGGCTTTCTCGCCTGCGACGTTCGCACAGGCGTTCAATTCGAATTGGTCGATGTATCAAGGCAGCATCACCGAGTCATAGCGAGTGGCTCGATTGACCTGAAGTCCAATGTCGAGCTTGCTAGCGCCTATGAAAAACCGACGTCCAAAGGGGTGGTTTACCGTGAGCTGCGCTTGCCTGGTGGATGGGCCGTTGGATGTTCGGACTACGGGGAGCCTGCCCCAAAGGGCTTTGGCTGTTGGATCAAGCGACGGCCGAGCAAGCTTTCGCTAGACCAGTACGACGGATTCAGTTGGGAGTGGTATGACTTGCAGTCAGCGAGTATGTACACCAAACGCCAAGGCGGTGCTCGCGCTCAACTCAAAGTCGGCATGGATCGAGGACGGCCGGCCATGGAGTCTCTGGAGTTTCTCGATGACACTGTGTTCTCTGCAAACGTCGGGGACCTCAGAGCGGGTAGGGACACACATGAGTTGCGCATCGCGAAAGGCAGTGTCCTACCCCTCACATCGCCTGTGGCCCGCTAGCGATGCCATCAGGCACCTTTCGTCCGAGTCACCCTAGTCACCACCCTTGGCCGCCAGCACGCCCGCCACCACCTCCGCAAACCCGTGCCCACGCTCGCCCTGCGTCACATAGGTAGGAACGTGCTGTAGCTGGGGCACAAAGCGCGCAATATTGGCCACACCCACGCTCAGGGGCATGTGCTGGAACATGATTTGGTCGTTGCTGGAGTCGCCGACATACAGCCATTCTTCAGGGGCAAACGCCAAGCCGCATAGCAGCGGCACGGCCCATTGGGCGGCTGTCCATTTGTTGTGTGCACCGATCCAGCCGTTGATGTGGATGGAGCTGACCGTGGCGGTCAGGCCGTGGGCGCGCATTACCGAAACAACCTGCCCAATCTGCGCCGCGCTCAGGTGGTGATGCTCGCTGTGGTCGATGGCAATGTCGGTCAGGCGACCGGCGCTGTCGCTGGCCAGGTGGCTGCCGGGCACTTCGCACAGCACAGCGGCGGCACAGGCCTGCAGGCGCAGGGCGTTGGCGGCGCGGGTGGCTTGGTCTTGGGTGAAGTGGTGCAGTTGGCCCTGTGCCGCCGTCAGCAGCACGGCACCGTTCTCGGCCACGATGCCGCGCACGGGCCAAGCTTGGGCAAAGGGTTCGCTCCAGCCCGCTGGGCGGCCGGTGATGGCGATCACGGGGCACTGGGCAGCGGCCAAATCGTGCAGAGCTTGCAGGGCGGCGGCTTCGATCTCGCCATCTCGGGTGAGGGTGTCGTCGATATCGGTCAGCACGCCTCGGATGCTTTGGAGTCGGCTCACGGGCACCTCGGCCCAAGCGGAGAGAAATGCAGCGCTCATGGCGTTCAAGTGTCCCATAGCCCATGAGAGCACCGCAGTTTCTTGATCTCGCTCAAGACGGCCGCTCCGTATCGTTTCATCATGGACGGTTGCTTGATACGGAGAACCACCATGGCCACTCGCAAAACAACGACATCCGCCAATCGGCAGGCCGCAGCCGATTCCACCGCCGGTAGGCAAGCACGTGCGGCAGCACTGGCGCCGGTGCCTGCGCCAGCCCCAGCGGCTCGGCCGCGCGCCAAACGACAAGAGGGACATGCGGTAGCCAAAGCAGCCACCGCCGCCTCTGTCGTGCGCGTTGAGGCGCTCAAAGATGCGCTTCAAGGGCAACAGTCGGCGGAGTTGGTGGGGCGCATTCAAGCGCTGTTTGATGGCGCGTCACCCGACGAGCAGCGGGCGCTGCGCCGTGCACTGCAGGCGCCTGTAGAGGCTGCGGACAAGACGGTGAGCAGCGACCCAGACACCGAGCTCGCCCCCGGCTGGCGCGATGGCGCCTACCCCTACAGACACTTGCTCTCGCGCCGCAGCTATGAGAAGCAGAAGTACCGCTTGCAAGTGGAGCTGCTGAAGCTGCAGGCCTGGGTCAAAGAGACCGGCCAGCGTGTGGTGATCTTGTTTGAGGGCCGTGACGCGGCGGGCAAGGGCGGCACCATCAAGCGCTTCATGGAGCACTTGAACCCTCGCGGTGCCCGCGTGGTGGCTCTGGAAAAGCCCAGTGATGCCGAGAAGGGCCAGTGGTACTTTCAGCGCTACATCCAGCACCTGCCCTCCAAGGGCGAGATCGTGATGTTCGACCGCAGTTGGTACAACCGCTCAGGCGTGGAGCGGGTGATGGGTTTTTGCACCGATGCTGAGTACGACGAGTTCTTGCGCCAGGCACCCGAGTTCGAGCGGCAGTTGGTGCGCTCGGGCATTCACCTCTTCAAGTTCTGGTTCTCGGTCAGCCGCGAAGAGCAGCGCCGCCGCTTCAAAGAGCGCAAGACCCACCCGCTCAAGCAGTGGAAGTTGAGCCCCATTGACATGGCCTCGCTGGACAAGTGGGATGACTACACCCGCGCCAAAGAGGCCATGTTCTTGCACACCGACACGCCGGATGCGCCGTGGATGGTGATCAAGTCCAACTGCAAAAAGCGCGCGCGCTTGAACGCGATGCGCTTTGTGCTGCACCGCATGCCCTACACCCAGCGCGACTTGGCCACCATTGGCCCGGCGGACCCGCTGATCGTGGGCCGCCCGGCCTTGGTGGCCAGCTCGGCCGACGACCAACTGGTGCCGAGTGGCAGCCTAGAGGGCTGAGGGCCTGTTCAACGGGGCGTGTAATACGCGCCGAAGTAGCGCAGCCCTGAGCTGGGTGTGACGCCCAGCATGTCCGGCGCGCTGGGCTTCTGCCCCGTCTTGGTGGGGGCTTGGCCCAAGGCTAGGCCGTGGCTGAGAGGGTTGAAGGGGTTCTTCCAGACCACGGCTTCTACGCTGTTGCCCTTGAGCCCGCTGACTGTGTTCACCTCAGCCGTGGTCTTGGCGTATTGCGCTCCCTTGCGCAGCACAGCACCACCGAAGGGATGCGGCGCATAGAGGTTGGGGCCTAGCGTGTTGTTGCCGGTGGCAGCGGCGTTGTCCACCGTGAGTGCGGTGGCGCCGCTGCGCCTGATCGACAAGGTGTTGTTATAGACCTTGTTGTTGGCCGTGCGGTTCGTCGCCGTGCTGGCGGACTTGCTCAGTGTGATCTCGCCCGTGTTGCTGGCGGGCCGGGCGGTGTCTTGCGCGTTGTCATAGGCGGTGTTGCCGTAAACCTCGTTGCTGCCCGCGTCGAACAGGGCAATGCCTGAGCCGTCGTTGGACCACACCACGTTGTAGGCGATCACATTGCGGTCGCACCACTGGTCGGCCTGAATGCCGTTGCCGTCCCAGTGCAGGATGCGGTCGCGGTTGGCATAGCTGAAGTTGTAGCGAATGATGTTGTCGTCGCCGCTGTCCTCTGTGGGGCTGGCACTGTAGAGGTGGATGCCCGTGGCGCCGCCAATGCCGCTGCCATGTTCACTCACCACGTTGCGCTCGATCACCCAACGTGAGCTGCGCAGCTCTACGCCATGGTGGCCGTTGCGGCGAATGGTGTTGTTGATGATGCGAGAGGGCACGGCGGTGGGCGTGGTGACCTGCGCCACGGAGATGCCATGCGTGAGGTTGTCCTCGATCACATTGCCATCAATGGTCAGCGCTTCTCCGGGGCTGTCGCTGACATCAATGCCCATGTAAGAGCGGCGCAGGCTGTTGCCTTGCACCGTGATGTGGCGGCTGCCGCGGCGCAACACCACCGCGCCCCAGGGTGAACCATCGACCACAAAGCCCTTGAGGCGCACATGCGCTGCGCCCTGGAAATCAAACGAACTGGTGACCAGCGGCGGCATGCTAGGGTTGGCGGCCTGAATCTGAATGGGCGCGCTGGCGGTGCCGGTGCTGGTGATGGTCACCGGGCCGGCATAAGTGCCGGGCGCGACCTGCACCAAGGTGCCCGCAGCCAAACTGCCCCAAGGCACGGCCTGCAGGCTGCTGTAAATCTTGGCGCCTGCTGGGGCGCCGCTGGCCGGCCCCACCCACACCAGGGCGGTGGTCTGCGGCGCAATATCGCTTGCTTGGGGCTGTGCCCGCTCACTCTGCGCCAGCGCTTGCGTGGTGTCGGGGGCATCACCCCCACCACAGCCTGCGAGTGCCGAGATCAACAAGGCCAGCAGAGGCCAGCGAATGGCCGCCCATGGGGCGGAAGCAGTCCGAGGGGCTGCAAAGGGTGAGGCAGGGCGCACGACGAACTCCCAACTTAAGGTTAGCTCGTCGCCCAGCCTCCCAAAACATGAGTCGTCGAGTCTGCGCGACTATGCCTGTGCAGGAACCCTTCCGGGTAGGCGTATATCACGCCCCTGTGTTTGGTTACGTTTGCTTTCAGGTGTGCCGATGAAAGCGCGCCAGGGCCACTCCGGCGAGGATGAACAGGCTGCCGAAGATACGGTTCATCCATTGCATTTGCCGGGGCGAGCGCAACAGGCTCAGCAGCTTGGAGGCCAGCGCCACATAGCCTGTCATCACTGCAAACTCCACCACGCCGAAGGTCGCGCCAATAGTGAGGTACTGCGCCAGCAGGGGCGCGTTCGTGTCCAAGAACTGCGGCATCACCGCCAGCAAGAACACCGTGCCTTTGGGGTTGATGGCGTTGACGGACCAGCCGCGCAAAATCAAGCTACCGCTGGGCGTGGCGCCCGGTGCGGCTTCGACCAAGGGCTTGGCGGGCGCACGCCATTGCTGAATGCCCAACCACACCAAGTAGGCCACGCCCAGCCACTTGACCGCATTGAACGCCAAGCTGGAGGTGGCCAGCAGCGCGCCCAGGCCTACGCCCACCACCAAGAGCTGCGTCCACACGCCCAGCATCAGGCCCAGCGCGATCCGCTGACCTTTGGCAAAACCGTGGTTCAAGCCAGCGCCCATGGCGGCAATCGCGCCGGGGCCTGGGGAGAGGCTGATCAAAACCGTGGCCACGAAGAAGGGCCACCATGCATCAAAGCTCATCGCACACTCGCATCAACCAAGGAAGGAGCTGCGATTGTAGGGTGTGGCCGGGCTCAGGGCGCCGTGTAGTAGGCGCCAAAGAAGCTGTAGCCCGTTTGCGGGGCCGTGCCTTGCAGGTCGTTGCCGGTGGGCGTGAGGCCGCTGCGCGTTGGCTTGCGGGTCAGCTTCAGGCCGTGGCTTAAAGGGGCACTGAGGTCGCTGAAGGCCAGCGCCTCTACGCCATTGCCACTGCTGCCCAGCAGTGCGTCCACCTCATTCGCGCTGCGTGCGGTGCTGCTGCCCTTGCGCACCACGGCGGTCGCTTCCGGGTGCGGAGCCCACAGGTTGGGGCCGATGCTGTTGGCATTGGCGGCGGTCGCTGCGTCGATGGCCAGCCCGGCTGCACCGCTGCGCAGCGGCACGATCAGGTTGTTGTAGACCCGGTTGTTGGCATTGCGGAAGGCGCCTGCGGCGGAGCTGCTGAGGATGAGGTCGCCCGTGGCGTTGGCTGCACGGCCCAGGTCTTGGGCATTGCCGATCAAGGTGTTGTTGTGGGCCACGTTGTTGACGGCGTCAAACAAGATCAGGCCCGCACCATCATTGCCCCAGGCCACGTTGTAGGCAATCACATTGCCGTCGCACCATTGGTCGGCTTGGATGCCGTTGCCGTCCCAGTGCAGCAACTGGTCCACATTGTTGAAGCTGAAGTTGTAGCGGATGACGTTGTTGTCGCCCGTGTTCTCGGCCGCATTGCGGCTGAAGAGGTGGATGCCGGAGGCCCCGCCAATGCCACGGCCACTTTCGCTCACCACATTGCGCTCAATCACGTAATGCGAGGTTTGAATCTCAATGCCATGGTGGCCGTTGCGGCGGATGGTGTTGCCCGCCACGCGCGAGGTCGCGGCCTGCGCGGTGTTCTCCAGTGCAATCGCAATCCCGTGCGTTTCGTTGTCTTCAATCAGGTTGTCGAGGATCTGCAGGCCTTCGTCCGCGCCATCGCTGATGTTCACACCCATGTACGACTGCTTGAGCGTGTTGCCTTCGATGGTGATGTGGTGGCTGCCGCGCCGGATCACCACCGCGCCCCAAGGCGAGCCGCTGACCACAAAGCCTTTGAGCTTCACGTGGGCCGCGCCTTGAAAGTCGAACGAGCTGTTGACCACCGGTGGGTTGCTGGCATCGGCGGCGCGCACTTCAATGGGCTGGGCGGCCGTGCCTTGGCTGGTGATGGTGACAGGCCCCACCTGGGCGCCCGGCCCCACCACGATCAAAGCCCCAGCGGGCAGCGTGGCCCAAGGCACGGCCTGCAAGCTGGCGCGCACCGTGGCGCCTGCGGGTGCGCCGCTGGCTGGGCCGACCCACACCACGGCACTGGGCGGCGGGGTGGGGGCCGGGGCTGGAGTCGGGGCTGGAGCGGGCGCAGGAGCGGGCGACGGCGTGGGGGAGGGTGCCGGAGCGGGCGTGGGAGAGGGCGCGGGCGCCGGTGCTGGGGTCGGCCCCCCGGAAATGGGGTCAGGGTTGCTGCCCCCGCCGCCACAGGCCTGCAAGCCCAAGAAGCCCACGCACAGCATCAGCCAAGCCAAGCGAGTCCACCGGGTGGCAGTGGGGCGCGGGCAAAGGGTGGCGAGTGGAGTGTGTGGCATGGCAGAGGGCACGGGGTCTAACGGCGGCTTGTTCAATGCGCCCCACAAGGGAGGCGCTAAACCGACAAAGTGCTGAGGCTCCACTGTGACAAAGAACGCTGCCCACTGCTGCGAGAATGGCGCGGACTTTGCCCGCCTTCTTGGCGGCTTCACACCTGTTTACGTTTTCGTCATGTCCCGCGTCAAAACCCTCTACACCTGCAACGAGTGCGGCGGCACCAGCCCCAAATGGCTGGGCCAGTGCCCCCATTGCAAGGCCTGGAACACGCTGGAAGAAGGCGTGGCGGAGCCTGCGGCCGGGCCGTCCAAAAACCGCTTCACCGCGCTGGCCAGCTCGCAGCCGGTGACCACGCTGGCGGCCATCGAAGCCTCGGATGTGGAGCGCACGCCCACAGGCTTGGACGAGCTGGACCGTGTGCTGGGCGGCGGCATTGTCGAAGGTGGCGTGGTGCTGATCGGCGGCGACCCCGGCATTGGCAAATCGACCCTCTTGCTGCAGGCCGTAGAGGCCTTGAGCACCCGCATTCCCGTGCTGTACGTCACGGGTGAAGAGTCCGCCGCGCAAGTAGCGATGCGCGCCCGGCGCATGGATTTGTCCGGCCAGCACGTGCGCGTGGTGGCTGAGATCCATCTCGAAAAAATCCTGGCCACCATCGAGACCGAGCAGCCCCGCTTTTGCGTCATTGACTCCATCCAAACGCTCTACTCCGACCAGCTCTCTAGCGCACCCGGCTCGGTCGCCCAGGTGCGCGAATGCGCGGCGCAACTGACGCGTGTGGCCAAGGCCCGGGGTTGCGCCATCGTGCTGGTGGGCCATGTCACCAAAGAAGGCGCGCTGGCCGGGCCGCGCGTGCTGGAGCACATCGTCGACACCGTGCTCTATTTCGAGGGCGACACCCACAGCAGCTTCCGCTTGGTGCGGGCCATCAAAAACCGCTTTGGCGCCGTCAACGAGATCGGCGTGTTTGCGATGACCGAGCGCGGGCTCAAAGGAGTGTCCAACCCCAGCGCCATCTTCTTATCGACCCACGACGAGCCCGTGCCCGGCTCTTGCGTGCTGGTCACACTCGAAGGCACGCGGCCCTTGCTGGTGGAGATCCAAGCCCTGGTGGACAGCGGCGGCCCCAGCCCGCGTCGCCTGAGTGTGGGCCTGGACCGCGACCGCCTGGCCATGTTGCTGGCGGTGCTGCACCGTCATGCGGGCGTCTCTTGCGCCGACCAAGACGTGTTCGTCAACGCCGTGGGCGGCGTGCGCATCACCGAGCCCGCAGCCGACTTGGCCGTGCTGCTGGCCATTCAAAGCAGCTTGCGCGGCAAGCCGCTGCCGCGCGGCTTCATCGCCTTTGGCGAGGTCGGTTTGGCGGGCGAGGTGCGGCCCGCGCCGCGCGGCCAAGAGCGTCTCAAAGAAGCCGCCAAGCTGGGCTTCTCTGTCGCCGTGGTGCCGCGTGCCAATGCGCCCAAAAAGCCCATTGAAGGGCTCACCATTCACCCCGTCGACCGGATAGAGCAAGCCATTGACGTGCTGCGGGGGCTGCTGTGACCCAGCTCGGCCGCGTGGCCTTGGCCTCGCCCATCATCCAAGCGCCCATGGCAGGGGTGCAAGACGCACGCTTGGCCCTCGCGGTGATGGACGGCGGCGGCCTGGGCTCGCTGCCGGCCGCGATGTTGGCGCCCGAGGCGCTTGCCGCACAGATGCAGGCCCTGGCCGACGGCGCGCACGGCCGCCCCTGGGCGGTTAACTTTTTCTGCCACACGCCACCCGCCCACGAGCCGGCGCGTGAAGCCGCTTGGCTCAACCATTTGGCGCCGCACTATGCGGCCTGGGGAGTGAGCGCCCCGGCCCTGCCGCTGAGCGCCGCGCGCCAGCCTTTCAGTGCGGAGTCAGCGGCCTTGGTCGAGGCCTTTCGCCCGCCCGTGGTCAGCTTTCACTTTGGCCTGCCACCGGCCGCGCTGCTGGCCCGCGTCAAGGCCACGGGCGCGGTGGTGATGTCTTCGGCCACCACGGTTGAAGAAGCGCGTTGGCTGCAGGCGCACGGCGCTGATGTCGTCATTGCCCAAGGCTTAGAGGCCGGTGGCCACCGAGGCCACTTTTTGAGCGATGACCTGAGCCTGCAGCGCAATACTTTGGCGCTGCTGCCCCAGGTGCTGGCCGCCGTGGAGCTGCCGGTGGTGGCTGCTGGGTGCATTGCCGACGCTGCCGGGGTGGCGGCAGTGCTTGCCCTGGGGGCGGTGGCGGCGCAGATCGGCACGGCCTATTTGCTGTGCCCAGAAGCCACCACGTCTGCGTTGCATCGCCAGGCTTTGCAAAGCCCGGCTGCCCAGCAGACTGCGCTGACCAACCGTTTCACGGGGCGGCCTGCGCGGGGCATCGTGAACGCCTTCATGCAAGACGAGCCCATGAGCACGCTGGCGCCGGACTTCCCTCTGGCCACGGCGGCCTTGGCACCCCTGCGGGCTGCGGCCGAGGCCCAAGGACGCAGTGACTTCACCCCCTTGTGGGCCGGGCAAAATGCTGCGCTTTTGAGCGCGGGCGAGGCCCTTAGCGCCACCACGCTGACCCAGCGGCTTAACCCCCTTTGAAGAACATGACCCATATGGGCTCTGCAGCCGCAGGGCGAAGGATGATTTTTGCGCTTCAATGACTCTTTACTGGTGCGCCACTTGAGCACCTTGGCCCCTCCGGCCGCTGCGCCTGCCGACCCTGGCGTGGCGCAGCGCGTGGCGCAGTGGCTGAATGTGGCCGATGCCATCACCTTGCATGCGGCGCACCAAAGCGTGGCCCAGGGTCCTGCCCAGGCCTTGCCTGTGCGCGCCAAGGCCCCGGCCACCCCGGCCAGCCTGCAGCAGGCGCTGGAGCGCACCCGCCACACCCTGCGCGCCAGCGTCACCCGCCGCGAGAAGACCCTGGACACCGAGTACCCGCTCTACCACCAGCGCTACCAAGACGAGCAGCGCCGCATGGAGATGAGCGTGCAGGCTTTGCGCGAGCATGTGCGCCAAGGGCTTCTTGCACAATCCGACCCGCGCTTGGCGCAGTTGGTGGCCATGGACACCATGCTCGGCCAGATGCTGCTGCCGCGCGAGCAGCGCTTGTTGGCGGGCGTGCCGGGGTTCTTAAAAACACGTTATCACCAGCTGCGCACTCAACATCAGCCTTCGCCAGCCGATGGCCCTGCCCAAGCCCTGGTGCCGGTGAACCCGCAAGCCGCTTGGCTGGCCCAATTTGTGAACGAATTTGAGCAGACCCTGCTCGCCGAGCTGGACCTGCGTTTGCAGCCCGTGCTTGGCATGCTGGAAGCCCTGGGCCACGAGCCTGTGGCCACACCCGACCCGACCTGATATGCATGCTCCTTCTTCGATGAACCGACACCTTCTTGCCCTGATGTTTGCCGTGGGGCTGCTGGCCATCTTGGGCGTGGCGGCAGCGCTGGCTACGTCCAGCCCCTTGGGCCTGGTGATGACGCTGGTGATTGCTGGCGTGTATGTGCTGGGCGCCTTGGAGGTCAAGCGCTTTGCCCACGCCACCCAGGGCTTGAGCCAAGCGCTGCAAGACATGCCGCCCTCGCTCACGCGCCTGGAAGATTGGCTGCAGCGCGTGCCGCCTGCGCTGCAAGCGGCGGTGCGCCAGCGCGTCACCCAAGAGCGCGGCCAACTCCCCGGCTTGGCGCTCACGCCCTACCTGATTGGCCTGCTGGTGATGCTGGGCATGCTGGGCACCTTCTTGGGCCTGGTCTTCACCTTCAAGGGCACGGTATTTGCGTTGGAAGGCTCGGCCGATTTGGCCGCCATGCGCGCCGCGCTGGCCGAGCCCATCAAAGGCCTGGGCTTGGCCTTTGGCTGCTCGGTGGCCGGCGTGGCGGGTTCGGCCCTGCTGGGCGTGATGGCCACCCTCAGCCGCCGCGACCGTGCGCAAGCGGTGCGCGCCTTGGACGACGCCGCCGCCACCACGCTGCGGCCCTTCAGCTTGGCCCAACAGCGCGAGGCCACCTTCTTGGCCCTGCAGCAGCAAGCCCAAGCCCTGCCCGACATGGCCCGGCAAATGCAAGCCTTGCCGGAGCTGGCGCTGCATCTGCAAGCTTTGCCCCAGGTGGCCCAGCAGGTGCAAGCCTTGATGGGCCAAATGGCCGCACGCAGCCAGCAGATGGACGAGCAACTGCTGGCGCGCCAAGCGCAATTTCACCAAGAGGCTACCGCAGCCTACAGCGGCTTGGCGCACAGCGTACAGCACAGCTTGAGCCACAGCATCGACGCCGCAGCCAAGGCCGCCCACCAGAACCTGCAGGCCACGGCCCAAGCCGCCACCCAGACCTTGCAGCCCATGCTGCAAGAGACCCTGGCCCAGATGGCCAGCGAGTCACAGCGCCTGCATGAGCGGGTGTATGGGGCCGTGCAAACCCAATTGGAGGGCTTGGCTCAGCAGTTCAGCCACAGCACCGCACAAACCAGCCAGGCCTTGGCGCAAACACTCACCCAGCATCAGCAGGGCAGCGCCCAGACGCAGCAGGCCTTGGAGTCTGCCTTGGCCCGTTTTGCCGGTAGCTTTGAAGAGCGGGCTCAGGCCTTGGTGGCCCACCTGCACAGCGCAGCCAGCGAGGCCCAGGTCGAGCAACACAGCCGCTTGCAGGCGCTGCAACAGGCTTGGGTGAGCGCCCAGGCGCAGCAAGAGCGCGGCAGCAGCAGCATGCTGGCGGGGCTGGAGACCGCACAAGCCCGCTGGACGGCGCACTTCGACGAGCGCGCCACGGCCCTGCTGACGCAGTTGCAGACGGCCGGGTCGCAAGCTCAAACCGAGCAGGCGCAAGCCCAGTCTCAGCAGCAGCAGGCTTGGACGGACAGCCTGCAGGCCATGACCCAGGCGCTCAAAGTTGAGTGGCAGCAACTCAGCGCGCACACCCTGGCCCAGCAGCAGCAGGCCAGCGACGCTGTCGCGCACACGGCGCAGCAGCTCAGCGCGCAAGCGCAAGCGCAATCGCAGCACCTGCTGGCGCAGGTCACCCAGCTCCTGCAGCAGTCTGAAGGCTTGGTGCAAGCGCGCACCGCGTCTGAGGCCCAGTGGGCCCAAGGCCAGCGGCAGCAGATGGACGAGCTGGCCACACTGTGGCGCAGCGAGCTGGCGGCGCTGCGCGAGCAAGAAGACCAGCGCGGCCAAGCAGCGGTGCAACGCTTGGGCACGCTGCAAACCGAGCTGGCGGGCCATGTGTCTACGCAACTGGCCACCCTGGGCGCCGCGCTGGAAGCGCCGATGACGCGCCTGATGCACACCGCCTCCGAAGCCCCCAAGGCCGCCGCCGAGGTGATTGCCCAACTGCGCCAAGAAATGAGCCAATTGGCCGAGCGCGACAACCACACCTTGCAAGAGCGCCACAGCCTGGTGGCGCAGATCAGCGCCCTGCTGACCAGCGTGCAAGACACCACGGCGCAGCAGCGCGACGCCATCGAAACCCTGGTCGGCTCGGCCTCTACCGTCTTGCAGCAAACCAGCCAGCAGTTCACCCAAACCTTGGGCGCCCAGGCCGAGCGCAGCGAAGCGCTGGCCGCGCAAGTGGGCGCCAGTGCGGCCGAGTTGGCGGCGCTGGGCGACGCCTTCCACCAAGGTGTCATGCTGTTCGGCAGCAGCAACGAGCAGCTCATGGCCAGCTTGCAGCGCGTGGAGAGCGCCATTGCGCAATCCATGTCGCGCAGCGACGAGCAACTGGCTTATTACGTGGCCCAGGCGCGCGAGGTCATCGACCTCAGCCTCAGTGCCCAACAAAGCATTGTTGAAGACCTGCGCCAACTCCGCCCGGCCCGTGGCACCCAAGCGCCGCTGCCCCTGGGGGTTGAAGGATGATGGGCGGCACGGGCCACGACAGCCCGCTGGACGACACCGACGACGACGTCACGAATGCGCCCATCTGGGCCGTGTTTGGCGACCTGATGTCAGGCTTGTTGGGCGTGTTTGTGCTGGTGCTGGTGGGGGTGATGGTGGTGCAGATGGATTTGGTGTCCAGCCTGCAAGCCGAGGTTCACAAGCGCGAGCAAGAAGAAGCCCGCCGCATGGCCCTGGAAAAGGCCCTGGCCGGCCCCCTGCAAAGCGGGCGGGTCACCCTGAACGATGGCCGCATCGGCATCAGCGGCGCGGTGCTGTTTGCGCTGGGCTCCGACGAGCTGCGCCCCGAAGGCCGGCAAGTGCTGCAAAGCCTGGTGCCGCCCCTCAAGGTTTACTTGGGCGAGCGCCAGGAGATGCTGATGGTCAGCGGCTTCACCGACGACAAGGGCGTGCAGCAGGGCAACAAGAAGTTTGCCGACAACTGGGAGCTCTCCGCCCAGCGCGCCCTGACGGTGACCCGTGCCTTGATCGAAGAGGGCATGCCGCGCTCGCAAGTCTTCAGTGCCGCCTTTGGCGCTGAGCAGCCCGTGGCCTCGAATGCCGACGCGCAAGGCCGCGCCCAAAACCGCCGCGTGGAGATGGCCCCTGTGCCCCGCGTGGTGCGCCAGCCTGTGGCCACCGCGGCCAGTGCAGCGTCAGCGCCATGAATGCGTTAGCGTCTTCTGGCGAGGCGGACAACCCCGTTGCAATGGCAGCCTCTGTAGAGGCCGCCCTGCAAGCCCTGCGCCAAGCCGGAGCCCCGCGACGCGAGCCGCTGCGCTGGCAGTATGTGGCCTCGCTGGCCGAGCGTTTGCACAGCGCGCCACCGGCTCAGCAAGCCCTGCTGCAGGCCAAGCTGCAGGCGGGCGTGGCCGACTGCCAAGCGCGGCTGGCGCCAAGTGCGCCAGCAACCCCACACGGCAAGGCCAAACTCAAGCCGCCCCCCAGCGCCCTGGCCCAGTTCAACCAAGCCGTGGCGGCAGCCGCTGCCCAAGCCACCCCCGGCGGCGCGGGCGCAGGCCAGGCCAGGCCTGAGTTGAAAAGTGCCCAACGCTTTCGCGAAAGCTGGGCCGTGCTGTGCGCCGAAGAGGTGGTGGAGCAGGCCTCTATCCAAGCCCCGCAAAACGCCGGGCCCCTGAATGCCCACATGTTAGTGCTGCGCACCCTGGGCCTGCTGCGCGAACTCTCCCCCGACTACCTGCGCCGCTTTTTGACCCACACCGAAACGCTGATGTGGCTGGAGGGGCAGCAGGGGCGGGGTGGGGCGGCGGGCAGCGCGAAGGGGCGGCGCTGAGGGGGGATGTCACCCTGATGGTGAGCCCTGTCGATGGCCGGTGCAGGTCCGCTTCGGCGAACGAACGGCCTCACTTCGCCGCTCGCAGAGCCGATGCGGCGGCCACTCTGAGGGCATCTTCTTCAGAGCAAGGCACATCGGGCGTCACGCCAACACGCTCCCAATTGTCGGCAGTAATGGGATTGACGGGCCTGGCCTCAGCAAGCAGAAGGCTGAAGTGCGGTGATGGCCAATGAAACAGACAGCCATGAGCTCCGCCGCCAGTGGTTTCCCCGACAACAACGGCGCGTCCCATGGCTTGCAGGTCATAGGCCAGCATTTCTGCGCCAGAGAAAGTGAACTTGGCGACGGCAATGTAGAGAGGCTTCTTGCCACCGAAGCGATGCGGGTAGGGTGTCGGGTCGGCCCAGAAGTGCTCTTCAGGCGCTGAGCGCGGCACCATGCTGCTGAGTTGAGTTCGGTGGTCCAGCAAGTGAGCGCATATCAACCCGACGGTGCTCGGGTCTCCCCCTACGCACCTCCGTAGATCGATGACGAGGGCGGAGGCGTCGGCGACGGATGTCAACGCGGTCTCAAAGGCCGAGCGAGAGAGCTCGGGCTCTACCAACTCCCTGATGTCTATGACAGCGATGTCATCGTCTAGCCGGTGCACCGACGCAATGCCAAATCCCATCTTGCGGCAGTGCTCGGCACGGTCGTTTTGCTCCCGAACCGTATCTCCGGGCGTTTCTGGGACATGCGGCTCTGCGGCGTGGCGCACTCGCAAATGAAGATCACCCGAAGCTTGGCGAAGGTCGTCTGTGAGTCGCGTCGCGAGAGCGGTCGCATCGGTGGTGTCGTAAGCCCCCGAGTCCATTTGTTGCAGCAGGTGCGATGCGACGCGCTCCGCAGTGTTTGCGAACACGTAGCGCGACCGAATCGTCTCAGCTATGGCTTGAACAATGATGCGATGTGTCATGTGATCAGGGATAGTCCGCTTCATGCTGGTGCCGAACCGCGAGCACCACCACCAGATCACGCGACGCAATCTCGTACTTCAGGACATAGCCAGAAGCCCCGAAGGGCACGACCAACTCACGGCGCAAGAGGCTGCGTGAGCCTGCGTCCCTGCGGTACAAGAACGGTGCCCGAGACAAAGAGGCGATCGCTGCTTCTAAAGCCTGCAGTGCCCGATCTGCGATGTCCAAGTCTTCGACAAACTCAGCGCGTTGCAGCAGGTATTCATACAGCCTCAGCACATCCGCTTGCGCTTCGGCATCGACCAGCACGCGGAATGTCATGCGGAAGCAGGCCGGCGCTTGCCTTGTAGTTCATGCCGACGGGCCTGCAATCGAGCGCGCATCTCGTCCATCACTTCTTGTGCAGGGATGCCATCGCCGCTCTGCTGGAACCGTGCCCAAGCAGCGTCCGCGCGGGCGTCAAACTCAGCCTGCATGCGCCGATGGTCCACCGCTTGGCGCACCGTCGCCACCAAAAAATCCGACAGGGATTCGCCGTCACGCAGAACGGCTTCAAGGTCGGCGCGCAGTTGAGGCTCAACGCGCACTTGCGGGAGGATGGCAGTCTTCATACGGCAAGTGTGTTGCAAATGAATTGCAAGTGTCAAGTCTCTGCAGGTGCTGGGTGGTGCGAGGCTGTGCGCCAGAGGCCGTCGCTTGGGCAAGAATGCTGACTTCGCCGCAGTTGCTTCGCCTCGCCATGCAAACCCCACCCCCACCCTACTACGCCGTCATCTTCACCAGCCAACGCACTGCGGTGGACGAGGGCTACGGCGACACGGCTGAGCGCATGGTGGCCCTGGCCGCTGAGCAGCCGGGTTATTTGGGCGTGCAGAGCGCGCGTGGGGCGGATGGTTTGGGCATCACGGTGTCTTACTGGCGCAGCCTGGAAGACATTGCGGCGTGGCGCAAGCATGCCGAGCACACGGACGCCCGCAACGATGGCCGGGCGCGCTGGTACAGCCATTACGAGACCCGCATCACCAAGGTGGAGCGGGCTTATGCCTGGGAGGCTGGGTCTGGGCAGGCGCCGGCAGAGGCGTTTCGCCCCGATTGAAGCTGATCAAGCCTCACGGCTCCCTGCAAAGACAGAGTGACAGATCAAGACAAGAGCGCGAGAAGGAAAGTTAGAGGAAGCGATGGATAAGCGAGTCGGTTGGGCCTTGGCCGCGTTGGCGGTGTTTGTGGGCTGGTGGCAGTGGGGCGGCTACGGCGTGGTGCTGGCGCTGACGGTGGTGGTGTTTTGGCTGCTGCTGCAGTTCTACCGCGCACTGCGGGTGATGCAGGCGGCGGGTGCTGCACCGGTGGGGCATGTGGCGAATGCGGTGATGCTGCATGCGCGGCTGAATAAGGGCATGACGCTGTTGGAGATCCTGCCGCACACGCGCAGCCTGGGGCAAAAACTCTCCGACCCACCTCAAGAGTCTTTTGCGTGGACAGACGCCAATGGCGACCGGGTGGAGGTGACCTTAGACAACGGGCGCTTGACGCAGTGGCAACTGATCCGGGCGGCGGCGGCTGAAGGCGAGGCGCAAGCTCCGGCTCAGCCCGGCGCCTAAAATCCACGCTTTCGACCCGATCGAAGCAATTTCTACTTTTTCAAGGGGCAGACGCATCATGGGCATGGACGACCGCGACGGCAAGATCTGGATGGACGGGCAGATGGTGGAGTGGCGTGATGCCAAGATCCACGTGCTGAGCCACACGCTGCACTACGGCTGCGGTGCCTTTGAGGGCGTGCGCGCCTACAAGACGCCCAAGGGCACGGCCATCTTTCGCCTGCGCGAGCACACCGAGCGTCTGATCAACTCGGCCAAGATCCTGCGCATGAAGATCCCCTTCACGGTGGAGCAATTGGAAGAGGCGCAAAAAGCCGTGGTGCGTGAGAACGCGCTGGAGACCTGCTACCTGCGCCCGCTGACCTGGATCGGCTCTGAGAAGCTGGGCGTCAGCCCCAAGGGCAACACCATCCACTGCATGGTGGCGGCCTGGCCCTGGGGTGCGTATCTGGGTGAGGAAGGCCTGAAGCGCGGCATTCGCGTCAAGATCAGCAGCTACACCCGCCACCATGTGAACATCACCATGACCCAGGCCAAGGCGGTGTCCAACTACACCAACTCCATCCTGGCCAATATGGAAGCCACGGACGACGGCTACGACGAAGCCATGCTGCTGGACCCGTCGGGCTTTGTCTCTGAAGGCGCGGGCGAGAACCTCTTCGTCATCAAGAACGGCGTGGTCTACACGCCCGATCTGTCGGCCGGTGCGCTCAATGGCATCACCCGCAACACCATCTTCCACATCTGCCAAGACTTGGGTCTGGAGTTGAAGGAAAAGCGCATCACCCGCGACGAGGTCTACATCGCCGACGAGGCCTTCTTCACCGGCACCGCCGCTGAAGTGACGCCCATCCGCGAGCTGGACCGCATCGAGATCGGCTGCGGCTCGCGCGGGCCCATCACCGAAAAGATCCAAGCGGCCTTCTTTGACATCGTCAACGGCCGCAACGACAAATACGCCCACTGGCTGACCCTGGTCGCCTGAGACTCCACCCCATTCAAGAGACTGCTGCCATGAGCGAACAATCTGTTGTTGAAGTCACCGCCGCCGAGCTGCAAGGCCCCGGCGTGATCGCCTGCCCCAACCCCAAAATGGCGCTGTGGAGCACCCACCCGCGCGTCTTTGTGGACCTCTCGCATAACGGCGAAGGTAAGTGCCCGTATTGCGGCACGGTCTATCGCCTGAAGGCAGGCGAAAAGCTCTCTCACTCGCATTGATGACCACTCTCTACGGCATCCCCAACTGCGATACGGTCAAGAAGGCGCGTGCTTACTTGACCGAGCAGGACCTGGCTTTCAGCTTTCACGACTTCAAAAAGTCCGGTGTCCCGGCCGACCGCCTGCCCGCTTGGGTGGCGGCCGTGGGCTGGGAAAAGCTGCTGAACCGCCAGGGGACGACCTGGCGCAAGCTGGCGCCTGAGCTGCAAGCCAGCGTGGTGGACGCGGCCAGTGCCATGGCGCTGATGCAAGAGCAGCCCAGCGTCATCAAACGGCCTGTGGTGGAGTGGCCCTCTGGCCAGGTCAGCGTGGGCTTCACGCCGGCTGCGTTTGCCGCCCATCTCGCGGGCTGACTGTCTCAGGCTGTGGGCCGCAGGGCCAACCTTGAGCGGGCCTTGAGTCTGCCTTTAGCCACCGTGTCGGCACCTTCCGCAAAATCAGCCCCGATGCATCCTGCTTGGGCAGGGGGCTGTTCGTCACATTCAAACGAGAGACGTCGATGCGGAAACTGTTGACAACGCTGGCGCTGTGCGCTGTGGCCAGCACAGGCTGGGCCCAAGCCGCCACGGAGCTGGTGGGCAAATGGCAATTGGTGGGCCTGAAGGACCCCAAGGGCAATACGCTGAACATCGAGCAAGCCTTGGGCACCAAGCAGGTGTTTCAAGTCTTCTCGGCCCCGAATGGCTTTGAGGGCGTGGTGGGTGACCAGCGCGCACGCGGCACCTGGATGCTGTCGCCCGACAACAAGACCTTAACCGTCAAGGTGGATGGTCAGACCGTCAAGTTCAGGGTTGAGAGCTTCACCGCCCAAACCCGGGTGATCTCCGCTGACGAGCTGGGCACGCTCAGCTACGAAAAGCGCTGAGCGCGCGAGCGCAGCCGCAGCGCCGCTCAGCGGCTGTGCGTGGTCAGCCGGGCCAGCGGCAAAGAGGCCGAGACGCCCGGCTGCACCGACTTCGGGGCCACCGGCGTGCCCCCGTTAAACGTGGGGTTCTCTCCGCTGCGGCGCAGCGCCACACCCACGGCCAAGATGTCGATGGCCAGCAGTTGCAAGACGCGGCTGACCATGGGCAGATGGGTTGAGACATCTTCTTCATGGTCCACCGCCAGCACCACATCCGCCTTCTTGGCCAGGGGTGAGTGGCTGGAGGTGATGGCAATCACCTGCGCGCCGCGCTGGTGCGCCACCTCCACCATGTCCAGCAGGTCTTGCAGCGTGCCGCTGCCCGAGATCGCAATCACCACATCGCCGGGCTCCAGCACGGCGGCACTCAGGCTTTGCACGCGCGGGTCGGTGCAGGTGCTGGTGGGCAGGCCTAAGCGCAAGAACTTGAACTGCGCGTCTTGCGCCACCATCGCAAAGTGGCCTTGCGCATGCAGCTCAACGCGGTGCGCGCCGTCCAACAAAGTGATGGCCCGCTCGATGGCCTCGCGGTTGAGCTGTTCGCGCACACGCAAGATGGCGGCCGCCGTGTTGGAGAGCACCTTCTCGCCCAGCTCCACCGTGCTGTCTTGCCCAGTGACTTGGGTGTGGGTGATGGGGATGGTGCCCGTCAGGCCCGAGGCCAGGCGCAGCTTGAAGTCCGACAGGCCCTCGCAGCCCAGCGAGCGGCAAAAGCGGATCACCGTGGGCTGGCTGACATCGGCGGCGCGCGCAATGTCGGCAATCGGCGCGTTCAAGGCCGCGCGCGGGTGAGCCAGCACATGCGAGGCCACGCGCTTCTCGGCCGGTGAGAGCTTGTCCAGCGAGCGGCGAATTTGCTCCAAGATGGCCCCGCCCACGCGCGTTTCCAGCGTGCGCAGTTGCGCATCCAAAATGGCCGACACGCCCAAGAAGGTGGCGTTGTTGGCCGTGATCACATAGGTTGGGATGGCGCGCACATAGTCGCTGAAGCGGCCGCGCTCTTCAAAGCGGGCTCTGAAGGGCGAACGCTCGAAGTAATCGCCCAAGCGCGGCACGATGCCGCCTCCGATATAGACGCCGCCAAAGGCGCCCAGGGTGACCGCCAAGTTAGAGGCCGCCGTGCCCAGAATGCCGCAAAAGGTGTCCACCGTGTCGCGGCACAAAGCATCCACACCGCTGAGCGCGCGCTGGGTGATGTCCGGCGCCGTCAGCGGCGGCAGGCTCTGGCCGCCTTGCTCGGCCAGCGCGCGGTAGATCAGCTCTAAGCCCGGGCCCGAGCACAGGCGCTCAAACGAGACATGGCCGTACTGCTTCCAGGCATGGCGCAAGATGGCGATCTCGCGCTCATCGCGCGGCGAAAAGCTGCCGTGGCCGCCTTCTGTGCCCAGCGCCACCCAGCCGCCTGAGGCTGGGATCAAGCCCGACAGACCCAAGCCCGTGCCGGCACCCAGCACGCCCACCACACTAGGCTCGCGCGGCACACCGTGGCCAATGGCGCGGCGCTCATCGGTCCCCAGGCGCGGCACGGCCATGGCCAGCGCGGTGAAGTCGTTCACCACCACCAGGGTCTCAAAACCCAGTTGCTCGCGCGTCTGCTCGATCGAGAACTGCCAGTGGTAGTTGGTCATGCGCACCAAGTCGCCGTCCACTGGGTTGGCAATCGCAATGCCCGCATGGCGGATGGCCGTGGGCTCCTCCAACGTGGCCAGATAGGCCTGCACCGTGCTCAAAAAATCCGCGTGCTCGGCACAGCGCAGCGACGCCACCTGCTCCAGGTGGCCCGGCGCGGTCTCCAACGCAAAGCGGGCAAACGTGCCGCCAATGTCGGCAATCAGACGGGGGCTGTCATAGGCGCTCATGGGGGGATTGTCGCTGCTGCGGTCGGTGATTTGTTCATGGCCAGGGGGAGGGTTTCCAGCCCTCGGCCTGCGGCACGAAAAGGCCTTAGTCTGGCACCATGTCGCAAACCTCAACCTGAAGCCGGAGGGCTGTCATGCCATCAGTCCATATCACGCAAGCCAAGACCACGCTTTCACGCTTGGTCGAGGCCATAGAGCGGGGTCAAGAGCGGGAGTTTGTGATCACTCGCCGTGGCCGGCCAGCGGCGAAGCTCGTGCCGCTAGAAGCCCTGGCCGTCGGGACACGTTTGGGCGTGGCCAAAGGGCTCTTTAAAGTTCCCGACGACATCGATGCCCACAATGACGAAGTCGCCAATCTCTGCATGCTCACACGCTGAGTGACGCCGCCCCCAGGTAAAGCCCCAAACCCGAACTGAAAGAACACCATGCTCAATCATGTCATGCTCGGTACCAACGACATCGAGCGCTCCAAGCGCTTTTACGACGCCATCCTCGGTGTCTTGGGCGCCGGTGAAGCCCTCCGCAACCAAGCCCCCTCTGGCCACACGCGCCTGTTCTATCGCCACGACGGCAGCACCTTTGGCATCAGCGAGCCCATCAACGGCGAGCCCGCCACCTTCGCCAACGGCAGCACCATCGGCTTCAAGTGCCACTCCCCCGAACAAGTCCAAACCTTCCACGACGTGGCCGTGGCCCACGGCGGCCAGTCTATTGAGCAGCCCCCAGGCTTGCGCTCGGGCAGCATGGGCGCGATGCACTTGGCTTATGTGCGCGACCCGGATGGGAACAAGCTGTGCGCGATTTATCGGGTGAAGGCTTGAGGCAGTGTCTCAGGCGGTCCGCATCAGACCGCTAGACTGCTGGCATTGATCATTGTGATCTTCAACGCCGCGTCCAAGATGCCTATGTCGCCAAAGCACTTTCTCTGGGTTCTGCTGATGCCGCTGTTCGTTGCAGCGGCAGAGCCCGTTGTGCCTCCCGCCATCGTCTCAGCAGCACAAGCCAACGGTCTCAGCTTTGCCAAGCCGATCGAGGTGAGGTTTGAGTTCAAAGCCGCGCAGCCCGAGGCGTTTACGCCAGAGTTGAAGGCGTTTCTGGTCCGTCAGGGCTTCGAATTGGCGCTATCCGTCAGCATGAACGGCGAGACTCGGCAGGTCACCGACTTCAAGGTCGTGGCCAAGCGCTCGGGCTTGATGAACGTTGAGTCGCTGTCTTCTATCGTTCTTCAGGCCGAAGCCCTCATGAAGGGAAAGCCTGGTGCGTTGACGTGGTCGCTCTCTCAGACCCGTAAGTCGTTTTGACATCCGACTGGAGTTGCGGACTCCGGCTCAATCATCCAAGGAATGCCCCGCCCCAATCAGCGCCGGGTTGTGGGCGGTGATGACCCAAGTCGGGATTTGGCGCAGATGGTCGCTTCCATGTCACATTCACACTTCTCATTCGGTTGCACCTGGTGCTACCATTGTGCATGACGGTGAAAGCACACAATCCCATGCGGGCTCGGGTTTTCAAGACGGCTTGGTTTTCCCGAGGTGCGAAGAAAGTGCGCATCTCAGACGCGATCTTGTGTGCCGCCATCAAGCAAGTGATGCAGGGACAGGCAGATGACTTGGGTGGTGGTGTCTTCAAGAAACGTTTGAACGACAACCAGCACCGATCCATCATCCTGGCTAAAGGTGGCCGGCATTGGGTGTACGAGTACCTATTCGCCAAGAAAGACAGAGCCAATATCGCAGACGATGAATTGGCAAGTTTCCGCGTCCTGGCCAAGGCTTATGCAGGCCTGTCAGAGGCGCAGATTGAGCAACTGCTGAGAGACCAAGACCTGCTGGAGATTTGCTGTGACGGCTAAGTCAAAGTTCAAAACTGATGCCCACGAGGCCATTCATTCGTCCGCCCAAGCGCTGTTCAAGGTCGGAGCAATCGACAAAGCGACGCTCCGAAATTTCGATGAGTCTTGCTTGGTGGTTCCGGTGTCCATCGAGCCTGCGCAGATCAAGCAGATCCGCGAAATGCACAACGTGAGCCAGCCCGTCTTTGCTCGCTTTCTCAACACCACGGAGTCCACCGTCCAGAAGTGGGAGAGCGGAGCCAAACACCCCAGTGGCATGGCGCTGAAGCTGCTGGCGGTGGTGCAAAAGCATGGGTTGAAGGTACTTGCCTGAGAGGCGCACATCAAGGCACGCCAATGACAGCAGAGCTAAACATCGCTGAGGTTCTCTATGAAACCGGTGAAGTTAGATTTCGCTATGCCAGGATCCGATCAGTTGACGGTTCGAGTTGGATTCGCCATGGACCATTCTGTGAGTACGGCAGGAGCGGTCAAGTCATCTCTGAAGGAACCTACGTACTCGGAAGCGAGCAGGGAGTCTGGCGCGATTTCTACGAGAACGGGCAGCTCGCAGCCGAGGGCGAGTACCGGGACGGCGTTGAGCTGGGTCACTGGCGATACTGGAATCTCGACGGAACAGTCCAGACTGAGTAGCTGATGCTGCTCAAGAAATCATGGACCAAGGACGGGGCGAGGTGAATACGACATGGCCGAGCCTCATGGCGAGAGCGCTTATGACAGGTCGCCGTAGCCGCTGTCTGAGATCACAGCTTGTGACCTCGCGGCCGCACTTCAATCATCCAAGGAATGCCCCGCCCCAATCAGCGCCGGGTTGTGGGCGGTGATGACCCAGGTGGGGATCTGGCGCAGGTAATCGGTGAAGCGGCCTTTTTGCTCGAAGCGCTCGCGAAAGGCGCTGGCTTCGAAGGCGTCGCCCAGGCGAGGCACGATGCCGCCGCCCACGTAGATGCCGCCCCGTGCGCCCAGGGTCAAGGCCAGGTTGCCGGCCACATTGCCTAAGAAGCTGCAGAACAGGTGCACGGCCTCGACGCAGGCGGGGTTGGAGCGCAGCAGCGCGGCCTCGGTCACATCCGCTGGGCTCAGGCGCAGGGTGGGGGCGCCGTCCAGGGTGCAGAGGGCCTCGTACAGATTGACCAGGCCTTGGCCGCAGACGGCGCGCTCGGCCGAGGCATGGCCAAAGCGTTGGCGCAGCACGGCCAAGACGGCGGCTTCGCGCTCGTCGGTGGCGGCCAGGGTGACATGGCCGCCTTCACCGGCCACGGGCACATAGTGGCCATCGCGGCCACACACCAGCCCGGCCACGCCCAGGCCGGTGCCGGGGCCCAGCACGCCAATCGGCTGGCCCAGCACGGGCTGGCCGCCGCCCACCGCGCGGCGGTCTTGCGGGCCCAGCACGTCCAGGCTGGAGGCCAGGGCCGCAAAGTCATTGAGCACCACCAGACGCTGCACCCCCAACTCGGCCTGCAAGGCGGTGGTGGAGAAGGCCCAATGGTGGTTGGTCATGCGCACTTCATCGCCGGTCACGGCGGTGGCAATGCCAAAAGACACAGCCGCCGGCGTGGGGTGTTGGTGCTCGGCCAGATAGTGCTGGATCACCGCCGCCATGGACGGATAGTCGGCGCACGGGTAGGTGGCCATATGGCTCAAGGCGGCGCCGGGCGCTGCCTGCCAGGCCCAGCGCGCATTGGTGCCGCCGACATCGCCGACCAGTCGCGGAAAGAGGGGCTCCAGAGCGCCGAGCATGTTCATGAGGTCCAGCTTCGCCGGGCCAGCAGTGGCCACGGTCCCGATGTAGTTTAGGTACGCGCGCAATGGTACCAAAGCCCCGGCCCGGTGCTCTATAGGGGAGAGCACTGTCCTAGGGGGCGGGGTGCGGCCCGTTCCCCCGTAATCGCGATGTAACTGGACTACGTCCTTGCGCGGGCTTTGGTCAGCCCACCCGCCCACTGGTCTTGGCCATCAGGCCCAATACGCGGCCGGGTTCAGGGCCGACCATGTCCCAGGTGAAGCGCCAGGCCCAGTTGGGTGCGCCCATGGTGCCGGGCACGTTCATGCGGTGGCTGCTGGGCAAGCCCAGCACGTCTTGCAGCGGGAAGACGGCCATGGCCGAGACCGAGTTGCAGGCGGCGCGCATCATGGCCCAGTGCACGTCGTGGGCGCCGCAGGCCAAGTAGGTGCCGGCAAAGTCGCGCTCGGCGTCGGTGGTGTTGTCCCACCAGCCGCGTGCGGTGTCGTTGTCGTGGGTGCCGGTGTAGACCACGCTGGCCGGGGTGTAGTTGTGCGGCAAAAACTCATGTGTGCCGTCGCCGCCAAAGCCGAACTGCAAAATCTTCATGCCGGGGAAGCCGCAGGCGTCGCGCAGCGCAATCACGTCCTCGGTGATGAAGCCTAAGTCTTCGGCCACGATGGGCAGCGGGCCCAGGGCGCGCTCGATGGCTTCAAACAAGGCCTTGCCGGGGCCGGTGCGCCAGGTGCCCACGGTGGCGTCGGGCGAGCTGGCCGGAATGGCGTAGTAGCCGGCAAAGCCCCGGAAGTGGTCGATGCGGAAGACATCGGCCTGCCCCAGCGCGCGGGCCATGCGGGCCGACCACCAGGCATAGTCCTCCTCGGCCATCTTCTCCCAGTTGTAGAGCGGGTTGCCCCAGCGCTGGCCCAGCGGGCCCATGTCATCGGGCGGGCAGCCGGCCACTTCGCGCGGCTGGAAGTGAGCGTCCAGCTCGTAGAGATCAGGGCGGGCCCAGCAGTCGGCGCTGTGGTGGGCGATGAAGATGGGCAGGTCGCCCATGATGGCGATGCCCTTGCCATTGGCATAGGCCTTGATGTCGGCCCACTGCCAGTCAAAGCACCACTGCACAAACTGCCAGAACTGGATCTCGGCCGCATGCTCCTTGCGCGCCTTGGCCAGGGCCTTGGCGTCGCGGGTGGCCAGGGGCTTGGACCAGGTCCACCAGGGCTGTCCGTTGGCGGCTGTTTCCAGGGCCATGAACAGCGCGTAGTCGTCCAGCCAAGAGGCCTGCGCTTGGCACCACTCGGCATAGCTGGCTTGTTCGGCCTTGCTGGCGCTGGCCCCAAAACCGGCGTGGGCTTGGCGCAGCTGGGCCATGCGCCAGGGCACCACTTTGGCAAAGTCGGTGCGCTGGGCCTCAAAGCCGCCTTCGGGCAGCACCGGGGCGTTCATCCAGCCCCGTGCCATCAGCGGCTCAAACGCCACCATCAGCGGGCTGCCCGCAAAGGCCGACACGCTTTGGTAAGGGCTGTCGCCCGGGCCGATGGGCGTGGTGGGCAGCAACTGCCAAATGGTTTGCTGGGCGCTGGCCAGCCAATCCACAAAGTGCCGGGCGCTGGGCCCAAAGTCGCCCGTGCCATGCGGCCCGGGCAGGGAGGTGATGTGCAGCAGCACACCGGAGCGCCGTGTGGACAGGTTCATGGGCAGGCGGGGTGTAGAGGTCTGAAGTGCAGGCAGGGCTGTGGACGCGGAAGAAGCCTTGGAGGCTGCGGGTGCGGAGGATGCCATAGCAGGGTCTCGCCAAAGGGTGGGGGGTGTTGGGGTCAGGAGGTGCTGTGTTCGGCCACCCGCAGGCTGCGCGCGGGCAGGTGCAAGGTGCCGCGCACAGCGCTGGGCTGGGGCTCGCCACTGCTGCACAGCGCCACCCGCCAAAGGGCGTCGTCGGGCAGGTGCAGGGTGCAAGGCTCGTCGTCGGGGTTGAAGGCCAGCAGCAGCGTAGGCTGGCTGTGGCCGGGGGGCGTGTAGACCCCGGCAAATGCGGCGCCGGGGCTGTGGGCCGGGTGGTGCCACTCGTGCAGGTTTAGCTCATGCCCGGCCGGGTGGCGCCAGTGCACACGGCTGGCCGCCTGCGGGGCGGGGTCGGCCGCATGCCAGGGGCGGGGCCAGAGGTCGGTGTGCAGGGCGGGCAGGCGCTGGCGCAGGGCCAGCACCTCGACCACAAACTGCATCAAGCCGTGGTCGGCCTGGGCCCATTCCAGCCAGGTGGTCGGGTTGTCTTGGTTGTAGGCATTGTTGTTGCCGCCTTGGCTGTTGGCCAGCTCGTCACCCGCGCACAGCATGGGCGTGCCGTGGGCCAACAGCAGGCTGGCCAACAGGGCGCGGCGAGTGCGCTCGCGGCGCTGCTGCACGGCAGGGTCGGCGCTCGGGCCTTCGGGGCCAAAGGGTTGGCAGAGCTCGCCGTCGCGGCCGTCGCGGTTGCCTTCGCCGTTGGCCTCGTTGTGCTTGCCGGCATAGCTCACCACGTCGTGGGTGGTGAAGCCGTCATGCACGGCAATGAAGTTGATGCTGGCAGAGGGCCTGCGCTGGCTGGGCCCAAACACCGTG
Organism: Ideonella sp.; assembly: GCF_044358605.1. Lineage (GTDB taxonomy): Bacteria > Pseudomonadota > Gammaproteobacteria > Burkholderiales > Burkholderiaceae_C > Ideonella. The sequence continues at coordinate 34,438 of NZ_JBIKNQ010000033.1, forward strand.
CTGCTGGCGCAAAAGCGTTGAGCCATCTGGCCCCTGTTGACGGCAGTGTTGAGCCACCAGCCGCGCATGGTGTCGCGGAACTTGTCATTCCATTCCATGAAGGGTGGCGGAAATTGGCCCAACTGATAGCCATCGCCCGAGGCATCCCAGGGCTCGGCAATCATCAACACTTGGCTCAGCAGCGGGTCTTGGCGCAGCGCGGTGAAGAAGGCCGCCTCGGGGTTGAAGCGGCCGCTGCGGTCGCGCCCCAGCACCGGGGCCAAATCAAACCGGAAGCCATCGACGCCCATCTCGCGCACCCAGTAACGCAGAGAATCGAGCACAAAGCGGCTCACCATGGGGTGGGCCACATTCAGCGCATTGCCGCAGCCGGTGAGGTTGCGCAGGCGCGTGGGGTCATGCGCGGCGGCGGTTGTCTCGTGGGCATACCACTGGCGGTGGTCCAGCCCACGCCAGCACAAGGTGGCGCCTTGTTCGCTGCCCTCCGGCGTGTGGTTGTAGACCACGTCCAGCACCACCTCCAGCCCGGCCGCATGCAGGCTGGCCACCATGGCGCGAAACTCGCTGGCCGCCGCGCGTGGGTCATGCGGTGTGGTGGACCAGCGCGGGTCCGCGCTGAAAAACCCCAGCGTGTTGTAGCCCCAGTAATTGGGCAACCCTAGTGGCTGCAAATGCGGCTCCGACAAACACTGCTGCACTGGCAGCAGCGACAAGGTGGTCACCCCCAGGCGCTGCCAGTGCGCAATGGCCGCCGGGTGGGCCATGCCGGCATAAGTGCCGCGCAGTGCGGGGGGGACGTCGGGGTGCTGGGCCGTGAAGCCTTTGACATGCACCTCGGCCAAGACGCGCTGATGCGGCGCACGATGGGGCCGGTTCAGGTGGCCGGGCGCATCGGCCGCCGGGGCGGCCACGCGGCTTTTATGGGCCCAGGCCGCGTTGTCGCGCTCATCACGCTGCTGGGTGTGGTGGGCAGCATGGCCCAGGTGTTCTTCGCGCCAAGCAAAGCCCTCGGTGGGGGCGATGATCTCGCGGCCCCAAGGGTCCAACAAAAGCTTGGCGGGGTTGAAGCGGTGGCCGTGGTCAGGCGCCCAGGGGCCGTGGGCTCTGAGCCCATACACCAAGCCCGGTGCGGCCCCGGGCAAAAAGCCATGGAACACACCGGCGAACGGCCCATGCAGCGGCCAGCGGCGCAGCTCGGTGCGGCCATCGGCGCTGAAGACGCACAGCTCGATGCGCTGGGCATGGTCTGACCACACCGCAAAGTTCACGCCGCCGGGCAGGGGCGTGCTGCCCAGGGGCTCGGGCCGTCCCTCCAAGAGCTGCGGGCAGGCGAGCACGGCGGCCAAGCCAGGCGCAGTGGTGGGGGTAGAGGAGTGCGTCACAACAAACAAGCCTCAGCCACTCAAGAGGCCGGACTCAAGAACAGCGTGGCCAGCGGCGGCAAGGTCAGCACCAGCGAGGCCGAGCGGCCGTGCGAGGGCAAGGCCTGCACCGCTTGCGGGCTCGATGCATTGCCCGTGTCGCTGCCGCCATACAGCCCGGCATCGGTGTTCAGCACTTCCACCCAGGCGCTGGCGCTACCTTCCTCAGGCCCTGGCAAGCCGATCCGGTAGCCCACGCGCGGCACGGGCGTGAAGTTGCACACCACCATCAGCGGCCGCCCTTGCGTGTCGCGGCGCAGCCAGACGTAAACGCTTTGCGCATCGTCGTCCACCACCAACCACTCAAAGCCTTGCGGGCTGTCGTCGCACTGGTGCAGTGCGGGCTCATGGCGCAGCAAATGGTTGAGGTCGCGCAGCAGGTGCTGCACGCCTTTGTGGGTGCGCTGTTGCAGCAGTTCCCAAGGCAGGGCTTCATCGCTGCGCCACTCGTGGGTTTGCGCAAACTCTTGGCCCATGAAGAGCAGCTTCTTGCCCGGGTGGCCCCACATAAAGCCCAGGTAGGCGCGCACATTGGCAAAGCGTTGCCACTCGTCGCCCGGCATCTTGCCCAGCAGCGAGCCCTTGCCGTGCACCACCTCGTCATGCGAGATGGGTAGGGCGTATTTTTCAGAGAAGGCGTAGGTGAGGCCAAAGCGCATCTTGTCGTGATGCCAGCGGCGGTACACCGGGTCTTCGTGGATGTAGGCCAGGGTGTCGTTCATCCAGCCCATGTTCCACTTGAAGTGAAAGCCCAGGCCCTGCTCGGGTGGTGCCGTCACACCTGGGAAGGCGGTGGACTCCTCAGCCACCACGATCGCGTCGGGCACCAGCGCGCGCAGCGTGCCGTTGATGTGCCGCAGCAGCGAGATCACTTCCAGGTTCTCGCGCCCGCCATAGATATTGGGCACCCACTCACCGGCATTGCGGGAGTAGTCGCGGTAGAGCATGGACGCCACCGCGTCCACACGCAGCCCATCCACACCAAACACCTCCAGCCAGTACAGCGCATTGGCACACAAAAAGTTGCGCACCTCGTTGCGACCAAAGTCATAGATGGCGGTGTTCCAGTCGCGGTGAAAGCCTTCGCGCGGGTCGGCGTATTCAAACAGCGGCGCACCATCAAACAGCGCCAAGCCGTGGGCGTCGGTGGGGAAGTGGGCGGGCACCCAGTCCAAGATCACGCCCAGGTCTGCCGCATGACAGGCCTGCACAAAGCGAGCGAAACCGGCGGCATCGCCAAAGCGCGCGGTGGGCGCAAACAGGCCCAGGCACTGATAGCCCCAAGAGGGGTCGTACGGGTGCTCGGCAATCGGCATCAGCTCCACATGCGTGAAGCCTAGGCTGGCGGCATAGCCGGGCAGCTCAGCGGCCAGGCGGTCCCAGTCATAGAACTCGCCGTTATCTCTCCGGCGCCAAGAGCCGACATGCACCTCATAAATGCTGATCGCGGCCTGCGGTGCTTGGGCACGGGCGGCGGCGGGCCAGCGGGGCGCGGGCGGCGTGAGCGCGGGGGCCACGCGGCTGGCATTGGCTGGGCGCAGGTCGGCCGCGCGGGCAAAGGGGTCGGCCTTCAGGGGCAGCAGTTGGCCCTGGGCGCTGACGATCTCAAATTTATAGGCTTGGCCGATCTCGGCCTGCGGCACAAAGACCTCCCAGACACCGGCCTCCACACGGCGGCGCATGGGGTGGCGGCGGCCGTCCCAGCCGTTGAAGTCGCCCACCACGCTCACCCGCTGGGCGTGCGGCGCCCAGACGGCAAAGCGCACGCCGGCCACGGCCCGCGTGCTGTGCAGCGGGGCCAGGCTCATGGGGTGAGCCCCCAGCGCCGTCCAAGGCCGCAGCAGGCGGCCCTCACGCCAGGCAATCAAGTCGGTTTCATGAAGCAAGAGGCCAAAGGCGTAGGGGTCGGGCAGGGTCTGGGTGATCGGGCCGCTGGCGCTGGGCCAAGTGATGCGCAGCAGATACGCAGGCTTGTGGCCTGATGAACTGAGTTTGGCGCGTGTCTTGGGCAAGCGCGCCTCAAACACGCCCTCGGCCTGCACGCTGCTGAGTGCCGCCAGCACCTTGTCCCCAGCTTCGTTCAGCACCTCCACCCCCAAAGCGCCGGGCTGCACGGTGCGCACCCACAAATAGCCCTGCTCGTCAGCATGCATGCCCAACACCGCAAAGGGGTCCGGGTGGCGGGCTTGGATCAGGGCGGTGAGCGCGTCAGGGGTGAGTGCGGGCATGTGGGGGGGGCATGAATACTTAGCCACAGAGACACAGAGGCACAGAGAAATTCAACAAGGGCCACCGCAGCCTGATGGCGAGTACGGGCTTCTGCGCAGCGTCAATGGCCGTTGTCTCATTGTGTTTCCTCAGTGTCTCTGTGCCTCTGTGGCGGTCTTCGAAACGGTCTTCAAAAAACAGTCTTCAAGCACCCGCAGGCAAGCTCTTGGCCGACCACACCCGCTCGACGTATTCAGCCACAGTGCGGTCTGAGGAGAAGCTGCCCATGCCCGCGATGTTCAGCACGGCCTTGCGGCCCCACTCGGCGGGGTTGGCATAGAGCGCATCCACGCGTTCTTGGGCGGCGAGGTAGTCGGCAAAATCGGCCATCAGCAAGTAGGTGTCGCGCTGCAGCAGGCTGTCCACCAGCCAACGATAACGCTCAGCATCGCCCTGCGAGAACGTGCCGTCGCCAATGGCGGCCAGCACGCGCTGCAGGCGGCGGTCTTGCTCCACATACAGGCGCGGGTCGTAGCCCAGGGCTTTGAGCTGCTCCACGGCTTCCGTGCGCAGGCCAAAGATGAAGAACTGTTCTTCGCCCACGGCTTCGGCCATCTCAATGTTGGCACCGTCCCAGGTACCGATGGTCAGCGCGCCATTGAGGCTGAACTTCATATTGCCGGTGCCCGAGGCCTCGGTGCCTGCGGTGGAGATTTGCTCTGACAAATCAGCCGCCGGCATGATGATCTCGGCCAAGCTCACCCCGTAGTTGGGCAGATAAGCCAGCTTGAGCTTGTCGCCCACGCGCGGGTCGCTGTTGACCACGCGGGCAATGTCATGGGCCAGCGCAATGATGCCCTTGGCAGCGTGATAGGCCGAAGCCGCTTTGCCCGCCAGCACCACGGTGCGCGGCACCCAGGGCGCATCAGGGTTGGCAATGATGGCCTGATAGCGGGCCACCACATGCAGCAGGTTCAGCAGTTGGCGCTTGTACTCATGGATGCGCTTGACCTGCACATCAAACAGGCTGTCAGGGCTGACCACCAGCCCCAAGTCGCGGCGGATGCGCTCGGCCAAGCGTTGCTTGTTGGCGCGCTTGGCGGCTTGCACCTCGGCCACCACTTTGGCCTTCTTGGCCAGAGGTGCCAGGGTTTGCAATTGCGCCAAGTCTTGGCGCCAGCCGCTGCCCACATGCTTGTCCAGCACCGCACTCAAGCCGGGGTTGGCCTGGGCCAGCCAGCGGCGCGGCGTGACGCCATTGGTCACGTTGTGAAAGCGCTCAGGCGTCAGGCGCGCATAGTCGGCAAACAAGGTCTGCACCATCAGCTCTGAGTGCAAGGCCGACACGCCATTGACGCGGTGCGAGGCCACCACCGCCAGCGCGGCCATGCGCACGCGGCGCTCGCCCTGCTCGTCGATCAACGAGATGCGCTGCACCATGCCCTCGTCGGCGCCGGCTGCTCGGGCGGCTTGCAGATAGCGGTGGTTGATCTCGTAAATCACCTCCAGATGGCGCGGCAGCAAGGCTTCCATCATGCGCACGGGCCAGGTCTCTAGCGCCTCGGGCATCAGGGTGTGGTTGGTGTAAGAGACCGCATCGCGGGTGATCTTCCAGGCCTCGTCCCAGCCCAGGCCGTGTTCATCCAGCAGCACACGCATCAGCTCGGCCGGGGCCAGCGCGGGGTGGGTGTCGTTGAGGTGGATGGCCTCCGAGCGGCCGAGCTGGTTCAAGCTGCCGTACTGGCGCAGGTGGCGGGCCACCATGTCTTGCACCGAGGCGCTGACCAAGAAGGCCTCTTGTTTCAGGCGCAGCAGGCGGCCGGCTTCGGTGCTGTCGTCGGGGTAGAGCACCCAGTTGAGCGTGTCGGCGGCCAGTTGGTGGCGGCCGGCTGCGGCATGGTCACCGCGGCAAAAGGCTTGCAGGTCGATGGGCTCGGCGCTGCTGGCTTGCCACAGGCGCAAGGTGGCTACGCGCTGGCTGTGGTGGGCTGGGACGATGAAGTCATGGGCCTCGGCCACCACGCGCTCTGCTGGCACCCAGCGGCGCGAGCCGCCTTCCGTCACCATGCGGCCGCCAAAGCCCACGGTGTAGCGCAGCTCGGGGCGTGGCACATCCCAGGGGTCGGCCAGGCGCAGCCAGTCGTCGGGCACTTCGGCTTGGCGGCCGTCTTGAATGCGCTGGGCAAACATGCCAAAGCGGTAGCGCAAGCCATAGCCAAAGGCCGGCAGGCCCAACTCGGCAAAGCTGTCTAAGAAGCAAGCCGCCAGGCGGCCCAGGCCACCGTTGCCCAGGGCGGCGTCGGGCTCGCGCTCCAGCGCGTCGCCCAGGCTCAAGCCTTCTTGGGCCAGGGCTTCGTCGAGGGCAGGCGTCAGGCCCAGGGCGGCCACGGCATTGCCCAGGGCGCGGCCCATCAAAAACTCCATCGACAGGTAATGCACCCGGCGCGAGGTGGTGACGGCGCCGGGCGTGGCCGCTTGGGCGTCTTGCGCCTGGGTGTCGGCCCAGCGCTGCATCAGCACATCGCGGCAAGCCAGCGCTGCGGCCGAGAACGCGGCCGGGGCCGTGGCGCTGCCCTGAGACGTCTGTTGGGCCAGCACGCGCTGCAAGGCGGCATGGAAGGCGGGCACCAGCGGGTTGGCCGCAGCGGCAACGGGGGCAGTCGAGGTCATGGATGACATGGCAGGGGGGGACTCCTCAGTGGACAGACGGAAGTATCGGTGTCTCGCTCCGCTTTGTGTAGTCCAAATGTAGTTTGACTACATCTGGTATTCCCGGAGTGTCCAATAAGTTATTGATTCAGCGGGGAATGACCTCTTGATTTGCTGGGCTGTTTCGTTGTGAAATGCCATCTATCGCTGTACTTAATCTACATTGGACTGACGCGAAGCGGGCATGGCGTCGTGACTTCGGCTTGCCGTACCCGTGGTCTGTCTGCGCCTTTGCGTCAATCCAAAACATACGCCGCCGCCCGAGGGCTGGGGGCTTGAAAGGAAGTTCTGTGGCTGAGGTGTTGCTCTCTGGTGTGCGCAAGGCGTATGGCGATGTGACCATTCTCAAAGGGGTGGACCTGCACATCCGCGATGGCGAATTCATGGTCTTTGTCGGCCCCTCGGGCTGCGGCAAGTCCACGCTGCTGCGCACCATCGCCGGGCTGGAAGACATCACCAGCGGTGACTTGTCCATTGGCGGGCGCCGCGTCAACGACGTGCCCCCGGCCGAGCGCGGCATCGCCATGGTCTTTCAGTCCTATGCGCTCTACCCGCACATGAACCTGTTCGACAACATGGCCTTTGGCCTGAAGTTGGCGGGCATGAGCCAGCAAGAGATCCACGACGCCGTGCACCGCGCCGCCAAAGTGCTGCACATCGACCACCTCTTGGACCGCAAGCCCAAAGACCTCTCGGGCGGCCAGCGGCAGCGCGTGGCCATTGGCCGGGCCATCGTGCGCAAGCCCCAGGTCTTTTTGTTTGACGAGCCGCTGTCCAACCTGGACGCCGCCCTGCGCGTGCGCATGCGCTATGAGTTTGCCAAGCTGCACGACGAGCTCAAGACCACCATGATCTATGTGACCCACGACCAGGTCGAGGCCATGACCCTGGCCGACCGCATCGTGGTGCTGAGCGCAGGCAAGGTGGAGCAGGTGGGCGCGCCCATCGAGCTTTACGAGCACCCTTGCAACTTGTTCGTCGCGGGCTTCATCGGCTCGCCCAAGATGAACTTCTTGGTCGGCGAGATCGTTGCGGCCGATGCCGCCGGGGCGCGGGTCAAGCTCAGCACCGGCGAGGTGCTGCACGCCACCGTCAATGCGCAAGGCGCCAAGCCGGGTGACAAGGTGACGCTGGGCATCCGCCCCGAGCACTTGGCGCTGGCGGGGGCCGATGCCAGCGGCGCGCAAACCCTGACAGCGCCGGTGACCTTTGTGGAGGCCTTGGGCAGCAGCACCCAGGCCTATGTAGACGTGGCGACTTGCGCTGTGGGCACCGACACGCCCGAGCCCTTCTCGGTGCTGCTGGACGGCCGCACCCCCTTGGCCGCCGGCCAGGCCTTGGCCTTTGAAGTGCCGCCCGAGTGGTGTTATCTCTTCAATGCAGAAGGCTTGGCCTACCACCGCCTGGCCGCCAGCGCCGGGGCCATGCGCCAAGCGCGGGTCGCATGATGCGCAAGCGTTTCACCGCCGCAGCCGCCTTGCTGTGCGCGCTGCAGGGCACCGCCCAGGCTGCCCCGCCTGAATTGCTGGTCTGGATCAACGGCGACAAGGGCTTCAACGGCCTGCAAAAAGTGGGCGATGCCTTCACGGCGGTGAGCGGCGTGAAGGTGGTGGTGCAGCACCCTGAAGGCGCCCCCGACAAGTTCCAGGCGGCCGCTGGTGCGGGCAAAGGCCCAGACATCATGTGCTGGCCGCACGACCGCACGGGCGAATGGGCCCGCAGCGGCCTGATCGTGCCGCTGCGCCCCTCCAAAGCCGTGCGCGAAGGCATTGACGAGGCCGCTTGGCAAGCCTTCACCTTCAAAGGCCAGGTCTGGGGTTATCCGCTGTCCATCGAGGCCGTGGGCCTGATCGTCAACACCGCCCTGGTGCCCAAAGTGCCCAAGACCTTCGACGAGGTCATCGCGCTAGACAAACAGTTGAGTGCCCAAGGCAAAAAGGCCATTCTGTGGGACTACAACAAGAGCTTCTTCACCTGGCCCCTGCTGGCCGGGGCGGGCGGCGAGATCTTTGGCCTTAACGCCAAAGGTGAGCTGGACCCGAGCCAAGTGGGCGTGGCCAACGAGGGCGCCTTGAAGGGGGCCACCCTGTTGCGCCGCCTGCTGGACGATGGCGTGATGGCGCGTGGGGCACGCTATGCCGAAATGGAGGCCAGCTTTGCCAAGGGCCAGGTAGCGATGATGATCTCCGGCCCCTGGGCTTGGGACAACGCCCGCAAGGCCGGCATCAACTTTGCCGTCGCCCCCATTCCGGGCCTCAGTGCCGACAAACCCTCCAGGCCTTTTGTGGGCGTGCTGGGTTGCATGATTGCCGCGCCCAGCCCCGTCAAGGACATTGCCCGCGAGTTCCTGGAGAACCACCTGCTCAAGGTCGAGAGCCTGAAGGTGGTCTCCGCCGATGTGCCCTTGGGCACGCCGGCCAACAAAGCCTATTACGCCGAGCTGGCTGCCGACCCCGCCATTGCCGCCACCATGGCCAATGCGCGCCTGGGCCAGCCCATTCCCAACATCCCCGAGACGGGCCGCTTCTGGCCCGCCATGGACGCCGCGCTGGAGGCCATCACCCAAGGCCGCCAAAGCCCGGCCGACGCGCTCAAGGGCGCGGCCGCCCGCATGGAGAAACGCTGATCACCATGCGTACTGCTGCATCTTCATCTCTTTCTCTCACCAAAGCCCTGGGCTGGGCCTTGGCCGCCCTGGGCGCCCTGGCCTGGGCCTGGCTGGTCTTTCGCATCCACCTCGCGGGTGAGCCCATCTGGGCCGTGGCCGCCGGTGTGGGCGGCATGGTCACGGGCTATATCTATCTCTCCCCCAAGACCCTGGCGGCGCGCTACCTCTTTCCCGGCGTGGCTGGCATGCTGCTGTTTGTGGCCTTGCCGCTGGTCTTGACGGTGCGCATTGGCTTTACCAACTACTCGGCCACCCACCTGCTCAGCGAAGAGCGCGCCCGCGCCTACCTGCTGGCCCAAACCCAGGTGGACGAGGCGCACTTGCAGCGCTTTACCCTGCATACTGAAGGCGGGCAGCACCGCCTGGTGCTCAGCGGCCCTGACGGCGTGGCCCGCTGGCAAACGCCCGCGCTGAAGCTGGGGCCTGCGCAAACCGTGACGCTGGAGCCGCGCGCTGAAGGCGCCGCCTTGCCGAGTGCTGCGCTGCCGCTGCGTGAGCAGATCGCCCAGCGCGACGGCCTGATGGCCCTGAGCCTGCAAGCACCGGGTTCGGCTGATGTTTGGCGTTATGCCGGCGTGGGTGAGTTTGCGCCGCTGCGGCCGCTATGGGTGGCGGGAGAGGATGGCAGCCTGACCCGCCAAGCCGATGGCCTGCTGTTTGGCGTCAACCGCGACGAAGGTTTTTTTGAGCATGCTGCCAGCGGCGAGCGCCTCTCGCCCGCCTTCAAGGTGGACGTGGGTTGGGCCAACTACACCCGCATGTTGGGCGACCCGGACTTCCGTGGCCCCTTTGTGCAGATCTTCATCTGGACGGTGGTCTTCTCAGCCCTGACGGTGCTGTTTGCCACTGCGCTGGGCATGACCCTGGCCGTGGCGCTGAACTGGGAGGCCCTGGCCCACCGCACGCTCTACCGCACCTTGCTGTTCCTGCCCTATGCGGTGCCGGGCTTCATTTCCATCTTGGTGTTCAAGGGCTTGTTCAACCAAAACTTTGGCGAGATCAACGCCGTGCTCGATGCGCTCTTCGGCATCCGCCCCGCTTGGTTCTCCGACCCCTTCTTGGCCAAGGCGATGCTGCTCATCGTCAACACCTGGCTGGGCTATCCCTACATCATGATTCTGTGCACGGGCCTGCTCAAAGCCATCCCGGCCGACTTGTATGAAGCCAGCGCCCTGGCCGGTGTGGGCCCGCTGACCAACTTCTTCAAGATCACGCTGCCCTTGGTCATCAAGCCGCTCACGCCGCTGTTGGTGTCGGCCTTTGCCTTCAACTTCAACAACTTTGTGTTGATCGCCCTGCTGACCAATGGCAGCCCGGACATCCTCAACTCCAAGCTGCCCGCAGGCACCAATGACATCCTGGTCAGCTACACCTACCGCATTGCCTTCACCGACGCTGGCGCCAACTTTGGCCTGGCGGCCGCCATCTCCACCATGATCTTTATCATCGTGGCGGCCATGGCGCTGATCAACCTGCGACTCACCAAGGCGTCCAAATAAATGGCCATCGTCACTGGTAAACGCCAACGCATTCGCGTCTGGGCCACGCATGTGGCCTTGTGGGCCTTGATTGCGCTGACCCTGATGCCGCTGCTGGCGGTGCTGTCCATCTCGCTGCGGCCAGGCAACTTTGCGACGGGCGACATCATCCCGCGCGACATCACTTTTGAGCACTGGGCGTTGGCGCTGGGCATCCCTTGGACGCGCGCCGATGGCGTGGTGGTGCAGCCGCCATTTCCAGTGCTGCTGTGGCTGTGGAACAGCATCAAGATAGCGACCATCTCCTCGCTGTTGATCGTCACCATCTCCACCACCGCCGCCTATGCCTTTGCACGGCTCAAGTTCCGATTTAAGGCGGGGCTGCTCAACAGCATGCTGCTGCTGCAGATGTTCCCGGTGGCGGTGGCGCTGATTGCCATCTACGCCATCTTCGACAGCCTGGGTCAGCATGTGCCCTGGTTGGGTGTCGAGACCCACACCGGTTTGATCGTCGCCTACCTGGGCGGCGTGGCCACGCATGTCTGGACGATCAAAGGCTACTTCGACACCATCCCCGTCGAGATTGAAGAAAACGCCAAGGTTGACGGCGCCACGCATTGGCAGGCCTTCCGCTTGGTGCTGCTCCCCATGGCCGTGCCCATCCTCATGGTGGTGTTTGTGCTGGCCTTCATCGGCACCATCATCGAGTACCCCATTGCCAGCATCTTGCTGCGCGAAGAGCCCAACCTGACCCTGGCCGTGGGCTCCAAGTACTACCTGTATGAACAGAAGTATTTGTGGGGCGACTTTGCGGCGGCGGCGGTGCTCTCGGGCCTGCCCATCACTGCCGTGTTTTTGCTGGCCCAGCGCTGGATTGTCTCGGGCCTGACGGCCGGTGGAGTCAAGGGATGAGCATCAAGCTGTGGGCCAGTGTGGCCGCTGCATGGGTGAGCGTGGCCGCCAACGCCGCGCCTTCGGTGTATGAGCAGCGCGAGCAAGATTGGCGCAACGGCGCGGTGGTCTACCAAGTGTGGGTGGACCGCTTTGCGCCGGCGGCCAACCTAGAGGCCAAGCGAAGCCTTTACCCCGCGCCCAAGCGCTTGCGTGCTTGGCATGAGCTGCCCACCAAAGGCGTGTTCTTGCCCGAGGCCAAGGTCTGGAGCCACGAGATCGACTTTTGGGGCGGCGACCTGAACAGCCTGCGCAGCAAGCTGGGCTATGTGCAGGGCTTGGGGGTGGATGTGCTCTACCTCAACCCCATCCACCTGGCCTACACCAACCACAAGTACGACGCGCTGGACTACCAAGCCGTCTCGCCCGAGTACGGCACGCGCGCCGATGTGAAGGTCTTGGCCGCCGACCTGCATGCCAAGGGCGTGAAGCTGGTGCTGGACGGCGTGTTCAACCACATGGGCCGCAACTCGCCCAAGTTCCAAAGCGCGCTGGCTGACCCACGCAGCCCGTACCGCGATTGGTTTTACATCGGCCCGCAGTTTGAAAAGACGGCCCAAGCCCGCGTGTGGTGGGGCGCCATCAACCTGCCCGAACTGAACCTGGAAAACCCAGCCGTGCGCGACCATGTGTTTGCCGCGCGGGATTCGGTGATCCGCAGCTACCTGCGCGACGGCGTGGACGGCTGGCGCCTGGACACGGCCTTTGAGTTTGGCACCACGATGCTGGGCCAAATGACCCAGGCCGCGCACGCCGAGAAGCCCGGCTCGCTCTTGGTGGGCGAGATCGTCAACTACCCTGCCGGCTGGCTCACGCCCCAGGGCCAGCAGCCCCCAGCGGCGGACGCGGTGATGAACTTCACCCTGCGCCGCATCTTGTTGGATGTGGCCGAGCGCAAGCTCAAGCCCGCCACAGCCCAGCGCATGATCGCCCGCATGGTGGCCGACAGCGGCATCGCCCCCTTGCTTAAAAGCTGGACCCTGTTGGACAACCACGACCTGCCGCGCATTGCCAGCCGCCTGCCCGACGAGCGCCAGCGCCGCCTGGCCCAGGTGCTGCAGTTCACCCTGCCGGGCTCGCCCAACCTGTGGCAAGGCAGCGAGATCGACACCCTGGGTGACGGCGACCCCGAGCAGCGCGCCCCCATGCGCTGGGACGTGGTCGAGGCGGGCCACCCCGCGCTCACCTTCACCCGCCAGCTCATCGCCCTGCGCAAGGCCCACCGCGCGCTGCGGGTGGGCGATTGGCGTGCCGTTGAAGCCGACCAACTGCTGGCCTTTGAGCGCCACACCGACCGCGCCATGGACACCGTGCTGGTGCTGGCCAACCCCAGCGAGCAAGACGTGACTGAGACGGTGATGATCGCCAATTCCAGCCTGATGAACGCCACCGGCCTGCAAGACCTGCTAGGCCCGCAGCCTGCGGAGCGCCCCAGCCTGGATGCCGGCCTGCTGCGCATCACCGTGCCCGCAGGCAGTGTGCGCGTGCTGCGCCCGGTGTTTGAGCCCGTGACGGGCTACACGCCCTACAAGCGCACCCCTTGAGTTTGATTACCCATGACGTCTATGTCCTCCCAAGACCCCCGCGCTAACCGCCATGACCGCGCCGTGCACGGCCGCTATGAAGCCCGCGAGGCCGACTGGCGCAACGGCGCCATCGTCTACCAAGTGCTGGTGGACCGCTTTGCGCCCAGCAGCAACTTGGATGCCAAGCGCCACCTCTACCCCGCGCCCAAGCGCCTGCGCGACTGGAGCGAGCTGCCCACCCAAGGCCAGTACCTGGAGGACGTAAAGGTCTGGAGCCACGAGATCGACTTTTGGGGTGGCGACCTGGCCAGCACCCGCGCCCACCTCGACCATGTGCAAGGCCTGGGTGTGGACGTGCTCTACCTCAACCCGATCTGTAGCGCCTACACCAACCACAAGTACGACGCGCTGGACTACCAGCAGGTGTCGCCCGAATACGGCACGCGCGACGACGTCAAAGCCCTGGCGGCCGACCTGCATGGCCGGGGCATGAAGCTGGTGCTGGACGGCGTGTTCAACCACATGGGCCGCAATGCGCCCATCTTTCAGCAGGCCCAGGCCGATGCGGCCAGCCCGTATCGCGATTGGTTTGAGTTCAACCCCGCCTACCCTGGCGGCGTGCGCTGCTGGTACAACGCCCAAAACCTGCCCGAGCTGGTGATGGAGCACCCGGCCGCCCGCGAGCATTTGTATGCCGGGCCAGACTCTGTGGTGCGCAGCTACTTGCGCGACGGCATTGACGGCTGGCGCCTGGATGTGGGCCACGACATCGGCTTCAATGTGCTGGAAGACCTGACCCAACACGCCCATGACGAAAAGCCCGGCTCGCTGGTGGTGGGCGAGCTGTGGACCTATCCGCAAGAGTGGTTCCCCAGCGTGGATGGGGTGATGAACTTCAGCACCCGCGAGATCATCCTGCGCATGGTGCAAGGCAAGCTGCCGGTGGCCACCGCCGCCCGCATGTTGAACCGCCTGATTGCCGATGCCGGCGTGGACAACCTGCTCAAGAGCTGGTTGATGCTGGACAACCACGACACCCCGCGCCTGGCCACCACCGTGCCCGACCCCACGCTGCGCCGCCTGACGCAACTGCTGCAGTTCACCCTGCCGGGGGCGCCCAATTTGTATTACGGCTCGGAGCTGGGCATGACCGGTGGCGACGACCCCGGCATGCGCGCCCCCATGCGCTGGGACCTGGTGCACGACGAGCAAGCCGATCTGCAATGGACGCGTCAACTGATTGCCCTGCGCAAGGCCCAGCGCGCGCTGCGCGTGGGCGACTTCCGCCTCATCGAAGCCACCCGCCTGCTGGCCTTTGAGCGCCACACGGATCGCATTGGCGAGTCGGTGTTTGTCATCGCCAACCCCAGCCACGAGACCATCACTGAGGTGCTCTTGCTGCCCAATTCCAAGGTCATGAGCAACGCGCCCCTGCGCGACCTGCTCGCCCCCGGCAGCGCCACGCCCAACCCACTGGCCGCCATGCTGGAGGTGACCCTGCCCCCTGGCGGTGTGCGCGTGCTGCAGCCCGATGTGACGCCCATCACCGGCTACAGCACTTATAAGCGGGTCCAGTGAACGCGCCCGATGCATTCATGGCCCCCGGACTGGACGCCCAGCGTCTGGCCGAGGCCCGCTCTTGGCTGGCCCGCGCCCAGGCTGGTGAAAACCTGCTGCTGGGCGACGCCCGCGCCTTGCCCGCCCCCGTGGCCCAACTGGCCGCCTTGCAAGACGACAGCCCCGGCGTCAAACAGGTGTGCGATGGCGGCTTGACGGCGGTGGTGCGCTGCTGGCAAGACGAGCAAGGGCGGCGCTGGGCCATCAAGCAGGCCCGGCCGCAATCTCGTGTGCGCAATGCCGATGGCGAAACCGCTTTTGTGAACGAGCTGCTGCGCCATGGCGAGCTGCGCGCGCTGCAAGCCCAGGGCGCGCGCCTGACCGGCGTGCACCTGCCGGTGTGGGGCTCGCTGCGCCATGGGCTCTTGGTGTCGCCCTGGGTGGCCCGGGCCCAGCCACCGTCGGCCACCGACCCCCGCATGCTGACCCAAGTGCTCAACAGCGGCTGCGCCCTGGCCGTGAATGGTTTTTTCGACTGGGACCCAAGCCCCGGCAACCTGCTGGATGATGGCCAACAAGTGTGGCGCTTTGACCTGGGCTATTGCTACCGCTTTGATGCGCGGCTGGGCTTGAACAGCGCGGGTGATGGCGTGCTGCCCGCAGGCCAGCTGCCGGCGCACCATGTGGCCGAGCGCATTGAAACCCGCTGGCTCTCTGGCGCCTGGCTAGACCTGGAGCAACGCCGTGGCCTGGCCGCTGCGGTGGAGGCCGCCCGCCACTTCAATGCCGCCGTGGCCCAAGCCTATGCCCACGCGGCCATGGCCGTGGTGGCCAAGGGCGGCCAAGCGCCGGTGATGAACGCCTGGCAGCAACTGGCCGCCCAGCGCGCCGCCGCCACCCGCGACGACGCTGCTGCCAAAGCCTTCTACCTGCGCCAAAGCTGGCACGCCCACTGGCACGACGTACAGGACGACTTGAGTGGCCGCAGTTGCACCGCCACCACCCTGGCGCGCCTAGACTGGCTGCGCGAAGCCAGCCTGCAACAGGCCGAGCTGCTGGGCACGGAAGTGCCCGCGTTGTGCGACGAGACCAGCCGCCAAGCCCTGCGCGCCCAACTGGCGCAGTGGGTGCAAGAGGCCTCGGCCTGCCGGGTGGATAGATCTTGAGCCTGCCTGCGCTGAAGCCCACGCACGCCGCACCGCCCGCCACCCCCCGGATCTGGCCCATCGCCTGGCCGCTGTTCACCGAGCTGCTGCTGGGCCTGGGCGTGGGCCTGTTGGGCACGGTGTGGGCCGCGCGGCTGGGGCCCGCCGCTGCCGGGGCCTTCTCTTTGGCCATGCAAGTGGTGGCCTTGTTGTTCTTGCTGTTTCGCATCGTCGGGGCTGGCGTGGGCGTGGTGGTGGCCCAGCGCTTGGGCGCTGGCCGGGCGGGCGAGGCTGCCCAAGTGGCCCGCGCATCGATGGGTGCTGCCACCGCGCTGGGTGGCTCGGCGGCGCTGCTGGCCTGGGCCGGTGCGGCCAATTGGCCGCTGTGGCTGAACAGCCCGCCCGAGGTGGCCCAGCACACCACGCCCCTGCTGCAAGCCCTTGCCCCCGCCATGCTGCTGGACGCCTGGGTGGCCTGCGGTGTGGCCGTGCTGCGCGCCCATCTGGCCGCCCGCCGCACCTTGGGCGTGGTGCTGCTGATGCTGGCCCTGCAACTCGGCCTGTCCCTGTGGTGGATGCCTGCAGGCCAGTTTGGCCTGGTTGGCTTTGCGGCCGCCTTTGCTGTTAGCCGCATCGCCGCGCTGGTGGCGCTTTGGCTGCTGTGGCGCGGCGTGGGCCTGCACCTGCGCGCCTCTGACCTGTGGCGCCTGCCCCGCGAGCCCCTGCGCGACGTGCTGCGCATTGGCGCCCCGGCCGCCGCCGAGAACATTGCCTACCGCCTGGCCTTCTTGGCCAGCATGGCCGTGGTGGGCCAACTGGGCACGGGGGCCATGGCCGTGCACGGCTTTGTGTTTCAACTCGGCACCCTGGCCATGCTGGGTGGCTTGGCCGCAGGCCTGGCCGCCGAAGTGGTGGTGGGCCACCTGGTGGGCGCAGGCGCCCTGCGCCAGGCCGACCAATTGCTGCGCCGCGCCTTGGGCCTGGGCCTCATCTTCAGCACCCTGCTGGCCGCCGCCATGGCCGCCACCGGGCCGTGGTGGTTGCAATGGTTCACCCAAGACCCAGCCCTGATCCAGATGGGCG
The DNA here is from genome assembly GCF_044358605.1 of Ideonella sp. Classification (GTDB taxonomy): domain Bacteria; phylum Pseudomonadota; class Gammaproteobacteria; order Burkholderiales; family Burkholderiaceae_C; genus Ideonella. The sequence goes on from NZ_JBIKNQ010000033.1 coordinate 51,184, forward strand.
TGACGCTGATGTGGTGCCACGTGCTGGTCGAGCCCGGCCGCACCTTCAACCTCGTCGTCATCAACGCCCTGCGCGCCACCGGCGACGCCCGCCACCCTGTCTTCGTCGGCTCCGGTGTCATGCTCATCGTGCTGGCCGGCGGCTCCTGGCTGCTGGGCCTAGGCCTTGGCTGGGGCCTGGTTGGCGTGTGGTTGGCTTACGCGGCGGATGAGTGGCTGCGGGGGCTGCTGATGTGGCGGCGGTGGCGGAGCTTGGCTTGGGTGAGGGGGGCGAGGAGGGTGAGGAGGGTGAGGGGATCATGCTGATGATGATCTGCTCAACTGAACGTTGAGGTGGAGGGCTTGAGTGGCTATAGTGGCTTAGAGCCTTGCGTCTAGATGCCAATCTGTTGATTTTGTATTTCCGTACTGCCTGGTGCGTGATGGGTCAACATGGTGAAGCAATTGTTGGCGTTTCGCCCAGAGTGTTGGGGGCGACAGAGCTTTGCGGGAAACTTTCGTTTGTCGCTACACCTATAGATTTGGCCTCACAAATATGCCCACCTTCACCCGCAATGCGCAACAACGCTTCCTCTACAGCGAAGTCGCAATACTGGCGTGGGGTGCATCAGTCCAGCGCGCGAACCTCTACAATTCTGCGATTCCCGCCAAAGATCGTGCCAGCGATTCGTTCAGAGCAAGCGTACTCAGCTTCATCGAGACCCAGCTACTTTCGAGCTACAAGACGGGGTGCAGTGAGGCTGCACACATTGCGAACATCGAACGCCTCGTCGAGTTCGCCACCGCCGAAGGTGGCAAGCTGCTAGGCCCCGACGGCTACAAGTTCGGGGTGGCTCAGAAACTGCTGAACCTTCTATTGAAGTACCTTTGGTGTTTGGGGCACGTCGCAGAGCCGCCCCACTGTCCGGTAGATCGCCTGATCCTCGCCAAGACCTCGCACCGCAACAAGCTCAACTGGACCGAGATTACGGCCGCATCAGAGTACAAAGACGCGATCAATGCTATACGCATCGTCGCCAAGGCTGCTGACCTCTCCCTTCCACAATGGGAACTTCAGTTCTACAGCCGTCGGTGAGGTTTGTCATCTTGTTCGAGCCGATTCGTACCGTTGTGGATCATTACAAACCTTAGGATGCACGAGATTGATTTTCGTGGACGAAAGCATTCAGGATTCTCTCGGATACATCTGTGTCGGCTTCGTCCATTGCGAAGAAGACCCCTCAGGGCTGGTGAATGGGGCAATCAAGGATGTCGGGCTTACTCCGGGTGTCGACGAATACAAAAGCGGCTACCGAATGGCGAACTCGCCTCGTAGGCATGAGTTGCGAGACAAAGTGAGGGGTATTGTCTTGCAGTATTGCAGGTATGGTGTCTACATCGCCCCAACTTCAGAACGGCCTGAGCTGCGCCAAGCGATTTCGGAGATAGCACAACAGATTACTCACCGGAACAGATTGAAGATTCCGCAATCAGTGCAGTTAGATCAAGGAATTCTTGGCAGAACTCGATTACTCAACGATGTTGTTGTCATGCCAGATTGCGATTCAAAAGTTATTCCAGGAATTCAACTGGCCGACTTCGTTGCATATCACTGTTCCTATCTCCTTAAATGTACTTTGTTAGGGGTGTCTAAGAGAATGCTAATTTCCGAAGAGCCTCACCCTTTGACTGGAGAGGAGGTAGATCTCGATTGGATGGTCCGAACCGATCTGCGGAGGAACTTTTTCGTTGAATACAGGAAGAATGAGGAAATACAAGGGGATGATATGTTTTTTAGTGCTAAGGACCATGGGGCTTTTTTCTCGCCGTCGCTATATACTGTGCTTCGGAGTGCTGCAGAAGAGACCTTCTCTAGCTTTTACCATGGGTGTGTATGGTGAGGCGTCTATTGAATTCTCCTAGCCTTCTTGCGCGTCACAGCTTAAATCGTCGGCCCCATCGTTAGAAAACGGCAGGCAAAAGGCTTGAATGTTGCGACGTTCCGCCAGATGTTGGGAGAAGTATTGCGGGCTCTTTGAGGTCTTGATTCTCATGGTTTATCGAAGTCAGGGCTTTAGTCCATGGCCCCTGTCAATCCAGTGAACAAGTGTGCTGCGGCGCCCAAGGAAGTCGAGCAGTTCTCGGGCTGAGTACGTCAGCCGAGTGCTTGAGCGCGACGAATGTGTCGGGAGTAACCTTTGGGAGGTATAGGATTGAAACCTGCCCAAATTTTGCATCCGCGCGAAAAGCAAGTGATTCCCTATTTATTGCCCTAGTAGCACGCATGCAATGATTGCTTTATTTGTCCGTTGAGCATTGCAAGCCAGTTTTTCAAGCACACATATGAACGCAACAGATTTCATTACTATCGCTGGAATCATGGGCGCGATAGCTACGGTCCTCCGCTGGTGGTTGAAGTCCCGCCTCGATAGTTCCATCAAGCATGAATATGACAGACTTTTGGAGGAGTTCAAGGCTCAGCAACGTCGTTCAGATCTTCTCCATACGGAGCGTCTAGCGGCGCTGAAGGCATTGACTGCAAAGCTGCTGGCACTGCGACGTTACTGTAATGCGAGAAGTGCCGAAATTCGGAGCGAATCTGATTTTGAGTCGCGTACTGAATCTTTGTCGACAGAAGAGAATATGTCGCTTCTGCAGCATCGAGAAACGATTGCTCGTGCTTTAGAGGAGCGAGAGTTGTTCCTTAGTCCAAACGCGCGCAAAAGCTTTGACGACCTATTCGGCAAAATGGGGCTCGGATTCAATCTAGAGTTGTGGCTTGCTTCAGGTCATAGTGAAAACGAGCTGAATGCGGCGCAACTATTCGACCTAGTCGCTGGCAGAGTAAGTGATGTGATGAGCGCACTTTATAGAGATTTGGATTTGCCCGAGGTGGCATCCCCAACGGTAAGCAGAAGCGGCGGAGATGGTACTTAAGGAGAGAATTTTGGGTCATGTCTTGACTATTGCCTGTGTGGCACTTGGCAATAGTTGCTAAAATCCACGCAGGCTAAAACAGCTGATTTGGAATCATTGGTAGCTGCTGAATCATTCAGGCTGCTGCATATTTACGCTATCGCATTCACTTTGGTGTGGTTGGTTGCTCCACCAAATTCCCAAGCAAAACACGGCGACTTTGTGAATTTTGTATTTAAAACTTAAATAGGTTGCGAAAGGAAATGGAAATCATGAATTACTCAATAACAACTTCAACTCGGAAAGTGCTCGCCGTAATTCTTTTGTTATTAACCACGCCATCTATGGCAGCTCCTCCATTGGAGAGTGACGTAAAGAGATTTGTGGCTGCATACCGAGCTGATGAATCCATCGCATTTTTGGTGAAGGATGTAATATATGAAGATTCGATGCAAGATGGCCCACATAAGCAGTATTATGCTTGCGTTAATTCCAATTTAACCCCGACCACATTTAATCAATTAGCCGCTGAAGTTGTACAGGCCAATTTTTCAGATGCACGACGACTGCAAGAGGCAACAGTGTTTTTCGAAACTTCCGTTGGAAAGAAGCTACGCGACTCAGCCATTGAAGTATTGCGCCTAACAGGCTGCTGAAATACCGACCGGTTGTGATGGTCGAGCGAGGCGCAGCGAGGACAATGTGAGCATCTCGATCTGAGAGAGACCTATGCGCGGCGCCGACACCTTCACCGA
>NZ_JBIKNQ010000034.1:0-54493 GCF_044358605.1 Ideonella sp.
GCGCGAAGGCCATCTGTTCGTCGGTGAATTTGCTCTTCCTCATGGCATGAACTCCTAGGCCCTCAGGGGCCATCTTCATGCCGGTCCATTCTGTTACTGAACGGTTCGGATTCTTGGGACAGGGTCATTCCCAACCAGCCGAACATGCCGACCTACTCAAGGCAGTACGGCGCGCGCTCGACAGACCAGCAAAACCAAGGCGAAGTCAAAATGATGGCTAAAACTCAATTTACCCAAACGCAGGGGTGGGCCGCTGCTCGGTCGTTCAAGCAAACAGCGCAAACGGCAGGATGCCAGGCCCGGTTGCGTCTCATTGGACTCAGAATGCACCGACGCCTCTGTCTAGCGCTTCTCTCGAGCTTGCTTTGCGCCACTGCTGCCGCAAAGTCAATCTCTTTACCGGGCGGCGCCTTGTTGGACCTACCCGAAGGCGCGGAGCATCGTGTCGAGGAGCGGCATAAGACCACATTCGTTGCTCCCGCACCTGGCTTGGCGGTCACATTCAGCGCAAGGCCAAACGGGAGCCCTGATCGCCCGACGAATGGCCTTGAGTTCATTCGGTATCTCGCTGCAAACAACCCTGGCCAACTGGTCGAGGAGCCGCGCAATTCCTCGTTGATCTTCGTCATGAGCAGGCGCACTGTCGTGCGGGATGGCCAAACCGTTCAAGAAATCCATGGCGCGATCGGATTTTCTTCTCTGTACCTCGTGTTCTCCGCACTCGCCTCGGAGGAGTTCGTGTCTCCCGCAGAAGCACAGAGCTTTGTCCAAACTGGCTATCTCGACATTCTCAGTAGGGTGAAAGTGCCTTGAGGCTCAACTCGAACAGATGTGGGTCTACTCAGAACTTCACCATCCTTGTCCAGTCTTGCGCTGTCATGCGTCGAACGTAGCCACCACTCTGGCCGACCCGCGACAAGGCACGGCGAGCGACTCACACCGCTGATTGCAACAAATACGGCAATGCCGTATCATGCGTCTGTGAGAACCGTGGCCGAAACACCCATCTTTCAGCGCTATGCGGCAGACATTTGGACTGACGCAGAGCGTGTTGAGTTCATCAACTGGATTGCACTCAACCCTGAAGCCGGGGATCTCATCAAAGGCAGCGGCGGTTGTCGAAAGGTTCGTTGGGTGGCCTCAGGCCGAGGCAAGAGGGGTGGTGCACGCATCATCTACTTCAATGCCACCGAGCAAACCATCTGGCTGCTCATCGTCTACACAAAAGGCAAGTTCGATAACTTGCCGACTTCGTTCATCGCGGAACTGAAGCAAGGAGTTGAAGATGCCCTCTGAGTTCAAAGAGTTCCAGCAAGACCTTCTTGAGTCGGTCAAGCAGATGCGTGCGGGCAAGGCCGCCCGCGTCACCAAGGTGAGCTTGCCCGCTGCGGCAGAAGCTCGCGCGCAGGTCGGCCTCTCGCAAGTTGAATTTGCCAGCCTGCTCGGTGTGTCGGCGCGCACGCTGCAAGATTGGGAGCAGGGTCGGCGCCAGCCCACGGGTGCGGCCAAGACTTTGTTGCAGGTCGCCGTGTCTCACCCCGAGGTGCTGCGTGAACTGCGTGGGTGACGCATAAATCGTCACGCAAGCCTACCTTGCGTAACCCCCTGAACGAGAAAGAGTTCCATCGCCAAAGGGCCAACCGAGCCACCCGAGCACCCGCCCTGGCGCGGGGTGGGCCACAGGGCGATTTGAGAGGCGCTGAGGAGCGCAGGGGAAGGGCGTGGCGCACGTATTCGTGCGCTTCAAGAACATATTCGCCGTCACTGTTTGACCACAGCGAGCCAAAGGCGAGCGGAGGGAGTTTGACGGCGCACGGCCTTGCCGGAGCACCGCAAGGGAGTCGGCCTTGGCCGACCGCCTCTCCATGAGCCCTGGGGCCTGCCCCGCGCCAGAGCACGACAGTCCTCCACCCCAAAGCCCACGAACCCGCAATCCTAAATGCCAAAGCCCAAGAGCCAACACGCCAGTAGCACCCCCCCATGACCGACGACCTCCCTCCCCTCCCCGACACCCCCACCGGCCGCTATCGCCATTACAAAGGTGGTGAATATGAAGTGCTTGGCGCCGCCCGCCACAGCGAGACGCTGGAGCCTTTGGTGGTCTATCGGCCGCTCTACAACGCCAGCGGTTTATGGGTGCGGCCGCACGCCATGTTTTTTGAGACGGCGGAGTTTGAGGGGCGCGTTCAGCCGCGCTTTATACGCATCGGCGACTGAGCCGATGGCGGCTGCAACTCACAGATAGTCCCTGAGCCGGTAGCAAGCCATGCCCACGGCCTGGCTCAGGCCGCCCAGCGTTTCGCCCCCAGGGAAGCGCAGCTTGGGCATGCGTTCGAACAGGGCCAAATCATCCCCCCGGCCGAGCAAGGCCTCGGCCAGCACCCGGCCCGCCACCGCCGTAGGCACCAGGCCGTGGCCCGAGAAGCCTTGGGCCCAATAGACGGGGCCTTGATGGCCAAAGTCGGGCGTGCGCGGCACGGTAATGTCGATGTGGCCGCCCCAGGCGTGGGCAATCTTCACATCGGCCAATTGGGGGAAGACGCGCAGCATGTCTGCCCGCATGGCCTCGGCCAGGTTGTGGGGCGTTCGGCCGGTGTAGGTGCATTTGCCTCCAAATAGCAGACGGTGGTCTTGCGTGAGGCGGAAGTAGTCGAGGATGAACTGGTTGTCCGTGACGGCCAAGCCCGTGGGCAGCAAGGCCCGGGCGCGCGCCTCGCCCAGCGGCTCGGTGCCAATCATGTAGGTGCCCACCGGCAACACACGGGCGCGCAGCGTAGGGTTCAGGGTGTGGATGTAGGCATTGCAGGCCAGCACCAGGCGGTCGGCCCGCACCTCGCCGTGGGCCGTGCGCACGCGCACGCCCTCGCCTTCCAGGCTGTAGCTTTGCACGGCGCTGCCGTCATGCAGCACCACACCTGCCGCTTCGGCGGCGCGGGCCAGGCCCAACACATACTTAAGGGGGTGGAGGTGGCCGCCCTCGGGGTCCAACAGCCCGGCTTGATAGCGTTCGCTGGCCACATGCTGCGGCAGCTCGGCCTTGGGGACAAAGCGCAGGCGCTCATAGCCCCAGCGCTCAGCGGCCTCTTGCTGCCAGTGGGTCAGCAGGCCCACGCGGCGCGGCAGCACCGAGGTCCATAAGTGGCCGTCGCGCAGCTCGCACTCGATGTGGTGGGTCGCCACCTGCTGGCGGATCTCGGCGGCGGCGTCGCGCACCAGGGCCCACACGCGGCGAGCGCCCTCAAGGCCTAGCGCGCGCTCGAAGGGCGGCATGTCGCACGAGAAACCCAGGATGATCTGCCCGCCATTGCGGCCAGACGCGCCCCAGCCCACGCGTGAGGCCTCCAGCAGCAGCACCTTCTTACCCGCTTGCACCAGACGCAGCGCCGTGTAGAGCCCGGTGAAGCCCGCGCCCACGATGCACACATCGGCCTGGGCCGTGCCTTGCAACGCGGGCCGCAGTGCGGGCAGCGTGGCCGTGGCCGCGTAGGTGGACGGCGGAAACTGGCTGTCGGACAAAAACATAAGGCCCTGATCCGTCAAAGGGATGAGGGCCTTATTGTGCGGCGCGCGCTGGCGCCGAGAACTCAGTGCTTTCGCTCTGCGATCAGATCGTACACGGCCATGCCCAACAGCATGGTCGCCACAAAAATGGCCGCCTCAAAAACACCGGACGCCGCAGCCACGATGCCCGGGCCGGGGCAAAAGCCACCCAGGCCCCAGCCGGTGCCAAACAGCACGCCGCCCAGGATCAGGCGCTTGTCGATCAAGCTGGTGTCGGGCAGACGGATGGCGCTGCCGTTCCAGGCTAACTCGGAGCGGCCGGCCAACTTGAAGGCAAAGAAGCCCACGCCAATGGCGCCGCCCATCACCAGTGCCAGGGAAGGGTCCCAGGCGCCGAAGAGGTCCAGAAAGCCTGCCACCTTGGCGGGGTTGGTCATGCCGCTGGCAATCAGGCCCAGGCCAAACACCAGGCCACTCAACAATGCAGTGATAAGACTTTTCATCTGCGTGTCACCTTCACAGCACGTGGCGCAGCAGCGCCACCGTCACAAAACCAGCGCCCATGAAGGACAGCACATTGGCCAGCGAGCGCACCGACAAGCGGCTGAGCCCACACACCCCATGGCCGCTGGTGCAGCCATTTCCCATGCGCACGCCCACGCCCACCAAGACGCCTGCGATGGCAATCAGCGCCGGGCTGGCCACCATCTGCGCAGCGGGCAGGGGCTTGACCAACTGCCACAACCAGGGTGCCAACATCAGGCCGCCAATGAACCACCAGCGCTCGCCTTGGCCCTTGACACCCTGGCCCTTGCGCAGTGCATGCCAGGCCATGCCCACCACGCCGGCAATACCGGCGATGCGGCCATTGGCCAGCAGGTAGAGCGCAGCAGCCAAGCCAATCAACACCCCACCGGCCAGCGCCGCCCAGGGTGTAAATGCATTCCAATCAATCGTCACCTTGCTCGTCCTTCTTAGTCATTGTTTGATGCGGGCCGCAATAGTGCCCATACAGCGCATCCAGCACCACCTGCACCCCTTCTGAGGCCACGCGGTAGTGGATGAACTTGCCCGCGCGCCGAGTGGCCACCAGTCCCTCAGCACGCAAGATGCCCAACTGCTGCGACAAGCTAGGCTGGGCCACACCCGTGGCCTCGCCCAACTGAGCCACGCAGCGCTCGCCTTGCGAGAGCTGGCACAGCAGCATCAGCCGGTCCGGGTGGGCCAGCGCCTTGAGCAAGGCAGCCACCTCCACCGCTTTGGCTTGCAAAGTGGCAAAGGGGTCTTGACGCATATCAGTTGCATTCATCGTAAAGTGATTATATGATGATTGCAGAATTTGTAAAGTGACAGGAGCCGTCATGAACGCCAACGCACAGATCAAGACCTTTTTTGACCCGGCCACCTACACGGCCACCCACATCGTGTGGTGCCCCACGACCCGCCGAGCTGCGGTGATCGACAGCGTGCTGGACTACGACCCCAAATCCGGCCGCACCAGCACCCGTTCGGCCGAGCAAGTGCTGGCCTATGTGCAGCAAGAGGCCCTGCGTGTGGACTGGCACCTGGAAACCCATGCCCATGCCGACCACCTCTCCGCCGCGCCCTGGCTGAAGGAACGCCTGGGTGGCCAGATCGCCATTGGTGACCACATCCAGCAAGTGCAAAAGGTCTTCAAGGGCGTGTTCAATGCGCCGGACATCAGCGGTGATGGCCGCGAGTTTGACCTTCTGTTCAAAGGCGACGACCAATTCAAGATTGGCGAACTGACGGTGGACGTGCTGCACACCCCCGGCCACACCCCCGCCTGCGTGACCTACCTGATCGGCGACGACGCCTTTGTGGGCGACACCCTGTTCATGCCCGACTACGGCACCGCGCGTTGCGACTTCCCTGGCGGCAATGCCAACACGCTGTATCAATCCATCCACCGCTTGCTGGCCCTGCCCGGCCACACCCGGCTGCACATGTGCCACGACTACCAACCCGGCGGCCGAGAAGTCAAGCTGGTCAGCACGGTGGCCGAGCAGAAGGCCGCCAATGTGCATGTGCATGAGGGCATCAGCGAGGCCGAGTTTGTGGCCATGCGCAGCGCGCGGGACAAGACCCTGGACATGCCGGTGCTGATCCTGCCCTCGGTGCAGGTCAACGTGAGGGGTGGTCATTTCCCGCCCGCTGAAGACAATGGCGTGAGCTATCTGAAGATTCCGCTGAACGCCTTGTGAACACCGCCACCGTCACCGCCACACCGCCTCTCAAGGGCTGGGCCGCCTACAAGCAAGCCCTGCCGGAGGACGTGCTGGCCGCGCTCATCGTCACCGTGCTGCTGGTGCCGCAGAGCTTGGCCTATGCGCTGCTGGCTGGCCTGCCGCCCATTGCGGGGGTGATGGCCAGCTTGCTGCCCATCGTGGCCTATTCGCTGCTGGGCTCTAGTAGCACCCTGGCGGTGGGCCCGGTGGCCGTGCTGGCCATGCTGACGGCGCAAGCCATTGGCCCTGTGGCTCAAGCGCATGGGGTGTCCGCCTCGCTGGTGGCCTTGGTGTTGTCCATAGAGATCGGGGTGGTGTTTCTCATCGCCGCCGCATTGCGCCTGGATGTGCTGGCCGCCTTGCTGAGCGCGCCGGTGCTGCATGGCTTTGTGAATGGCGCTTCGCTGGCGATTGCCTTGGCCCAGGTGCCGGCCTTGCTGGGCCTGCCCATCAAGGCCAACACCCTGCCCGAGTTATGGGCCAGTGCCCAAGCTCAGCCCAGCCTGCAGCCGCATGCGGCCACGCTGCTGATGGGCGGCTCGGCCTTGCTGCTGCTGTGGGGCTTGCGCCGCTGGGCCACGCCGGGGCTCAAGGCTTTGGGCCTGGCCCCGCGGGCCGCGCAACTGTGGGGCCGCATGGCGCCCATGCTGGTGGTCACGGCGTCCATTGCCGCCATCATGCTGGCGCCTCAAGCCTGGACGGGCGTGGCCCTGGCCGGTGCCATTTCTCTGGGCGATGGCCTGCAGTTTGCGCCGCCCTGGCAGGCCCCGCTGGCGGTGTGGCAAGACCTGCTCACCCCGGCGCTGCTGCTGGGTTTGGTGGCCTATGTGGAAAGCCTGGCCGTGGCCGAGAGCCTGGCCGCGCGCCGGGGCGAAGCCATCTCGCCGCGCCGCGAGCTGCTGGGCCTGGGCGCCGCCAACGTGGCGGCAGGCCTGAGCGGTGCCATGCCCGTCACAGGGGGCTTCTCGCGCAGCATCGTCAACTTTGACGCGGGTGCGCGCACCCGCTATGCGGGCCTATGGACGGCCCTGTTTCTGGGCGTGGCCATGGCCACTTTGGGCGGCTACTTGGCGGCCTTGCCCAAGGCCGTGCTGGCCGCCACCATCTTCTTGGCGGTGTTGTCCTTGGTGGACCTGCACCACTTCAGCACGGCTTGGCGCTACCACCGCCTGGAGGGCGGGCTGATGATCAGCGTGGCGCTGGCCACCTTGTTCCTGGGGGTTGAGCCTGCACTGGCCTTGGGCGTCTTGCTCTCCATCGTGCTGCTGCTGCAGCGCACCGCCCGCCCGCACTGGGCCGAGGTGGGCCGTCTGCCGGGCACTGAGGTCTTTCGCAATGTGCGGCGGCACCAGGTCGAGACCTTGCCCCACTTGCTGCAAGTGCGCGTGGATGAAAGCCTGGTCTTCACCAACACCCGCTGGCTGGCGGACACGCTGGGGCAACTGGTGCTGCAGCGCACAGCGGTGCGTCATCTGGTCTTGATGATGCCTGCGGTCAATTTCATTGACCTGTCCGGCCTGGAGGGCTTGCAAAAGCTCAACGACGAGTTGCGCCTGCGCGGCGTCACCTTGCACCTGTCAGAGCTGAAAGGGCCGGTGGCCGACCGGCTCAAAGCCGGTGGGCTGGAGCAATGGCTGACCGGCCGTGTGTTCTTGACCGAGGCGGAAGCCTGGCATGCATTGAAGTGAATCGGCCTGACTGGTGATTGATCACCGCCCCTTGGGTTTGAAGTAGCTGTTGAACACTCGAGTGCGGCCGTCCTGGCCAATGAGCAGCACATCGTAGGGATCTTGGCGCTTGCCGTACTCCGGCCCATCCATGCCGGGCGAGCCAATGGGCATGCCTGGGACAGTCAAGCCGATGGCCTTAGGGCGCTCTTTAAGCAGGCGGCGAATGTCCGTTGCGGGCACGTGCCCCTCGATGGCATAGCCACCGACCAAGGCCGTGTGACATGAGCCGAGCTGCTCGGGCACCTTCAATCGTGCACGCGCGGCTGCATTACCGACATCGTGGACCTTGACGGAGAAGCCGTGCGCTTCAAGGTGGGTGATCCAGTCTTGGCAACAGCCACAGCTCGGGCTCTTCCAAACTTCCACCCACGTCTCTGGGCTCTGCGCCCGAGCTTGTGCGCGCAGCATCGTGGGGGCGGCCAACACAAAGACAGCCCCCCACAGCGAGGTGAGCGCACGGCGTCTGTTCAAGCGGCTCATGCTTGGCCCTCCGGCGTGAGCATCAGGGAGCCCCCCCATCGCGACCTGAGCGTCGTCGGCGTGATGGTGCAATCGTTCATAGGAGTCTGGTAGTTAAGCAACAGCAGTCAAAGCTGGCGGCGCGATCCTGCCCTCAGTGGCCGGCATGGCCACCCGTGGGCTTGCGCACTTTGACCTCGACTTCTCGGGCGGGCTTGATCACCGGCGGCATGGCACCCGGCCCGGGGCTGGTGTCGGCCTTGAATCGAGCGGGCTCAGGCAAGGCACCCGTGAACTCATAGGCCACGGTGCCGGGCGGGTGTTTGTACCAACCAGGGTCGCTGTAGTCACCACGCTTCTGCTCTTTGCGCACCTTCACGACGCTGAACATGCCCCCCATGCCGATGGCGCCAAAGGGGCCTTGACCGGCCATCATGGGCGCAGTGTTGTCCGGCAGCGGCATCTCCATCTCGGTCATATCCTTCATGCCGCGCTCGCCCATCACCATGTAGTCGGGAATGAGCTGGGTGATCTGGCGCGCCACTCCGCGATGATCCACACCGATCATGGTCGGCACGCCATGGCCCATCGCATTCATCGTGTGGTGGCTCTTATGGCAGTGAAAGGCCCAGTCGCCTTCCTCGTCAGCGAGAAAGTCCATCTGCCGCATTTGGCCCACTGCAATATCGGCGGTGATCTCATACTGACGAGCGCTTTTGGGCGTTGGCCCGCCGTCAGTGCCGGTGATCAAAAACTCGTGCCCATGCAGGTGGATGGGGTGGTTGGTCATCGTCAGATTGCCGACGCGGATGCGCACCTTGTCCATGTGCCGCACCACCAGAGGGTCGATGCCCGGAAAGATGCGGCTGTTCCAACTCCAGAGATTGAAGTCCAGCATGGTCATGATCTTGGGCGTGGCGGCACCTGGATCAATGTCGTAGGCATTGAGCAAGAAGCAGAAGTCGCGGTCAACCTCGTCGATCAAGGGATGTTTGCCTTTGGGGTGAGTGATCCAGAAGCCCATCATCCCCATCGCCATCTGCACCATCTCGTCGGCATGCGGGTGGTACATGAAGGTTCCAGGACGTCGGGCCACAAACTCGTAGACATAGGTTTTGCCCGGAGGGATGCCAGGCTGGTTCAAGCCGGTGACGCCGTCCATGCCATTGGGCAGGCGCTGGCCGTGCCAGTGGATGCTGGTCAACTCCCCCAGCTTGTTGGTGACGAAGATGCGCACGCGGTCGCCTTCGACCACCTCAATCGTCGGCCCCGGGCTCTGGCCGTTGTAGCCCCAGAGGTGGGCCTTGAAGCCGGGGGCCATTTCGCGCACCACCGGTTCAGCCACCAGATGAAACTCCTTGACACCCTGGTTCATGCGCCAAGGGCAGGTCCAGCCATTGAGCGTCACAACTGGGTTGTAGGGGCGGCCGGTGTTGGGCACCAGCGGCGGCATGGTGTCGGGCCGGGTTTGAATGACCGGCTCAGGCAGTGCGGCCATCGCCACTTTGCTGACCGAGGCGGCGGTCACTGCCGCCGTGATGGCCCCCACTCCGCTGAGCATCTTGCGGCGAGAGAGCATATGTCTTTCAGTCATGGAGATGTCTTTCCTATCAATGCCCAGCGCCAGCTGCTTCAGCCGCCAACGCGGGGCCGGCAGCAGCAGCCAAACTGGGCTTTCCGATCAGTGCCATGTCAAGGTCCGCCTGCGCGATCCAAAAGTCACGCAGTGCCTCAATCGACGCGTTCACGCTGGCGATCTGGCTGCGCGCGTCGGCCAGCAGCTCAAATACGCCGATCAACATGCCGTTGTAGCGAAGCACGTTCTCTTCGGCGATACGCTGGCTCAGCGGCACGATCTCGTCACGGTGGTGCCGCGCGATGTCGTAGGCTGTGCGATAGCCGGTGTAGGCTTCGCGCACCTCGGAGCGCGCGTTGATCGCCGTCTCGGCGGCACGGTGGAGTGCCTGCATATACACAGCTTCGGCACGCGCGACACGGGCGCCCCCCCAGTCGAAAACTGGCAGCTCGAGGCTGACCTCCCAGCCACGCTGCGTCGACGCCTCGTTCGAGCTGTTGCGAACCAGCCCAAGCTCCAGCACATTGATGAAGCGCGTAGCCCGTGTGAGGCCAAGGTTGCTGGCCGTCTGCGCCGCTGCTTGCTTGGCCTCTAGCACGTCCAGCCGCTGGGCCAGCGCCACTTGCTCGATGTCGGGCAATTCGAGGGGCGCCGGTGGCAGGTCCGGCAGGCGCGTGGGCAGGCTGAATTGAGTCTGTGCGCCCCACAAGCCCAGCAGCCGCACCAAGCGCTCGCGGGACGAACGTTGCGCCTGCTCGGCCCGCGCCAACTGCAAGGCCGCATTGGCATAGAACGACTGCTCGCGCGCACGCTGCAACTTGTTGAAATTGCCCACCTGCTCCATGCGCCGCGCAAGCTCAGCACTGGCCTCTGCCGCTTGCTTGACTTGCCGCATATAGCGCACTGTCTCTTCAGCGGCCAGCGCGGTGAAGTAGGCTTTGCGCGCGTCGGCGGCCAGCGCCAGCACACTCATGGCCACGCGGGCCTGCACTTGCTGCAGGCGGCGCGCCTCCATGCGTTCTATCAAGGGCAGGGTCACCAGGCGCGCCACACTGAAGTGCAAGCCACGCTCAATCTCTCGCTCGTCACCCTTGCTGGAACGCCCGAAGCTGAAGCCCGGATTCGGCAGACGCCCAGCCTGCATGACCTCCGCCTCGGTGATGCCCAGCTCCGCAAAACCGGCCTGCAAGCCGCGGTTGTTGAGCAGGGCCACCTGCACCGCATCATCCACCGTCAGGGGCTTCGCCAGCAGTTCTGCCACGCGCTTGGCCATGGTGTCCAGATCGGCCTCGCTACGCGCTCGCTGCAAATCCTTGCCAATGTGCGCTTTGGTGGTTTGCGCCACAGCCTCGAACCCACCGCTGGTTTCGAGGCTGGCGCAGCCGCCCAACACAGCCGCGCTGGACAGCAGCACCAGCAAACGCCATCCACACGCGCCGCGACGCGCGGCGCGCAGCCGGAAAATGTCATGCTTCATCACAGCACCCTCAGTGTTTGTGGCTGGGTTGAGCCTCTGGAGCGGGCTGATGCGCCTCGCGCGTGTAGACCCGCCAGCCGCCGATGCGGGTGACCAAGTCATTGGCGTCGCGCCACGGCACCGGAGTGCTGCTATCCAGGCGCCGGAAGGAGGCGAGAGCAGATTCGTAGCGCAGCGAAGGCACCGGGGCCTTGGCATCCAAGGGATCAGCGCGGGGCGTGTCGGCGGATTGCGATTGCGATTGCGATTGCGCGTGAGCGGCCAGCAGCGTGCTCAGCCACAAAGCCAGCAGAGCGCGCGGCAAGCACCAGCGCGTTTGGATTGAAACCATATCGACCTCTCGTGAAGCTTGTGAATCGTCCCGGCTGCGTCTGCAGCCAAAACGACACAAAAGCTGAAGCTCGGCCGCGCGTGAGTAAGCGCGCGTGAGCCCAGCGTCTTACACGAGAGCGCTTCGAGGCGGTCGATCAGGGCCGTCTGCAGTAAACGCCTCGACGGAAGGCGTGACGGTGGTGAACACCGTGACTGCCGACTCGGTGAACGGCAGGCCCGGCACGGCGGGCAGGATGGCACCTACGGCGCAGCAAGACGCGCACGCGCTGCACTTCTGTTGCGCGGCTTGACCCGCCGTGACGAGAGAGGATGGCTCATCGCCGCTGGCAGCGTCGCCCATGTCATGTGCCTCAGGCACATGACCGGCCTGAGCCATGTCGTGATGCGCGTGCGCGTCCATGCGGGCAGCCACCTCAGCACCTGCAAGCCCACCCCCATGGTGATTCGATCCGCAAAAGGCCATGGTCGCAGCAGCAGCCCCTTGCACAGGAACCGCCAGCACCAACAAGCAAATGAACAGCACTCGCACAAGCGCACACATGAGCAAAGTCTACCGTATGCTAAGGCTGCATTGGGTGCCAGCAGCCCACGGGGCGTGGCCCATACGTTCCGGGTGGTTACAGCCCATCCCGCCCACTTGGCTTGACAGCCAGTGACTGCCAGGGTCTATAGTGCTGGCCAGCCCTGCGCCAAAAGGCCAATCCGTTAAGCCCTTATGTTCACTCAGTACAGAGCGCAGTACACCTGCACCGACAAGCAGTGAGTGGCCGGGCGTCCAGCCAGTTGCTGGCGATAGGGCTTTTTCGGACGACTGGCATCTGTCGACACACCAAGAACGTTGGACGGTAAGCGAATGACAGAGAGAGGGATGTTGAACGCTGCAGAACTTGACGCCTACGAGCGCCACTGGAAGCGTGTGTTTGCAATTGCCGCCGCAGTTCTCGTCATGGCTCTTGTCTATCTCGTTGCAATACAACCGACTGGGACAGGCGGCTTCCTCGCGTACACACTTGGGGCCATTGCCGTCTGCGTATGTCTCTACGCTGGTAAACGATTACGCGACTGCGAGCGTGTCAATGCGGTCGTGCACGGCTCTTGGCTCCGTGAGGCGCACCGCCCCAACGATCTGGACCTCGCAGATGACTGAGCCCGCACTGCTTGCTTTCTGTGCATGCCCAACCGGTCATTCGAGCGAGCCGCCAGAGGCGTCTACTCAATACCAACGTTGATGAGCAACGTGCTCCTTGCCTGGGTCACACTTTCCACGGATTGATCACAGTGAGACCCGTCGCCTCAAAGGGTGACGTATCGCGTGTCGCCACAATGAAGCCGCGCGAGGCCGCGATCGCTGCGATGTAGCCATCTGGCGTGGGGAATCCTCGTCCGCTGGCTTTTGCTGTCACGGCCAGCTCTGCGTAGTGCCGTGCCGCATCGGCGTCGAAAGGCAGTACACGGCTGCGGAACAGAGCCATCAAGCCTTCCAAGGCTTGTGCCAGCATGTCCTTGCGCTTACCAGCTGGGAGTGCGGCAATGCCGAACAGTAACTCAGCCAACGTCACGCTGGAGATGTACAGCGTTTCCGCAGCCTGATCGTTGAGCCATGCCCGCACCGCATGATGCGGCTCAGGCTTCATCGCTTCAGAAACGACGTTGGTATCCAGGACGATCATTCAAACCTCAGCGGCTCGGCCGGCGTCTTGTCGCACACCTGATCGAAGACCTCGAAGTCCTTGTTCGTGAGGCCAATCTTGCGACCTAAATCTGCCAGGGCATCACCAACGCGAACACGTGTCTCTGGTTTGACTGCCATTGCCAGAATGCTGCGAACCTCTGCCTCAGTGCTGTGCCCGTTTTGGGCAGCCCGCACCCGTAGCGCGCGATGAACATCGTCGGGCAAGTTCCGTACCGTCAACATGGCCATAGCGTCACCCCGCAAAAATGCATTCAATGAAGGCATTTTATGATTCTGAAGTCATTCTTACAAGACCCGTCAGCGCGTGAGACCTGCGGAGCAACGCCAGCACGGTAGAGCCTGCAATACTCCCACCCACCCCACTCCGCTTCATCCCATGAAGAAGGCTCTCGCAACCCTGACCCTGTTGCTCAGTGCGCTCCACGCCAGCACCGCTCCCACGCCCGCCCCTATCCGCGCCGAGATCGATGCGCTGATGGGCAAGCTGGTGGCCTCGGGCTGCCAGTTTGAACGCAACGGCACGCTGCACAGTGGGGCCGAGGCCAAGAGCCATATCTTGCGCAAGCTGGGTTACCTTGAGGGCAAGAGCACGCTGCAGAGCACCGAGCAGTTCATCGAGCTGGCGGCCAGCAAGAGCAGCAGTTCGGGCAAGCCTTACCTCGTGAAGTGCGGCAGCGAATTCGGGCACTCCAAAAGTGCCACCACACCATGACCGACCAGCAGCCCACCTACCGCCGCGCCACGCTGGCCGATCTCAACCGCATCGGTGAGATTGGCCAACTTCTCAATGAGCTGCATCATTCGGCATGGCCTGAGATCTTTGCCCCTGCATCCAGCCCACAGCGCGACGAGGCACATTGGCGTCAAAGCCTTGAGACGGCGTCCGCCGCTGCCTTTGTGGCGGAGCGCGACGACGAAGTGCTGGGGTTCATCACGATCAATGTCGTGGACGAACAGCACACGCTGCTTCAACCCGTGCGCTATGCGCGCATCAACTCAGTGTGCGTGGTCGAGGCGGCGCGCGGCCAGGGTATTGGCAGAGGCCTCATGCGCCACGCGGAGCAGTGGGCACACGGCCAAGGGGCCACCGACATTCGGCTCACGGTGTTGACCTGCAATGCCGCCGCGCAAGGACTCTACGAAGAGCTGGGTTATGCACCGCGCTCTCTCAGCATGGGCAAGTCCCTTGAGCCATAGCAGCACAGCGCCAGCAACCGCAGCAACACACCAACCGCCCTGGCGCGGGGTTGGCCCCAGGGTGATTTGAGAGGCGCTGAGGAGCGCAGGGGGGGCCTGGGGCGCGCGCAGCGCGCATCAATGTCTGACTCGCAGCAGATGATTGAGCGCAACGAACGCAGTGAGTGAAGCGAGTTCTGCAGCGCCCAGGCCAGCCCGAGCACCGCAAGGGAGTCGGCCTTGGCCGACCGCCTCTCGCATGAGCACTGGGGCCTGCCCCGCGCCAGGGCCAGCAGGGCACAAGCCCTGGGCAAGCACGATCAAAGACCCAGACCCACTCGACGCTTTACGATGCAAATGGCGAGCCAGCACGGCAGAGCCTGCAATACTCCCACCCAACCCACTCCGCTTCATCCCCATGAAGAACGCTCTCTCAGGCTTGGCACTGCTGCTCAGCGCACTCCATGCCAGCGCCGCCCCTACGCCCGCCCCCATCCGCGCCGAGATCGATGCGCTGATGGGCAAGCTCGTGGCCTCGGGCTGCCAGTTTGACCGCAATGGTTCGCTGCACAGTGGGGCCGAGGCTAAGAGCCACATCTTGCGCAAGTTGGATTATCTGGAGGGCAAGAGCACGCTGCAGAGTACCGAGCAGTTCATCGAGCTGGCGGCCAGCAAGAGCAGCCGTTCGGGCAAGCCTTACTTCGTGAAGTGCGGCAGCGACGCAGCGGTGGAGAGCCAGCGCTGGCTGACCCAGCAGCTCCAAGTCATTCGCACCACCGACCCTAAGCTCCCTCAAGGCTCCAAAGGCAAGTCGTCTTGAACGCAAAGGTGCAGACCATGACTGAACGAGACAAAGCCATTCCGCAGTTACCGGCCCGCTCCATGGCGCGCACGCTGGCCTTCTATGCGCGCTTGGGTTTTGACCGGGAGATCGCGGACCCGAACGGCCACTATGCCATCATGGACCGGGGCGACTTGGAGATTCACCTCTTCGCCTACCCTGACCTGAAGCCTGAGGAGTCGTCGTTCGGCTGCTACCTGCGGGTGCAAGACGTGGATGCGATCTATCTGGCCTTTGCCGAGGCCAAGTTGCCCACGCAGGGCATCCCTCGCATGACGCCGCTGGAGGACAAGCCTTGGGGCATGCGGGAGTTTGCGGTGGTGGATGAGGACGGCAGCTTGCTGCGGATTGGCCAAGAGTTGTGAGCCGGCAAGTGGTGGGCCGCTGCGTGAATAGGCTCACAATCCGCTGATGATCAAGAAGCTCCTCCTCTCTTTGCTGGCCCTGCTGCTGTGCGCCGCCGCCTATCTGCTGCTATGGCCCGTGCCCATACAGGCCCAGGTCTGGGTGGCGCCCCCGGCGCCGGGCTATGTGGCGCCGCATGCGCCCAACACCCGTTTGGCGGGGTTGCAGATGATCAGCTTAGGCAGTGAGGAAGGGCCTGAGCATGTGGCCTTGGGGCCGGACGGCTGGCTCTACACCGCAGTGGGCAGCGGCAAGCTGCTGCGCATGAAGCCCGATGGCAGTGAGCTGGCCGTTTGGGCGCAAACAGGTGGCCGGGTGCTGGGCTTTGACTTCGATGCTCAGGGCCGCATGATTGCAGCAGACGCGATGCGCGGACTGCTGGCCATCTCCACAGCAGGCGAGGTCAGCGTGCTGACCGACCGGGTGGGCGACTCGCCCATCTTGTATGCCGACGCGGTGGTGGTGGCCAAGAGCGGCGAGATCTATTTCACCGATGCCTCTACCCGCTTCGGTGCCAAGGCACTGGGCAGCACTTTTGAAGCCAGCGTGTTGGACATTCTGGAGCAGTCCGCCACAGGGCGTGTGCTGGCCTACAGCCCAGCCACCCGCCAAACGCGCATCGTGGCGCAGGGCTTGTCCTTTGCCAATGGCATCGCGCTGAGTGCCGATGAGACCCAGCTCTTTGTGGCTGAGACGGGCCAGTACCGGGTCTGGCGCATCAGCGCAGCGGCCACAGGGCTGGATGTGCGCCAAGCCTCGCCCCAAGCCCAAGTGCTGCTGGACAACTTACCCGGCTACCCCGACAACCTGATGCGGGGCCAGAACGGCCGCCTTTGGATGGGCCTGGTCAAGCCGCGCAACCCCAAGATCGACGGCATGGCCGGCAAGCCCTGGCTGCGCGAGTTGACGCTGCGCTTGCCCCGCTCCACCTGGCCGGTGCCCAAGGCCTATGGCCATGTGGTGGCGTTCTCCGAGCAAGGCCAGATCCTGGCCGACCTGCAAGACCCCAGCGGCACCTACCCCGAGGCCACCGCCATCACCGAGACGCCGGAGCGCCTGTACGTGCACAGCCTGCATGCGCCCGCCCTGGGCTGGCGGCCCAATGACTTGAAGTGAGGCGCCGACCCACATGCTGAACAACGACCTGCTCCACAGCGCCCGCCACTGCGTGCTGTGCTGGCTGGCCACGGTGGATGAACACGGCCAACCCAATGTCTCGCCCAAAGAAATTTGGGCCGTGTGGGACGATCAACACTTGGTCATAGCCCACATCGCCTCGCCCACCAGCGTGCGCAACATCGCCAAGCGCGCAAAAGTCTGCGTGAGCTTCATCGACGTGTTTGTGCAAAAGGGCTTCAAGGTGCTGGGCGAGGCCCGCCTGGTGCCCAAGGGCCACGCCGAGTTTTCAACATGGGCGGCTCCGCTGCTGCCCATGGCGGGCGAGCGCTTCCCCCTGCAAGCTGTTGTCGTGGTGCGGGCCACGGCGGTGGAGCCCATCGTGGCGCCGAGCTATCGGCTATATCCGCAAGAGACGACTGAGGCCTCGCAGGTGGAGGCGGCGATGAAGACCTATGGCGTGATGCAGAGTGGGACAACAGGGTCAACTTGACCCGCGTCACCCAACGCGGCGCGTCGAGGAGGACAATTTCACCTCTTGCCGCACCGAAAGCCCCCATGCCCGCCCCTTTGAAGCTCCACATCACCGAGATGAGTTGCGCCGCCTGTGTGGGCCGGGTGGAGAAGGCTGCGCTCAAGGTGGCTGGTGTGGCGGTGGCCCAGGTGAACTTGACCACCGAGCAGATGACGGTGGAACTGGCCAAAGGCCACAAGCCCGCGGCCGTGATGCCCAGCTTGCTGGCCGCACTGGCCGATGCGGGCTACCCCGCCAGCCTGTTGGCCGATGATGCAGCCCTGCCCTCTGAGGCCCCAGTGGCTCCGGCCCTGCTGTGGCTAGGCCTGGCGCTGTCTCTGCCGCTGACCCTGCCCATGGTGGGCATGTTGTGGGGCGCGCATTGGATGCTGCCGGCCTGGGTGCAGTTTGCGCTGGCCACCCCTGTGCAGGTGCTGCTGGGGGCGCGCTTCTACAAGGGCGCTTGGAGTGCGCTCAAACATGGCAGCGCCAATATGGACGTGCTGGTGGCCTTGGGCACCTCGGCCGCCTATGGCCTGAGCTTGGTGCAGTGGGCGCGCGGCGAAGGCCCGCATGCCCTGGCCTTTGAGGCCAGCGCCATGGTCATCACCCTGGTGTGGCTGGGCAAGTGGCTGGAGGGCGTGGCCAAGCGCCGCACCACCGATGCGCTGCGGGCGCTGCAAGACCTGCGCCCCGTCACCGCCCGCGTCCGCACACCCGAAGGCGACGAACGTGAAGTGCCGCTAGAGCAGGTGCGCGTAGACGACCTGGTGGTGGTGCGGCCCGGCGAGCGCGTAGCCGTGGACGGTGTGGTGGTGGAAGGGGCCAGCCAGGTGGATGAAGCCCTGATCACCGGCGAGAGCCTGCCCCAAGCCCGCCACCCGGGGGACACGGTGGTGGGCGGGGCCATCAACGGCGAAGGCGCGCTGCTGCTGCGCACCACCGCGATTGGGGCAGAAAGCACGCTGGCTCGCATCGTGCGGCTGGTGGAAAGCGCGCAGTCGCGCAAAGCGCCCATTCAGCATTTGGTAGACCAAGTCGCCGCCGTGTTCGTGCCGGTGGTGGTGGGCCTGTCCCTCATCACCTTGTTAGCCTGGGGCCTGATGGGCCACAGCGACACCCCCTGGGCCACCGGCCTGATGCATGCCGTGGCTGTGTTGGTGATCGCCTGCCCTTGCGCGCTGGGCCTGGCCACGCCGGCGGCCTTGATGGTGGGCATGGGGGCTGCGGCCAAGCATGGCATCTTGATCCGCGATGCTGAGACCCTGGAGCGCGCCCATCAGGTGAAAGCCGTGGCCTTTGACAAAACCGGCACCCTCACCGAAGGCCGCCCTCAGGTCATGCATGCTGAAGGTTTTGGCCTGGCGCGTGAGCAAGTGCTGGCCCTGGCCGCCGCGCTGCAAGCCCACAGCCTGCACCCGCTGGCCAAGGCGGTCACCCAGGCTTGCGCCAGCGCACAAACGCCACCCGCCGATGGCGCCTGCCCCCTCCCGCCCGCCGCTGCGCAGCAAGCCCAAGCCCATGCAGGATTGGGTGTCAGCGGCCTCATCGCCGGTGCCCGTGTGCTGCTGGGCAGCGAGCGCTGGATGCACACACTGGGCGTCGACCTGCAGGCGGGCCAAGACACCGCGCAAGCCGAGCAGACCCAAGGCCGCACGGTCTCGTGGCTGGCTCGTGAACGCGCGGGCGGGGCGCCCGAACTGCTGGGCCTGATCAGCTTTGGCGACACGCTCAAGGCCGATGCCGCCCAGGCCATCACCCGCCTGCACGCCATGGGCCTGCACACCCTACTGCTGTCGGGCGACAACGCAGGCGCGGCGAATGCCGTGGCCCAGACCCTGGGCATGAGCGACGTGCGCGCCCAGGTGCTGCCCCAAGACAAAGCCCAGGCCGTTGCGGAACTGCGCCAACGCTTGGGCGGTGCGGTGGCCATGGTGGGCGACGGCATCAACGACGCCCCGGCCCTGGCCGCCGCCGACATTGGCATTGCCATGGGCAGCGGCACCGACGTGGCCATGCAAGCGGCGGGCATCACCCTGATGCAAAGCCACCCCGCCCGCGTGGCCGACGCCCTGGACATTGCCCAGCGCACCAGCGCCAAGATCCGCCAGAACCTGTTCTGGGCCTTTGCCTACAACGTGGTGGGCATTCCGCTCGCCGCCCTGGGCGTGCTGCACCCCATGTTCGCCGGAGCGGCGATGGCGCTGTCCAGTGTGTTTGTGATTGGCAATGCGCTGCGGCTGGGGCGCTGGCGGCCTCAGTGAGGGGGGCGCTGTGGCACTGGTAGCCAACGTAGCACCGTACAGAGCAAGGCCTCAGGGTTCACCGGCTTGGAGATGAAGTCGTTCATGCCGGCGACCAAGCAGGCGGCGCGGTCTTCGGCAAAGGCATTGGCGGTCAGGGCGACAACGGGCAGAGCGGCCAGCCCTGGGCGTTGGCGCAAGCGGCGGGTCGCTTCCAGGCCATCAAGATGGGGCATCTGAACGTCCATCAGCACGATGTCAAACGAGGCCGCCTCCAGCATGCGCAGGCCCGCGAAGCCGTCTTCGGCCATCTCCACCACCAAGCCTGCGCCTTCTAGGATGAAGGCGGTGATCTCGCGGTTGACGGGCTCGTCCTCCACCACCAGCACGCGCTGGCCTGCATGATTGCGCTGCAAGGTCACTTCAGCGGGTTCAGGGCGCGGCGCCACCGGGGGTGCACTCTGCACCGGGCCTTTGAGCAAACACGCGGTGAACCAAAACGTGCTGCCCTGGCCCGGCACACTGCTGGCCCCTGCATCACCGCCCATCATCTGGGCAATGCGGCGGGTGATGGTCAGGCCAAGCCCCGTACCCCCAAACTGCCGGGTAATGGCCGTATCGGCCTGCTTGAAGGGCTGGAACAGCTCGGCCAATGTGGCCGCATCGATGCCCATGCCTTGGTCTTGCACCTCGAATCGCAAATGGATGCTGTCCTGGCTTTCAGACAGCACGACAACCCGCAACACCACCTCACCCGCCTCGGTGAACTTGACGGCGTTGGCCACGTAGTTGAGCAAGGCCTGTTGCAAGCGCATGGGGTCGCCGCGCAAGCGCTCGGGCAAAGCAGGTAACTCGGTGCGCAGGGTCAAGCGCTTGGCCTGAGCCCGCTCATGCACCATGGACAGCACATTGCCCACCAAGCTCTCGATGCGCACCTCGGCTTCATCGAGTTGGAACTCACCGGCCTCAATCTTGGAGTGGTCCAGCACGGCTTCGACAATACCAAGCAGGTGTCGGCCTGCCGCTTCCAGCTTGTCCAAGCGTTGATTCTGCTCGGGGTTGACACTGCTGCGCCGAATCAAGTGGGCCATGCCGGTAATGGCATTCAGCGGTGTGCGTATCTCGTGGGACATGTGCGCCAGAAAGCTGCTCTTAGAGGCATTGGCGTGGCGGGCCTGGGCCTCTGCCCGCTGCAGCATGAGCACCAAGCGCGACACCACCAGGGCCACGATCACCGACACGACTGAGGCTGTGACCAAACCCGTGATGGCGTAATCCAGCCGCCATTCGCCAAAGAAGAACCAACTCATCCCCGACACCAGCACCAGCGATCCCAGTGTCGAGAACAGCAGGATCGCCAGAAAAATGCGCAGCCCAGACCAACGCTTCAAGTGATCAAAGGTCCGGTCAAGCATGGTGCGGGGGCACAGCGGCGGTCATGGAACAGGGCAAGGTCAAAGGGATAGGGGGTACCGGCCAAACGAGACGGGCCAACGGGGGCTATCGTCCCCCAAAGTACAGGCTAAAGGGGTGTGAGCGGCTGGCAGGTGTGCGCTTTGTCTCCATATCGCCCTGCTCTGCGAGAATCCCCGGCCACAAAGGGAGGATTCCACGTGAACAAAACACTGCAGTGGCTGATGGCCACAATCTGGTGGGTCTGCGCTGCTGGCGCACAAGCCCAAGGCATGAGCCCAGACGAGCAAAAACGCGTCTTTGCTGACGCCGATAAAGCCTCGCAAAGCGGCCCTGCCGCCATCGCCCTGGCCAACCAAGCCCAGTTGAAACTGCCTGAGGGCCACACCTTTGTGCCCCAGCCTCATGCGCAAAAAGTGCTCAATGCCATGGGCAACCCGGGCTCAGACCCGCGTCTGCAAGGCCTGATTTTTCCCAAGGGCGACGATCAATGGTTCATGACCGTGCGCTTTGAGGACTCGGGCTACATCAAGGACGACGACGCTAAAGAATGGAACGCCGACGACCTGCTCAAGAGCTACAAAGAAGGCACGGAAGCAGCCAATGAAGAGCGCGCCAAGATGGGCGTGCCCGCCATGGAGATTTTGGGCTGGGCCCAAACCCCGCAGTACGACGTGGCCACCCACCGCCTGGCCTGGGCCATGTCCTCCCGTGAAAAGGGCGCACCGGCCACCGCCGAGCAAGGCGTGAACTACAACACCTATGTGCTGGGCCGCGAGGGCTACTTCACCATGAACTTGGTGACGGATTTGAAGTCGCTGGAGGCCCACAAGCCCGCCGCCCAAACCATGCTGGCCGCGCTGAACTTTGATGATGGCAAGCGCTATGCCGACTTCAACCCCAGCACCGACAAGGTGGCTGAATACGGCCTAGCGGCCTTGGTGGTGGGTGGTGCAGCCAAGAAGCTGGGCCTGTTGGCCACGCTGGGCTTGTTCTTGGCCAAGTTCTGGAAGGTCGCCCTGATTGGCCTGGCCTTCTTGGGCGGCCCACTGCTGAAGCTCTTCAAGCGCAAGAAGGCTGAGGTTTGATGCAGCGCAGGCCATGCATTCGTATTCACTTATAAAGTGAACCGTCAGAGACACTCACTTTCTATGGAACACCCCATGAGCGCACAAACCCCTGACTACGCCCAGCTGACGGCCGACATCTCGGCCCACCTCAAGCCCCTGCGCACCGACACCCCGGCCGTGATGAAGGCCTTTGGTGACTTGGGCAAGGCGGCGCTGACCCCTGGGGCCTTGGACGAGAAGACCAAAGAGCTGATCGCCCTGGCGATTGGCGTCACCCAGCGCTGCGACGGCTGCATTGGCTTTCACGTCAAAGCCCTGGTGCGCCAGGGCGCCACCAAGGCCGAGTTGGAAGAGACCCTGGGTGTGGCCACCTATATGGGCGGCGGCCCCGCGCTGATGTATGCCGCCAATGCCCTGGCCGCCTGGGACCAGTTCACGGCCGGGCAAGCCAGCGCATAAGCTTCTGAGCAAACCGTCCAAGCCTTGCCCGGACTTGGACAAGCCTCTGCGTCTAGACTCTGAACTCCCCATGACGAGGAGTTCAAGATGACCCGAGACAGCAGCGCCTGGCGCTTTGAGACCAAATCTGTGCATGCCGGCTGGGCCGGTGACCCGACCACCAAGGCCGTGGCCGTGCCGCTCTACCAGACGGTGGCCTACTCCTTCGACAGCGCGCAGCACGGCGCCGACCTGTTCGACCTGAAGGTGGCGGGCAATATCTACACCCGCATCATGAACCCGACGCAGTCGGTGTTGGAAGAGCGGGTCGCCGCACTCGAAGGCGGCTTGGCCGCGCTGGCCCTGGCCTCGGGCCAAGCCGCCATCACCTACGCCATTCAGACCATTGCCGAAGCTGGTGACAACATTGTCTCCAGCAGCGCGCTCTATGGCGGCACTTACAACCTGTTTGCCCACACGCTGCCGCAATACGGCATCCAGACCCGCTTTGCCGACGCCGCCAACCCGGCCAGCTTCGAAGCCCTGATCGACGACAAGACCAAGGCCATTTACTGCGAATCCTTGGGCAACCCCCTGGGCAACATCACCGACATCGCCGCGCTGGCCGCCATTGCCCATCGACACGGCGTGCCGCTGATCGTGGACAACACCGTGCCCAGCCCCTATCTGTGCCGCCCCATCGAGCACGGCGCCGACATCGTGGTGCATTCGCTGACCAAGTACATCGGCGGCCACGGCACCAGCATCGGCGGCATCATTGTCGACAGCGGCAAGTTCCCCTGGGCCCAGCACAAGGCCCGCTTCAAGCGCTTGAATGAGCCCGACGTCAGCTACCACGGCGTGGTCTACACCGAGGCCTTAGGCCCGGCCGCCTACATCGGCCGCGCCCGCGTGGTGCCGCTGCGGAATATGGGCGCAGCCATCTCTCCCTTTAATGCCTTCTTGATCCTGCAAGGCCTGGAGACCCTGGCCCTGCGCATGGACCGCATCTGCGACAACACCTTGGCTGTGGCCCAGTTCCTGAAGGCCCACCCCAAGGTGAAATGGGTCAACTACTCGGGCCTGCCCGACCATGCCGACCACGGCCTGGTGCAAAAGCAAATGGGCGGCCGCGCCTCGGGCCTGCTGACCTTTGGCGTACAAGGCGGCCGCGAAGGCGGCGAGCGTTTCTTGGACGCACTGCAGCTCTTCACCCGCCTGGTCAACATTGGCGACAACAAGTCCCTGGCCACCCACCCCGCTTCCACCACCCACCGCCAGCTCTCGCCCGAAGAGTTGGCCAAAGCGGGTGTGACGGTGGACACGGTGCGCCTGTGCGTGGGCATCGAGCACATTGACGACCTGAAGGCCGACCTGACGCAGGCGCTGGCTGCGGCATGATGTGAGGCGGTGCGCGGCCCTCTCTGAGCCCGCACCCACAGACTCAAAAAGAGGTCGCAGCGCGCGCGGCCTGGTCGTATCGGCCAGAAAGCGTGCGCAGCAGGCGAGCCGCGTCGCCAATGCGCTCGTTCTCTTCGGCGGTGCCTGAGAACCCAGGCATCAAGCAGGACTCCCGCACGGTGCGGTAGTCGGCGCACAGGGCCAAGCCCTTGGGCGTGGTCGAGAAAAAAACTTCCTTGCCACGCTTGGTACTGCTCACCAGCCCTGCGGCCATCAGCTTTTTGAGCGCGTAAGACACCACGTGGGTGTCTTCAATGTTCAGTACAAAGCAGATGTCCGCCAGGCGCTTCTCAGAGCCGCGGTGGTTGGTGTGGTGCAAGACCAGCACATCCACCGGCGCCATGTCCTTCACCCCGGCCGCACTCATGCAGCGGGTCAGCCAGCGGTTGAAGGCATGCGCGGCAATGATCAAGCCGAACTCAAACTCCGACAACTCGGGCGACTTGGCGGACACCAAATGTGCAGAGGTGACGATGCGCAAGCCGCCCCCGCCGCCACCGGCCTCCTCGTCTGCCGCCGCAGTGGCCACCGCGGTGGCCTGCCCCTTCTTGGGCGGAGCAGCAGGAGGCGACGAGCGGGGTTTGGCAGCGGGCATGAAGAACAACTCCGGGCAAGGTGTAAGCCGCGATGGTAGCGCTACGGGTAAACACGCGACGCCCATGATGACAAAACGTTGATAATTTATAAACGTTTTGAGGACGATGTGCCTTTGATGTGTCGATCAGCACCGCCTCGCTGCGCTCCCCCAACCCGAAACAGGAGACCTTCATGCTTCATCGTCGTCTCGCGTTGACCAGCACCGTGGTGCTGACGCTGGCCATGGCCCTGCCCGCTGCGGCGCAACAGAAGTGGGACATGCCCACGGGTTACCCAGCGGCCAACTTCCACACCGAGAACATTGTTCAGTTCAGCAAAGACGTGGAGAAGAGCACGGCGGGCAAGCTGAAGATCACCGTGCACGACAGCGGCTCGCTGTTCAAGGCCAATGAGATCAAGCGTGCGCTGCAAGGCGGCCAGGCTCAGATCGGGGAGATCATCATCTCCGGCTACTCGAATGAGAACCCCGTCTACGGTGTCGACTCCATCCCCTTCTTGGCCACCAGCTACACCGACGCACAAAAGCTGTGGCAAGCCTCGCGCCCGGTGACCGAGGCCAATCTGGCCAAGCAAGGCCTGAAGGTGTTGTACGCCGTGCCTTGGCCCGCTCAGGGCATCTTCAGCACCAAGCCCTTGAACTCGGTGGCGGACCTGAAGGGCGCCAAGTGGCGGGCCTATAACCCCAACACCAGCCGCATTGCGCAATTGGTGGGCGCGCAGCCCGTGACCGTGCAAGCCGCCGAGCTGACCCAGGCGCTGGCCACCGGCACGGTCAACACCTTCATGACCTCTGGCGCCACAGGCTACGACAGCAAGGTCTGGGAGCAGGTGAAGTACTTCTACGACGTGGCCGCTTGGCTGCCCAAGAACCTGGTCATCGTTTCGCAAAAGTCTTTTGATGCGCTGGACAAGCCCAGCCAAGAGGCCGTGCTCAAGGCGGCCGCTGAGGCCGAGGCCCGTGGCTGGAAGGTCAGCCAAGAAAAGACGGCGTGGTACATCGACCAGTTGAAGAAGAACGGCATGACGGTGGACGCAGGCTCACCCCAGCTCAAGGCCGAGCTGCGCAAGCTGGGCGAGACCATCATTGCCGAATGGGCCAAGCAGGCCGGCGCTGACGGCCAGGCCATCCTGGACGCTTACCGCAAATAAGAGCGCGTGTGCGGGAGGCCGGCACCGCCCGCCTCCCTGTTCTCTTTCACCAAGGACTCCTCATGCAGCGTTGGGCTCATCATCTCTTCCAAGTCGCCGCTCAATTGGCGGGGCTCAGCCTGCTGTGCACGCTGATCATGGTGTTGTTCAGCATCACCGGGCGCCTCTGGCCCAGCATCAGCATCACGGGCGCAGACGCCTATGCCGGTTACTTCACCGCCGGCACGGCCTTTTTGGCGCTGGCCCCCACCTTGAAGCGCGGCGAGCACATTCGCGTCACGCTGCTGTTCAGCCACCTGCAGCCCAAAGCACAGCACGCCATGGACGTGCTCTGCCATCTGTTGGCCCTGCTGATGGCCTGTGCGCTGGCGGTGTTCTCGGTGCGCCTGGTGCTGCAGTCCCACAGCTTCATGGACATCTCCACCGGCCTGGACGCCACGCCCTTGTGGATACCGCAAATGGGCATGGCGTTGGGCTGCATCTTGTTCGCCCTGGCCTTCTTGACCGACCTGATCCGCCTGCTGCAAGGCGAGACATTGCACAACGCATCGGGCGAGCTCGCCCGCACGGAGTAAGCCATGGACTTGGGCATCACCCTGCTGCTGATTGCAGCGCTGTTCTTGATCCTCGGCGCAGGCGTCTGGATCGGCCTCTCCCTGACTGGCGTGGCCTGGATCGCGATGGAGTTGTTCACCAACCGGCCCGTGGGTGACAGCATGGCCATCACCATGTGGGGCTCAGCCTCGTCTTGGACGCTGACCGCCCTGCCGCTGTTCATCTGGATGGGTGAGATCCTGTTCAGAACGCGCCTGTCGGAAGACATGTTCAAAGGCTTGGCCCCCTGGCTGGAGAAGCTGCCGGGCCGCCTGCTGCACACCAACATCATTGGCTGCACCATCTTTGCGGCGGTGTCGGGCTCGTCGGCGGCCACCTGCGCCACCATCGGCAAGATGACCCTGCCCGAACTCAAGCGCCGGGGCTACCCCGACGGCATCGCCATCGGCACCTTGGCCGGGGCTGGCACGCTGGGCCTATTGATCCCGCCCTCCATCATCATGATCGTCTATGGCGTCTCGGCCAATGTGTCGATTGCCAAGCTGTTCATTGCGGGGGTCATCCCTGGCCTGCTGCTGGCCGGGCTGTTCATGGGCTACACCGTAGTGTGGGCCTTGCTGCACCCTGAGCAAATCCCTCCAGCCGGCCCGGCAACCAGCCTGCTGGACAAGCTC
Organism: Ideonella sp.; assembly: GCF_044358605.1. Lineage (GTDB taxonomy): Bacteria > Pseudomonadota > Gammaproteobacteria > Burkholderiales > Burkholderiaceae_C > Ideonella. The sequence continues at coordinate 26,671 of NZ_JBIKNQ010000034.1, forward strand.
CGCGCCTCCAAGCATCTGATCCCGGTGGTGTCCCTCATCATCGCCGTGCTGGGCTCCATCTACACCGGCATTGCCACCGCCACCGAGGCCGCTGCGCTGGGCGTGGTCGGGGCGCTGGTGGTGGCAGCCACCCAGGGCGCGCTGAGCTGGAAAACCTTTCAAGACAGCCTGCATGGCGCAGCGCGGCTCTATTGCATGATCGCGCTGATCTTGGCAGGGGCCGCCTTTCTGACCCTGGCCATGGGCTATATCGGCCTGCCGCGCCACCTGGCCGAATGGATAGGCACGCTGGGCCTGTCGCCCCTGGCCCTCGTGATGGCTTTGATGGTGTTCTTCATCGTGCTGGGCTGCTTCTTGGACGGCATCTCCATCGTGGTGCTGACCATGGGCGTGTTGCTGCCCACCGTCGAGGCGGCCGGTCTGGACTTGATCTGGTTCGGCATCTTCGTGGTGCTGGTGGTCGAGATGGCGCAGATCACACCACCCGTGGGCTTCAACCTCTTTGTGCTGCAAGGCATGACGGGCCGCAACATTGCATGGTTGGCGCGGCAAGCCTTTCCCATGTTCTTGCTGATGATCCTGGCGGTGCTGCTGATCTACTTCATGCCGGGTCTCATCACCTGGCTGCCGCAGCAGATGCAGGGCTGAGCCATGAACCCCGCAGTGCCAGACGGCCCGCGTTTGTTGGCGCTGGGTGAAGCGGCTTGGACCCTAGAGATCAGCCCTCAGGCCAGCGCCTTGGCCCACCACCAAGTCATGGCCTTGGCCCATGAGCTTGAGAGCCATCACGCCCACTTGGCGCAGCAGCACGGCGTCACCGACATCGTGGTCAGCTTCCGCTCCTTGACGGTGCACTTTGACCCCCTTCGCAGCCCCGGTGATCAGCTCGGCCAGCAATTGCTGGCCTGGGCTCAGCACACACAGCCACGGCCCCAGAGCGGCCGCCGCTGGCGCCTGCCCCTGTGCTGCGACGAAAGCGTCAGCCCTGACTCGGCGGAGCTGGCGGCAGCCAAGGGCATGAGCCCAGAGGCCGTGGTGGCGCAGTTCAGCCAAGCACGCCTGCGCGTTGCCATGATCGGCTTCATGCCCGGCTTTCCCTACATGACGGGTTTGCCCGCCGCGCTGGCCCTGCCGCGCCGCGCCACCCCGCGCAAAGCCGTGCCCGCGCGCTCGGTGGCCGTGGCCGGTGAGATGGCCTGCATCTACCCCTGGGAGAGCCCCGGCGGCTGGCACCTCTTGGGCCGCTGCCCGCTACCGATGTTTGAGTTAAGCCACCCCCAGCAAGCCGCCTGGCTGCAAGCCGGTGATGAAGTGCAGTGGCAGCTGATCAGCCTGGACGCCTTTGCCGCCTTGGAGCAGCGCGTCCAGACCGGGGCGTGGCAGCGCCAAGACTTTCTGATCTCCACCGTGGAAGCCGCCTCCGCATGACGGCGATCTTGCGTGTACTCAGCGGTGGCGCCGGCTGCACCGTGCAAGACGCGGGCCGCCAAGGCCAGCGCCACCAGGGCATTCCCAGCGCAGGCTGGTTGGATGCACCGCTGGCCCATGCCGCCAACGCCTTGGTGGGCAACACGCCCGATGCGGCAGCGCTGGAGTTGCGTGGCCCCGGCTTGCACCTTCGCATCGAGCAAGGCCCCGTGCGCGTGGCCTTGGCCGGGGCTATCAGCGCCAGCGTGCACCACGCCGATGGCCGCCGCTGGCCCCTGCCCCCTTGGCGCAGCGCCACGCTGGCCGAGGGCGATGTGCTCAAGATCAGCGCCCTGCAGCAGCCGCAGATGGGCGGCTGTGCAGTGCTGGCTGTGGCCGGTGGCCTGCAAGTGCCTGCCGTCTTGTGCAGCCGCGCCACCTATGCCCGCGCCGCCCTGGGTGGGCTGCAAGGCCGCATGCTGCGCGCTGGCGATGCCCTGCCCGCGCAAGCCGCCGACCCGCATGCGCAAGACTGGCTGGCCCCCGCCCCATGGGCCTTGCCCGACGCGCCCTTGCGCGTGCTGTGGGGCCCGCAGGACGACCACTTCAGCGAGCCTGCACTAGCCCAGTTTCTGAGCACCACTTGGCAGGCCACGGCCGAGCAAGACCGCATGGGCTGGCGCCTCAGCGGCCCGGCGCTGAAGCACCTCACCCCCGCCCATGCCGACATCGCCTCAGACGGCGTGGCCCCAGGCGCCATCCAGGTGCCCGCCAACGGCCTGCCCATTGTGTTGGGGCCTGATGGGCAAACCGTGGGCGGCTACCCCAAAATCGCCACCGTGATCCGGGCCGACCTGCACCGTTTGGCCCAAGCTTGGCCGGGCCGGGGGCTGCGCTTTGAGGCCGTGAGCCGCGAAGCCGCGTTGCAAGCCCTAAGCACGCTACAGGCCCAGGAAGCCGCCTGGGCGGCCAGCCTGCTGCCCTGCCCGCCGCTGGGGGGGCTGGACGAGCAGGCGCTCTATACCCAGAACTTGATCAGCGGCGTCATTTTTAAAGACTGACATGAGCACCTCTATCAACCTCAATGCCGACCTGGGCGAAAGCTTTGGCGCCTGGACCATGGGCGCCGATGAGTCCCTGCTCGCCATCGTCAAGAGCGCCAACATCGCCTGCGGCTTTCATGCGGGCGACCCGTGGGTGATGCGTCAAACCGTGCAGCGCGCACTGGCTCAAGGTGTGAGCCTGGGCGCCCACCCCGCCTTCCCCGACCTGCAAGGCTTTGGCCGCCGCCGCATGGACATCCCGGCCCGCGAGCTGGAAGCCCTGCTGATTTACCAGATCGGCGCGCTGCAGGCTTTGGCCGCCGCCGAAGGTGGACGCGTCACCCACGTCAAGCCGCATGGTGCGCTGAGCAATATGGCTTCGGCCGACGACACCCTGGCCGACACCGTGGCCCGCGCCGTCCGTGCACTGGACCGCGAGCTTATCTTGCTGGCCCCCGCACACTCGGCCCTGGCCCGTGCGGGCGAGCGCGCCGGCCTGCCCGTGGCGTTGGAGGTCTTTGCCGACCGCGCCTACCAAGACGACGGCCAACTGGTGCCGCGCAGCCACCCCCAGGCCATGGTGCACGGCGCCCAAGCCAGCTGGGCCCATGTCGAGCGCATGCTCACTGAACAAGCCTTGGTCAGCCTGAACGACCAGCGCTTGCCCACCCCCATCCATAGCATTTGCGTGCATGGTGATGGGCCTGAGGCGGTGGCAACGGCGCGGCATTTGGCCGAGCGCTTGGCGCAGGCGGGCTGGGCCTTGCAGGGCCTTCCAGTGGTTCTTGCATCGCCAGGCGTGGCCAGCACCTAGATGCTCCGACCATACACATTGAATCCAATTTGATGTAAATTGTCATCAACTTTGATGCCGGAGCACCCATGCGAACCACTGTCACCATTGATGATGATCTGTATGAGCGCGCATTGGAGGTCGCCGAGCCCGGTATGGACAAGGCCGATTTGTTCAGAGAGGCGATCAAGACTTTTGTGCGTGTGCAGGCTGCCAAGAGGCTAGCCGCCCTCGGTGGCACGATGCACGAGATGCCCGATGTTCCTAGACGGCGGGATGTCTCTTCAGCGGTATGAGGATCTTGCATCATCTCCAAGCACCCGTGCCAGGGCCCTCCGCCCCAAGGTTCCTGCCATGAGTGGCATCGTGCTGATCGACACTTCCGTTTGGGTGGATCACTTTCGGAGCAGGAATGAAGAGCTGACGCAGCTTCTGCTCAATGACTTGGCTTGTTGCCACCCTATGGTGTTGGCCGAGTTGGCTTGCGGCACGCCGCCTTCACCTCGGGGGCAAACGCTGCGCGATCTGTCAAACCTTCCCCACGTGCAGCAAGCCAGCCTGCTGGAGGTGATGGCCTTCGTGGAAAGAGAAGAGATCTATGGCCTGGGTTGCGGCTTGGTCGACATGGCCCTACTGGCCTCCACCTTGCTCACGCCTAGGGCGTCGCTGTGGACGCTGGACAAGCGGCTATTTGCGCTCTGCGACAGATTTGGTGTCGCCTATTTCTCGCAGTGGCACTGATCCGAGCGTGATCTAAGGAAGCTCTGCATAAATCGGGGCGAGCCCGCGCTAGCCCGGACCGGCCTGATATGTGCAGAGCTTCCCTAAGGCCTAACTCGCCGTCTCTAGCGCTGCCAAGGCCTCTCTGAGCCTCAGGGCCTGAGCCTGGTTCCGAGCTTGGTTCACCCGGCGCGTCAGCATCACCGGCACCGCGCCTTCAGGCCGCAAGGTGACGTTGAGCTTGGGCACGCAGGCGCGGGCGTCGGCCGGTAAAGAGAGGTTGAAGCGCTGCAGCAGCATGGCAGCCAGCAGTGTCATCTCCAACATCGCAAAGTGCTGGCCGATGCACACGCGAGGCCCCGCGCCAAACGGCATCCAGGCGCCGCGCGGCACGGGTGGGGCCTCAGGCAAAAAGCGCTGAGGCATGAAGCGCAGCGGGTCGGGAAAGTTGCGCGCATCACGCTGCAGCACCCAGGGCGTGACGCGCAGCACCCAGCCCTTTTCAATGTGGTGGCCGCCCAGGCTGAAGTCCTCGGTGGCGCGGCGCAGCATCAAGGCGCCCACGGGTGGGTAGAGGCGCATGGCTTCTTTGAGCGTGGCAGTGAGCCAAGGCAGGCGCGCCATGTCTTCGGCTTCGGGCTCGCGGCCTTGCAGCACGCTGTCCACCTCGTCTTGTGCGCGTTGTGCCAAGCCCGGGTGCTCGGCCATCAAACGGCTCCACCACAGCAAGGCGCTTGCGGTGGTTTCATGCCCGGCCTGAAAGGTCACCATGCATTGGTCGAAGACCTCCACCGGGCTCAGCGGCTCGCCGCTGTGCTCGTCGCGCAGTGCCAGCAGCATGGCCAGCAGGTCTTGGCGCGGGTCATCGGCAGGGGCGCGACGCCGCTCATCAATGTGGCGGCCCACCAGTTCGCGCATCATTTCCAGCGCCTGTACTTTGCTGCGCTTGCCCGGCAGAGGCAGCCAGCTTGGCAGCGCAAACGGCCGCATCATCTCTTGCATCGCTGCCGCCCCCAGTATTTGCACGGCATGGCCTGCGGCGCGGGCGTCATCGGGCGCACGGCTGGAGAACAAGGTGCGCATGATCACGTCCATGGCCACCGTGGTCCACAGCTCGTCAATGTTGACGCTGGCACGCGCTTGGCCCTTCGGCAGCACCTCGTCCAGTGCACTGCGAGCGGCGTCCGTCATCAAGCGGGCGTACCCGGCCACGCGCTTGGGGGTGAAGGCCGGTTGCAACATGCGGCGCTGGCGTTGCCAGGTCTGACCTTCGGTCACCAGCACGCTCTGGCCCATCAATTGGGCAAAGACGGCAGGCCCGCGCTCCCAACGCGTGATCTGAGCGGCATGGTCCACCAGCAGCTCGCGAGCCAGCTCAGGGTTGAACACATCGACCACGGTTTCGACGATCAAACCCATTTTGGAGATGTCGCCAAAGCGCAGGTGCAGTTCATCCCGCGTGCCCAAATAGTCCCGGCGCATTTGGCGCGAGTGTTTGAGCGCGCGCCACAAGCCCATGCGAGGACCGGGGATCTCGGCCGACAGCGGCACGGTGCGGGCAAGAAGCGGGGCAGGCATGGACGGGCCTTTGCTGAGAAGTAGGTCTCGGCCCAGTGTGCCCAGGCCGGGCTGCACCCAGTCATCTGAAAACAGCCCCGCTTACCCCGCCCTTTTCAAGCACTCAAGCGAGAGGATGCTGCTCCAACCACGCATATTCCTCGTCCGTCCAGGCTCGGCTCGTGGTCTTGAAGTGCTGGCCCTCGCCGTCCTCCAAAGAGAATGTCCCCAGGCTGCCTTGGCCCACGTCCAGAATCAGTTGAGTGCCCAGGGTGTAGTCCACCTGGGTGCGGCCCATCCACAGGGGCGTGCCGTCGATCTCACCGTAGCGCAGGTCGTCTTTGCCCAGATTCAGCTCGGTGGGCTTGAAGGCCATGGGGGTGGAGCCGTCACAACAGCCATGGGACTGGTAGATCAGGATCTCGCCGTGCTTGGCGCGCAAGCGGGCCAGCAGGGCACGAGCGGCTTCGGTGGCCACCACGCGGGGAACGTTGCTCACAAGGATTCTCCAAAGCAAAAAGGGAGCAGCCCGAAAGCTGCCCCCGCAAGAGACCGCCCAAGGACTTCCCTCCCTGAGCCGACCCGATCACGAACGCTTAGAAGAAGCCCAGCGCGTTGGGCGAGTAGCTGACCAGCAGGTTCTTGGTCTGCTGGTAGTGGTCCAACATCTGCTTGTGGGTTTCGCGGCCGATGCCCGACTCTTTGTAGCCACCGAAGGCCGCGTGCGCCGGGTAGGCGTGGTAGCAGTTGGTCCACACACGGCCGGCCTGAATGGCGCGGCCCATGCGGTAGGCACGGCTGCCATCACGGCTCCACACACCAGCACCCAGGCCGTAAGGCGTGTCGTTGGCGATTTGCAGCGCTTCTTCTTCCGTCTTGAAGGTGGTCACGGCCAGCACCGGGCCGAAGATTTCTTCGCGGAAGATGCGCATGCTGTTGTTGCCCTTGAACAGCGTGGGCTGGATGTAATAGCCACCGGCCAGGTCGCCACTCAGCTTGGCTTGGTCGCCGCCGATCAGCACTTGCGCGCCTTCTTGCTTGCCCAGCGCCAGGTAGGACATGATTTTGTCCATCTGCATGGCCGAGGCTTGTGCACCCATCATGGTGTCGGTGTCCAGCGGGTTGCCTTGCTTGATGGCCTTGACGCGGTCCAGCGCGCGGGCCATGAACTTGTCGTATACCGACTCTTGGATCAGCGCGCGGCTGGGGCAGGTGCAGACCTCGCCTTGGTTGAAGGCGAACAGCACCAGGCCTTCGATGGCCTTGTCAAGGAAGGCATCGTCTTGGGCGGCGATGTCGTCAAAGAAGATGTTGGGGCTCTTGCCGCCCAGCTCCAGCGTGGCCGGGATCAAGTTGCCCGCAGCGGCTTGCGCAATGACCTTGCCGGTGGCTGTGGAGCCGGTGAAGGCGATCTTGGCAATGCGCTTGGAGGTGGCCAGCGGCATGCCGGCTTCACGGCCATAACCGTTGACGATGTTCAGCACGCCTGGGGGCAGCAGGTCGGCAATCAGCTCGGCCATCACCAAAATGCTGATGGGGGTGGACTCGGCCGGCTTCAAGACCACGCAGTTGCCCGCGCCGATGGCGGGGGCCAGCTTCCAGGCGGCCATCAAGATGGGGAAGTTCCAGGGGATGATCTGGCCGACCACGCCCAGAGGCTCTTGGAAGTGATAGGCAATGGTGTTGCCGTCGATCTCGCTCAAAGCGCCTTCTTGTGCACGCAGGCAGCCGGCAAAGTAGCGGAAGTGGTCGATGGTCAGCGGGATGTCCGCATTCAGCGTCTCGCGCATGGGCTTGCCGTTGTCCACGGTCTCGGCATAGGCCAGCACTTCGAGGTTCTGCTCCAGGCGGTCAGCGATCTTCAACAGCAGGTTGGCGCGCTCGGTGATGGGCGTGCGGCCCCAAGCCGGTGCAGCGGCATGAGCGGCGTCCAGCGCCAGCTCGATGTCGGCCTCGTGCGAGCGAGCGGCCTGGGTGTAGACCTTGCCGCTGATGGGCGTGATCACGTCAAAGTACTCGCCACCCAGGGGGGCCACGAACTTGCCGCCGATGAAGTTGTCATAGCGGGGCTTGTAGGCGACTTTGGCGCCGGGGGTGTTGGGCTGTGCGTAAACGGTCATGTCTCTCTCCAGTTCTAAAGGCTAAAGGCCAGGGCTCTGAGCAGTCCTTCTGCTTGAGCACGCCAAACCAATTGCACCCCTCGTGCCAACCCGTTTTGTGCAGGCAGCGGGCTGCTGGCGCGCAAACCGTGGCCCAGGACTTGCAATCTGTTCAGCCCAGGGTGCGGCGCGTCGTGCAGCTGTTCAGAAGCTGAACAGCAACCCCTGTACAGCGCGCTCAAACGCACCAGCCTGGCCGTGCCACTGTTGGCACTCCCCAGGTAGACCCCTATGCACCCATATACATATCTAGGACTTACGCAAAGCAGGCAGGGCTAGGCGCGAAGGCGCAGACAGTACACCCAGTACGGCAAGCCGAAGCAACGACGCCATGCCTGTTTTGCGCAAGTCCGCATATCAACATCACCTCAGGGCGAGACCACCATGACACTCACCACCCCGCACAGCGGCAGCCCCACCCCAGGGCCGGCCCTGAAGCTGGCGCGCCAACAACTGCAAGACCAAGGCTTGGTGCAGACCGGCCTGATCAACGAGCGCGTGAACCAAAGCTGGCAGCGCAGCCTGAGCCACGGCCTGGTGCCTGCGGGCCGCCCGCCCGGCGCGCCGCATGCCTCGGCCCCGCAACTGGCCCGCGCCCTGGAGCAACACCAAGCCCTGGTGGCTCATGCGCGCCCCGTGATGGAGTTTTTGGCCGAGCAAACCCGAGACACCGACAGCATGGTGATCCTGGCCGACGCCCAAGGCATGCTGCTGCAGGCCTTGGGCGACGCGCCCTTTTTAGACCGCGCCCAGCGTGTGGCCCTGCGCCCCGGTGCGAACTGGCACGAGCAATGGCGCGGCACCAACGCGATTGGCACCGCCCTGGCCGATGGCGCGCCCACCGTGGTCCATGGCGGCGAACACTTCTTGGCCCGCAATGGCTTTTTGACCTGCACAGCCGCCCCCATCTTTGACCCGGCGGGCCGCACTGTTGGGGCCTTGGACATCTCGGGCGACCACCGCAGCTACCACCGCCACACCCTGGGGCTGGTGCGCACGGCCGCCAACATGATCGAACACCGCCTGTTTGAGCACCAACACGCGGGCCATCTCAAGCTGCGCCTGCATGCCCAGGCCGAAGGCATTGCCACCGTGGCCGAGGGCCTGGTGGCCCTGGACGACAGCGGCCGCCTGGTGGGCGCCAACCGCCAAGCCCTGCTGCTGCTGGGCCTGCCCTGGACAGCCCTGCACAGCAGCGCCATCGAGCGCGCCTTGCAAACACCGCTGGCCACGCTGTGGGCCTGGGCGCGGCAAGACGGCATGGCGCCGCGCCGCGTGCTGAGCGCCGAGGGCAAAGTCTTGTGGGTGCGCGCCGAGGCTCTGCGCAGCGTGTGCGTCAACGCCCAGCGTGCGGTGGCGGACCCCGCGCCCCTGCCTGCCACCCATCAGCCACCCACGCCACAAGATGCGCTGGTCGCGCTGGGCACCGGCGACGCCACGCTTCAGGCGGCCATTGAGCGCGCACGCCGCGTCATCGACAAGCCCATTGCCATCTTGTTGCAGGGTGAATCGGGCGTGGGCAAAGAGGTGTTTGTGCGCGCCCTGCATGCCAGCGCGCGCACCCACAGCGGGCCGCTGGTGGCCGTCAACTGCGCGGCCATCCCAGAGAGCTTGATCGAGGCCGAGTTGTTTGGCTACAAAAGCGGCGCCTTCACCGGCGCCAGCCGAGAGGGCGCGCCCGGCCGCATCCGCGAAGCGCATGGCGGCACTTTGTTTTTAGATGAGATCGGCGACATGCCCTTGGCCATGCAAGCCCGGCTGCTGCGCGTGCTGCAAGAGCGCCAGGTCACCCCGCTGGGCGGCGGTCAGCCGGTGGCGGTGAGCTTCCGCCTGGTGTGTGCCACGCACCGCCAACTACGCGCCGAGATGCAGGCTGGGCGCTTCAGAGAAGACCTGTACTACCGCCTCAACGGCCTCACCCTCAACCTGCCCGCCTTGCGCGAGCGGCAAGACTTTGACGCCCTGGTGGCCCTGATGCTGAGCCGCCTGTGCCCACAGCGGCCGCTGGGCTTAGCCCCGAATGTCAACGCCGCCCTGGCCGCCTACCGCTGGCCGGGCAACCTGCGCCAGTTGCACAACGCCCTGCAAACCGCCTGCGCCCTGCTGGGCGACGACGAGGCCGAGCTGAGCTGGAGCCACCTGCCCGAAGACCTGTTGGATGAATTGCGCCCCGGCGCCACAGGCCCTGCCAGCACGGCCCTGCCGCAAGGCGGCCTGCGTGAGCAAGCTCGCAACACAGTGCAACAAGTGGTGCAAGACTGCGGTGGCAACCTGTCTGAGGCGGCGCGCCAACTGGGCATCAGCCGCACTACGCTGTACAAACAAATGGGGCGATGCTTTTGTATCTCATAATTGACATTTTAGCTTCAATGATCATAATGAGATACAAATGCCATCGACCGCTCCACTCACCACAGCACCGTCTGTCGCCCTGCTCAAGCAGATAGGCGAGCAGATTCACGCCCAACGCAAGTCGCTGGGCATCAGTGCCACCGTCACCGCCGAGGCCGCTGGCGTGTCGCGCATGACCCTACATCGCATTGAACGGGGCGAGCCGTCCGTCACGGCGGGCGCCTGGACCAATGTGCTGGCCGCTTTAGGCCTGGGCTTGACGGCCACTGGCCCAGAGCTTGCCGCCACCACCACCCCGCCTTTGGAAGACCATATTCCCGTCCACATCCGGCTGGCCGACTACCCACAACTCAAAGCACTGGCCTGGCAGGTCAAAACCAGCGAGCGCCTGACTGCCGCCGAAGCCCTGGACATCTACGAGCGCAATGCGCGGCACCTAGACGCCTCAGCCATGAGCCCCTCAGAGCGGGCCTTGCTCAACGCACTCCGTACAGCCTTCGGGAGGCACTTTGTTTGAGCGGCCACATCATCAACGCATTGCCCATGTGTTGGCCGCTTTGGATGGTGAACTGCTGCGTGCCCATGCCTGCTGGTTTGGCGGCGGGACCTGCATTGCGCTGCGGTTTGGTGAATACCGCGAGTCGGTGGACATGGACTTTCTGGTTTCTGATGCCGACGGCTACCGAGCCCTGCGCCTTCTTTTGACCGGCCCTCAAGGCTTGAATGCGCTGGTGCGCGCCCAGGCCCAGCCCCTGATCACCCCGCGCGACTTGCGTGCCGACCAATACGGCATCCGAACCTGGGTGCAGATGGATGGGCAGTTGATCAAACTGGAGATCGTGCGCGAAGCCCGCATCACCCTGGTTGCCCCTGGCTCTGACGACATGCTGTGTGGCATTCACACACTCACGTCGCTGGACCTGGCCTGCTCCAAGTTGCTGGCCAACGCCGACCGTCATGCCGATGACGGCGCCTTCAGCCGGGACATCATCGACTTAGGCCTGATGTCGCTGCGCCTGCCCGCCCTGCGCGCGGCCATCACCAAGGCCGAAGCGGCCTATGGTGCAGCCATTCGGCGAGATTTAGCCTGGGCCATCGACCGGCTCCAAACCCGTGAGGGCTGGCTGGAGCGCTGCATGAGCGCCATGGCCATTCACATGCCCAAAGCCTTGCTCTGGAAGAAGGTGCGGGCTCTAAGACGCGTGCTGTAAGGACAGCCACCACGCCTGCACCACCTGCGCATCAGCAGCCAACACCGGTGCCCCACCCGTGAAGGCATCCCAGGCCTCGCGGTGCTGGGCTGACACCACCGTCAGCACCGGCACGCCGGCGCTGAGCAAGGCCATCAGTTCGTCGGCAAAGCCTTCGCCCAGGCTCTCCAACTTGCCAAAGCGGTTGGACACCGCCAGCGCTGCGGGCGTGTCTGCCGCGCGGCGCAGCACTTGGCTGGCCCGCGCAAAACCGGCCGGGTCGGCGCGGCAGCCTTGGGCCTCTTTGCCCAGGTTTTGGCTGATCAGGTAGTCCTCACCGGTGACCACGTCGATCAAGACCATGTCAGCGCTGCAAGCCGCACCTGGCGGGCCGGGGCGGGTCAGCAAGCCTTGCACATCGTGCCCTTGGGCGCGCCACTCCGCCACCAAGGCCCGCAACAGGGCGTGGACGTTGCCGCTGCCGTCGTCGTGAATCGCGGCCAGGCTGATCTCGGGGTGCTGCATGGTGGGCATCATAGCCAGCGCCGCGTCGTGTCTGGGCGGCCATATCGCTCGCGAGGCAGCGTGCAGGGCTATGTTGATTTTGACTTTGCGCTGGCGCACGGCAGGCCAATGCGAGCGCTATATATACTTATATACATCGCTTGCCTTGCCAACCTGAAGATGCCGCCGCTGCGCCAACACCTGACCCGCCTCACCGTACTTGGGGGCTTATGCCTCTGCGTGCTGGGCGCGCAAGCGGGCGAAGTGACGGTGAGCGCCGCCAGCAGCCTGAGCAACGCCTTCAAAGACCTGAAGCCGCTGTATGAAGCCGCTCACCCCGGCAGCACCGTGCAGTTCAACTTTGGCGCCTCGGGCGCACTGCTGGCCCAGGCCAGCAAGGGAGCGCCGGTGGATGTGCTGGTGAGCGCGGATCAAGAGACCATGAACCAAGCCCAAAGCCAGGGCTTGGTGGCGGCAGAGCAGCGCCGAGACATCGCCACCAACACCCTGGTGGTGGTGGTGCCCCGCAGCGCCGCCCACACGCCCAAGAGCACCGCCGACCTGAGCACCGCCCGCTATGCCCGCATTGCCATTGGCTTGCCCGCCAGCGTGCCCGTGGGCCGCTACACCAAGAGCGTGCTGGAAGCCGAAGGACGCTGGGCTGGCATTGAGCCCAAGATGATTGGCGCCAACACCGTGCGCCAAGCCTTGGACTATGTGGCGCGCGCCGAGGTGGACGCCGGTTTCGTCTATGCCACCGACGCCGCCCTGATGCCCGACAAAGTGCGCGTGGCCTTTACCGTGCCCACCACGCGCCCGGTGCGCTACCCGGCCGCCGCCTTGAAGGCCGCCCCCAACCCGGTAGAGGCCCAGCGTTTTGTGGCCTTTTTGCTGCAGCCTGCAGCCCAAGCCGTGTTGGCCAAGTATGGCTTTGGCAAACCCTGAATAAAGCAGCGATGGACAGCGTCTGGACACCCCTGCTGCTGACCTTGAAGGTGGCCGGCTGGGCCACCGCGCTGAACCTCATCTTGGGTGTAGGCGCCGGTTGGGCCTTGGCCCGGCTGGGGCCACCGCGCTGGCGCCTGGCGCGCGACCTGATCGACGCCACCTTGACCCTGCCCATGGTGCTGCCACCCACCGTGCTGGGCTATTACCTGCTGGTGCTGATCGGCAGCCAAGGCCCGCTGGGTGCGTGGTTATTGCAGACCTTTGGCGTGCGGCTGATCTTCACCTGGCAAGGCGCGGTGATTGCCGCCACCATCGTGGCCTTTCCGCTGGTGTTCAAGGCCGCCCGCGCAGCCTTTGAAGGCGTGGACGCCACGCTGGAAGACGCGGCCCGCAGCTTGGGCCTGAGCGAATGGGCCGTGTTCTTTCGGGTCTCTGTGCCGCTGGCCTGGCGCGGCATCTTGGCCGGGCTGCTGCTGGCCTTTGCGCGCGCCCTGGGCGAGTTTGGCGCCACGTTGATGGTGGCCGGGTCCATTGCCGGTAAAACCCAAACCTTGTCCATCGCGGTGTATGAGGCCGTACAAGCCGGGCAGGACGAGGCGGCGCTACACCTAGTGCTGATCATCTCTGCCGTGTGCATCAGCGTGCTGCTGCTAGCGGGGCGGCTCTCACCCTGGCAAGGCCGACAGCAGGAGCGTTTGCGATGAACGGCGCCGTACCCATCTGGGACCTGGCCCTGCGCAAGCACTGGCCGCATGCCCAACACACCTTCACGCTGAACGTGGCCGTGCAGTCCCACGCCCCGCGCCTCATCTTGCTGGGTGTGAGCGGCAGCGGCAAAACCCAAACCATGAAGATGGTGGCCGGCGTGCTGCGGCCGGATGATGGCCACATCCGGCTGCAAGGCGACACCTTGTTTGACCATGCCGCCCGCATCCACACCCCCGCCCATCAGCGCCGCCTGGGCTGGGTGGCGCAAGACTATGCCCTCTTCCCCCACCTCAGCGTGGCGCAAAACATCGGCTTTGCGCTGAGCAGCGGCTGGCGCAACCCCAGCACTCGCCACACGCCAGAGGCCGTCCAACACATGCTGGCCCGCATGGGCCTGAACGCCGTGGCGCAGCACCTGCCGCACCAGATCAGCGGCGGGCAAAAACAGCGCACCGCCTTGGCCCGTGCATTGATGAGCCAGCCCAGCGCCCTGCTGCTGGACGAGCCCTTTGCCGCCCTGGACCCCGCCCTGCGCCAACGCCTGCGAGATGACCTGGCCGCCCTGCTGGCCGAGCTGGCCCTGCCGGTGCTGCTGATCACCCATGACGAGCACGACGTGGCCGCTTTGGGCGGCGAGGTGCTGCGCCTGCCCTCCCCCCGCCCCTGACACCTCAAGACCCACCATGCCCCGCCCCCCCCAAACGGCCCCGGCTCAGCCTGCAAGGCTCCATGTGGCTCGCCGCCGGTGACCAGCCGCTGGGCGGCCACGGCCGCATCGCCCTGCTCAAGGCCGTGGCCCAGCACGGCAGCATCACGGCGGCGGCCAAAGCCTTTGGCATGAGCTACAAAGCCGCCTGGGACGCCATCCACGCCATGAACGAGCGCGCCAGCCAGCCCCTTGTAGAGCGCAGCACCGGCGGCAAAGGCGGCGGCGGCGCCAAGATCACGGCCTATGGAATGGCTTTGATTGAGCGTTACGAAGAGGTGGACGCCGTACACCAACGCTTTGTGAGCCACCTCGACCAACACGGGCTGGACCTGAGCCAGCCCTTCAGCCTGCTGAACGTGATGACCATGAAAACCAGCGCCCGCAACCAATGGGTGGGCAGCGTGGCCACGCTGCGCGCCGGGGCCGTGAACGACGAAGTCGAGCTGGCCCTGCCCAGCGGCCAGCGCCTGTGGGCCACCATCACCCACGAGAGCACCCAGGCCCTGGGCCTGCGCCCCAAGCAAACCGTCATCGCCCTGGTCAAAGCCAGCGCCGTGATGCTGGCTGCCGACTTAGGGACAGGCGCCAAGCTCTCTGCCCGCAACCAATGGCCCGGCACCGTGGCCCAAATCACCCCCGGCGCCGTCAACGCCGAAGTGCTGGTACACACCCCGCAAGGCGCCCACATCGTCGCCATCATCACCCAGGCCGCCGTGGCCGACATGGGCCTGCAAGTAGGCAGCGCGGTGGTGGCGCTGGTTCAGGCGTCTGAGGTGGTGTTGGGGGTGGTGGATTGATAGAGCCTTAAGCCACGGGCTGAATGGGTCGCGGCTCTAAATGCACGCCCAGGGCGTGGCACACCCGCAAGATGGTGTCAAAGCGAGGCTTGGCCCCCGGCTTCAAGGCGTTGTAGAGGTTTTCGCGCCCCAAGCCGCTGTCGGCTGCCAACTGCGCCATTCCTCGGGCACGAGCCACATGGCCCAGCGCCCGCAAAATCTCGTCGGAATCTCCGTCGGCGAAAACCTGCGACAGGTACTCATGCATCGCGGCGTCGTTGTCCAGCTCGCTCACGACATCGAAGGGCACAGTCCTGAGTGACATGATTCAAATCTCCTTGGCTATGCCACCCAAATGTATCGAGTTCGATACTTTTGTCAAAGCAGTGCAGTGCCGCTTTGGTGCCAGCGGAACACGCCGTCGCCGATCAGCGCCGTCACTCCAGGGGTTAGCATGGTAGCTAAACCAGCAGGCGATTGAGGAAACACCCGACCTCTGGAAAGAGCTGATCGTTTGTACAGTGGCGCATCCTATGAGCCAGTGGACGAACAGACTGGCTCCATAAACACAGAGGAGAGCCGTGGTGCAAGACATCTCAGCAGGCGACTTGAAGTCCATTCTTCATTCCAAGCGCGCCAACATTTATTACCTTGAGCACTGCCGTATCCTGGTCAACGGCGGGCGTGTCGAATATGTGACCGAGCGCGGCAAGGAGTCGCTGTACTGGAACATCCCCATCGCCAACACCACCACAGTGCTGTTGGGCACCGGAACCTCCGTGACCCAAGCCGCCGTCAGAGAGCTGGCCAAAGCGGGTGTGATGCTGGGGTTTTGTGGCGGTGGCGGAACCCCGCTGTTTGCAGGTACCGAGCAGAGCCTAGAAGTGGCCTGGTTGCCCGGCCAGAGTGAGTACCGCCCTACAGAGTATCTGCAGCAATGGGTGCGCTTTTGGTTTCATGACGACTTGAGGTTGGCGGCAGCACGCAGCTTTCAGGTGGCCCGGCTCGACCGCCTCAGCACGCATTGGGCACGCAGCAAATCTCTCAAGGAGCAAGGCTTTGAAGCCCCGCTTGACGAGCTGAACGCCCTCATTTCGACCAGCAATTCGGCGATTGGCAGCGCCCGAGATGTCACCGCCTTACTCACGGAAGAAGGTCGGCTCACCAAGCAGCTCTACCGCCTTGCCAGCCAAGCCGCCAAGTACGGCGACTTCACGCGCGCCAAGCGTGGCGAGAGTCATGATTCCGCCAATCAATTCTTAGACCACGGCAACTACTTGGCTTATGGCCTGGGGGCCACAGCTGCCTGGGTCTTGGGCATTCCCCACTCGCTGGCCGTTCTCCATGGCAAGACACGGCGTGGTGGTTTGGTGTTTGACATTGCAGACTTGATCAAAGACGCCGTCATCCTGCCCCAAGCGTTTCTCTCGGCGGCCAAAGGCCACAGCGAACAGGAGTTTCGCCAAGCGTGCATCGAGACCTTGACCCGCACCGAGGCGCTGGACTTCATGATCGACACCATCAAGCTCACGGCGGCTACCGTCAGCAAGATGACGCCCGCAGCACAGGAGTGAGCCATGAATGTCCTGCTCATCTCTCAGTGCGACAAACGCGCCTTGACCGAAACCCGCCGCATCCTTGACCAATTTGCCGAGCGACGCGGCGACCGCACCTGGCAAACCCCCATCACCCAAGACGGGCTGGACACCTTGCGCAAGCTGCTGCGCAAAACCGCTCGCAAGAACACCACCGTGGCCTGCCATTGGATACGGGGTCTAGACCATAGCGAGCTGCTGTGGACGGTGGGGGATGCGTCTCGGTTCAATGATCAAGGTGCGGTGCCCACCAACACGACGATGCGCAACGTTCTGCGTGAACACGACCAAAACGACTGGCACCACGGTGAGTTGATTCGCCTGCTGGCCGATATGGCTGGCCTGATGCATGACCTGGGCAAGGCGATCCAAGCTTTTCAAGACCGGCTCAACAACAAGCTCAAGGGACGCAACCTCATTCGCCACGAATGGGTTTCTCTGCGGCTGTTGGAGGCCTTTGTTGGCCAGGATACCGACGCTGGATGGCTCGCGCGTCTGGCCAGCCCGATTGCGGGAGAGGTAGACCAATGGTTGAAGCCGCTCTACCAAGACAAGCCCAATCAACCGAATCTGTCCCCTTTCAAGAGCCTTGCACACGCTCCACTGGCCACGGCTTTGGGCTGGCTGGTGGTCACGCATCACCGTTTGCCAGTGCTGCCTTTTGGGTCCAATTTCCAAAGCAGTCTCGTAGACGCTGGCCTTGGGCTGCTCATCGCCGACTGGAACGAAGAGGAGTTCAAGAACGCGACGACGGACACGATAGAGCCGTACTGGACCTTCCCACACGGACTCCCAGTCAGCACCCCGGAATGGCAGCACAGGGCGAAGCGCATCGCAAAGCGCCTAGGGGCCTATGCAGGCACCGAGGCGGCGCTGTGCTTGATGAACAACCCCTACGTGCTGCACTTGGCGCGCCTTGCTCTGATGCTGGCGGACCACCACTATTCCAGCCTAGAAGTCGACTCTGAGAACAAGTCCGTTCGCGGTCGCGTGACCATTGCTGAGCCAAGCCCCTTGGCCGCCAACACGCGCCGAGACAAGCAAGGTAGGTCGCATACCAATCAAAGCCTGGACGAACACTTGGTCGGCGTTGCGCAACACAGCGCGGAGGTCGCCAGATTCCTGCCTTTATTTGAGCGCCATCTCCCCCGCCTCGCCAAACACCGGAAGCTCAAACAGCGCTCAGAGAGCGAGCGGTATCGATGGCAAGACAAGGCCTTTGACCTCGCGTGCAGTCTGCGCACCAAGAGTCAAGAGAACGGCGCGTTCATCGTCAACATGGCCTCCACGGGATGCGGTAAGACGCTGGCCAATGCCCGCATCATGTACGCCCTGGCGAACCCGCTGCTTGGCATGCGCTGCGCCTTCGCCATGGGCCTGCGCACGCTAACCTTGCAAACCGGGCAATCCTTTAGGCACTTGCTGAACTTGGAAGACGACGAGCTGGCCATTCGTGTAGGTGGAGCACCTAACCGCATGTTGTTCGAGCATTTCGAACAGTTGGCCGAAGCCACAGGGTCGACCTCACGCCAGGCCTTGTTCGAGGAAGAAGGCGGTCATGTGCTCTACGAAGGCCAGCACGACAAGCACCCCTTACTTCAGCGTGCTGTGGCGGACCCCGAAGTGCGCAAGCTGTTGCTGGCACCGCTGCTGGTGTGCACGGTTGACCACCTCACCCCTGCCACTGAGAGCCAACGCGGTGGCCGACAGATTGCACCCATGCTGCGTTTGATGAGCGGCGACTTGGTGCTGGATGAACCCGATGACTTTGACCTAGCCGACCTTCCAGCCCTGACGCGGTTAGTGCACTGGGCTGGCCTGCTAGGGTCGCGGGTATTGCTCTCTTCGGCCACGCTGCCTCCGGCCTTGGTTCACGGGCTTTTCGAGGCCTATGCGGCGGGGCGACAACAGTTCCAAGCCAATCGTGGTGCTCGGCCGGTCGCCGGGCTGTCTCGCCCGCTCATTTGCTGCCTATGGACAGACGAGTTCAAGCAGCATGACGCCAGTTGTGCCGAAGCGAGCGACTTTGCCCAACAGCATCAAGGGTTTGTACAGGCACGCGCTGAAGCCTTGGCCCAGCAGGCCTCGGCACCCAGGCGCAGGGTGATGCTGCGCCCGCTGGAAGGCCTAAGCAAGGACCGCGACAAGGCTTGCAAGGCCTTTGCAGAGGCGGCGCTTCAGTCAGCCAGCGAACTGCACGCCAAGAATCACAGCGTGGACCCACACACTGGCAAGCGGGTCAGCTTCGGGCTGGTTCGCATGGCGAATGTGGAGCCTCTGATTCAAGTGGCGCTGGCGATGTTTGCGCAAGGCGTACCCAGTGGCCTTAGGGTTCACCTCTGCGTCTATCACTCGCGCCACCCCTTGCTGATTCGCTCATCTCTAGAGCGGCAGTTGGACGCCACGCTCAAACGTCATGTCCCCAACGCGGTGCTCGAGCTGGCCAACATCCGGGAGCACCTGCAAGGCAGCGACGAGGACGATCATTTGTTCATCGTGTTAGGCTCGCCCGTCACCGAAGTCGGGCGGGACCACGACTATGACTGGGCGGTGGTGGAGCCTTCATCATTGCGCTCGCTGATCCAGCTCTTGGGTCGTGTTCGGCGCCATCGCCCTGGTGAGTGCCAAGGCACCAACGTACACGTCTTCAGCCGCAACCTGCGCAGCTTCACGCACCCCACAGAAGCGGCGTTTTGCAAACCCGGTTTTGAAGCCAACACGGGTGCCTTCCGGCTCACTAGCCATGACCTGACCGATCTGCTCGACAGCCACGTCCTGACCAGCCTAGACGCTCGACCTCGCATTGTTTGCGCACCTGATCAGGCACTGAGCCCGCAAAGCCAACTGGCTGATCTAGAGCACGCACGCATGCGCGATCAGATGCTACCCAGAGCCCCTGCAAAGTCGGGAAGAAAAGGGCCATCCGCCCCGGTTGAGGTCAACGCCAGCACTTGGTGGCGCACGCAGCCCCAGCAGGCATTGCTCACCGGCTTGCTGCAACAGGCACAACCGTTTCGAGATGACGCCAATCAGCGTGAAGTCTCATTGGTTTTGTTGCCGGATGGTGACGGCGAGCACGCCGTGTTGCACCAGGTCGAAGACATGAAGGGCGGCAAGCGAGGAGAAAAGCTCTACATGCCCGTGGAAGGCGAACTCCATACGCGCCTGGCAGAGTCGGCATTGATGAGCAGCTCGGTATCGGTCTGGGGGGTGCAGGACTACATGACTGAGCTGATTGCCTTGGCCGAATCCATGGATCAATCGCTGGAATGGTGTGCGACGCGATTCGGAGCGGTGAACGTCCCGACCAACGAAAGCGGGTGGTACTCGCACCCAGCGCTCGGGTTCTGGAAAAGGCGGTGATGGCGGCTGCAGCCGCCATCACCGAGCGCTGCCTGTGCGGCAGTGGAAGTAGGCGAGCAAAACCATCGCCGTACTTTTCTTAGCTGCTTTACAGCAGTGAGAAAAACTATCACTGTACTGGTTGACGAATTATGATCTCTTCGCACAAAAGGAAGACTCAACGGTGCTGCAACACCGTTGAGCCATCCACAACACCGCCCTGCGTTCATCCCGCCGTGGCACCTACTGGTCGAGGTTAGACGACCAAGGAGGTTCTTCTGTGACTAGTCGTCACCCGTTCAGGAGGGTTTGAGCGGCATTGCTGCCGCATTCAACCGCCCCTGGGACAGTGTTCCTGGGGGATTCTAAGCGCCGCGCCTTGCGGCAAGAAACTAGGGAACCCTCGATATGTCTACGCCCCAGACGGGACGACGAGCGGAGCTGCGTCTACTCATCAAAGGCTTTCTCCAGGAGCGCCTTGATGGAAAGCTAGAAAAGCTCTCGCCCGACGACCCCAAACGATCCGAGCTGCAGGCGCAGTTCGAACCTTCAGCTTGGCTGGAAGACGCGGCGCGCCGTGTGGTCCAGATCCAGGCCGTCACCCACTCGCTCAAGCCCATTCACCCCGAAGCCAAGGGCAGCAGCCTGTACCGGCCTCCGTCATCCCTTGAACCGAGCGCCTACTTTGGCACGCACTGCCTAGGCGATCAGTTTGAGTCCGATGTCGTGGGCAATGCTGCGGCGCTGGATGTCTACAAGTTCTTGAAACTCAAGTCTGAAGACCAAGGGTTTCTGGACCTCGCGGTGAATGGCGATGCCGACTTTGTGGCCGCGCTCAGCGATGACCAGGTCGTGGGTCGACAGTGGGCTGCTGCTTTTGCAGGCTTGGCCGCAGGCCGCGCCAAAGTCAGCAGCCACACTAACGCCAAACAGTTGTATTGGTTGCTCGACGGCGACGATCAGTCCGCCCATGACGACAAGGCCTATCACCTGCTGGCACCGCTGTACCCCACGTCATTGGTGCACCGGGTCTACCAGCAGTTGCAGGACGACCGCTTCAGTGAAGAGGCCAAGGCTGCCCGTGCAGCCCGCAAGGAGGGCAAGCACCATGCGCGCCCAGTGCGCGAGTACCCCGACATGGCCATTCAGAAGCTGGGGGGCACCAAGCCTCAGAACATCAGCCAGTTGAACAGCGAGCGCCGGGGAGACAACTGCCTGCTGGCCTCGGTGCCACCTGTCTGGAAGTCTGCGGCGGTGCGACCACTCTTGGGTGTAAGCAGTATGTTCAAGGTGTGGGGTCGGCGGCCCAGCGTGTCCCAGCAGGCCCGTGCCTTGCGCCGGTTCTTAGAGAACAAGCCACCAGCCAACGTGGAGACACGCCAGCGCGTTCGCGCATGGGTAGACGCCTTGCTGGACGAGCTGATTCAGTTTCAAGCTGAACTTCTGACGCTGGAACCGGGTTGGAGTCAGTCGGAAGACTGTGCCCTGCCTGCGGCTCAACGCACATGGTTGGACCCAGAAGGGCAGCCCCCAGGCATCCCAATGGGAGACACCGAAGACGACATTGCGGGCGACTTTGCGCGCTGGGTGAATGCGCAGTTGCGCAACCCCCTGCCCGTCGGCGACAGTGAGTTTGCAGCGTGGCGCAAGCAGGCGCAGGAGCAACTTCAAACCGTTGCACGGGAGGCCGCATGACCACCGTGATTGCAGACAAGCCTGAACACTGGGCTCTGCTGGTGTTGCCACGGGTGCGCGTTCAAAACGCCAATGCCATCTCCAGCCCTATGACTTGGGGCTTCCCGGCCATGACAGCATTTCTGGGCCTGATGACGAGCCTGGAGCGGCGCTTGGGGCCAAACAGCGGCATTGCCTTCAAAGCGGTGGGCGTGGTTTGCCACGACTTTGAAGCGCAGGTCACCACAGAGGGCTTCACTCGGGCATTCCATTTGACACGCAACCCGGTCGGCGCCGATGGCAGCACGGCTGGCATTGTGGAAGAGGGGCGTGTGCACTTGGAGTTGACTCTGGTGTTCAGCGTTCAGCTTGCCTCGGCGCATTTGGGTGAAGCGGAACGCCAAGCCCTGGCAGGCCGTGTGGCCCATGAGTTGGCGGGCATGCGCTTGGCGGGTGGCAGCGTGATGCCGCCCTTGCCCAGTGGGCGCCAGCGCCGCCCAAAACCATTCCTGGAACTGGAGGCGCAAGGCGAAGAAGCAGCACAACAGCAGATGCGCAAACTGGCGCGGGCCTGCCTTCCTGGCTTTGCATTGGTATCGCGGCACGATCTGATGGCGCAGCGCCTTGCCGACATGAAGGCCGCTAACCCCCAAACCGACGTGCTAGAGGCCTGGTTGGACCTGTCTCGCTGGAACCATCGAGCGGTTCAAACGGAAGGCGGCGAGGTGACTTGGCAGACGGACAAGCGCCCAGGTTGGACTGTGCCCATCCCCGTGGGCTATACGGCGCTGTCTGAGCTGCATGCGCCGGGCACCGTGGCAGGTGCCCGAGACGCCAAGACGCCCTTCCGGTTTGTCGAGACGATCTGGTCCATGGGCCAGTGGATCAGCCCACACCGACTGAAGAGTTTGGACGACCTTCTTTGGTATGCCCGCACTGAAGGTGAGGCGCAAGCCACCTACCGCTGCTGTAACGACTACACCCCCGGCACCACGGCCGACACGGCCACCGCCTGACATTCATTCAAATTTAAGGAGATTCAAACATGGCTACTGCCAACACCCTCAAGACCGCCTCTGTTCTCGCCTTTGAACGCAAGCTGGACCCCTCTGATGCGCTGCTGTTTTCGGGCTCATGGAAAGACCGTCAAAGTCCGTCGGGCTGGGCACCTGTGGCGGTGCGCGAGAAGTCTGTGCGCGGCACGATTTCCAACCGCCTCAAGACCAAAGACCAAGACCCGGCCAAACTTGATGCCGCTATCGAGAACCCGAACCTACAAACCGTTGATGTGGCCACCTTGCCCGCTGACGCCGACACGCTGAAGGCAAGTTTCTCGCTGCGGGTGCTCAGCGGCGCGGGCACGCCCAACGCCTGCAACAACGCCGAATACCAAACCAAGCTGTTGGCCACCGTGCGCGGCTATGTGGAAGGCGTTGGCTTTGGTGAGCTGGCGTCTCGCTATGCCTACAACTTGGCCAACGGCCGCTTCCTGTGGCGCAACCGTGTGGGGGCAGAACAGGTGGAGGTGCAAGTCCAGCACATCGTCAACGGGGCAGCCCAAAAGACCTGGATCTTTGACGGTTTGGCGCTGTCTTTGCGTCACTTCGAAGCAGGCTCTGCTGCAGCATCCCTGAAAGAGCTGGGGGACGTGATCGCGGCAGGCTTGAGTGGCACAACGCATGTCCTGCTTCAAGTCACCGCCTTTGCTCGTCTTGGCGCAGGGCAGGAGGTCTACCCTTCGCAGGAGCTGATCTTGGACAAAGCCAGCTCAGGCAAGAGCAAGACACTCTATGTGGTGAGCGATGTGGCGGGCATTCACTCTCAAAAGCTAGGCAATGCCATCCGCACCATCGACACCTGGCACCCCGAGGTGGCCGAGGTCGGCCCCATCGCGGTCGAGCCCTATGGCTCCATCACCACCTTGGGCAAGGCTTGCCGCAAACCGGGCGACAAGATCGACTTCTACAATCTGCTGGACAACTGGCTGCTCAAAGACAAGGTGCCTGCACTGGAGCAACAACACTTTGTGATGGCCACCTTGATCCGTGGCGGTGTGTTTGGCGACGCAGGCAAGGACTGAGGCCATGCTGACGCATTACCTCGACATCCACTTACGGCCTGACCCGGAGTTCCCGGCGAGCCAGCTTCTGGCCGCGCTCTATGCAAAGTTGCATCGGGCTTTGGTGCAATTGCATTCAGAGGACTTGGCCGTGTCCTTCCCTGGCTACTCAGACAAGCCTTTGGGATTGGGTCAAACCCTGCGCGTCTTAGGCACTGCGGAGCGCCTGCGGCAATTGATGGCATTGCCTTGGCTGAGTGGCATGACGGACCATGTTCAAGTGAGTGCAACGGCTACGGTCCCGGCAGATGTGGTGCACCGCCAGCTAAGCCGCGTGCAAGCCAAGAGCAGCCCGGAGCGGCTGCGGCGACGCCAAATGAAGCGCCATGGCTTGACGGCCGAGCAGGCTCGCGAGCGCATCCCCGACAGCGCTGCAGAGAGCTTGAAGCTACCCTTCTTGCCCGTGCGCAGTGCCAGCACGGGGCAGTCGTTCATGCTCTTCTTGCGCCTGGGTCCACCCTGCTCTGCCGCTGCGGCGGGTGGCTTCAATGCATATGGTTTGAGCACCACCGCCACGACCCCCTGGTTCTGACCCTTTTTTGAAGGCGGCGCGCAAGCTCTTGTAAATCAAGGACTTGCGCGCCTTGTGTTTTGTTGGGTTGAATGCGGGCTCGGGCTGATTTCATCATTGGGCACAATGGGTTAGCTGGCCCAGAGGACAGTTCACTGCCGCACAGGCAGCTCAGAAAACCTCCAGCACCACGCCACTCAGAACAACATGGTTCACTGCCGCACAGGCAGCTCAGAAACTCCGCACCGCATGACCCGCTCAGACCTCCCCGTTCACTGCCGCACAGGCAGCTCAGAAATTCCAGCGCTGGCGCAGCGTGGAGACTTGCTCGTTCACTGCCGCACAGGCAGCTCAGAAAAAGAGCGGCAGCAAGTGGAAGACCATGCCAGAGTTCACTGCCGCACAGGCAGCTCAGAAAATAACCTGCGCGCAGTGCCTGAGATTGCTGCGGTTCACTGCCGCACAGGCAGCTCAGAAATCGTTGCGGCGGGATGGTTCGCGCTCTACATCGTTCACTGCCGCACAGGCAGCTCAGAAAAGATCGAAAGCGGCATCGTCGGCGCCTCCAAGGTTCACTGCCGCACAGGCAGCTCAGAAAAAGCAGCTGAAGACGAGGCCGACGACTACTTCGTTCACTGCCGCACAGGCAGCTCAGAAAACTGTGCGCACTTGCACATAGTCGGGGTGGTGTGTTCACTGCCGCACAGGCAGCTCAGAAACCAACCACTCAGCCAACAGCCGCCGACATTGCGTTCACTGCCGCACAGGCAGCTCAGAAATGTAGCCCATCAGGGGCAGCGCAACCCGCTTCGTTCACTGCCGCACAGGCAGCTCAGAAAACCATCAGTGAAATCGTGGTGAAGGTCGGCGCGTTCACTGCCGCACAGGCAGCTCAGAAAAGCCCGGCAGAGGCGCGGTGGTTGATCGACAAGTTCACTGCCGCACAGGCAGCTCAGAAAATCCGCGCATCGCAAAGCAGTTCAAGGACGGGGTTCACTGCCGCACAGGCAGCTCAGAAAATAGTGAAGCCCTTTCTCTTGGCCGTGGATGAGTTCACTGCCGCACAGGCAGCTCAGAAAGCTGGCCGGATCGTTATTTGCGGAGCGCGATCGTTCACTGCCGCACAGGCAGCTCAGAAACTGATGGGCTGAACACTTGGACGTTTGCCACTGTTCACTGCCGCACAGGCAGCTCAGAAATATTGACACACCAGAAAAACAGTGATTGAATAGTTCACTGCCGCACAGGCAGCTCAGAAATTAGCGCTGATAGCTGGCTCATGGCCTGCTCAGTTCACTGCCGCACAGGCAGCTCAGAAAAAATGGTGTACGCGCTGTCAACACTATTTAGTGTTCACTGCCGCACAGGCAGCTCAGAAAGCAGTCATAAGCCCCACCGGGAGAATCAACACGTTCACTGCCGCACAGGCAGCTCAGAAAACGTTGGGGAACTCGTTCAGCACATCCGCAGAGTTCACTGCCGCACAGGCAGCTCAGAAAGTCCTGTTTGCGCGAGCCGACAGCCATTACAAGTTCACTGCCGCACAGGCAGCTCAGAAATTGATGATCTTCGCAGCCCGCTTGTAGATCGGGTTCACTGCCGCACAGGCAGCTCAGAAATGAGAGATGGAGCCGACCCAACGCTACGATAGGTTCACTGCCGCACAGGCAGCTCAGAAAAAACTGGTGGCGGGCAGCTTCAAAGCCTCTGCGTTCACTGCCGCACAGGCAGCTCAGAAAAGGGTGGGGCTGTTGGCGGCCAGGGGCAGCACGTTCACTGCCGCACAGGCAGCTCAGAAATACACCAGCACCCTGGCGGGCTATGCCTACAGGTTCACTGCCGCACAGGCAGCTCAGAAATCAGTCCAGCTCTGCGGCGCTAGGCCCGGGGTGTTCACTGCCGCACAGGCAGCTCAGAAAAAGCCCCGGCCCCAAGCGGGACGAGCCCCGGTGTTCACTGCCGCACAGGCAGCTCAGAAACGCGCTGATTGCGGCGGCGTGGTTGGTGCACCCGTTCACTGCCGCACAGGCAGCTCAGAAATCAATCCCGGCGCGCTGGCAGGCCCGGTCCCAGTTCACTGCCGCACAGGCAGCTCAGAAAATCACCAAAGCGAGGCTATTGGGCCAGAGAGGGTTCACTGCCGCACAGGCAGCTCAGAAAACCCGTGACGTTGTCGGCAATGATGCAGCGGTGTTCACTGCCGCACAGGCAGCTCAGAAAAAACCACAGGCCGCCTGAGCGGCGTGTGCATCGTTCACTGCCGCACAGGCAGCTCAGAAAGCACCAAAGAGGCGGCACAGGCATCAGTGGCAGGTTCACTGCCGCACAGGCAGCTCAGAAAAACAGACCCGGAGGGCCGCATGATCGGAGACCGTTCACTGCCGCACA
Source organism: Ideonella sp. (assembly GCF_044358605.1). Lineage (GTDB taxonomy): Bacteria > Pseudomonadota > Gammaproteobacteria > Burkholderiales > Burkholderiaceae_C > Ideonella. Next base: position 53,166 of record NZ_JBIKNQ010000034.1, read on the forward strand.
GGCAGCTCAGAAATGCGCGAGCCCCTGCACACCATCACCACCAAAGTTCACTGCCGCACAGGCAGCTCAGAAAACATTGCCAAGAATGATGACCTTGTTTACCGAGTTCACTGCCGCACAGGCAGCTCAGAAATTTAGGAGCCCGCCCATCTGCTTGCGAATCTCGTTCACTGCCGCACAGGCAGCTCAGAAACCGGTAGGTTCCAGCCTACGCGGGGTCAACTTGTTCACTGCCGCACAGGCAGCTCAGAAATTGAACCTCTCCAGCGCCTCAAGCACCTTGTCGTTCACTGCCGCACAGGCAGCTCAGAAAAAAAGCAGTTGGCTCACGTTGAGCCAGGTGCCGTTCACTGCCGCACAGGCAGCTCAGAAATGCTCAACATCAGCATCTGAGCGCTCTCGCTCGTTCACTGCCGCACAGGCAGCTCAGAAAATATCAACGATGTCGCCGCGTTGTGCCTCTGCGTTCACTGCCGCACAGGCAGCTCAGAAAAACGGCGCGCTGCGGGTGCGCGCCCGCTACCCGTTCACTGCCGCACAGGCAGCTCAGAAAACAAGCACGGTGGCACTGACCAGCGCCACGCAGTTCACTGCCGCACAGGCAGCTCAGAAATAAAAGGTTTTGGTCTGTCAAAGTGGTCTCCAGTTCACTGCCGCACAGGCAGCTCAGAAAAAGTAAAGGCCGAGCTAGCGGCGGCCACGGCCGTTCACTGCCGCACAGGCAGCTCAGAAAATGCCAGAGCCAGGCTCAATGTCATAGTGGCTGTTCACTGCCGCACAGGCAGCTCAGAAAACACCCAGCGGCCCCACCGCAAATGTCACCTAGTTCACTGCCGCACAGGCAGCTCAGAAATTATTGCCATACCGCAGAGCTTGGCGGGTATCGTTCACTGCCGCACAGGCAGCTCAGAAAACTCTGATGGCGGAATGGTGTCTGTGCCGGCCGTTCACTGCCGCACAGGCAGCTCAGAAAAACCGCCTGGCTTGGACGCTGGGCAACAGCCGGTTCACTGCCGCACAGGCAGCTCAGAAAATGACCAAGAGTTGACCGTCGCACCGTCAATCGTTCACTGCCGCACAGGCAGCTCAGAAAATCCCTGGTGGGTCTTGGTTTCCTGGCGTCATGTTCACTGCCGCACAGGCAGCTCAGAAAATTCGTCGCCTTGCTCTTGTGTCAGGCGACATCCAATACTGCCCAAGGGGGGGTGCGGCAGAAAACTTGGACTGGTTAAACAGCGATCCCCAGCGTCCGGCGATGTTCGATCGGGCTGCGGGCTCCAAGTGAGACTTTGATCCGTGCCTCGTTGTACCACCGGATGTAGGTGTCC